>DASZLV010000168.1:0-95780 GCA_035552215.1 Solirubrobacteraceae bacterium | reverse complement strand
ACCTGAACTTCTACAACCACGACCGCGTTCACCACGGCCGCCTCACCCGCAGCCGGATACCCGCCGACATCGTCTACGGTGCCCGCAAGATGGACGCCCGATGAGCCGCACCCGTCGGCACATCCCGGAGTCCGCCCACCCTAGAGCTCGACCGTCTGGGCGGTGACGGTGCCCTCGCGCCACGCCTCGAGCACGGCCGTGGCCACGGCCAGGTCCTGGATCGCCAGCCCGGTCGAGTCGAACAAGGTCACCGACTCGCGCCCGGGGCGCCCGGGCGCATCGCCCGCGAGTACGCGCCCGAGCTCGGTGACCTGATCGCGGGTGACGAGTCCGGCCTCGATCGCGCCCGTGAGCTCCCCGCCGTGGGAGGCCTGCTCCCACTCGTCGCAGAACAGCGCGCACGAGGCGACGGCGCCGACGGTGGCCTCGGCCTTGCCGTGGCCGTCGGCTCCGAGCATGTTGAGGTGGAGCCCGGGGCGCAGATCGCCGGCCTGGACCACGGGCTCTGCCCCGGGGGTAATGCAGCAGACGACGTCGCAGCGGAGCGCCTCGGATAGCGTTCCGGGTTGCCATCCGAGCTCGGCCGCGAGGCCCTCGGCCGCCTCCGGCCGGGGGTCGTGGCACACCCCCGGGCCGAAGCCCGCCGCCGCCAGGCAGCGCGCAGCCCACGCGCCGTGCAGGCCGGAGCCAACGATCCCGACGCTTTGCGCATCCTCGCGAGCGAGCGCGCGCGCCGCCACCGCGGCGACCGCCCCCGTCCGCAGCGCCGTGACCGAGCGCGCGTCGAGGAGGAGCAGCGGCGCGCCCGTGGTCGCGTCGGAGAGGCAGATGACACCGCTCACCGTAGGCAGCCCGCGCCCCGGGTTCCCGGGGAACGAGGTGATCCACTTGAGGAGGGCGACACCGCCCCCGAGTGCCGGCATCGCCCGGAAGTCTCCGTAGGGCGGACTGTCAAGGTAGATCTTGGCCGGCATCGTCCACTCGCCCCGGTGGAAGCTCAGGAAACCTTGCCGGACCCGCTCGATGGCCTCCTCGGGCGAAACGGCGGCGAGCACGGCGTCGTGGCCGAGGACGGGGAGGGCGGACATCGGGCCGGGACGATAGTGGGGCGTGGGTGGGGGTGGCGGCGGGTGGTGGGGGTGGCGGGCTGGGGGGGGTGGTGGGCGCTGGGCTCCGTGGCGCGTGCTGGGCTGCCGGAAGTCGCACGGTTAGACCAAACGCAGCGTCCCCGGTAGGCGGCCGCCGAACTTCTGTCGTTCGGTCCGACCCCTCCGGACCAATCGACAGCAGTTCGGGCAATCTCACCGATCTGATGCCCGCCGGCCGGCGCGCGCGCCCCGCGCCGGCCCCGCGGCCCGCGCCGGCCCCGCTCCTCGCGCTGGCCCCGCGCCCCGCCCCGCCGCCCCCCGTCCCTTCCGCCGAGCGACCCGTGCTACGAAACGCCTGAGGGTCAGGCGAAACGCAACGCGCCCCCCGCCCCGCCCCGCCGCGCGCGCCCCGCCGCCCCGCCCGCCCCCGCCCGCCCCCGCCCGCCCCGCCCCCCCGCGCCCCCCGCCCCCGCCCTCACCGCCCCGCCCCCGCCCCCCCGCCCCCCCGCTACCCTCCCCCACACGTGAACCGCCGCCCCAAGCTCTCCATCGTCGCGCCCAACGTCTCGCCCGACGAGGCGGCGGCGGTGATTGCCGCCGTCGAGCGCTTCATGCGCGAGACCGCGCCCGTTCGGGTGGCGGCTCCCGCGCGCCGGAATCCCTGGCAGGCGGCGGCGCTGCGGGAAGGGATCGAGCGCCAGCCGCTCGCGCCCTTGCCCTGGGCCTGAATCCGCCCGGCTGAATCCGCCCTCCGCGGACGGATCTAGTATCTCTGGGGCGAAATAACCCTAAGCCGATAGCCTTTTGGTACATTGCAGGTTCGCAGGGGCACTGCCGTCCGCTAATCAAGGAAGGACCAGCACCGTGGAGCCAGCATCGCTTGACAAGACCGTGACCGGGGGAGGGCCGGGCCGAACGGGTTCGCTCGAGACCCCCGAGGTCATCGAGGACGTTCCCGGCTACGTCATTCCGATCCTCCAGCGCGAGTTCGACGACTTCCAGACCGAATCCACGCGCTTCCTCGGCGGGGGCGTCGAGGAGACCGACTTCATCAAGTTCCGCCTCAAGCAGGGCGTGTACGGCCAGCGGCAGCCCGACGTGCAGATGATTCGCGTCAAGCTCCCGTTCGGCGGCGTGACCCCCGATCAGCTTGATGCCTTCGCGGGCGTGATCGAGAAGTACGTGCCCCTGCGCAAGGGCCACATCACCACGCGGCAGAACATTCAGATGCACCACATTCTCCTGCCCGACATGACCGCGCTGATGGAGGAGCTCGCCGAGACCGGGCTTTCCTCGCGCGAAGGATGCGGCAACACGGTGCGTAACGTCACTGGCGACCCGCGCGCCGGCGTGCTCGAAGGCGAGCTCTTTGACATCACCCCGTACGCGGGGGCCTACGTTCGCTACTTCGTGCGCCATCCGACGACGCAGGCGATGCCGCGCAAGATCAAAACGGCGTTCACGGCCACCGACGAGGACAACGCGATCACCCGCATCCACGACATCTCGTTCGTGCCCCGGGTTCGCGACGGCGTCCGCGGGGTCGAGATGCGCGTGGGCGGCGGCACTTCGATCATGCCGCGTATCGCCCCGACGCTCTACGAGTTCGTCGAGCTCGAGAACGGCGACTACCTGAAGATCTCCGAGGCGTGCTTCCGGATCTTCGACCGGCAGGATTGGCTGCGCGTGAACCGGGCCCGCGCCCGGATCAAGGTCCTCGTCGACAAGATCGGCATCGATGCCTTCCGCGAGCAGGTCGAGGAGGAGCTCGAGGGCGACTGGGTCAACGAGCGCGACTTCTCGCTCGAGGAGATCCTCTTCACCCCCGACGAGGAGGGCGCCGCGCCGGCCAAGCGCGAGAGCTACGCCACTCCCAACGGCGACGCCCGGGAGTTCCGGCGCTTCCGAGAGAGCAACGTCCAGCCCCAGCGCCAGCAAGGATTCTCCACCGTCGAAGTCAAGATCACCCGGGGCGACCTCGATCCTGAGCAGCTCCGCGGCCTGGCCGCGATCATGCGCGAGCATGCCGGGGCGAGCGCCCGCACCACGGTCCAGCAGAACCTGGTCCTGCGCTGGGTACGCGATGGATCGGTCTACGAGGTGTGGCAGGCGCTCCAGGAGCTCGGCCTCGGCGAGGCCGGCGCCGACGAGGTCACCGACACCGTGAGCTGCCCGGGCACCGACTCGTGCAAGCTCGGGATCACCAGCTCCATGGGACTCAACCAAGCGATCCAGGAGCGCCTTACCAAGCTCGAACTCGATGACGAGCTGACCCGGCGCATCCACGTCAAGATGAGCGGCTGCCCCAACGGTTGCGGCCAGCACCACATCGCCAACATCGGCTTCTACGGTGCCTCGCTCAAGGTCGGCCAGCACACCATCCCGGCCTATATCCCGCACATCGGCGGGGCCTACGAGGGCGGCGACGTGCGCTACGGCACGCGGCTGAAGGCGCGCCTGCCCGCCAAGCGCGTCCCCGAGGCGGTCGAGCGCTGGATTCGCTTCTACGAGTCCGATCGCGCTGAGGGCGAGGAATTCAATGCCTTCGTCGATCGCCTCGGAGCCGCCGAGTTCGAGTCGCGGGTGAAGGATCTCACGCTGCCCGTGGAATTCAGCTTGGAGAACATGAACCAGTTCATCGACTGGAGTCGCAATGCACCGTTCGAGGTGCAGCGTGGCGAAGGCGAGTGCGCGGTCTAGCCCTGACATGAGCGTCTCCGCCCCCGACCTCGAGAATGCCACCGCGCAAGCGGTGATCGCCTATGCGGTGGAGCGCTTCCACCCGCAGCTGACGATGGCGTGCTCGTTCCAGAAGGAGGAGTCGGTGCTCGTGCACATGCTCCTCGAGGTCGAGCCGGCCCCGCGTCTGTTCACGATCGACACCGGCGTGCTCTTCCCCGAGACCCTGTCGACGTGGCGCGCCTTCGAGGAGCGCTTCGGTGTGAAGATGGAGATCCAGGACGCTCGCAGCGACGGGGAGCCGTGGACGGCCGAGCGGTGCTGCGGAGCGGCCAAGGTCGAGGCCCTGGAACGTGGCCTTGAGGGCGTCGAGGCGTGGATCACCGGCATCCGGCGCGAGCAGGCTCCGACGCGGGCCACCGCGCGCAAGGTCGAGCGCGACGAGCGCCGAGGGATCTGGAAGTTCAACCCGCTCGCCGACTGGACCGAGAAGGACCTCTGGCGCTACATCCACGAGCACGATCTCCCCTACCACCCGCTCCACGACGAGGGCTACGCCTCGATCGGCTGCGCGCCGTGCACCCGGGCCGGCGGCGGGCGCGAGGGCCGGTGGGCGGGACAGGACAAGACCGAGTGCGGGATCCACGTATGAGCTACGAGCTCCCCCACCTCGAGGCGCTCGAGGCCGAGTCGATCCACATCTTCCGTGAGGTCGCGGCCGAGCTCGAGCGACCGGTCCTCCTGTTCAGCGGCGGCAAGGACTCGATCGTCCTGCTGCGGCTGGCCGAGAAGGCGTTCCGCCCCGCGCGGTTCCCGTTCCCGATCATGCACGTCGACACCGGGCACAACTTCCCCGAGGTGATCGAGTTCCGCGATCGGTCCATCGCCGAGCTCGGTGAGCGCCTGATCGTGGCCAGCGTGCAGGACTCGATCGACGCCGGGCGCGTGATCGAGGAGAAGGGGCCCCGCGCTTCGCGCAACCGCCTGCAGACCATCACCTTGCTCGACGCGATCGAAAAGCACGGCTTCGATGCTGCCTTCGGGGGAGCCCGGCGCGACGAGGAGCGGGCGCGCGCCAAGGAGCGGGTGTTCTCCTTCCGTGACGACTTCGGCCAGTGGGATCCCAAGCGCCAGCGCCCGGAACTGTGGTCGCTCTACAACGGCCGGATCAATCGCGGCGAGCATGTGCGGGTGTTCCCGATCTCCAACTGGACCGAGCTCGATGTCTGGCGCTACATCGCCGCCGAGCACCTGGAGGTGCCGTCGATCTACTTCGCCCACACGAGGCCCGTGTTCCGGCGCGACGGCATGCTCTACGCCCACAGCCCCCACGTCGAGCTCCTCGACGGCGAGGAGCCGTTCGACGTCAGCGTCCGCTATCGGACGGTTGGCGACATGACCTGCACCGGCGCCGTCCGCTCAGAGGCGACGACGCTCGAGACCGTGGTCGCCGAGATCGCCGCCACTCGCATCACCGAGCGCGGCGAGACGCGGGCCGATGACCGGGTCACCGAGGCCGCGATGGAAGACCGCAAGCGCGAGGGGTATTTCTAGTGCCTCCCGGAGCCGCCACCAACGGTCACGCCACGCGGACCCAGACCGCCGAACTGCTGCGCTTCGCGACCGCGGGATCGGTCGACGACGGCAAGTCGACGCTGATCGGGCGCCTGCTCTTCGACTCCAAGCAGATCCTCATCGATCAGCTCGACCACGTCGTCCAGACCTCCGAGCGCCGCGGCGACGGCTACGTGAACTTCGCGCTCCTGACCGATGGGCTGCGGGCCGAGCGCGAGCAGGGCATCACCATCGACGTCGCCTATCGCTACTTCCAGACCCCGCGGCGCAAGTTCATCATTGCCGATACTCCGGGCCACGAGCAGTACACGCGGAACATGGTCACGGGCGCGTCGACCGCCGACCTGTCGGTCGTCCTTGTCGACGCCCGCAAGGGCGTGATCGAGCAGACGCGGCGCCACCTGTACATCGCCTCCCTGCTGCGGATCCCGCACCTGGTGGTGTGCGTCAACAAGATGGATCTCGTCGAATACGACGAGACCGTGTTCGACCGCCTGGTCGATGAGCTCACCGACTGGGCCGCCCGCCTCGACATCGTCGACCTCACCTTCATCCCCATCTCGGCCCTTCACGGCGACAACGTCGTCGATCGCTCCGAGGCGATGCCCTGGTACGAGGGTCCGCCGCTCCTCTATCACCTCGAGCACGTGGTCATCGCGCCCGACCGCAACCTGGTCGACGTCCGCTTCCCCGTGCAGTGGGTGATCCGCCCGATGACCGACGAGCACCACGACTACCGGGGCTACGCCGGGCAGGTGGCCGGTGGCGTCCTGCGCCCGGGCGATGAGGTCGTCGTGCTCCCGGGCGGACAGCGAACGCGGATCGCCGCCATCGACACCTACGACGGCGAGATCGAAGCGGCCTTCCCGACGATGTCGGTGACGCTGCGCCTCGAGGATGACATCGACGTCTCGCGCGGCGACATGATCTGCCTGGCCGAAGATCCGCCGCGCGTGGCTCGGGAGATCGAAGCGAATGTCTGCTGGATGGGCGAGCGCCCGCTCGTCCCCGGGGGCCGCTACGCGATCAAGCACACCACCCGCACAGCCCGCGCGGTGGTGGGCGAGCTCGAGCACCGGATGAACGTCAACTCGCTTGAGCACGGACCGGCGGATGAGCTCGCCCTCAACCAGATCGGCCGAGTCCGCCTGCGCGTCTCTTCGCCCTTGCTTGTCGATCCCTACGCGCGCAATCGCACGACCGGGAGCTTCATCCTCATCGATGAAGCGACGAACGACACCGTCGGCGCGGGCATGATCGTCGGCGTCGCGTAGCCCAGGGCCGCTAGGATCGCACCGGGCAGTTCCTGCCGCAGGGCTGCGGAGCTGGCCACTCGGCAACCCACGAAAGGGACCATGCGCTACCGGCGACGTTCGCTCGCAGTCCGCGTCGCGATCTTCTGTGCCGTTTCGGTCGCCGGCTGCGGCGGAGGTGCGACCGCCCAGTTCAAGGCCGGCTTCTCCGCGGCCCAGCGACCGCTGAACCGGACCTTTGCCGACGTCGCCACCACCTTCAGCCAGGCCCGGGGCAAGAGCGTCAAGGGGATCGCCCGGAGCCTCGACGCCCTCGACGTTCGCTTCCGCAAGCAGCTGGCGCCGCTCGAGGCGCTGAAGGCGCCCCCTGCGGTGGCGGCGTCCTTCAGAACCCTGACGAGCAGCCTGAAACGCGTGGAGGGCGATCTCCGGGCCATCTCGGCGGCCGTGAAGCACCGCGATCTCCTGGCCGCGCATCAGGCGCTCGGAAGCCTTCAGAGCGATGCCGGCGCCGCGACGAACGCGGCGGGGACGGTCGCCAAGAAGCTCGACCACAAATAGAAAAATCGCTCTGATGCATCGCTCGCTAGAGTGGCGGGCGGGCTATGTTCTCGAAGGTTCTGATCGCTAACCGCGGCGAGATTGCGGTGCGGATAATGCGCGCTTGCGAGGAGCTGGGCGTGGCCACGGTCGCCGTCTACTCCGAGCTCGATCGCGACGCCGTGCACGTCAAGCGCGCCGACGAGGCCTATCTGCTCGGTCCCGGCCCGGCCGCTGAGAGCTATCTGGCCGTCGACAAGCTTCTCGATGCCGTCGAGCGCTCCGGGGCCGAGGCGGTCCATCCCGGCTACGGCTTTCTCGCCGAGAACGCCGCCTTCGCCAAGGCGCTGGAGAAGCGGGGGATCGTCTTCATCGGGCCGCCCTCGTCGGCGATTGAGGCGATGGGCTCGAAGACGCGCGCCCGCGAGCTCATGAAGAAGGCGGGAGTGCCCATCGTCCCGGGAACGACCAAGCCCGTGAAGTCGGTCGAGGATGCTCGCAAGCTCATCGAGGAGACGATCGGATACCCCGTCGCGGTCAAGGCTGCGGGCGGCGGCGGGGGTAAGGGCTTCCGCGTCGCGCTCACCGAGGACAAGCTCGCCGAGGCCTTCGAGGGGGCGGGGCGGGAGGGCGAGAAGTTCTTCGGCGACGCCACCGTATACCTCGAGCGCTACCTGCCCGACCCCCGCCACGTCGAGGTGCAGGTGCTCGCCGACTCCCACGGCAACGTCATCCATCTCGGCGAGCGTGACTGCTCGCTGCAGCGCCGCCACCAGAAGCTGATCGAGGAGTCGCCCGCCCCCGCCGTCGACGAGGAGCTCCGCGCCCGGATCGGGAAGATCGCCACCGAGGCGGCGGTGGCGGTCTCCTACACGGGTGCGGGGACGATCGAAGGCCTGCTCCAGGACGGCGAGTACTACTTCCTGGAGATGAACACTCGGGTCCAGGTCGAGCACTGCGTGACCGAGATGGTGACCGGCATCGACATCGTCAAGGAGGGGATCCGCGTGGCCGCCGGCGAGGCGCTGAGCGTCACCCAGGATGACATCGAGCTGCGCGGGCACGCCATCGAGTGCCGCATCAACGCTGAGGACGCGAGCAAGAACTTTGCCCCGGCGCCGGGGAAGATCGGTGCCTACAGCGAGCCCGCGGGGCCGGGGGTGCGCGTGGACTCGGGCGTCGGCCCCGGCTCGGAGATCTCACCGATGTACGACCCGATGGTGGCCAAGCTCATCGTCTGGGACGTCGACCGCGAGCAGGCGACGGCGCGGATGGTGCGGGCGCTGCGCGAGTACGAGATCGAGGGCCTGAAGACCCTCCTGCCCTTCCACGAGGCGATCCTTCAGACCCCCCAGTGGGCCCGCGCCGAGACCTGCCGGGACCTCATCGAGGACCGCAAATGGCTCAAGCAGCTCGCCCCGGCGCCCCCCAAGAAGGCCCCGGGCGATAACGGGGACGAGCCCGCCGGGCACGCGACCGTCGAGCAGAGCTACACGGTCGAGGTCTCCGGTCGGCGCTTCGAGGTCAAGGTCATCGGCCCCGCCGCGGGCGGCGGGGCGCAGAGCAACGGCACGGCCCCCGCCGCCGCGGCGCGGCGGGCTCCCCGCCGTAGTGAACGCAGCGGGGCAACCGGCGCCGCAGGCGTGGGGGGAGATGCGTTGCCCTCGCCGATCCAGGGCACGGTGCTCAAGGTGGCCGTCGAGCAGGGTTCGGCGGTCGAGGAGGGCGCCCTCGTGGCCGTGGTCGAGGCGATGAAGATGGAGAACGAGATCACCGCCCACAAGTCGGGCACGATTGCCGAGCTCCCCATCGCCGTCGGAGCGTCGGTGGCCACGGGCGACACCATCGCCGTCATCGCGTCCGCTTAGAGTGGGTTTGAGCGATCGTCCGCAGCGGTATCACTGCGCGATGCGCGCGATGAGGAAACTGGCGGCGGGAGCGGTGCTGTGCCTGGCCATCGCGGGCTGTGGGAGCAGTTCGACCAAGCATCCCGCGCAGACCACCACCGCCGGCAACCCCGTCGCCTCGACGGGGACGCCCACCACGGTCGCGCGCCTGCCCGCCAACTTCAACCAGGGCTACGCACAGGCCTGGGGACAGATGAAGCAGGTGGCCGCCGAAGTGACCGCGGCCATCAACCAGGTCAAGCGCGCGCATGCTCGTCACCAGACCGTTCCCAATTCGCAGCTCGCCGCCGAATTCGCCATCTTCGCCAGCCGCTTCACGCCGGCGGTCATCGAGCTCCAGGGCCTGACGCCGCCGCCAAGTGTCACCAGCGCCTACAAGTCGATGTCCGCCGGGGCGGCGGGCATGGCGGGCACGTTGCGGAACTTCTCCACCGACGCGAATGCCGACAACGTCGCGCAGGCCCAGCAGGATCTCGCCGCCTACTTTGCCTACGCGGTGACGATCGACCGGGCCGCGACGAAGATCTACAACAAGCTGGGGATCAAGTAGCCCCCGAGGAGATCCGCCGCGCGTTGGCTTCGTGGCGCCCCTGCTGGGCCGACGTTCGCCGCGACGGCGGCAGCGCCGCCGCGGCGGCGGGGCCCCCGCCCCTGAGCGCGGACAAATACGCGAGGTCCTCCTCCATCACCGCCAGCGCCCGCTCGCGCTCGAGCGGGGACCCGTGTCCGGGGACGACGACCTCGGCCCGCTCGACGATCTCTCGCAGGCGCTCGAGCGTCGCCACATAGGCCTCGAGCGATCCCCCGTCGGAGATGTCGGGGATCTCCACCGGCGAGAGGTAGTCGCCGCACACCAGCACCCCGGCCCACCCGAGCCAGTAGGCGGTGCCGTCGGCCGTGTGGCCCGCGGCGGGATAAAGCTCGATCTCCTCCGCCCCGGAACCGAGCGCGAGGTGCCCGGGCACGGGGAGCACCTGGACGGCCCCCAGAGCAAGCGGGGCTCGGTCCTCGATGTACTGCTCCTCGTCGAAGGCCCGCAGGGCGCGCTGAGCGTTCCCGGGCTCGCCGGCCAGGCGCGCGCTCGTGCTCTCACCGCACCCGAGCGCGGCGCCTGGGAAGGCGAGCCGGCCGAGCAGGTGATCCCAGTCGGCGTGGGTGCTGAGGAGCCCGGAGACCGGAAAGGCGCTCTGAGCGAGAAGGCCGGGCAGCGCTTCGAGCTCGTCGGGATCGACGGGAGAGTCGATCACGAATCCCTCGCCGCCCGCCCGGGCCGCCGTGCACGTGGTCTGCCAGACCCGACTGACGAGGACGATCACGTCGGGGTGGACGGCGAGGACCCTCATCGCGCCGCCGCGCCGCCGCGCGTGCCCTCGCCGACGGCCCTCAGTTAACCCCGATCAGCTTGGCTGCCTCTCGCAGGCTCGTGACCTCGGCGTCGGGCTTCTTCTGGCCGGGCTCGAGCTCCTGCTTATTGCGGTTGACCCAGATCACCGGGATCTTCTTCTTCAGGCACGGCTCGACATCGTGGTAATAGCTGGCGCCGACGTGGACCCAGCCCTTCTTGGAGCCGATCCGGCGCTCGGCCTCGGTGAAGTGCGCGGGATCGGGCTTGTAGGAGCGCACCTGCTGGGCGGTGACGACGAGGTCGAAGTCGGCGGGGATGTGGCGGCGGGTCTGGCCGAGGAGCTTGTCGTCGATGTTCGTGATCAGTCCGACCTTGAACTTCTTGGACACCTTCTGGAGCACCGGGTTGGTTTCCTTGAACGGCACCCAGCGCTGGATCGACTCGGGCAGGAAGCCCGAGCGCGAGGGCTCGAGCGGCCAGCCGAGCTTCTTGGAGATCTGCACCGCGGTCCGTCTGAGCACCTCGGCGTAGAGCTCGTAGGAGCCGGCCTGGATCTGCTGCTGGATCTCGTGGAAGATGGGGATGAGCTCGTCGCGCTCGATGGTGAAGCCGTCGCGTTGGGCCTCGGCGCGGAACGCCTCGTAGACGCCGGTATCCCAGTCGATCAGGGTTCCGTAGACGTCGAAGGTCACAAAAGAGATGTTCTTGGGTATCGCCATAAGCCGTGGCATGATGCCACGGCCCCAGTATTAGCAGCATCCTGACGCCCTTCTGGGGGCGCGGCCGATCCACGATTCCACATGCACTACAGTCATTGGCCGTTCGATGGATCTGTTGGAGTATCAAGGCAAGCAGCTCTTCGCCCGTCACGGAATACCCGTCTCACCCGGGCGACCGGCGCGCACCGTCGAGCAGGCGGTGGCGGCCGCGGACGAGATCGGCTACCCGTGCGTGGTCAAGGCCCAGGTCCTCATCGGCGGGCGCGGCAAGGCGGGCGGGATCAAGCTGGCCGACGATCGCGAGCAGGTCCGCGAACACTCCTCGGCCATCCTCGGCATGGATATTCGCGGTCTTACCGTCACCGAGGTGTGGATCGAGCTCGCCTCGGACATCGCGTCTGAGTACTACGCCTCGGTGGTCTTCGACCGTTCGGCCAAGGCGCCGCTGATCATGCTCTCGACCAAGGGCGGGATGGATATCGAGGCCGTGGCCGACGAGGATCCGCAGGCTATCGCCATGCTCCACGTCGACCCTCTGCTCGGCTTCCAGAGCTTCCACGGGCGCCGGCTCGCCTTCGAGGCGGGCGTCGACGCCGACGTCGTCCGGCCCGTCGGCACGATGCTGGCCAAGCTCTATCAGGCCTTCATCGCCGAGGAGGCGACGCTCGTCGAGGTGAACCCGCTCATCGTCACCCCCAACCGTGAGGTCAGGGCGCTCGACGCCAAGGTCACGCTCGACGACAACGCGCTCTTCCGCCATCCCGAGAACGCCGCGCTGCGCGATCCCTCGGCCCAGGACGAGCAGGAGCAGATGGCTCACGAGCGCGGCCTCACCTACGTCAAGCTCGACGGCGACATCGGCATCCTCGGTAACGGTGCCGGCCTCGTCATGTCGACCCTCGACGTCGTCGCCCTGGCCGGCGGCAAGCCGGCCAACTTCCTCGACGCCGGCGGCGGATCGAAGGCCGAGGCGATCACCAGCGCCGTCGAGGTCATCCTCTCCGACCCCAAGGTCAAGGCCGTGCTCTTCAACATCTTCGGCGGCATCACCCGCTGCGACGAGGTGGCCAAGGGCCTGATCGAGGCCTTTGCCCAGATCAACCCGCAGGTTCCCTTCGTGGTCCGCCTGGACGGGACCAACGACGTCGAGGGCCGGCGGCTGCTGGCCGAGGCGGACCTCCCGGGCGTCCACTCGGAGTCGACCATGGACGGCGCCGCCAAGAAGGTCGTCGAGCTCGCGGTGGCACTATGAGCATCCTCGTGGGCGCCGAGACCAGGCTGTGCGTGTCGGGAATCACCGGGCGCGAGGGCA
This sequence comes from Solirubrobacteraceae bacterium, assembly GCA_035552215.1. Lineage (GTDB taxonomy): Bacteria > Actinomycetota > Thermoleophilia > Solirubrobacterales > Solirubrobacteraceae > Palsa-465. Next base: position 83,362 of record DASZLV010000168.1, on the reverse strand, counting down.
CCTTCCACGCGCTGCGTAACCGCGATTACGGCACCCAGGTCGTCTCCGGCGTCACCCCCGGCAAGGGGGGGCAGTCGGTGCAGGACATTCCCGTCTTCAACACCTTCCACGACGCCGTCGCCGGGACCGGCGCCAACACGGCGATGATCTTCGTCCCGCCCGTATTTGCCGCCGACTCGATCCTCGAGGCCGAGGACGCCGGCATCGAGCTCATCATCGCCATCACCGAGGGCATCCCCGCCCACGACGAGCTGCGCGCCTACAGCGTGATCAAGAAGAACGGCCGCGCCCGCCTCATCGGCCCCAACTGCCCGGGCGTGCTCTCCCCCGGCAAGGCCAACGTGGGGATCATCCCCGCCGCCTTCTTCAAGGAGGGCAATGTCGGCCTGGTCTCGCGCTCGGGGACGCTGACCTACCAGATCGGCAACGAGCTGGCCCGGAGCGGGTTCGGCAACTCGACGATCGTCGGGATCGGTGGCGACCCCGTTCCCGGGACCGACTTCATCGACGCCATCGGGCTGTTCGAGGAGGACCCCGAGACCGAGCTCATCGTCATGTGCGGCGAGATCGGCGGTGACGCCGAGGAGCGCGCCGCGGACTTCATCGCCGAGCACGTGACCAAGCCCGTGCTCGCCTACATCGCCGGCTTCACCGCTCCCCCGGGCAAGACCATGGGCCACGCCGGCGCCATCGTCTCCGGATCGAGAGGCACGGCGGCGGCCAAGGCCGAGGCCCTCGAGGCCAAGGGCGTCCGCGTCGGGCGCAGCCCGACGGAGGTCGCGGAGCTCGTGAAATCGGCTGGCGCCGATTCCACTGGGAGTTCGGCCGGCGCCGAACTCCCGGGCGGGCTGCCACTCCGCTCTGCGAGCACGTAGTCTTCCCGGCCGAGATGTCCGCCACCACCAAGCCGATCTCCTTTGCCCGCGGCGCCCCCTCGCTCGACATCGTCGATGTCGATGGCCTGCGCGCCGCCGCCGACCGCGCTTTCGCCTCCGATCCCGGCGGGATGACCGGCTACGGGACGGCGATCGGGTACCCGCCGCTGCGCGAGTGGATCGCCGAGCGCCACGACGTCGACCCCTCGCGGGTGATCGTCACCAACGGGTCGATGCAGGCCGACGCCTTCCTCTTCGATGCGCTCGTCTCGGCCGGGGACATGGTCATCGTCGAGCGGCCCACCTATGACCGCACCCTGCTCTCGCTCCGGGGCCGCGGCGCCGAGGTGCGCGCCGTCGAACTGGAATCCGACGGGATCGACGTCGCCGCCCTGCAGGCGGTCATCGCGGCGGGGGCGAAGCCGAAGCTCGCGCACATCATCCCCAACTTCCAGAATCCCGCCGGCTACACCCTCTCAGGCCCCAAGCGCGAGGCCCTCATTGCCCTCGCCCGCGAGCACGACTTCACCATCTTCGAGGACGACCCCTACGTGGCCCTGCGCTTCGCGGGGTCCTCGCTCGCCACCATGGTCTCGATGGACCCCGAGCGCGTCGTCTATGCCTCCTCGTTCTCCAAGACCGTGTGCCCGGGAATCCGGGTCGGCTACCTCGTCGGGCCCGAGGAGCTCATCGCCCGGATCGTCAAGATCGCCACCAGCACCTACATCTCCCCGAGCATGGTCTCGCAGGCCATCGTCAACGAGTTCTGCCGTAGCGGTGCCATCGAGCACTCGATCGAGACGGTCAAGGAGGCGCTCAAGGAGCGTGCCTACACGCTGTGCGAGGCGCTCGAGCGCGAGCTTCCCGACGCCCGCTTCACCCGCCCTGAGGGCGGTTACTTCCTGTGGGTCGACCTCCCGGCGGGGACCGACGCGAAGGCCCTCGTGGCCGGCGCCGCCGAACGCGGCGTGCAGATCATCAAGGGCTCTGACTTCGTCCTCGACGGGGGCGAGAGCAGCTTCCGCATCGCCTACTCGGGCGTCACCCCCGCGGAGATCGAAGAGGGCGTCAGCCGCCTGGCCAGCGCCTACGCGGAGGTCGCGGGCGCGTAAAGGGCTTCTTGCCCTGCTGGGGGTCGTTGCGGCGTTGCTCGTCGTGGCGATCGTCCTCAACCTCATAAAGCCGCGTCTGCCGTATCCCCGCCCCCTGCCCAAGCGGGCCCCCGGCGCCTGCACCGTGCACTGGGTGGGATCGTGGACGGCGAGCCCGAGCGGCGCGAGCGTGACCGAGCCGCTGGCCCACCAGACGCTGCGGATGATCATCGCGCCGCACCTGGGCGGTAGCACGCTGCGGGTCCACCTCAGCAATCGCTTCGGAACCGGCCCGGTGGAGCTCGGCCCGGTGAGCATCGGCTTGCGCGGGCCCGGCGCCTCGCTCCTCGCCGGATCCGAGCGCGCGGTCACCTTCGGCGGGCGCCCGTCGATCGTCATCCCGCCCGGCGGCGACGGCGTCAGCGATCCCGTGAACCTGAGCTTCGCGCCCTTCCAGGATCTCGCGGTCAGCGTCTACGTGCCGGGAGCGATCAAGAATCCCGACCAGCATTTCACCACCCGCCAGACGAGCTATGTCAGCCCGCGCGGAAGCGGGGACAAGAGCGCGCAGAGCGGCGGGTCGGCCTTCACCAAGACGACGACGGGGCTGTTCTCGACCGGCTGGTACTTCCTCGACGGCGTCGACGTCCGCGCTCCCGGGCCCACCGGGGCGGTCGTGGCCTTCGGCGACTCGATCACCGATGGCTATCAGGCCACCAGGAGCGGGCACGAGCAGCTCGCGACGATCGACACCAACGGTCGCTACCCCGACGACCTCGCGCGGCGGCTGATCGACGCCAAGATCGCCCTTTCGGTGCTCAATGCCGGCATCGGCGGGAACCAGGTGCTGCGCCCCGCCCTGCCCCTGTTCGGGCCGAGCGCGCTCTCGCGCTTCCACCTCGACGCCCTCGCCCAGGCCGGCGTGAGCGACGTGATCGTCCTCGAGGGCATCAACGACATCGCCATGGGCGCGAACGCGGCCCAGCTCATCGCCGCCTACAAGGAGCTCATCGACCGCGCCCACGCGGCCGGAGTGGCGATCCAGCTCGGCACGCTCACGCCTACCGGTGGGGGGCCCGTGGGATATGCCGGCGCAAATGCCGACTCCGAGCGCGCGCAGGTCAACCGATGGATCCGCAGCCAGCACTTCTCGGACGGCATCGTTGACTTCGACGCCGCCGTGCGCGACGCCAAGGGCGACCGCGTCATCGCGTCCGCCTACGACGGCGGCGACAACGTGCACTTCGACCTCGCCGGCTATCGGGCGCTGGCGGCCGCGGTCAACCTCGGCGAGCTCGCGCGCCCGAACTGCGCGCCCGCTCAGCGGCCGTAGCGCTCGCGACCGAGCACGAGCTGCTCGGGCAGCGCGATGCGCGGGGGAGGCGAGGGATCGGCGACCACGGACACCGTCTCGGCGACGCTGATGGTGACCGTCGAGGTTCCATCCTCGAAGGCGACCTCGACGCACTCGCCGTCATTGCCGGCGATCGTGCCCTCACGCCCGGGCTCGAGGCCCACCTCCTTGAGGTAGTGCAGGAGATCCTCGGCCTCGTTCTCGAAGCGCAGGATGGTGACCTGGGCGCCGGGCTCGCAGTCGGCCAGGGGCACGCCGGCCACGCGCTCGCCGACCCGGATCGGGTGGCCGTGAGGGCAGGTGGTGGCGTCGCCCACCGAGGCGCGCACGAACGCCTCGAAGCGCGGCGTCATCGCGTGCTCGAGCTGCTCGGCCTCCTCGTGCACGTCGTCCCAAGGGACGCCGACGACATCGGTGAGGAAGCGCTCGATCATCCGGTGGCGGCTCACGGTGTGCTCGGCATGCTCACGACCCGGGGGCGTGAATTCGATCGTCCGGTCGGCCGAGCGGGTGATGTAGCCGTCGCGCTCGAGCCGGCCGAGCATCTCGTGGACGGTGGGAGCGGAGAGCTGCATCGCCCGCGCCAGGTTCGCTCCGGTCATCGGCAGACCGGCCTCGAAGAGCCAGAAGAGGGTCTCCAGGTACTCCTCTTCAGCGGTGGTCGCGTGCGCTGCGGCGATGATCCGAATCCTAGCTGGGTAGGATCGCCAGCTGCGATGTCCCTCCCCCTGAGCCCGCCCATCGAGCCCCAGCTCGCGCGCTCGCGTGCCGAGCTTCCCGTCGGTGAGCAGTGGGCCTACGAACCCAAGTACGACGGTTTTCGCGCCATCGTCTTCGTCGACGGCCCCGACGTCTTCGTGCAGTCGCGCTCCGGGAAGCCGCTCGAGCGCTACTTCCCCGAGCTCTCCTTCCCTCCAGGCCGCTACGTGATCGACGGCGAGATCGTCATCGACGGGGACTCCGATGGCCGCCAGGACTTCTCGGCGCTGCAGCAGCGCATCCATCCCGCCGAGTCGCGGATCACCCGGCTCGCCGCCGAGACGCCGGCGCGCTTCATCGCCTTCGACCTGCTCGCGCTCGACGACGAGTCGTGGATGGCACGCCCGTTCCTCGAGCGCCGCGGCGCCCTCGAGGGGCTCGTACAGGCCCCCGTCGCCCTCACCCCCTACACGCGCGAGGAGGCCGACGCCGAGCCGTGGCTGCAGGGCAGCGAGGGGGTGGTGGCCAAGGACGTGACCGCGCCCTACCGCCCCGGCCAGCGCACGGGAATGGTCAAGGTCAAGCGCCTGCGGACGATCGACGCGGTTGTCGTCGGCTACCGCCCGGGCAAGGAGCAGGGCACGGTGGGCTCGCTCATCCTCGGGCTCTACGACGGCGCCGGCGAGCTCCATGTCGTCGGGCACTCCTCGGGCTTGCGCGCGGCTGAGAAGCGCGCCCTTGTCGACCGCCTCGCGCCCTACGAGACGGGCACTCGGGGCCACGGCGACCCGAGCCGGTGGAAGAGCGAGAAGGATCTCGAGTGGATCGGGCTGCGCCCCGAGCTCGTCGTCGAGGTGACCTTCGACCACGCGAGCGACGGACGCATCCGCCACGGTACGAAGATCCTCCGCTGGCGCGAGGACAGGGCGCCGACAGAGTGCCTCGTCGAGCAGATGTCCTGACCGAGTCGTATCCTGCGCGCATGGTGGTGGCTTGTGGTGGTATCGATCTCGGGGGCACGAAGATCCAGTGCGTGATCGTCGACGAGGGCCAGAAGGTGCTCGGTCAGGCGCGGGGGGCGACGCCCACGGTGGGCGGTCCCGCCGCCGTGGCCGACGCCATGGCCACGGCGTTGCGCGACGCGGCGACGGACGCGGGCATCGAGACGAGCGCGCTGACCGGGATCGGCGTCGGCTCGCCCGGCGCCGTCGATGCGAAGGCGGGCACGGTCTCGGGCGCGGGCAACCTCCCTGACTGGGCGGGCTCCTTCCCGCTCGGCCCCACCCTCAGCGACGCCCTGGGGACGAAGGTGGCGATCGGGAACGACGTCGGGGTGGCGACCGATGCCGAGCTCTCCCTCGGCGCCGGGGTCAAGGTTTCCTCGCTCATCGGCGTGTTCTGGGGGACGGGCGTGGGGTCGGGCATCATCCTCGACCGCAAGCCCTGGCACGGTCGCGGCGCCGCCGGCGAGCTCGGGCACACCGTCGTCAAGATCGGCGGCCGGCGCTGCCTGTGCGGCCGGCGCGGCTGCGTGGAGGCGTACTCGGGGCGCGCGGCCATGGAGGCCCGCGCTCGCAAGCTCCACGCCGCGGGCAAGCCCACCGATCTCTTCAAGCTCATGGAGAAGAACGGCCACACCCGGCTCACGAGCAGCGTCTGGGCCAAGGCACTCGAGCGCAAGGATGGCCTCGCGCGCGAGCTCATCCACGATGCTGTCGAGGCCCTCGGGGCCGGCATCGCCTCCGCCATCAACCTCCTCGACGTCGAGATGGTGGTGATCGGCGGCGGCCTTGGGATTCGCCTCGGGGATCCCTATGTGGAGCGCATCAAGGCGGCCATGCACCCGCACCTGTTCGTCGACGAGCACCCGCCCGAGGTCCGTCTCGCCGAGCTCGGCGACCTGGGCGGGGCGATCGGCGCTTCGCTGCTCATCACGCCGGCCAAGACCCCCGGCCGGCGCGCGGCGAGCGCCGGCAAGCGCGCCGCCTAGCCGCGGTGACGGGCATACCGACGACGGTCCTCGTCGCGCCCGACTCCTTCAAGGGCACCTTCACCGCCGTCGAGGTCACGGCCGCGATCGCGCGCGGGCTCAAGGCCGCCGGCCGGCCCGTCGATGCCTGCCCGGTCGCCGACGGCGGTGAGGGCACCCTCGAGGCGCTGATGGGTGCGCTCGGCGGCGACATCGTCCCCGCCCAGGTCGAGGATCCCCTCGGACGCCCGATCGAGGCCACGTTCGCGCTCGCCGACGGCGGCGCCGTGGCGATCGTCGAGACCGCGAGCGCCAGCGGCCTGGGGCTCGTCGCGGAGGGCGACCGCGATGCCCTCGCCGCCTCCACCCGCGGCACCGGCGAGCTCATCGCCGCCGCCGTGGAGGCAGGCGCTCGCACCGTTCTCCTCGGCGTCGGGGGCAGCGCGACCACCGATGGCGGCGCGGGCGCGGTCGCCGCCATTCGCGACGCTGGGGGCCTCGGGCGCGCGCGCCTGACCATCCTCTGCGACGTGCAGACGCCTTTCGCGGATGCCGCGCGAGTCTATGCCGAGCAGAAAGGCGCCGATCGCGACGCCGTGCGCCGCCTCACCCGGCGCCTGAGCGACCAGGCCCGCCGGCTCCCCCGCGACCCCCGCGCAGTGGCCATGACGGGCGCCGCCGGCGGACTCAGCGGCGGTCTGTGGGCGAACTTCGGCGCCGAGCTCGTCCCCGGCGCCGCCTTCGTCCTCGACGCGCTCGGCTTCGAGAAGCGGATGCGCGCGGCCCGCGCCGTGGTCACCGGCGAAGGGCGCCTGGACCGCCAGAGCCTCGCCGGCAAGGCCGTCTCCGAGGTCGCCACCCGTTCCCGCCAGGCCGGCGTTCCCTGCCACGCCATCGTCGGCCAGCGCCGGCTCGACGCCTTCGGCGCCCGCATCCTCGACGTCCAGGCGATCCTCGAGGCGACCACGCTCGCGGAGATCGAGGCGGCGGGCGCGGAGCTCGCAGCGATCCTCTGACGCGCACGCCACCGCTCCGCGAGCTTCCCGGCCCCGCGGACGCGCTCGCCGGCGCCGCCGCCGGCGTGGCGTGAGCGCAGCCGCCCGCCCCCGCGGCGTGTCCGAGCCGCCGCCCAGTACGCTCGCCCTCGTCTATGCCGCTCGTCCCGCGCCGCTCGATTCATCTCCCTGCCCCCGGCTCGCGCCGGGCCGTGGTCATCGGTGCAGGCTCGTTCGGGACCGCCGTGGCGGTGCTCCTGGCGCGCGGGGGGCTGCGCACCACGCTGCAGACGCGGACGACCGAGCAGGCCGAGATCCTCGCCGAGGACCGCGAGAACCGGGTCTACCTCTCCGGCGTCGAGCTGCCCCGGGAGCTGCGCATCGAGCACGTCAGCGCCGGCCTGGCTCGCGCCGACTACGTGTTCCTCGGCGTGCCCTCGGATGGCCTCGACGCGGTCATCAGTGGCCTCGAGGGGGTGGGGCTGCCCCCGCGCGCGTCGGTCGTCTCGCTCGCCAAGGGCCTCGTCCCGCCCGATGGCAGCCCGCCCACGGCGCTGCTCCGCGAGCGCTTCGGCGCTGATCGGGTCGCCTGCGTGGGCGGTCCCGCTCACGCGCGCGAGATGGTCAGCGAGGGCGCCGGACTCGTGGCCGCCTCCTCGGCCGAGTCGCTCGCTACCGTGCTGGCCGGGGTGTTCATCCGCGCCGGGGTGGTGTGCGAGGAGTCCAACGATCCCGTCGGCGTCGAGCTCGCGGGTGCGGCCAAGAATGCCGCCGCGCTGGCCGCGGGGGCGACCGAAGCGCAGGGCTTGAACGCCGCGGGCGCCGCGGCGGGGCACATCTTCGCCGAGGTCTGGCGCTGGGCCGAGCGCCAGGGCGCGCGGCCGGAGTCGCTCATCGGCCTGGCCGGGACCGGCGACCTCGTGGCCACGGCGCTGGCGCCCCAGAGCCGTAACCGCCGCGCCGGCGAGCTCCTCGCCCAAGGGGTCTCCGCCGCTGACATCCCCGCCCGCGTCGGTCAGGCGGTCGAGGCGCTCCAGACCGTGCCGCTGCTCGCCTGCGCCCTCGGCTCGGCGGGGATCGATGCCCCGGTCACGGCGGCGCTCGGGCGCCTGATCGCCGGCGAGCTCCCGCTCGAGCAGTGGGTAGCCCTCGTCCGCGCCACCGTGCCCCCACCGGCGCGCTGGCGCCCGGCCGTTCGCCTGGGATTCTGGCGGCGCATGCAGGAGCGCGTGCGCCGCCCCGATAACACCCCGTAGTCAGGAAATCTACGAGATGTTTACTGCGGCCTGATCCGCGAATGCCACGCTTGACGTGAGCAAACGTAGAGAAGGAGGAAGCGGTGCCCCAGATAATCGTGCTTGCTGATTCGGACCGCCAGCAGGGAGAAGATGCGGTGATGCTGCGTGAGCGGGTGAGCGTGGCCGACCTCGAGTCAGACCACTTCGCCTCCCACCTGGTCGAGCGACTGGGATGGGCGGTGGGCGACGCCCACGAGGTCGAGCGAGCGCCCGGCGCTAGCGGCGCTCGGCCAGCGTGGTGAGCACCGCCTCGTAGACGCCGGCCCCGTAGGCGCCCTCGGCGATCCTGATCCCCGGTCGGCCGGCGATCTCTTCGGCCATCCCCGGGTCGCGCCGCGGGGCGTTGGCGACAAGCCAGAAGGTTTCCACCACGCTCGCGGCCTCGAGGTCCTCGCGCGAGTCGCCCACGGCGATGCAGTCCTCGCGCGCGTAGCCGCGCGCCTGCATGTGACGGGCGACGCCGCGGGCCTTGGAGGCGCCGACGGGGATCAGGTGGTAGGCGTGCACGACGGGGAGGTCCGATACCGGCTCGGAGATGACCCCGTTGTCGACCAGGCGCAGCCCGAACTCGCGCACCAACTCGTTGGCTTCGGCGGTGTCGACGTGCCCGCGGAAGAGATGGGAGACCTCACGCCCGAGGTGCCACGGCGTGTGGTACTCGAGCCGCCCCGGGAAGCGCTCGATGAGCAGAGCGGGGGCCCCGGTCGCGGTGATCTGCTCGAAGATCGTCTCTTCCTCTCGGGGCTCGAGTCCGTCGGTCAGCCACTCGAGCTCGCCGTCGATCACCAGGCCGCAGCCGATCTCGAAGATGTACGCGGAGCTGCCGATTATCCGAGCGGCCTCGAACACCGAGCTCTGGCGCCGGCCCGAGTAGATGACGACCTCGACGCCGGCGCGGTGGCAGGCCTGGAGCGCCCGGACGCCGTCGAGGCTGAAGCGGTCATCGGCGTCGCGCAGGAGCGAGGCTCCGGGTCCGAGCAGGGTGCCGTCGAGGTCCACGTAGAGGGCGCGCACGCCGCCATACTGAACCAGGTGACCGCAACTCGCTCAGCCGAGCCCTGGGCCGACCTCCTCGCCGACGAGCGCGTCGTCCATCAGGATGTTTATCGGGCGCGCTCCGCGCGCTTGGTTTCTGTGCCTGACGATCTCGACCCGCGCGTTCTCACCGCGCTCGAGCGCGCGGGCATCGACGCGCTCTACTCCCATCAGGAGGCCGCCCTGCGGGCCGCCTTCGCGGGCCCCACCATTGTCACCACGGGGACCGCTTCGGGGAAGTCGCTGTGCTTTCAGCTCCCCACCCTGGAGGTCCTCTCCTCCGACCCGCGGGCGCGTGCGCTTTATCTGTATCCCACCAAGGCGCTCGCCCAAGACCAGGCCCGGGCCCTTCATGGCTTCGGGATGGGAGCGGCGATCCGCCCGGCCATCTACGACGGGGACACCCCGCGTGAGGAGCGCTCGGCCATCCGCAAGCGGAGCAATCTCGTTCTCACCAATCCCGACATGCTCCACGTCGGCATCCTCCCCAACCACCCCGCGTGGGCCGAGCTCTTCGCCAACCTCGCCTTCGTGGTCATCGACGAGGCCCACGTCTACCGCGGCGTCTTCGGCTCGCACGTCGCCAACGTCCTGCGCCGGCTGCGGCGCGTCGCCGCCCGCTACGGCACCACCCCGCGCTTCCTGCTCGCCAGCGCGACCATCGCCAACCCGGTCGAGCTCGCCGAGCGCCTGACGGGGTTCGGTGACATGACGCTCATCGATACCGACGGGGCCCCCACCGCGGAGCGCACCGTGGCGATGTGGAACCCGCCGCTCCTCGACGAGGCGCTCGGCACGCGCGCCTCCGCCCTCGCCGAGGCCGCCGAGCTCGTCGAGCGCCTCGTCCTCGACGGCGCCCGGACGATCTGCTTCATGAAGTCACGGCGGGGCGTCGAGCTCATCCTCCGCCTCGTCGTCGACCGCCTGAGGAGCTCTGACCGCCCCGAGCTCGCCGAGCGCATCGCCCCCTACCGCGGCGGCTACACCCCCCAGCAGCGCCGGGAGCTCGAGCGGCGCCTGACCGCGGGAGAGCTCCTCGCGGTGATTGCCACCGACGCGCTCGAGCTCGGGATCGACATCGGCTCGCTCGACGCCGCCATCTGCGTCACCTTCCCGGGGACGGTCTCGAGCCTGCGCCAGCAGTGGGGCCGGGCGGGACGGCGCGGGCGCGGCCTCGCGGTCTTCCTCGCCGGCGAGGACGCTCTGGACCAATTCTTCTGCCGCCATCCCGGCGAGTTTCTCGGCCGGCCCGTGGAGGCCGCCATCCTCGACCACGCGAGCCCGCAGATCTACGCCGAGCACCTCATGTGCGCGGCGCACGAGGCGCCGCTGTGTGATGAGGACGCCGCCGTTCTCGGGTCGGGGTGGCGCGGGTTCGCCGAGGAGCTCGCGGCGGCGGGGATGCTCCGTGAGCGCGTGACCGGCTTCGTCCCCGCGCGCGCCGACGACTACCCGGCGGCGCGCGTGTCGCTGCGCGCGGGGACGCCCGACTCCTTCGCCCTCATCGATGTCGAGTCGGGCGAGCTCATCGGCCAGATCGAGGCGGGCCGTGCCTACTCGACCGTGCACGAGGGGGCCATCTACCTCCACCTCGGGCGCTCCTACCACGTGCTCGCCCTCGATCTCGACGCGCGCCGCGCGTTGCTCGAGCCCTTCACCGGCAATTACTACACCCAGGCCAAGCGCGAGAGCCTGACGTGGATCGAGCGGTTGGAGGAGCGCCGCGAGGCGCTCGGGGTCGTGCTCTCCTTCGGCCCCGTCGCCGTCTCGGAGACCGTGCTCGGCTTCCAGCGCAAGGGCCTCCAGGACCACGAGGTGATCGACTTCACCGGGTTGGACCTCCCCACCGTCGAGTTCTCCACCCGCGCGCTGTGGTTCGAGCTCGACGAGGTGGTGGCGGCCGAGCCGTTCCCTGCGGAGGTGTTGCTCGGCGCCCTCCACGCGCTCGAGCACGCCCAGATCGCCGTGCTCCCCTTGATCGCCATGTGCGACCGCTGGGACATCGGCGGCCTCTCGACCAACGCCCACCCCCAGACCGGCGGCCCGACGATCTTCATCTACGACGGCCACCCGGGGGGGATCGGGATCACCCGCCGCGGCTTCGAGGAGTTCGAGCGCCTGGTCGACGACGCCCGCCGGCTCATCGCCGAGTGCCCGTGCGCGTCGGGTTGCCCGTCATGCGTGCAGTCCCCCAAGTGCGGGAATTTGAATGACCCGTTGTCCAAGCGCGGCGCCCTCGAGCTGCTCGGCCGGCTGGGGTGAGGGCCGCGGCGCGGCGGGGCGGCGGGGCGGCGGCGGGGCGGCGCGGCGGCGGCGGTCCGTTGTACGTAACGAAACCTTCGGATGGCGGAGGGTTTGTTACCTGTATCCGCCCCGCGGGCGCTATTCCTGGGCGATGGCCTTGAGGACGTCGAGGCGCACGGCCCGGCGCGCGGGCAGCACCGACGCTGCGACGCCCGCCAGCAATCCCAGCACCAGCAGTCCCAGGACCTGGAGGACGGGCACCGCGAAGACAACCCCGTCACCCGCCAGCGCCAGGGTGACGATCCACGCGAGGAGCACGCCGAGGATGACGCCGGCGATGGCGCCGAGCACGGCGGTGATGATGCTCTCGTCGCGGATCAGCACTCGCGTCTGCTCGGGCGTCATCCCCAGCGCGCGCAGCGTCCCCAGCTCGCGCGTGCGCTCGTGGAGCGAGAGCGAGAGGGTGTTGACGATGCCCAGGAGGGCCATCCCCACCACGAGCACGAGGAGCGCGTAGAACAGGGCGAGGACGCTGTCGACGTGGCCCGCCACCACCCCCTTCACCTGCTCGGTCGACCGGGCCACCACGCCGGGGAACGGCGCCAGCGCGCGCGTGAGCTCCTGGCCCGCGGCGGCCTTGTCGGCGCCGGGGGCGAGGCGCACGAACACGGCCTGGAGCCGGGGCTGGTGATAGAGCCGGGCAAAGACCGAGACCGGGAGCACGAAGCCCTGGAGCATCGCCTGATCGCGGTAGATCCCCTGGACGGTGACGGTGCTCTGCAGGCCCGTCTCCGTGGTCATACGGACATGGTCGCCGACCGCCAGGTGCGCCGAGCGGGCGGTGTCCTGCTCGACGAGCACGCCGCCCGGGGCCAGGCCGGCAAGGGTGGCGGGGGAGCCCTTCACCCACTCGAACCGATACACCTGGGCGAAGGTGCTCGGGTCGACCCCCTCGGCGGTGACGAGGCCGCTGCGGCCGAGCCGGCCCTCGGCGCTCGTCAGGCTCGCGACCGCCTGGGCCTGCGGCGCCGCGGTGACGGCCTGCACCGTCGCCGGGGGCACCGGGGAGGTGCCGTCCTTGCTCTGAAGGGTGTAGTCGGCGAGCAGGGTGTGGTCGATGATGCTGTTGGTCGAGGCACGGATGCCGTTCGCGTACACGGTCACGAAGAGGACGAGCGCGAGGCCGATCATCAGCGATGACGCGGTTGCGGCCGTGCGCGTGGAATTGCGGCCGGCGTTCTCGCGCGCGAGGCGGCCGAGGATGCGTCCGCCGCGCTCGAGGGGCCAGCCCACGAGCCGGACCGCGCGGCGGATCGCCACCGGGCTGATGGCGACGATCGCGAGCACGATGACCCCGGCTCCGATTGCGCTCCTGGTCAAGCGCTGGGAGGCCGAGCCCGAGCCGCTCAGGGCGAGCGCGAGCCCGGCCGCGAAGAGCGCGAGGCCGATCGCCGTGCGCAGGAGGGTGGCGCGCCTGCTCGCCGACCGCGCTCCCTGATGCTCGCGGACGGCCTGTAGGGGCGGGGCGTTGGTGGCCCGCAGCGCCGGCACCAGGGCGGCGGCGAGGGTCACGAGCAGGCCCACGGCCATCCCGACCTCGGCGGTGCGCACCTGAAAGGTGATGCCGGCCGAAGGCAGGCTCAGGCCGATCGCTCCGAACAGGGCCCTGATCAGGGTGGCGGCGAGGAAACCGCCGAGGAGCCCCACGAGCGAGGCGGCGATGCCGATCGCGCCCGCCTCCAGGAGCACGGTCGCGAGCACCTGGCCGCGCGTCGCCCCCAGCGCCCGGAGCAAGGCGAACTCGCCCATCCGCTCGGCGATGGTCATCGAGAAGGTGTTGAAGATGGCGAAGCCACCGAGGAACACGGCGATGAAGCCGAAGGCGTAGAGGCCGTCGGTGAGGATCCCGAGACGGTCGGCGATCCCGGTCGCCTCGGCGCTCGCCTGGCTCTGGGCGCTGCGGACGATGAGCTCAGGGGAGAGGAGCGGGGCGATGGCGGCGATCAGCGAGGACGCCGAGGTTCCCTTGGTCGCTCTCACGGCGATCTGGTCGACGCGCCCCTGCTCGAGGTAGAGCGACTGGGCCGCGGGCAGCGAGAACACCGCGAAGGTCGCGCCGCCGAGCGAGGCGCTCCCCAGGCGTGCGATCCCGGCGATCCGGAAGCGCTTCACCGGCTGGTCGGTGACGATGGCGACGGTGTCGCCGACGTGGAACCCCTGACGGTCCGCGGTGGCCTGGTCGATGGCGACCTCGTCCGGACCCGTGGGGGGCGACCCGGCGACGAAGGCGAAGCGGCCGTAGGGCGGCGGAACGTAGGAGAGGCCGAGGGTCGGCGCGTAGCTGTTCTCGATCGCCTTGCCGTCGCGGCCGATGATGGTGGCGACGTTGGAGATCTCCCCCTGGGCTCCCGCCACCCCGGGGAGGGTGCGGATCTCAGTGATGAGCTGGGTGTGGGCCTTGGCCGGGGCGCTGACCGGCGATGAGAGGCTCTGACGGCTCGAGACGATGACCGACGTTCCCCGGGTGGTGCCGCTGAACAGCTCCTGGAAGGCGGAGTGGATGGTGTCGGTGAAGATGTAGGTTCCGGAGATCATCGACACCCCGAGGAGGACCGCCAGCGCCATCGTCGCCGCCCGCCGGCGGCGAGCCACGAGGTTGCGCAGCGTGTAGCTGGTCACGGCCGGTTCGGCTGCAGGGTCTTCATGGCGTCGAGGATCTCGAGCGCACTGAGCCGGTCCGCTTCGCGCACGACGAGGCCGTCGCGGAGGAACAGGACCCGGTCGGCGTAGGTGGCGGCGAGGGGGTCGTGGGTGACCATGACGACCGTCTGGCCGAAGTCATCGACGGCGCGCCGCAGCATGGCGAGGATCGACTCGCTCGCCCGTGAGTCGAGGTTGCCGGTGGGCTCGTCGGCGAAGATCACCGAGGGGCGGGACATCAGGGCGCGGGCGAGGGCGACCCGCTGCTGCTGGCCGCCCGAGAGCTCGGAGGGCAGGTGGTGGCGCCGGTCCTCGACGCCGACCGCGGTGAGCAGACGCTCGAGCCAGTTCTCGTCGATCTCCTCGCCGGCGATCCGCAGCGGCAGGACGATGTTCTCCTCGGCGGTGAGGACGGGGATCAGGTTCAGCGACTGGAACACGAAGCCCACCCGGGTGCGCCGCAGGCGCGTCAGCTCGGTGTCGTCGAGCCCCTCGAGGCTGCGTCCGTCGAGCCAGACGTCGCCTGAGGTGGGGCGGTCGAGCCCGGCCAGGAGATGCATGAGCGTCGACTTGCCCGATCCCGACGGGCCCATGATGGCGGTGAAGCTCCGGCGCTCGAACGACACCGCGACCCCCCGGAGCGCGTCGACGATCGTCTCGCCCTCGCCGAAGCGCTTGAACAGGTACTTGCAATGGACGGCCGGCCCGTCGACGGCCCGTACCTCGGCCGGCCCTTCGGTCTCCCTCAGCACGGGAGCAGGGTAGCGGGTGCCGAGCGCTCCCGGCGCTGCTCTGCCAGGCGTCGACCCCTCCTACGAACTTCTTACACGGTTTGCGTGACCTCAGCGCCGCCCGCGCGATCAATACACAACCGACTACAGGAGGTTCTCAAATGACGTATCCCCGCAAGACGGTCGCGGTAGCGGCCACGGTGCTAGGCCTCGCCAGCGGCGGCGGCGTGGCCTGGGCGTGCACGGATCCCGGCAGCGGCGCTACCGGAACCGGGACGACCACGACCACGACCACCACCCCCACCACGGACACCACGGCAACCACCCCGACGACGACCACGAGCAGCACCACATCCGCGTCGGTCCGCCACAGCAAGAAGTCGCACGCCAAGCGCCATTCGCACCGGCGCTAGCACCATCCTCCCGCGGGCGGGAGGGGCCAGACCCCTCCCGCCCGCTCGCCTCCCCCGGCTGAGTAGTCGCTAGCATCGCCCGACCACGGCGAGATAGCTCAGCTGGTAGAGCACACGACTGAAAATCGTGGTGTCCCCGGTTCGAGTCCGGGTCTCGCCATCGGAGAGCGTGTTGGCATCCGTGCCACGACCGGGGACGTCGTCCGGACGGTTCGAGTCCGGGTCTCGCCATCGCTTGCGCCACGCCTGACCGGACGCCGATCAGGGCCTGGGTCAGCTGACGGCTTCGACTTCGGCGGCGACGCGCTCGCGGGCGCGGCAGAAGGCGTCGACGACGACGGGATCGAACTGCGTCCCCACTGAGCGTCGGAGTTCGTCCTGAGCCTGAAGGGCGGTCAGGGTCTTGCGGTACGGGCGGTAGCTCGTCATCGCTTCGAAGGCGTCGCAGACGGCGATGATGCGCGAGCCGAGCGGGATCTGGTCTCCGACCAGGCCGTCGGGGTAGCCGCTGCCGTTGAACCATTCGTGCGTGGCGCGCACCAGGGGGGCGCTCGGTGCCAGGGACGGGGCGGCGGCGAGGATACGTTCGCCGATGATCGGGTGTTGGCGCATGAAGGTCATCTCGCTCTCGTCGAGGGCGGCGGGCTTGTTGAGGATCGCGTCGGGGATCGCCACCTTGCCGACGTCGTGGAGTTCGGCGGCGCGCTGGACCACCTCCACCTCGTCGATCTCGAGTCCGAGGCGCTCGGCCGTCGCCCCCGCGAGGGTGGCGACGTCGCTGAGATGGCCTTCGAGATCGGGAATGCGCTCGGCCAGCGCGCGGACGAGGACATCGGCGCTCTGGCGGCTGGCCGACTGGCGCCCCCGATGCTTGTCGTTGTACATCCGGCGGTCGGCCAGGGCGAGCGCCTCGGTAGAGGTGGCAGCCTCGCGAGGCAGGGACAGGGCGCCGTAGGAACAGCCCACCGTGAACCCCTGACCGTGCTCGGTGAGGGCGGAGACGGCAGCCTCGATGATCGCCTGGGCGGGCTCGGCGTGGGGATGAATGAGCGCGCAGAACTCGTCGCCGCCGAGGCGGTAGACGGTTCCCCGGCTTCGGATCGCCGCGGCCAGGCGAGTGCTCAGCCGGCGCAGGAGATCATCGCCCGCAGGATGCCCGAAGGTGTCGTTGTAGCTCTTGAACCCGTCGAGATCGAACATGGCGAGGACGACGGGACGTGCGTCGTCGGCTCCGGCCAGCGCCGCCGTGAGATCGTCGGTGAGGGCGCGCCGGTTGGGCAGCGTGGTGAGACTGTCGGTCCGTGCCGCCTTGCGGCTGCCGCTGAGAATCCGCTCGTTGTGGCGGAAGGTCAGGTACAGCCGCACGCCAATCGCGGTGAGGGATCCGCCGGCGAGGGAGACGGCGAGAAGGTTGAGATCGCTGGCCTGGAGATCGCCGGAGATGAGGACGCCGAGGGAGATGACGCCGAAGGCCAGGGGTAGGAGGATCGTCTGCTCGCGAGCGGGCACGACCGCGCGCTTGTCGCTGCCCATCCACGCCGCTGCGGCGAGCAGGGTGATCCCGCCCCACCAGCCGATGTCGTAGACGCCGCCGGGCGTGTAGGTCGCGCTGGCACTGTGGACCAGGTACAAGCTGTCGGCGATCCAGAACACGATCACGCCGATGCCCAGCAATGACCAGGTACGGGTCAGTCGCCACCCCGAGAGTGCCACCACGCCGACGAGGAGACCGAGCAGGAGCATGTCGGAGACCGGATAGGCGAGGTTGGTAGCGACGGCGGCGGGGGAGCCGCCGACACTGTGGAGCACGGGATCGAAGACGAGGGAAGCGCTGAGGGCGGCAACGGCGAGCGCGGCAGCGGCGCCATCGATCCACACCGAGGCCGACATCCGGTCAATACGGCGGCGAGCGAGGACGACGATGCCTGCGAACACGAGGGGGGGAAAGGCCAGGTAGCCTGCGTCGGCGAGCGAGGGCACGGGGATGTTCTTGAGATTCCAGAGCGCCACCGTGAAGTACGTCTCGCCGAGCGTCCACGCCGCGCAGCCGAGACCGATCAACAGCCACCCCCATCGCTCGCGGCGGTCCACGAGGCCTCGGAGCAGGCACAGGCCCGAGGCCAGGCCGAGCTCGACGAGGTGGGCGCCTCGGCCGACTGCGAACACATGCCAGGTCGGGAAGGCCACGGCGCGCAGCTCGTAGAAGGCCAACCAGAGCGCGCACAGGGCGAGCGCCGCTTTGACGAGTCGTGGCATCACGTCTTCCCGGCTGGAGGTAGCGAAGGTCACCTCCCCCGCATCGACCCCCAGATAGGGGACCGCCACCGTAGAAAACCCGTACTCGAGTCAGGGATCGACTGATCGGCGCCGCGGCGACCGCGCGCACCTATGCGATCCTTGGGGGATGGATCCGCTCTTGCCGCGCCCGGCAGGAACAAGCCCTCCCGTGGCCCCGCAGGTGAGGCCCCGAGACCGCGAGCTGGTGGAATGGGTGGCCAACGCGACGCCCGGCGACAAGATTCCGGAGCCGTGGCGGTGGGCCAGCAGTCCGACGCGATCGATCATCCTCACGCTCGTCGATCTAGAGGTCATCCCGAGACCGGCGCCCGGAACCGATTTGACCGTGGTGGTGACCGAGGCGAGCGCGGCGGCGGTGGCGTGGCTCGAGGCGCATCCCCAGCGGTGAGCGCTCCGCGCGGTCATCCCATCTTCGCGCGCGTCTTCGACCGCCTGAGCCGGCTCATGGAGAAGGAGGTCGGGGTGCACCGCGACGAGCTCCTCGCGGGGCTGCAGGGCCGAGTCGTCGAGGTCGGCGCCGGGAACGGAATGAACCTCGGCCACTATCCGGCCAGCGTCGAGGGCGTCGTCGCGGTCGAGCCCGACGGGTACCTGCGCAATAAGGCGCAGGCGGCGGCGCGGGCGGCGGCGGTGCCGGTCAGCGTCCGCGATGGTCGGGCGGTGCCGCTGCCGTTCGCCGACGGGAGCTTCGACGCCGCGGTGGCGAGCCTGGTCCTCTGCACCGTGCCCGAGCCATCGGCGGCCCTCGCCGAGCTGCGGCGCGTCCTCAAGCCCGGGGGCGAGCTCCGCTTCATGGAGCACGTTCGCGACGAGCGCGGGCCCAAATCGGCGGTCCAGGGGTGGTTGGACCGCACGGGGATCTGGCCCCGGCTCGGCGGTGGCTGCCACTGCGCGCGCGACACCATGGCCGCGATCGAACGCGCCGGATTCGAGATCGATCACGTGCGCACCTACGCGCTCGGGCCCTCGTGGGGCCCCACCAACCCGCACGCCCTTGGGCGGGCACGGCGCAGCTAGTGAGTCAGTGGCGCTCGATGAATACCGTGGTCGACTTGACGATCGCGGTCGCCTGGTCGCCTGGTCAGGCAACTATTGACTAGTCGGACTTTCGAAACACAAGGACCCGCCGATCCCTCGCCCTCGCCCGACGGCGCCTCAGGTGTCGCGACGCTTCATGAGCACGGCGGCGATCGCGATCGCGAGGGCGGCGTAGCCGGCGAACAGGGCGAGGCCCGCCCACGGCGCGAGCGTGTGGGGGTCTGGATTGATCGTCCACACCGCGCCGCCGGCGTTGCTGGGCAGGTAGGGATTGACCGAGTCCGAGACGCTCGTGGGGAGGAGGCCGATAATCGGCGGTAGCACGAAGACGATCCCCGCCAGGAGGGCGATGCCGGCCGCCGTGCTCCGGACAATGGCGCCGAGCCCGAGGCCGAAAAGCCCCATCACGGTGAGGAAGAGCGCCGCACCGATGAGCGAGCGCAGCACCCCGGGATGGGAGAAGGCGATGTTGATGTGCTGGCCGGAAAGGATCCCCTGGCCCGCGAAGAAGACGATGAAGATGGCGGGTAGGCTGATCGCGAACGCCACCGCGCCGAACACCATTGCCTTACCCCACAGCACCGGGAGGCGCTTGGGCACGGCCGAGAACGTCGCGCGGATCATGCCCGTGGAGTACTCGCCGGTGATCACCAGCACCCCGAGCACGCCGATCGAGAGCTGAGCGAAGTTCACGCCCGCGAGATTGGCGCGCAGAGGGTGAAAGTCCCGCCGGTCACCAGGGCTGAGGTGTGGCCAGCGCGATTCGAACACCACGCAGGCGAGGATCCCGATGCCGATGATGAGCACCAGGGTGGCAAGGAGCGACCAGCGGGTGGAGCGGACCGAGCGGAGCTTGGTCCACTCCGACAGCGCCACGCGGCGCTGGGTGATCCGGCCGACGTGAGTGGTGCTCGCGGCCACGGCGCTCATGCCAGCGCCGCCTTCGTCTCCGCTTCCGCGACGTCGGTGTGGAACTCGAGCGAATCGCGCGTGAGCTCCATGAACGCTTCCTCCAGCGACGCCTGCTGAGATGTGAGCTCGTAGAGGACGATCCCGTTCTCCGCCGCGGTGGTTCCCACCTGCTCTGAGCTCAGGCCCCGGATCTCGATGAGCGACGGCTCGATGGCATCGATCTTCACATCCGGCCCGGAGACGAGCTCGGCCAGTCGCTCGGCCTGGGGCGAGCGAACCCGCACCGAGTGCTTGGATGCCCCCTGGACGAACTCGTCGACGCTCATATCGGCGATCAAGCGACCGCGGCCGATGACGATGAGGTGTTCGGCGGTCATCGCCATCTCGCTCATCAGGTGCGAGGAGACGAACACGGTGCGGCCCTCGCGGGCCAGCTTCTGGAGAAGCTTGCGGACCCACTGGATGCCCTCGGGATCGAGTCCGTTCACGGGCTCGTCGAGCATCACCGTGCGGGGATCGCCGAGCAGGGCGGAGGCGATCCCGAGACGCTGTCCCATTCCCAGCGAGAAGCCTCCGGCGCGCTTGCGCGCGACCTCGGTGAGACCGACGAGCTCGATGAGCTCATCGACTCTGCCGCGGGCGATGCCGTGGGTCTGGGCGAGGGCCAGCAAATGGCTGTAGGCGGAGCGTCCCGTGTGCACGGAGCGCGCCTCGAGGAGCGCACCGGCCTCGTGGAGCGGAGCGGCATGGTCGCGGTAGGGCTTGCCGTTGACCAGCGTCCGCCCGGCGTTGGGGGCGTCGAGACCGAGGATCAAGCGCATCGTGGTCGACTTGCCCGAACCGTTCGGGCCGAGGAAGCCGGTGACGATCCCCGGTCGCACCGTAAACGAAAGATCGTTGACGGCTACCTTCTCCCCATAGCGCTTCGTGACATTCGTCACCTCAATCACGCGGGCATACTCCCTTCCGAGGTTTGCCGAACTCGCCAGTAAAGCAATGCTTCCTGAAGATCCTCTGACAACGCCGGTGTGTCAGCCGGCCGGACGTGCGGTTGTGTTGGCTACGTGTCCCGAGGTGAGGAACGTCTTATAGGCGAGGACCGACCCCTGCGGTACGTCAAGCACTCCCGGGTCCCCCGACAACGTCTGGTCCGCCTCGAGGAGCTTGCCGGTGCTCTGGTCGAAGATCAGGGAGTAGAGCACCTCCACGCCCGTGTAGCCCGATTCCACGCTGAGTGCGACGCCGCGACGCCCGTCGCGATCGGTCACGGTGCCGCTGTCGACCACCCCCGGGGTGAGGGCAAGGAGCCTGAGGATCGTCGACTCCACCAGTGGCGAAATGGGCTGGCGATCGCTGAGGTCGGCGAACGCCACGAACTGACGCGCGGACGGGACCGCCGCGGGTGAAGCCATGCCCAGCAGCAGAGTGAGCGTCACCCCGTTCGCCGGCAGTGTGACCAGGGGGTGACCAGCAGCGACGGTCACGTCAGCGACGGTGGCGCCCGTCGGCTTGCTCGTGAGCACACGTCCCGAGCCGTCGGCAGCCGTCCACGACTCCGTCATGGTGGGACTGACGACGGTTGGCGGTGACTCCCCGCGCCGGCGGGTGGCCAGACGCCACTCGCGCCGGCGTACATAGGCGTAACGCATCTCCGGGCTGGTCAGCGCCGCGGGCTGTTTCGCCGCCGCCGCGCTCAGGGCCAGCAGCACCGCCTGGGCCGAAGGCGGCTGGGGGGCGGCAAAGACCAGGGGTCGCGGAGTCGCCGCATACGTCACCGAGCCCCAGCCGAACAGGGGATGTCCGAGGATGAGGACGAACTCGGCGAGAATGGCCGCGGCCACCAGGGCGTTCTGGATCGCGTGGCTGCGGGGCCGGTCGTGCCCAGCGGTCCAAAGGCCGGTCATCGGTCGCTGACTGTATTAGGTAGACCCGCGCCCCCGGGGCGAGGAGGCCGCTCGCTGCGAGTGCAGGATGGAGAAGAGCGCGAGCGTCGCCGCCAAGAGAATGATCGCGAGGTTGCCGGTGTGGGAGCCGCGCGCTATCCTCCAGAACCAGAGCGGTTTAAGCGCGCTGTCGGTGACGGCGACGGGGACTGCGACTTGAAGGGCGGAACGAGCGCGCGGTCACAGGGCTGGCCGCACACATCTGGTCCGTTGGAAAGGCTCAGATTCGGGCTCAATGGCTCGGGAGTGCTCCGTATGCAGGGGTCAGCACGTGCCCACGTGTCAAAGACGTACTCACAAGGCCCGTTTCTCGCGGGCACCATCGCGCCTTCCCGTCCAGCCGTTCCCCTCTTGAGTGTCCCGGGCGCGTGGGCGCTGCCCCGGGGCGATCGCCATCTGCCCTCCCCTGCCGGCAGATGGTTTCGTCGGCCGCGCGCCCTCGCTGGGCGCGCGGCTGACGCGTCTTTCCTGCTGTAGCCGCGCCCAAGAAGTTCGGGGTTTACTACTGAGGGCCTGACCTTCCTTATACGGAGGGGCGGCGCTCGCGGAGAGTCGATAGGTGCCATGTGACCGGCAACCTCATCTCCGGGGCATGGCTGCCCGCAAGTCTGAAGCGGAGGGAGGCGCGCCTCCTGGCCATCGGCTTTGCGGTGCTGCTGATGATCCTGGTGGTGACCGCCGCCAATGCCGTCTTCGGCATCGGTGGGGGCGCCGTGGTCAAGCCGATCCGGGACTGGCTCTCCTCTGCCGTGTACGTTCTCGTGGCGGCGATCGTCGCCCTGCGTGCGCTGCGGGTCGAGGGGCACCGCGGGCCGTGGGCGCTGTTCGCGCTCGGTCTCTCGCTGTATGCGCTGGGCAACGTGCTGTGGTCGTTCTGGATCGGGAGGCTTACGAACGCTCCCATCCCGTCGATCTGCGACGCCCTGTGGCTGACCCTCTATCCCTTGAGTTACGCGGGCATCGTCGGGATCGCCCGCGTCCGCGGGCAGAAGAGAATGCCGGCGGGCGTGTGGCTCGACGGCATCATCGCGGGAGCGGGGCTGTCGGCGGTAGGGGCCGCGCTCGTGTTCGAGCCCATCTTCGCCTCGGCCACGGGAAGCTCGGTGGCAGTGGCCACCGAGCTCGCCTACCCGATCGGGGATCTTCTCCTGGCGGCGCTCCTCCTCGGCGTGCTCGCCCTGCGCGGCTGGCGCGTCGACCGCATCTGGGGTCTCCTGGGCGGCGGCTTCCTCCTCCTGGCCCTGGCTGACTGCATGTACGGGGTGCAGGTTGCCGGTGGTTCGAGCAGCCCCAGCGCCATGACCAACCTTTTCTATGTCGTCGCCGTCGCGCTCCTCGGCCTCGCCGCCTGGCAGCCCGAGGTCGAAAGCCCGCGCCCACGGCTCGAAGCCACCTCGGTGCTCCTCGTGCCCGCCGGCTTCACGCTGACCGCGGTCGGGCTGCTCCTCTACGACCACGTGCACCGGCTCGACGCCTTCGCCTTCGCGCTCGCGACCCTCACCCTGCTTGCCGCGTGCCTGCGGATCGGGCTGGCCTTCCGCGACCTCCAGAGCCTCGCCGAGGCACGCCGGCAAGCGGCCACGGACGATCTCACCTCGCTGCCCAACCGGCGGCTGTTCATGCAGCGGGTGCGCGACGCGATCTCCGTGGCCGGCCTGGCCAGCGGCGAGGTAACAGTCCTCATGCTCGATCTCGACAACTTCAAGGAGCTCAACGACACCCTTGGCCATAACGCCGGCGACGCGCTCCTGCGCCTGATCGGCCCGCGACTCAAGGAGGCGCTGCGCAGCCGGGACACGGTCGCGCGCCTGGGCGGTGACGAATTTGGCATCCTCCTCGATCCGAGCCCCGACGAAGCGGGCATCGTCCGGGTCGCCGAGCGGGTCCTCGTGGCCCTGCGCCAGCCCTTCGACGTCCAGGGGCTCGCTCTGCGCCTCACCGCCAGCGTCGGCATCGCCCTCTTCCCGACCCACGCAGCGGACGACGAAGGACTGCTCAAGCGTGCCGACGTGGCCATGTACCAGGCCAAGGTGTCGCGCAGCGGCTTCGAGTTCTACGCCAGCGAGCGCGACACCCACTCGGTCGAGAAGCTGGGGATCGCCGCCGAGCTGGCGACCGCGATCGAACACGACGGTCTCGAGCTCCACTACCAGCCCAAGGCGGAGGCCCACTCACGCCGGATCGCCGGCCTCGAGGCGCTCGTGCGCCTGCGCATGCCCAACGGCCGCCTGGTCCCCCCGCTGGATTTCCTCGCCGCCGCCGAGCACGCGGGGATGTCGCGGACGGTGACCCGGAAAGTGCTCGAGCTCGGCCTCGCTCAGCTCGTGGTCTGGCGTGAGGCCGGGCACGACCTCGACCTGGCCGTCAATACCACGGTGGCGGACCTCCTCGACGCCGACTTCCCTCGTGAGGTCGCCGCCTCGCTCGCCGCCCACAACCTACCGCCCGACGCCCTCGTGCTCGAGGTGACCGAGAGCTCGGTGCTCTCCGACCCCGTACGCATCGGCAACATCCTCGCCCAGCTCGGCGAGCTCGGGATCAGGCTCTCGCTCGACGACTTCGGAACGGGCTACTCCTCGCTCGCGCACCTGAAGTCCTATCCCGTCGGCGAGGTCAAGATCGATCGCTCCTTCGTCGCCCGCATGTGCACGGACCCGACCGACGCGGCGATCGTCTACGCGACCATCGAGCTCGCCCACAAGCTAGGGATTCGCGTGGTCGCCGAGGGCGTTGAGGACGAGGCCACCTGGCAGGAGCTCGACAAGCTCGGCTGCGAGCTCGTGCAGGGCTACGTCCTCAGCCGGCCCCTTCCCGCCGGCGAGCTCGAGCAGATCTTGAACGCTCAACTCGCGCCGCAGCGCACGACGATCGGAGCCTGACGTGATGCCCGCCACCATCTACCGCCGACCCGCAACCAAGCGCGAGCGACACCACGACGAGTGGCTCGAGCGGTGGCTGCGCACCACCGAGGATCTCGCCAACCTGCAGGGCTCGCATCGCATGGTCGACGCCGTGATCGACGAGATCGACGGCCGGGATATCCGGATCGGCGATCACTGGCTGGCCGACTACGCGTCCTGTAACTACCTCGGCTTCGATCTCGACGAGGAGATCATCGCTGCCGTCCCCAGCTACCTGCAGCGCTGGGGTACCCATCCGAGCTGGTCTCGCCTGCTGGGCAGCCCCGTCCTCTACGAGGAGATCGAGGAGCGACTTACCGAGCTCCTCGGGGCCGAGGACAGCCTCGTCCTCCCCACCATCACCCACATCCACATGTCGGTGATCCCCGTGCTCGCGGGCAGCGGGACGGTATTCCTTGACGGACGCGCGCACAAGACGATCTACGACGGGGCCGCCTTCGCCCAGGGCCGCGGCGCCACCGTGACGAGGTTCCACCACAACGATCTCGACCAGCTCGAGGAGCTCCTCGAAGGCGACTGGTGCCGGCCGGGGATGATCTGCATCGACGGGGTCAACAGCATGACCGGCAACCCTCCCGACCTCGCGGCCTTCGCGGCGCTGGCCCGCGAGCACGACGTGCTCCTCTATGTCGATGACGCCCACGGGTTCGGGGTGATCGGCGAGCGCTCCGAGGAGGAGTGCTGCGACTACGGGATGCGGGGAAACAGCATCGTTCGCCACCTGGGCGAGTCCTATGACAACGTCATTCTCGTCGGGGGGTTCTCGAAGGCCTATTCCTCGCTGCTGGCCTTCATCGCCTGCCCCACGGCGATCAAGCAGGTGCTCAAGACCGCCGCTCCCCCCTACCTGTACTCAGGTCCTTCGCCTGTCGCCTCGCTGGCCACCGTCCTCGAGGGTCTGCGCGTCAACGAGGCCCGCGGCGATCTCGTCCGGGCCGAGCTTCACCGCCTCACCGGGCGCGTGCTCGAGCGCGTGCGCGAGCTCGGAATCGCCACGCCCAACGACTCGGGCTTCCCGATCATCGAGATCCCGCTCGCCGACCCCGACAGCGTCGGCGATGTAGGCGACCTCCTCTTCGACCGCGGCATCTACGCCACGATGGCGGCCTATCCGCTCGTTCCCCGGCACGAGGTCGGGTTCCGCCTCCAGCTCACCGCCGCCAACACCGACGCCCAGGTCGATCACCTGAACCGTGTGCTCGGAGAGGTGGCCGAGCGTTTCCAGCTGTGCTCCTCGCTCGAGGCCGCCGGCGACCTCGACCACGTCTGATCCGGTGGCGCTCGCGCTGCTGGGCCGGCTCCGCGTCCTCGCCCCGCTCGAGCAGCGCGACTTCCGGCTCCTGTGGACGGGCATGGTCGCCTCGTTGCTCGGGGACGGGGTCTTCTTCGTGGCCATGGCCTGGCAGGTCTACCTGCTCTCGAACGCTCCCACCGCGCTGGCCGCCGTCGGCTTCGCGATCACCCTGCCCCAGGTGCTGCTCCTGATCGCGGGGGGCGTGGTCGCCGATCGCATGGACCGGCGCAAGGTGATGGTCGCGGCAGACGTCGTCCGCGGCATGGCGATCGGCGCGATCGGCGTGCTGGCCATCTCCGGAGCGCTCGAGCTCGGCTCGATGATCGCCCTGGTCGTCGTCTACGGGGGCGCCACCGCGTTCTTCGGCCCTGCCTACGAGGCGCTGGTACCGGAGATCGTGGCCAGCGAGCGGCTCACCGAGGCCAACGCCCTCGACCAGTTCGCGCGTCCGGCGGCTTCGCGCCTGGCGGGGCCGGCACTGGGCGGGGTGATCATCGCCCTCGCCGGGGCCGGGCCGGCCTTCCTTGTCGATGCCGTCACCTTCGCGTGCTCGGCGCTGTGCGTGGGGAGGATCACGCGTCCGCCCGCGGGCGTCGAGGCCGAGCGCCTGTCGCTGAACGAGGTGTGGGCCGGCTTCAGGTTCGTACGCGCACACGTCTGGCTGTGGGGCACCTTCCTCGGCGCCACCGCCAGCTATCTGCTCTTCATCGGGCCGTCCGAGGTGCTCCTGCCCTACGTGGTCAAGAACGACATGCACGGAGGCGCCCAGGCCCTCGGGCTCGTGCTCGCCGCCGGGGGCGTGGGTGCGCTGTTCGCGGCGGCCCTGGCCGGTCAGCGCGGGATGCCCCGCAAGCACATGACCTGGATGTACGTCACATGGTCCCTGGCCACGCTCGCGATCGCGGGATTCGGCCTCGCGGTGGCGTCGTGGCAGCTCGCCGTCGCCAGTCTCCTGTTCAACGGCTTCGAAGCCGCCGGGACGGTCTGGTGGGCGACGACCAAGGCCAGGCTCGTCCCACCCGAGCTGCGCGGGCGTGTCTCGAGCCTCGACTGGTTCATCTCGATCGGACTCGTGCCCCTCTCCTACGCCTTCACCGCGCCCCTGGCCGCGGCGATCGGGGCACGAGGAACCCTGGTGGCGGTGGGATCAGCGGGCGCCCTCATTACCCTCGCGCCTCTGTTCCTGCGCGGCATGCGTGACGTCGAGCGCGACGGAATGGCGCTCGATCATCCCGCCGTGCCTGTGCCCACCGGTTAGGCGCTACTGAGAATCCGGGGGTGGGAGCTCGGGCGCCGGATGCAGGTAGACGATCGTCTGGCGCTCCTCGGCGTCCTTGACCTCGACCGATTCCAGCGCGTCGAGGGCCGCGACGAAGATCTGCTGAGGCTGCTCGACGAGATGCTCGAACACCTCCTCGCCCCTGGCCGCGAGCCCGATCACGAACACGTCGTCGCGATCGTCGTAGGTCAGCCCGGTGAGGAGCATGTTCTCGGCGACGACCTGGGCCCCGACGTCCTTGCCGTCAACCTCGACCGTGGCCTGGAGGGCCGGCAGGTGGCGGCTGAAGCTGTCGAAGTAGGACCGCCAGGTATCTCGGGGAATCTCTTTGGTGGGCATTGAGCTTGTCATGTACCTGCACATAGGCCCGAGCCGCCGAGGACAAGGGCGGGCGAGGACGGTCACGGCTGCCGCCGCGCCTGGCTGGCGCCGAGAGCGCGATGACGGCCGGCCAGCAATACTTGCGCTCGTGTCCGATCGCAACGTGCTGGGGGGAGAGCTGGAGCCGTGCGGAATCGATCCCGTCACCGGCTTCTATCGCGACGGGTGCTGCCGCACCGGTCCTGAGGATCGCGGAAGTCACACGATCTGCGCCGTGGTCACGGGGGAGTTCCTCGAACACCAGCGACGGATCGGCAACGACCTGATCACCCCGGTCCCCGACTACGGATTTCCCGGCCTGGTGCCCGGCGACCGTTGGTGCGTGACCGCCATGAACTGGCTGCGGGCCCACCACGACGGCGCGGCGGCGTACGTGGTCCTGGCCTCGACCCACGAGCGTTCGCTCGAGATTGTGCCCCTGGCGGCCCTCCGTGAGCACGCGGTGGACGTTCCCTCCGACCCCGGGCCCCTCACCGATCTCAGCTAGTACTGGTGCCGCGGAGCATAGGTTTACCAGCGAAACCTGGGCAGCTTTCTCGGGGGGTGGAGCGGCCGCATCGTCCATAAGGGCAGTCCGCGGTGCCCGCTCGGGGGCCGCCGGAGTAAGGACTGGGTAGATGCATACGCTCGAGAAGTTTCTCGCGGGGAGCGCGCTACGCATGCGCTGTCAACAAGTCGCGCCGAACGCTGACGACGGCCTCCTCGCCGACGTGGGCGATCATTACTACCGGTGCGAGCTCTACCGCACGGGCGCCGCGCATCCGGTGAGGACGGTGGTGGCGACCGACAACGGGCCGCCCGAGGTGGGTGACGCCGTCGATGCGGTGGCCGCGGAGGCCGCGGTGATCGAGGAGGCGGGATCCTACGAGGCTTGGGCGCTGCAGATGGGGTTCGATCCGGACAGCCGCCGGGGCGAGCGCATCTACCGCCGCGAGCGCCGCCAAGCCAGCCACCTGCGCGCCCTCTTGGGGGAGGCGGGCTACCGCGATCTGCTGTGGGAGACCGAGCGCCTGTAGGCGATCAGATCCATCCCATCTCGGTGGCCCGGAGCACCGCTTGGGCGCGATCGGCGACTCCCAGCTTCTCGTAGGCCTTGTGGAGATGGCTTCGCACCGTGCTCGTGGAGAGCCCGAGCTCGTCGGCGATGACCTTGTAGACCTTGCCCTGAGCGAGGATACGAAGGACGGTGGTCTCGCGGGCCGACAGGGGAGACGGCTCGGCCCGGCGGCGCTCGCTGCCTCCCGAGTGGGGGAGATCGAAGAGGACGTCGCGAAGCTGGTTGGCCGAGAGCCCGCACACACGGCACAGGTGAAGCATCTTGGCGCGGTCGACGGTGTCCCCCTGCGCATGGTGGGCGATCATGTCGGCCAGCCGCACGTAGGTCGCCACGTCGTTTTCTGCCTCTGCGCTGTGGTGGGCCGCGATTACGCGCGCCAGCACCTCGGGCAGGCCCCAGCGATGGACCATCAGCCCGCTCAGGGTCGCGTGGTTGGTGCCGAGCTCGCGCTGCTCCTCGTGTACGCGCTTCTCCGGGGAGAGGTTCCGCGCGTCGACGCGCTCCCCATAGTCGGGATGGGCACGGCCGAGCACGAGCTTGCCCACGTCGTGGAGGAGAGCGGCGACGATGATGTCGTCGCGCTGGATCACGCCCGCCTCGCGCGCGATCCGGTCTGCGGCCCGCGTCACCGCGAGCGCGTGGACCCGCGACTGATGCATGAGCACCTCCACGCGCGAGGTGCGCCAGGGAAACTCGGTGCGCGGCAGGGTCTCGACGGCGGCGGCGATGTCCGCCGGGCTCAGGGCGGCCACGGCGTCGGCGACATTGGCGATCGGGTGCCGGCCCGAGACCGCCTGGGCCCGGCGCAGAATGGCGACGGTGAGACCGGTATCGCTCTCGATCGCCGCTACGAGCTCGCCTCCGGTGGCGCCCTCGGTGGTGGTGGCCGCGAGCACCCGCTCCTGGGCCGGCGCGAACACGGGGACGACATCGAGCTCCTCGATGGCGGCGGTGAGGCCGCTGCGTTTGGTGCCGCGGTCGGTGGCGCCCGCTGAATGGACGCTCACAACGGCACTGCGGGCAGGGGCCCCACTCGCGCGCGGCGAACCGTTGCCCCGCAGGACGGTGATCAGGGCGTCTACCACCGCAGGGTCGAATTGCGAGCCCCGGCCGAGATCGACCTGCTCGAGCGCCGTCTCGGCGCCCATCCCGCGGCGGTGGGGGCGGTCGCTCGCCATCGACACGAACGCGTCGCAGGTGGCGAGGACCCGGCTGAGCAGCGGAATCTCCTCCCCCGTGAGACCGTCGGGATACCCGCCGCCGTCCCAGCGCTCATGATGGGACCTGACCAGGGGCGCCGCGAACGCCACCACCTCGAGCCGTTCGATGAGCTGGGCCCCGATCACCGGGTGGCGATTGACGAGCTCCCAGTCCGCGGGCGAGAGCGGCGTCGTCGCCAGCGCCACGCTGTCGGGGAGGGCGATCATCCCCACGTCGCGAACCCGAACCGCGAGATCGAGATGGGCCTCGAACCCGGCGTCCAAGCCAAGCTCGCGGCTCACCTTGAGCGCGAGCTGGCGCACCATCGGCGTCGAGGCGTGCACCCCGGGCGCCCGTGCCGCGAGCGCGGCTTCGAGCGCGGCCCCGGCCCACTCCTCACCGTCCGCCGCATGGGCGGCGACTGAAGGGACTCGGCTTGAGGATCGCGCTACCACGCCCACCTTCCAATACGACACGTTGCCCAGCCGTTCATCCAGACGCTGACCCGGGCAACGATAGCGCGATGGACGGGCGCGGCAGCGCCGTGGCTCCGGGCGCGAAAGGTGCGTTGTGCGTGTATTGCTGTTAACCTATGTGTGGTTCGAGCATTCGGCTCGGGCTGACACAGTGCCCGCGCCCGCAGTCGTTGCTCAAGCTTCCTCCGCGTTCGCAGCACCAGACACGGAGGACCAACATGGCCACCGGAACAGTTAAGTGGTTCAACGCCGACAAGGGGTTCGGTTTCATAACCCCCGACGATGGCACGAAGGATCTCTTCGTACATCACTCGGCGATCAACTCAAGCGGCTATCGGGACCTTCCCGAAGGCGCGAAGGTTTCCTACGAGGCCGAAGCGGGCGAAAAGGGCCCCAAGGCTACGAACGTAACCAAGCTCTAGAGGCTTGGGTCGCCACCGCCGTGGCGGCCGCATCCGCGGCGCGCCGCGGCGGGGCGACATTGCTGTAAGTGATGACCGGACGAGCCGGGGTCCTCATCGATCCCGATGGGTTGAATGCGCTGCGCGGGGGCGATCCTGCGCCCGCGATTCTCGACGTCCGCTGGGCGCTCGGCGACCGAAACGGCCGCGAGCACCACGCCGCCGGTCACATTCCCGGCGCGGTCTACGTCGATCTCGAGACCGAGCTCTCGGGACCGCCAGGGGCGGGGCGAGGACGCCATCCACTCCCTGAGCCGGCCGCGCTCCAAGAGGCGGCCCGCGGCTGGGGAATCGGCGAGGGGTCTCCCGTCGTCGCCTATGACGATGTGGGCAACTTCTCCGCCGCCCGGGCGTGGTGGCTGCTGCGGTGGGCGGGGCTGGACTCGGTGCAGCTCCTCGACGGCGGCCTCGGAGCCTGGCGGGCAGCCGGCTACCCGATCGAATCGGGGCCGGTGTTGCCGGCCCGCGGTGAAGTGACCCTGACCCCTGGGGCCCTCCCAGCGCTCGGTGCCGAGGAGGCCGGCGCTCTCGCCCGCACCGGACTCCTCCTCGACGCGCGTGCCGCCGAACGCTTCCGCGGAGAGCTCGAGCCGGTCGACCCGCGCGCGGGCCACATCCCCGGGGCGGTCAGCGCCCCCACCAGCGAGAACCTTCGCCCCGACGGCACCTTCGCCGACCCGGCGGCTCTGGCCCGGCGCTTCTCCGCCCTCGGCGCCGATCGAGCGGCCGCGATCGGCGTCTATTGCGGCTCGGGGATCACCGCCGCGCACGAGCTCGCCGCGCTCGCCATCGCCGGCTACGACGCCGTCCTCTATCCCGGCTCGTGGTCGGAGTGGGTGAGCGACCCGGCTCGCCCGGCAGCGGTGGGCCCGTAGGCGGGGTTCGCGAGGGATCCGGCTGGAATCGGCACGGATGCCGATTTCACGGGACGCGGACCATGTCGCGGCCATCGAAGTAGACGACGACGGGAGCGCCCGTACTCACCGACCTCGGCGCGACGAATGCCGTCAGGGCGGTCCCGACCGTCGCAGCCGGCTGCCCGGGCGCCTGGCCGGACAGGCAGGTGGCGCTCGAGGGGGGCGCGGCGCTCCCGAGCACGGGCACTTCGAACGGGGTGTGGGTCGTCGCCTGACCGAACCACAGCCCGCCGGGGAGCGGTGTGAAGGACACCTGGTGAGGCCGGATGCTGAGCGGCTGGGCGGGCATGCAGCCGGTAAGGCTCACATGTGGGTTCCCGGTCTCCTGGATTGCCACCTCGAGGCCATCGGGGTAGAGGTGTGCGGCCCGGTAGTCGGTGGGGAAGGAAAGCGCGATGACGTTGGCGCCGGCCGGCGCCACCCGGTGAATCTCGGCGAGGATCCGGCGTGACTCGCTCCCGGCGGTGCGCCAGTCGAGGGCATTGAGCACGCAGCTCACCGCGCCCAGCGCAGCCACCACGACCCAGGCCGCCACCACCGTCCGTTGCCGTGAGCGGGCGACGAGCGCTCCCGCCGCGAGCGCGAGGCCCACGCTGGGGAGGAGGAGGAGCCGATCGCCGTTGCGGGTGTTGAGGTTCAGGGGCTGGTTGAGGACGGGAACGAGGGCGACGAGGAACCAGGCGATCCCGCCGACTGCGAGCCTCCCGGTGACCTCCCCCCTGGCGCGCCAGCCCACGTAGGCCCCGACGACGAGGAGGATCACCGCGACCCCCGGAACGAGGAGGAGGACGGGGTGGGCGAGGACGAGGAGCTGCGGCGCCGAGAGGCCCCCGAGGATGAAGCTGGCGAAGGCCCCGGCGATGCGTACCGGGGTCAGGTGCTGGCCGCCGTAGCCGCCGATACCGCCGATCACCACGGTGCGGGGAATGAGCACGACGAGGACGGTGACGAGCATCACCAACGCCGGCCGCCAGTAACCCCGGGGACGCTCGCCGGTCGCCGTCGCCCACAAGAGGATGGCCATGAGCACGGGGAGGACGGTGGCGATCTCCTTGGTGAGCGCGGCGAGGGCGGTGAGCACGGCAATCCCGACGTCGTGGCGCGGCGAGGGCGGAGCGAGGAGGGCGGCGAGGATCGCGGCCAGCCCCAGGGCCACGGCGAGCAGGTCGGTGTTCCCCGAGATCCACGCCACCGACTCGCCGTGGCTGGGGAACACGGCCACCGTCACGCCTGCGATCACGCCGGCGCCCAGCCCGGCGATGCGCCCGACGAGCAGCACCACCTCCGCACAGACGATCGCGAAGACGAGAAGGTTGACAACATGGGCGAACGTGGGGCTGCGGGAGAGGTCGTAGACGGCGGCGTTCGAGAGCACCCACAGGGGGCGATAGAAATGGCCTGCGCCGGCGGCCTGGCCGAGATCGTTATGGGTGAAGGGCCACCCGACCCCGGTCACCCGCCGTACCGTGCGCAGCAGGACCCAGTCGTCGGCCAGTCGGCCGCTCGCGGCGGCCGGCGCATAGAGCAAGGCACCGAGCAGGCCGCACCCGAGAGCGCCGAGCGCGAGCCCCCCACGACGAGCACGTGCACTCATCGCGTCGGGCGGCAAGCGGCGGTGTAGTACAACACGACCCTGGTGCTCCATGTCCTCGCGGTGGTTTTCGGTGTCGTCGCCGTGATCCTCATGATCCTCGCGCTCGCGGGCATGGTCGCCGAGCGTCCGAGTGCGCGCCTCGGCTGGGTCCTGCGCGTCCTCGCGGTGGTGTGCTTCGCGGCTGCCGTCGCCTTCAATGTCGCCGCCCACTGACGACGAGGGCGCAGCGACGGCCACGGGCCGTGATGGTATTGGCGGCGCCCGCGCGGCGGCGCCGTCAGTCCGACGAGCCCTCGAGCAGGACCTGCGCCACCTGGTCGGGCGCATCCCACATGGGCAGGTGCCCGCACCCCAGGAGCACGCGGTTGCGGACCTGCGGTGGGAGCCGGACGGGGCGGGCGATGAGGCGGTCGTGATCGGGCCAGGCGAGGGTCACCGGTACCTCGATCTGTGCCAGGCCGTCGAAGTACCCGGCCCGCATGGCGTCGTTGGTGGCGACGAAGGCCGGCGCCGTCGCGTAGGCGAGGACGATGTGCGCCGCTGCGGCGGCGGGAACACGATCCGGTCGCACCATCACGCCTCCGAGCAGCCTCCTGCGCCCCGCGGCGGTGGCGGTGAGGACGGGAAGGATGGGGCGCAGGGCGCTGGCGAGGATCCTCGCCACGCTGGGCTTGGGAACGAGCGGTGCGCGCCACAGGCCCGCCGGGGCGATCGCGGTGACCGACCGCGCGTGGCCGGCGTGCGCGAGCTCGAGCGCGACCCAGCCTCCGAGCGAGTTGCCCGCGACATGGGGCCGGTCGAGATCGATCTCGGTGAGGAACCGCGCCACCGCCTGGGCGAGGGCCGCCGGGGTGGGAGTCTCGCTCAGGCGCGGCGAGTCGCCGAACCCCGGCAGGTCGATGGCGATCACCGTGCGGGCCGCTGCCAACGCGTCGATCACGGGATCCCACACGCGGCGGTCGCCGCCGAGGGGATGGATGAGGACGAGGGGAGGACCGCTTCCCCGCCGGTCATAGGCCAGTTCCGCGACGGGGCTGCGGTCGCCCCGGTGGCTGCGAACGCTTGCCGCGGACATGCCAGGACTTTACGCCCCCCTCCTCCCGGCGGATCACCGCGCGGCATGCGGCGAACAGGAGCCATCGCCGCCCCGGCGAACCACTAGCCGTGAGCACCACTCGGCTCGAGGCATTCTCCGACGGCGTTCTCGCCGTGGCCATCACGCTGCTCGTGCTCAATATCACCGTGCCCCACGAGCCCCACCTGTGGCACGCCCTCACCCAGCAGTGGCAGGAGTACGTCGCCTACGTAACCTCGTTCATCACCATCGGGATCATCTGGGTCAACCATCACGCGATGATCGGCCGGCTGCGGGAGGCCGATCACACCATCCTCGTGCTCAACCTGCTCCTGCTCATGAGCGTCGGCCTCCTGCCCTTCGCCACCGCGCTGGTGGCCAATTACCTGAAGTCCGGCCACGATGAGAACCTCGCCGCCGCCATCTACAGCGGCGCCCTCCTCCTCATGTCGCTTGCCTTCTCGGTCCTGAACCATCAGATCCTCCTCGGCAAACCCGACCTGCTTGCCACCGATCTTCCCGAGGAGCACCGTCGCGCCATCTTCACTCGCGCGGTCACCGGCATCGTCCCCTACGTGATCGCCACTGCCTTCGCCCCGGTCTCGCCCTACGCGACGCTGGCCATCTGCGCCGCGGTGGCCGTCTTCTACGCGACGCCCCTGGCCAGTAGCGGCACCGCTTGACGGGCGCGCCCCGATGCCTACCGAGGTGGGTAACGAGAAGCACACGCTATCGATAGGAGCTTGCAATTGTGAGGGCCTTGACATAGCGTCGCGGCCTCGATGCTCGGCTACATCGCCCAGGTGGTCCGCGAGCTCACGCCGGGGGAGCGTCGGCGAGCCGGGTTCATGTTCGCCTCGATTGCCGCGCTGCATGTCATCGGGTTCGGCGTTTTCCTCGCCTTCGTCGTTCCCTCGCACTACAAGGGCCTGGGCATTGGGGTCGCCGGGCTCGCCTACACGCTCGGCCTGCGCCATGCCTTCGACGCCGATCACATCTCGGCGATCGACAACACGACCCGCAAGCTCATGAACGAAGGCAAGCGCCCGATCAGCCTCGGATTCTGGTTCGCCCTCGGGCACTCCTCGATCGTGGTGGCGATCGGGTTGGGCATCGTCGTGGCCGAGAAGGCGGTGTACGGCGCCGTCGCCAACCCCCACTCGCACCTCCAGCAGTTCGGCGGGATCTTCGGCACCCTCGTCTCCGCGACCTTCCTGTACCTCATTGCCGCACTCAACGTGGTCATCCTCGCGGGCATCTTCCGCGTCTTCCGTGCCATGCGCCAGGGCGAATACGATGAAGCCGAGCTCGAGCGCCAGCTCCAGAACCGCGGCCTCATGTATCGCTTCTTCGGCCGCTGGATGCGCACCATCACCAAGGAGTGGCACATGTACCCCGTCGGGGTCGTGTTCGGCCTCGGGTTCGACACCGCGACCGAGGTCGCCCTGCTCGCCACCACCGCCGTGCTCGCCACCGCGCACCTGCCCTTCTACGGCATCCTCTGCCTACCCGTCCTCTTCACCGCGGGCATGGCCCTGATGGACACCATCGACGGCATCTTCATGAACTTCGCCTACTCGTGGGCCTTCTTCAATCCGGTCCGCAAGGTCTATTACAACCTCGCCATCACCGCGCTCTCGGTGGCCATCTGCTTCTTCATCGGAACGATCGAGGTGCTCGGTCTCCTCCCGGCGCAGATCGGCGGCCTGCACGGGAGCTTCTGGCAGTTCATGGCCAAGTTCGACATCAACAAGGCCGGCTTCGTCATCGTCGGGATGTTCGTGGTGTGCTGGGCGGGAGCGATGCTGTTCTGGAGGTTCGGGCGCGTCGAGGAGAAGTGGAGCGCCAACCTCAAAGAGGAAGTCGGGGGGTAATGACCAGCGCCCCCCAGGTGCCGACGCTGCGCTTCGAGACGCTCGACGGGGCCGTCGCGGCCATGCGCGAACGCGGGCTGCGCCTGTCGACCCCGCGGCGCTTGATCCTCGAGGATCTGTTCGCGGCCGACGGTCCGGTCTCGGCCGAGTACGTGGCGCGGCGCTTGAGCCTCGACGTCGCCTCGGTCTATCGCAACCTCGAGACGATGGAGCGCCACGGACTAATCCGTCATGTCCACCTCGGCCACGGCCCCGGGTTGTACGTGCTCGTCGGCCGCGGAGAGCGCGAGCACCTCTACTGCGAGGGATGCGGCGCGGTGCGGACGGTCGAGCCCGAGGAGCTCGACTCGCTGCGCGACGGCGTGCGCGAACGGTTCGGATTCTCGGTGCGCTTTACCCACTTCCCGATCGTGGGTCTGTGCCCCCGGTGCGCCGCCCTCGAGACGGTCAGCGACGGCGCTTCACACGCCGCTGATCCTGAGCACCAGCACAGTCACGGCGATCACGTGCACTCGCACTCACACCCGCACGGAGGCTAGCGCGCGCTCGCGGGATCGCGGCCCGGCTCTGGCTCACGGTGGGGCAGGGCGTCGCGGCCGGCGAGCCGCAACAGCGCATCGACCGCGGTGGGGGCGAACTGGTACCCGCGCTCGCGCGCGCACTCGGCGAGCGCGTCAGGGCGGTCCCGAGCGGGCTGATAGGCCCGGTTCTCGGTCATCGCATCCCACGCATCGGCCAGGGCGAGCAGTTGCGCACCGTCGGCGATCTCCGCGCCTCTGAGCCGGTCGGGATAGCCGTCGCCGTCCCAGCGCTCGTGGTGGCCGCGGATCCACATCACCTGTTCGGATTCCAGGACCTCGGAGGTGATGTAGCCGCCGAGGGGAGCGTGGCGCTTGACCTCCTCGTGCTCCTCGGCGGTCAGGGGCGAGGACTTGAAGAGGATCGCGTCGGAGATTCCGATTTTCCCGACGTCGTGCAGGAGGCCGGCGGCGTGGAGTGCTTGCGCGCGCTTCGCGGTCCAGCCGAGCTCGAGCGCCAGGTGCTCGGCCAGTGCCGCCACGCGCTCAGAGTGGCTGTTGGTGGAGACGTCCTTGGAGTCGATGGCGCGAGCAAGCGCCCGGACGCTGGCCAGGGTCTGGAAGCGCTCGAAGGTGGGCCGCACGTGGCGGGTGGCCATGTCGCCGCTCTCGGCGGTGTGCACCACGGTCGTGTTGCGCCCGCCATCCTTGGCCCGGTAAAGCGCGCGGTCGGCGAGCCTGATGATCTCCTCCGCCATCTGTCCCGGCGCGCGCGTGCACACCCCGACCGAGACGGTCAGCGACCCCACGCCGGCGAAGGGGGTGGTGGCGATGGCGCGACGCGCGCGCTCGGCCGCGGCGCAGGCGGCGCCGTCGACGGTCTCGGGCATCAGCCACGCGAACTCCTCGCCGCCGATCCGGGCCAGCAGCCCCTGCCCGTCGACCTGATCGGCGAGGCGCCGGCCGACCTCGGCCAGCACCTTGTCGCCCGTCTGGTGTCCGTGACGGTCGTTGATCTGCTTGAAGTGGTCGAGATCGAAGAGGGCGACGGTGAGGCCTTGCCCTTGGCGGCGAGCCCGCCGGACCTCTGTGCGCAGGCGGTCGTAGAAGGCCCGGTGGTTGGCCAGCCCGGTTACGGGATCGGTCGCCGCCTGTCGGGCCAGCGCATCCCACGCCTCGGCGTTGGCCACCGCCACGGACACGAGCTCGGCGAAGCGGGCGAGCCTGGTCTCGGCGTCGGCGGGCACCGGAGCGCGGGCGAAGGAGGCGCCGATCGAGCCCCAGAGGACACCGCCGACGGAGATCGGCGCGCACACCGCCCCCGCGAGCGCGAAGTCCTCGATGATCGGATCGCGGGGGCCGGGCGGGTAGCGCTCGATGCGCACGGGGGTGCCGGTGCGCGACACGTTCGCGGCGGCGCTGGTGCCGGCGAGGTCGATCTCTGCGCCGGCAATCGACTCTCCGGACGCCGCCGAGCCTCCGACGATCGTGCCCACTCCGGCGGAGTCATCGAAGCGGACAACCCCCACGAGCGTCGTCCCCAGGAGTTGAGCCACCTCGGCGGCCACCTGACCGAACACCGCAGCAGGGGCCGCGCCGGTGGCGACGACGGTGGCGACGCGCGAGAGCGCTTGTTGCTCGGCGTCGTGATGAACCCGTTCGGTCACATCGACGGTGACCGCGGCGCCCGCGAACACGTGGCCGTCGGCGTCGCGCACGGGGACGGCCCTGAGGTCGTACTCGCGGCCGTCGTGAGAGATCTCCCAGCGCTGCTCTTCGCCGGCCAGGGCGGCGCGGAAGCGCTTCTCAAGGGGCACGGCGGTGTCCGGGGGGTACACCTCGCTCACCGTCCTGCCCTCGAGTTCGGCGGGCCCGTATCCGAAGGCGTCGAGCGCGGGGCCGCCGGCCATCAGATAGCGAAGGTCGGGATCGAAGACGGTGAAGCAGCCGTGGGGGACGCCGCCCGCGAGGACCCGGAGCTGTTCGAGATCGCGGCGGTGGCGATCGGCAAGCGCGAGCACCGTGTAGCCGATCAGGGTGGCAAGAACGAGCATGAGCCCGCCCGAGCGCCAGTCGCTCTCGGGGTAGCGCACGCCGCCGCTCACCACGATGGGAGCGAGGAGAACGGCGGCCGCCCCGGCGAGGGCGACCAGGAGTTGTCCCCTGCGCCGGCAGAAGGCCGACCACAGCACAGGCAAGAGGACAAGCGCACCGTAGGTGGCCTCAGACCCCACCCCCGAGCGCAGGAGGGCGACCGAGACCAGGAAGACGCCGATGACCACGCTTGCCGCCCAGCGCCCGCGGTCCCAGCGCTCCCTGCAGGCAAGCGCCACGGCAATGAGGATCTGCAGGGCTGCCGCCACCGCGACCTGCTCCGCCCGGACGTTGCTCTCCAGGCCGATGAGGCCCCAGATGCCCGCCATGGCGGCCCCGTAGGGGGCCAACGGACCTGCGCGTCGGGCGGCGGATGCGGTCACGGGATTGGAGGAGGCCTGCCGGCGCACGCGGGCTCGTTAGGCACATGACCCATCGGCACCGAGGACGGGCGGCTTTAGCCCGATACAGGGCCGATCTACGCCGCCAAGGTTTCCCGTTCGCACAGGCCGAGCTGGAGCTTGCCGGTTCCTCGGCCGCCATCGACGGGCGAGGATCCCACTGCGCCGAGCCGACCACGGTAAGGGCGATGCGGATCCGGTCGCTGGTGGCGGGGAGGCTGCGGTGGACGAGGTTGAGGTCGAAGGCGAACAGGTCCCCGATCGACATCGCCGCCGTGGACCAGTTGCCGTCGATGAGCTCATCCAGGGCCAGGCGGCGATAGCGATGCGATCCCGCGGCCAGCCCGAGACCGCCGTCGCCGAAGGGAATCTCGCCGAGGGCGATCCACAGCCGCCGGTAGTCGCCGATCCAGTCGAGGGCACTGCTGTCCTGATGCGGCGGAGTGGCGCTCTCGGCGTCGCCGGGGAAGGCGACGTGGAGCCGCGCACCCGGCCACAGTGACATCGGGCAGCCGAAGGCCCGCGCCGCCAAGGGGGCGATCGGGTCGGTACCGGCCGAGATCTGATCGGCGAGCGCGGCGAGCGCGGGCAGGCCCTGGAGCTCGGTGGCGTCGACGGAGACGGGCGGCGCTCCGGTGGCGCGCACGCCATCCTGGCGCCGCGCCACGCCGCAGCGCTCGAGCAACGACGCCGCCTGCTCGGCGAGCTCGGCGAGAACGCCCGGATCGATGGCACCGCGGACGAACAGGCAGCCCTCCTGCCGGTGACGCGCCGCCAGCGCAGCGCTGTCCTCGAGTAGCGCGTTGGCGTCGTGAAACTCGGTGAGAGTCATGCCTCCGCGAAGTATCGTCGCTGCCATCCCGTGA
The DNA here is from genome assembly GCA_035552215.1 of Solirubrobacteraceae bacterium. Lineage (GTDB taxonomy): Bacteria > Actinomycetota > Thermoleophilia > Solirubrobacterales > Solirubrobacteraceae > Palsa-465. The sequence goes on along the minus strand of DASZLV010000168.1, from coordinate 43,359 downwards.
TCTTGCCAGCACGTATCGTGGGGCCCGACGGCCTGCTCCTGCGGCGGTGGACTCCCGCTGACGCTGACGTCCTCGGGCAGGCGGTCCTCGAAAGCTCCGATCACCTGCGTCCGTGGATGCCGTGGGTGGCCGGCGAGCCCCTTTCCGTCGACCAGCGCCGCGCCATGCTCGCGGGGTGGGAGCGCGAGTGGTCACAAGGCGGCGACGCCGTGCTCGGGATCCTCGCCGACGGCTGCGTCGCCGGCAGCTGCGGCCTGCACCGCCGGATCGGCCCCGGGGGTGTCGAGATCGGCTACTGGGTCCACCCGGCCTTCACGCGCCGAGGTCTTGCCACCACCGCGGCACGCCTCTTGACCGAGGCGGCATTCTCACTGCCGGCCATCGACCGCGTGGAGATCCATCACGACAGGGCCAACGCGGCCAGCGCCGGTATCCCCCGCAAGCTGGGGTTCGAACTCATCGACGAGATCCCGGCTCTGGAGCAAAGTGCCCCGGCGGAGATCGGAATCGACTGCCGATGGCGGATGACGCGGGAGGGATGGGTACGGAGGTCGGCTCGGTAGCAGCAGATCGGTCCCGGCTACGCGCACACCCGACGCGGCGCGCTGCGTGACGAGGGCCCGGCTCGCACCCGGGCCCTCGTCGCCTACCGTGCCGGTCAGCCTCCGTAGGCCGAGCCCGGGGGAGGACCGCCGGGACCGCCGGGACCGTGACCGCCAGGACCGCCGGGGCCCTGCATCACGGTATAGGAGCTGTCGAGGTGGACCTCGACCTTGCTGCCGTCGGCCTTGGTGACCGTGGTCTCGTAGCCCTTGCCCGTGAAGTCGGTCGTCACGGCACCGGCGGTGCCGCTGCCGACGGACTTGACGGCGGCGGCCTGGGCCGTGGCGGCCGCGGTGCCGGTCACGGCCTTCTCGGCGTCCTCATGCGCGGCGGTGCCGTGAGCAGGACCGTTGAAGGGCGGCGGCGCCGGGGTGGTCGATGTCGTCGGGCTCGCGGTGGTCGTCGTCGTAGACGTCGCAGCGCTGGCGATAGCGGAGCCGCCGAGCGCGAGCGCCCCTAGAGCCGCCGCACCGGCCAGCCCCTTCTTGACTTGTTGGAACATTCGTTCCCTCCTTTGCCGTCCGGGGTTGCCCGGGTTCACTCAAGAGAGTGAGGGCGGCGTGTAGGAAGGGAGTCGGAAGACTGTAAGAATTGTCCTCAGGGCGACGGTAGCCCGCTCAGCCGCTCACCCTGTGTTGCGCAGGCCGCTGGCGATGCCGTTGATGGTGAGCAGGCTGATGCGGCCGAGTTGATCGTCGATGGCGCCCGCGCGCAAGCGGCGCAGAAGCTCGAGCTGGACGAAGGAGAGGGGTGCCACGAACGGTCCGCGGCGGTCGATCGAGGCCTGGAGCACCGGCTGGTGGTCGAGCAGGCGCTCGGAGCGAAGCACGAGTCCCAGCTCGTTTCGCGAGCGTTCGAGCTCGTCCACGAGCGTGCCCCAGATCCGGTCCCGCGCGGGCCCTTCTTCCCACAGCTGGGTGTAGCGCTCGGCGATCCTCGCGTCGGCCTTGGCGCACGCCATCTCGGCGTTGAGCAGCAGAGTGGCAAAGAAGGGCCACTCATCCGCCATCTCGCGCAGTAACTCCAACCCGTGGCGCTCGCGCGCGGTGACGAGGGCGGTCCCGAGGCCGAGCCACGCGGGAAGGACGATTCGCGACTGGGTCCAGGCGAACACCCACGGAATCGCCCGCAGGTCGTCGATGCCGCCGTCGGGCCGTCGCTTGGCGGGCCGCGAGCCGAGCCGCAGCCGCGAGATCTCGTCGACGGGCGTGACCGTGGTGAAGAAGCTGACGAAGTCGGGGTCCTCGTGCACGAGGGCACGGTAGGTCTCCTCGGAGCTCGCGGCCATCCCCTCCATGACCTGCTCGAAGATGGCGCGGCGGTCGGAGGTGGGCCCCCGGCCCGCGGTCAGGGTGGCGCTGGCGGCCAGCTCGAGCTCGCGGTGGGCGATCTCGGGCACGCCGTACTTGGCGGCCAGAACCTCGCCCTGTTCGGTCATCTTCAGGCGACCCTGGACGGTTCCCGGGGGTAGCGCGTAAATGGCGGCATTGGTCGGACCGCCGCCCCGCCCCACGGCGCCGCCACGCCCGTGGAAGAACACCCACGTCGCCCCGTGGCGGGCGATCACCTCGGCGGTGCGGACCTGGGCCCGGTAGGCACCCCAGCCCGAGGCCACGTAGCCGACATCCTTGTTCGAGTCCGAGTAGCCGATCATCACCTCCTGCTCGTCCCCCACCGACCGCAGCGCCGCACGGTAGACGGGTTGTGAGAGCAAGGCGTCCATCGTCGCCGGCGCTCCCTCAAGGGTCGCTCCCGCCTCGAACAGGGGGACGATGCGCAGCAGCGCGTCGTCGCCGCCGGCGCTCGTGAGGCTCGTCTCCTTCATGAACAGGAGTACCTCGAGCAGGTCGGAAGGGCCCTCGGTCCCCGAGACGATGTACGTCTGCACCGCGCCCCGGTGGTCGCCGGCGAGCGCTTCGCGGAGCATGCGGAAGGTCTCGACGGTCTCGCACGTGGACGCCGAGAAGCCGCCGATGTCGGAGGGGATGAGGGGGCGCCGGTCGGCGATGTCGCTGACCAGGCGGGCGACCCGCTCGTCCTCGCTGAGGTCGGCGTAGTTCTCGCAGATCCCCAGCGACGCATAGATCTCGTGGAGCGAGCGCCGGTGGATGCGGGCGTGTTCGCGGATGTCCAGGCGTGCGAAGTGGAAGCCGAAGACCTCGACCTGGCGGATCACGTCGTGGAGGTCGCCGGCCGCGGTGAGCGAGCCCCCGCCGTCACGCAGCGCCTGCTCGACCCGGCGCAGATCGGCCAGGAGCTCGGCGGGCTCGGCGTACTCGCCGGGCTCGTGTCGCCGCGTGGCCCGCACGCGCTCGCGCAAAAAGGTGAGCGCGCGGCGGTAGGGCTCCTCGGGATTGATCGCCGCCAGTTGGGCGGCGAGCTCGGGATAGAGATCCTCGCCGCCGCGGAGGATCGGCTCGAGGGGGGTGGCGTGTCCGCTGATGCGATCGGAGAGCGACAGGCGGCCGGCGAGAAGCTCTATCCGCTCCTGGAGGAAGCGCAGGCACATGACGCGCATGAGCTCAAGCGTGGCGATGGTGGTCTCGGGCGTGACGTTGGGGTTACCGTCGCGGTCGCCGCCGATCCATGAGCCGAAGGCGAGCAGCGGGGGCACCTCGATCTCCTCGCCTGGGTAGTACTCGGCCAGGGCGCGCTCGAGGTCGCGGTACACGCGCGGGACGGTGTCGGCGATGGTGGTGATGAAGTGCACGAGGCCACCGCGGACCTCGTCGAGCACGGTCAGGGTGATGGCCCTGAGCTCATCCGATCCCCACAGCTCCTCGACGGTGGCCAGGAGCTGCCGCCGCGCGTCCTCGATGTCGGCATCCGGGCGCTCGTCGAGCTCGCGCAGGACGCGGAAGACGCGCTCGAGCTTCTCGAGCGTGGTGCGACGGCGCGCCTCGGTGGGGTGGGCGGTCATGACCAGGCGGAGCTCGGCACGGCGCAGGAGCACCCCCATCTCGGCCGGGGTCACTCCGCGCGCTGCCAGCCTCGAAATGGCCTCACGCAGCGACCCCCGTCGCGGCGCCGGAGCCTCCTCGAGGTCGCGACGGCGCAGGCGCCGGACGCGGTCGTTGTCCTCGGCGAGGTTGACGAGCTGGAACCAGCGCGTGAGCGAGCGGACGAGGACCTCGCTGCGGTCGAGGTCGAGGTCGGCCACCAATGCCGCCAGGCGATCAGCCGCGGTCCCGGGGATATTGAGCGCCTCGGTGCTCAGGGAGACGGCGCGATTGTGGAGCTCGAGCGCCGCTTCGCCATTGCTGCGCCGCACGACCTCGTCGAGGACTTCGGTGAGGAGCGACTCGTCGGCGTCGAAGTCGCGTTCTGAAGCTGGAGATGATCCGTCCACGGGCGTAATCGTCACAGCCGCGCCACGCCCGCGTCGCGTGGCGGTGCCGGACATGCGCACGTCGCCCTGACCGGAATCACTCTCGGCGCGCGACGCCAAACGGGGTCCCTTCTGAGTCCTTGCAGATCGCCCACCGCTCGCCCGGGTGGACGATGGTCCCGCCCAGCGCCTGAACCTCCTCGAGCGTCGCGGCAATGTCGCTCACCGTGAAGTAGGGCAAGGAGAAGGTGTCGCCGGGCCCCCGTCCCCGCTCGTGGACGCCGATCTCGGCGCCCCCGGAGTGGGTCTGCCAGCCCTGGCCCTCTCCGTCCTCGCGTGAGTCGAGCTCGACTCCGAGGAGCGTGGTCCAGAAGCGCCGGGCGCGCTCGGGGTCGTCGGCGGGGAACTCGAGCAGTGAGAGGGGCGGCGTCGTCACCCGCTGGACGATAGCGGCGCGGCGTTTCGAGGCTGTGACAATCTCACCGTCTGACGGGGACTCGCGGGGGCCGAGCGGCGGCCCGCACCCGGTCGTGGACGAAGGCGAGCTTCTCGATCACCGCCGGGGCGAGGGTGAACGGATAGAGATCCTCGTAGCCCATGCTGCGGTTGATGGCGTTGAGGGCGTAGGTGAGGGGCAGCCAATCGGCGACGATGGCGTCGAAGGGAAGGCCGGCCGCTTCGGCGACGGGCACCGAGGAGAGCGAGTCGTCGTGTGCCGCGACCGGCCCGGCGACGACGAGCCCGAACTCGGCAGCGGTCTCCAGGGTGTCGCGGATATGGAGATAATGGGCAAAGGTCTCCGCCCAGTTCTCCCAGGGGTGCATGGTCGCGTAAGCGCTGACGTAGCGCTCGCTCCAGTCGGACGGGGGTCCCTGTTCGTAATGACGCTGGAGGGCGGCGTCGTATTCGACGCGATCGTCACCGAAGAGCGCCCGCGCCCGCTCGAGCCCATCGGTGTGCTCGACGAGGATCGGCCAGTAGTAATGGCCGATCTCGTGACGGAAGTGACCGAGCATGGTGCGATAGGGCTCGCCGAGCTCGGCTCGCCGTCGCGCGCGGCGGGCGTCATCGGATTCGGCGAGGTCGATGGTGATGACACCGTCGTTGTGGCCCGTGACCACCGATCCCGTACGGCTTGAGAGGAGATCGAAGGCCAGGTCGTCCCCGATCGCCAGCCCGAGGTCGAGGAGCTGGAAGATCAGCCGTCGCTTGGCTCCCTCGGCCTTGGCAAAGGCCGCGAGGTCCTCGGGATCGTCGTCGGCGGGACGCGTTCGCGTGAGCCGGCAGCTCACGCACAGAGGACCGGGGTCGCCCTCCTCGAGCACCCAGTTGCACTGGGCGAGCTCCTGGTTAGCGCACGGACGCAGGGTCGAGGCCCCCGGGTGCGCGTGCGCACCATCGTCGAGCACGACGATGTCGAGCCGAGAGGGCACGAAGCCCAGGCGGGAGGAGCAGCGCAGGCACCGGCTGTTCTCGAAGAACAGCAGCTGGCCACAGACCCCACAGGTGAAAGCGCGCACGCAGAGAGGCTATACCGCGATCGGCTGACCGCTAATCGGGCAGCACCACGACGTCGACGAGCACGCGCAGGCTCTCGGTCTTGCCCTCGGTGTAGATGACCCCGTTGAGCGGAGGCACATCGTTGTAGTCGCGGCCGTAGGCGGTCACTACGTAACGGCTCGAGACGAGCTGATCGTTGGTCGGATCGACATCGAGCCAGCCGGCATCGGGAACGAGGACCGAGAGCCAGGCGTGCGAGCCGTCGACGCCGGCGAGCTTGGCGCGGCCCGGAGGCGGGTTGGTCTCGAGGTACCCGCTCACGTAGCGGGCGGGAAGTCCCATCGAGCGCAGGCACGCGATGCCGACGTGGGCGAAGTCCTGGCACACCCCCTCGCGCTGCTCGAAGACCTCCTCGAGCCTGGTGGTCACCGAGGTCGACCCCGGCGCGTAGGCGAAGTCCGCGTGGATCCGCGAGCACAGCGAGGTGACGCCGTCGAGCAGGTGACGGCCCGGCGTGAAGGAGGCCGCGGCGTACTCGCGGTAGGCGTCGGAGACCGCGACGAGTGGCGAGTCGAGTACGAACTGGGCGGCGTCGACGGGGTCTTGCACGCTCCCGCTGCGCACCGCCTCGCGTGCCTCCTCCCACGGGCGCTGGCCGAACAGGGACAGCTCGCCAGGGCGTTCGGCGACCTCGACCTCGCTGGTGGCGGTCACGCTGAGCGCGCGGTGCGCGCTGTGGATGGCCACGTAGACGACGCGGTTACCGAAGAAGTCCGTGCGCTCCCGGTAGTCGTCGGGTGAGGGCTCGACGGCCACGTCCGCCGTGCGGCAATGCTGCCCGGGCACGTCCCGAGGGAGCAGGTGAAGCTGGCTATAGCTCGAGGAAACCACGCGCTCGTATTCGTACTCGGTGCGGTGGGTGACCCGGTAGGTCGTGGTCATCTCACGCCGCCCTTCCGATCGAGGGATCGGCACCGGCGGGCCCCACGAGCGAGAACACCGGCACCAGGTGGGTGAAGTGACCGCGGTCGACGGCGTCGGCGGCGAGCAGGAGGCGATCCTGGACGTGCCCGAGGAAGGCGTCGAGGGCGGCCCGCCGCCCGTCGTCCTCCTCGACCACGAGCGCGGTCAGGTCGGCGAGGCGCAGCGCCGTCGTGGCCTCGAGAACCAGGCGCTGCTCGAGCCGGAGCCGGCCCTCGGAGGGGATGGGCAGGGCGTCGAGGTCGTCGGTGAGGCGGTCGAGCTGGTAGGCGAGCGAGCGCGGGTTGCCGGGGTCGAGGAGGAGCAGGTCGAGCAGCGTCTCGAGCTGGGCCTGGGAGCGGTAGCGGAAGCGGTAGGTGATGATGCTCTCGGCGGCCGTGAGCACGGATTCGAGGACGAGGCTGTCGGCCGCGGTACCGCGGGCCTGGGTCACGGTGGCACGGAGCAGTGAGAGGAGCTGGATGCTCCGCTCGATCCGGCGGCCGGCGTCCATGAAGCGCCACCCGAGGTCGCGGACCATGCTCTCGATGCCGAGGCCGCCCAGCGCGAGCAGACCCTGCATGACCTGCTGGAGAGCGGCCGGGACCCGTGCCTGCTGATCGACCGCAGAGCCCCGGAGGTCGGAGATCGCGCGGTCGAGGGGTCCGACGATGAGCCAGGTGTCACGCGAGAGCTGGTCGCGCACCGCGTAGGCGGCGTCGATCAGCGACCGCACCGCATGGGCCAGCGCGCCGGGGCGCTGATAGTTGACCACGAGGTCGAGGAGCTCGTGCTCGGGGGTTGCCAGCCGTTCCTGCGCTCCGCTGCCGACGAAGCCCGGATACGTCGCGGTGATCCTCGTCAAGGCCCCAAGGAGGGCGCGCAGCGAGGCGACCCCCGCGGGGTTGGCGCTGCCCTGGAAGTCGCCCTGGCGGTCGTGAATGCTGCGCAGCAGCCGCGTCAGCGCCTCCGCGCGCTCGGCGTAGCGTCCCAGCCACCACAGGTTCTCGGCCGCGCGGGAGGGGATCGAGGACATCGGGTCGATCCCCTCGACCGCCGGCCCGGACTGCAGCCAGAAGCCGGTCAGGCGCTCGGGCTCGGAGGCGAGCACCCACGTGTCCTTGGCGATCGCCCCGGCCTGATTGGAGATGCGGGAGTTGTTGGCGTTCGGCGCCACCCGGGTGAGGCCGCCCGGCATCACCACGTAGGAGTCCTTGCGGGCCACCGCGAAGGCCCGCATCACGCTCCGGCGTGATTCGAGCCCGCTGGGGGTGAGCGTCGGCGCGCTGGCCATGGCCAGCGCCTCCTGACCGACCCAGGCGAAGGGCCGGTGCTCGATCCGGCGTCGGAGGTCGTCGAGCTCTGAGCGCGAGCACTCCCAGCCCATCACCGATCCAGCCCCGGCCTCACGGGAGACGGGACGCAGGATCAGCCGCTCGAGGTGAGCGAGCACGTGACGCAGGCCCTCCTCCTCGCCGCACCAACAGGTGGGCACGCTGGGGAGGCGCAGCGGCGTCCCCAGCAGGTGCTCGCTCAGGCGCGGGAGGAAGGTCATCAGAGCCGGGCTCTCGAGCACGCTCGAGCCCAGCGTGTTGACCACCGAGACCGACCCGCAGCGGGCCGCCTCGAGAAGACCGGGGACGCCGAGCTGGGAATCGGGCTTGAGCTCGAGTGGATCGCAGTACCAGTCATCGACGCGGCGGAGGATCACGTCGACCGGCTCGATCTGTCCCACCGAGCGCATCCACACCCGGCCGCCCCTCACGGTGAGGTCGGACCCCTCCACGAGTGAATAGCCGAGCGATGACGCGAGCACCGCGTGCTCGAAGGCGGTCTCGTTCCACGGCCCCGGGGTGAGGACGACGATGCGCGGGTCCTCGACGCCCGGCGGGGCCACCTCCTGCAGCGCCACCCGCAGCGAACGGAAGAAAGGGGCGAGCCGGTGCACCTGTGAGTCGCGGTAAAGACTGGGGAGCACGCGCGAGATCACCGTGCGGTTCTCGAGCGCGTAGCCCGAGCCCGAAGGGGCCTGGGCGCGGTCGGCGATGACCAGGCAGTTACCGTCCTCGTCGCGACCGAGATCGGCGGCGTAGCTGAAGAGCTGCTGGCTCCCGGGCAGGCGGATCTGGTCGCACTGGCGCAGGAACCCGGCGTGGCCGAACACCACCTCGGCGGGCAGCAGGCGCCGGCGCAGGAGCTCGCGGGGTCCGTAGAGGTCCTCGAGCACGAGGTTCAAGAGCTCGGCGCGCTCGATCACTCCGCTTTCGATGCTCTCCCACTCGCGGCTGCTCACCACCGTGGGCAGCGGATCCAGCAGCCAGCGCCGGCCTGGGCGCGGGGACTCGCGGTAGGCGTGGTAGATCACGCCGTCCTGGTCGAGGAGCCGGGTGGCCTCCTCCTGGCGGCGCAGGAGCTCGCCGACCCCGAGCTCGGCGAACGCCTCGGCGAGATGAGCCCAGTGAGGCCGTGGCGCCCCGTCCCCGTCGACCATCTCGTCGTAGCAGCCGGACAGGGGCCGGTACGCAGGCATGGGTTCTGGGACGGTGCTCGTCATGGGCTGTCGGAGCCGGCGACGTCCCCGGGTGACGGGACCCTGACGCGACGGAGATCGAGGGTTCGAGGGTATTCCCCTTCGCGGCGGATGTCCGCGACCTCGATCCGCCCGGAGGTGTGGCCGGTGGGCTCGAAGCGGCTCGCGCGCCGGGCCTCGGCGTCCCTGGCGTTGACCGGGAGGCGCTCGTAGGCCACGCCTCCGGGATGGATCACGTGGTAGGTGCATCCCCCCACCGAGCGGCTGCTCCAGCGGTCGACGATGTCGAACACGAGCGGGGTGTGGACGCCGATGGTCGGATGCAGCGCCGAGGGCGGCTGCCAGGCTCGGTAGCGGACGGCGCCCACATAGGTGCCTGGGGTGTCGGTGGGCTGGACGGGCACGGGGAAGCCGTTGCAAGTCACCGCGTACCGGGTCTCGTCGACTCCGTCGATCCGCACCTGGAGGCGCTCGAGGGAGGAGTCGACGTAGCGCGAGGTCGTCGCCGCCGTCTCTTCGCCGAGCACGTTCCACGGCTCGATGGCCATGCGCAGCTCGAGCGATACCTCGGCAACGCTGACGGCACCGAGGAGCGGGAAGCGGAATTCCAGAAAGGGCTCGAGCCAGGCCTCCTCGAAGGCGAACCCGTGCCGGTCGAGATCGGCGAGGACCGAGCGGATGTCGAGCGCCACCCAGAACGGGAGCAGGAAGCGGTCGTGGAGCTCGGTGCCCCAGCGCACGAGCGGACCGGCGTAGGGCTCGGCCCAGAAGCGCGCGGCCAGCGCACGCACGAGGAGGGCCTGGACCAGCGCCATCTGGGGATGGGGCGGCATCTCGAAGCCGCGGAGCTCGACCACCCCGAGGCGGCCGTGCTCGCTGCCCGGGTTGTAGAGCTTGTCGATGCAGAACTCGGCCCGGTGGGTGTTGCCGGTCAGGTCGGTGAGCAGATTGCGTAGGAGCCGGTCGACCTGCCACGGAGGCGCCGGACCCTCGGCGCTCAGGCGCTCGAGCTCGGCGAAGGCGATCTCGAGCTCGTACAGGCTCTCGTGGCGGCCCTCGTCGATGCGGGGCGACTGGCTCGTGGGCCCCACGAAGCGACCTGAGAACAGGTAGGAGAGCGATGGATGGTGCTGCCAATAGGTGAGCAGGCTGCGCAGGAGGTCTGGGCGACGCAGGATCGGGCTGTCGGCCGGGGTCGGTCCCCCGAGGGTGAGATGGCTCCCCCCGCCGGTGCCCGTGTGCGTCCAGTCGAACCTGAACTTCTCGGTGATGAGGCCGAGGGCGCGCGCCTCCTCGACGATCTTCGCCGTGCGCTCGGCGAGCTCGGGCCAGGAGGCGCTGGGATGAATGTTCACCTCGATCACCCCCGGATCGGGCGCCACCACGAAACGCTTCGCGCGGACATCGGCGGGAGGCGGGTATCCCTCGACGACAAGGGAGATCCCCGCGGCGCAGGCCACGTCCTCGATCGTCGTGATGAGCTCGATGGCGTGGGCGAAGTCGGTGAGCGGCGGCAGGAACACGTGCACGTGGCCACGGCGGAGCTCGACGCACAGCGAGGTGATGGGGGGCGGGTCGGTGACGTGGGCCGGTGTCACCGCGCCCCCGTTTCGCCGCGCGGCCGGGAGATCCGCCACCGTGCGGAAGAGCGACCGAGCGGGATCGCCGGGCGGCGGCGTCCACGTCAGCCCGTCGAGGGGTAGGCGCAGGCCGATCGGGGAGTCACCGGGGATGAGAAACAGGTGCCCCCGGCGCAGGTGCCAGCGACCGGTCGACCATCTCGCTTCGCCCGCCGTGCGGTGCAGGGGCAAGGCCCACCCACGCGGGGTCCCGCGCTCGGCGTCGAGGTCGGCGATGACCGCCGCGCGCGCATCGGCCACGGCGAGTCCCGCGTCGGCGGGGTCGGGCCCAGGCGCGCGCGGAGGCTCCCCGCCCGGGAGCCTCGCCTCGGTCCACAGGCGCCCGACCGGGTCCTCGTAGGCCTGGTAGCGCACCTCGTCGGGGAGCCCGAGGGCGTCGGCGAGCGCCGCGGTCATCGTCGCGGCCTCCGCCTCGGTGGCCGACCCCACCGTGGTGGGATCGGCGAGGAGTTCGGGATCGCGCCACAGCGGATGGCCGTCCGCCCTCCAGTACACGCCGAACTGCCAGCGCGGGAGCGCCTCGCCCGGATACCACTTGCCCTGGCCGTAGTGGAGCAGGGCGCCGGGGGCGAAGTCACGGGCGAGGCGCTCAGTGAGGTTCCACGCGAGCGTCTCCTTGTTTCCCCCCACTGCCGTCGTGTTCCACTCGGGCGCCTCGACGTCGGTCGCCGACACGAAGGTCGGCTCCCCGCCCATGGTCAGGCGCGCGTCGCCGGCCTCGAGCTGGGCATCCACGGCGTGGCCGAGAGCGTCGATGCGCTTCCACTGCTCGGCCGTGTAGGGCAGGGTCACGCTCGCGTCCTCGTGCACGCGGCGGACGACGTTCGTGTACTCAAGGGTGCTCTGCGCCGGCGCCGTCGTCCCGGTGATGGGCATCGCCGCCGCGGGCAGCGAAGTGGAGGCGAGGGGGATGTGGCCCTCGCCGGTGAGCAGCCCCGAGGTGGGGTCGAGGCCGACCCAGCCAGCGCCGGGGATGTAGGCCTCGGCCCAGGCATGGAGGTCGACGGAGTCGGCCTCATCGGAGACCTGGACCAGATACCCGGAGGCGAAGCGCGCGGCGACCCCCAGCCGCCTGAGGATCTGGACGAGGAGCCAGGCGCTGTCGCGACAGGAGCCGAGCGTGCGCTCGAGCGTCTCGTCGGGCGTGAGCACGCCGGGCTCCATGCGCACCGAGTAGGTGACGTCATCGCGCACGCGCCGGTTGAGGTCGACGAGGAAGCTGATGACCGGGGTGGGCGCCCGGTCCACGGCAGCGACCCAGGCATCGAGACGGGAGCCGCCGCTGTCGAGGGACAGGCACGGCGCGAGGTCGTGCGCGAGCGAAGGGTCGTACTCGAACGGCCAACGCTGGGCGTCCTCTTCGACGAAGAAGTCGAACGGATTGATCGTCGTCATGTCGGCGAGGAGGCCCACGGTGATGATGAGCTCGTCTGTGGGCTCGGGGAACACGAAGCGGGCCAGGTGATTACCGAAGGGGTCCTGCTGCCAGTTGACGAAGTGGCGCTCCGGCGTGACCCGGAGCGAGTACCCGAGGATCGGCGTGCGGCAGTGCGGGGCAGGCCGCAGCCGGACCACGTGCGGGCCCAGCCGCACGCGCCGCTGGTAGCGGTACACGGTGCGGTGCTCGACGGCGAGTCGCATGCTCACGGGCCACAGTGTGCCGGAGAAAAGCGCTTGCGCTTTCGTCCACGACGAGCTTGGTCGTCCACCACCGCTTATCCTGGCCACGATGGAGCTCGAGGAGGCCGTCCGTTCACGCCGCACACACAAGGTCTTCGGATCCGAGCCCGTCGGCCGCGACACCCTCGAGGAGCTCTTCGAGCTCGCGCGCTGGGCCCCCAACCACCACGTCACCAACCCCTGGCGCTTCCACGTCCTCGGACCCCAGGCCCGGGCCGCCCTCGAGGAGGCCTCCGAGGCGGATAAGCCCGGCTCGGCCGTCAAGCTGCGCCGCGCCCCCACGCTCGTCGTTCTCGCCACCGTCCGCGACGAGGACCCGTCTCAGGACCGCGACGACCTGCTCGCCACCGCGATGGCGGGCTATCTCGTCCTCCTCGGCGCCCAGGCCCGCGGCCTGGCGAGCTACTGGCGGACGCTTCCCGTCCTCGCCACCGCGTCCGGACGCGAGGCGATCTCGCTCCCCGAGGACCAGGAACCCGTGGGCCTGCTCCATCTCGGGCTTCCGCGCCAGCCGCAGGTCGTCCCCGAGCGCGCACCAGTGGCGGATGTCGTGCGCTACCTGGAGTGACTCGGCGCCACCTCCGGCGCGATGGCGCGGTGGCCCGACCGCTCGAGCGCGGCGATGACCTCGGCCCGTTCACCCTCGCTGCGGCAGCACCCGACGATCGCCCCGCCCGAGCCCGTGTAGTTCGCGCTCGCCCCGAGCTTGCGCGCGAGCTCGATCATCGCCACGTGCCGGTCGTCGAGCGCGAGCATGCGGGCGCGGGCGTCGAAGCTGCCGTCCATGCAGCGCGCGAACGCTTCGGCGTCCCCGGCGAGCAGAGCCGCGCGGGCGCCGCGGGCGTGGTCGGCGAGCTCGGAGATGGCGGTGAGCACCACGGGGTCGCCGCGCTCGAAGCGCGTACGCAGGTCGCCGTGGGTGACCCCCGAGTGACCGGCCGCCTCCAGGTTCCAGGCGATGAACAGGGGCGGGAGCAGGGCCGGGTCGAGCGGCTCGTAGACGCCGGCCCGGAAGTCCATGAAGGTGAGCCCGCCGTAGGCCTGGGCCACGCGATCCTGCAGTCCCGCGGCGATCCCCAGGTCCTCGGTTTCCACCGCGAGGGCAAAGGACGCGAGCGCGTCGGGGTCAAGGCGCACGTCGTGGAGCTCGCACAGAGCCCGCACCGTGGCGATGACGATCGCGCTCGAGCCGCCGAGGCCGACGGCGCGGGGGATTGACGTGTGCAGACGGACCGCGGCGGGAGCGCCATCGCGGGCGAGCTCGCGCTCGAAGCGGGCCACGGTCGCGTGCACGAGCGCGCTCTCGGGGGTGATCGAGGGCTCGCCGGCCGGCGCCGCCTCGACCTCGGCGAGGAAGTCGCGGACGGCTACGGCCAGGGTCGCGCCGCCGTAGCCGTCGGAGGGATTGCCTGCGAGCGCGGCGCGCGCGTGAGCGCTAGCGCGGGCCATCGAGCAACGTCGCCGCGTGGGCGCGGAGCGCCGGTCCGACCCGCGGATCGGAGAGCGCTAGCTCGAGGAAGGCATGGCAGTAACCCTCGACCGTGCCGATGTCGTGGCGGCGCTCGCCGCCGCGTAGGGGCACGGCCACGATCCGCCCACCCTCGTGCAGGATCGTGCGCAGGCCGTCGGCGAGCTGCACCTCTCCGCGGGCATCCGGCGCCGTGTCGCGCAGGGCCGTGAACACCGAGGGACCGAGGACGTAGCGGGCGGCGATGGCGAGGCGGCTCTCCACCTCGCTGGGGTCGGGCTTCTCGATCACGTCACGCACCTCGACGATTCCATCGCCGATCTCGGTTCCGCAGACAATCCCGTAGCTCGCCACCTCCTCATCCTCGACCTCGACCACGGCCAGCGCCGCGCTGGCCCGGAAGGTGGCGTAGGCGTCGACGAGCCGGGCGATGATCGCGGGCCCGGAGACAGGCAGGGGGGCGATGATCGAGTCGCCGAGGGCGACCACCACGGGGCGGCCGTCGCCGAACCCCTCGGCGTAGCGCAGCGCGTCGCCGAGGCCGGCAGGGCGAAGCTGGCGCGTGTAGAAAACCTTGAGCCCGCCGCGTGGGTCGAGCGGCGTGTCTTGGCCGAGTGCGCGCTCGAGTTCGGGGTCAGCGTCGAAGTGATCTTCGATGGCCCGCTTGCGGCGTCCGGTGACGAAGAGCACGCGCTCGACTCCCGCGTCCATGAGCTCCTCGACCACGTATTGGACGACCGGTTTGTCGACCACGGGGAGCATCTCCTTGGGCTGTGACCGGGTCGCGGGGAGCAGTCGGGTGCCGAGGCCGGCGACGGGAATGACGGCGTCTACGATCTTCACGTGAGCTCGTCGATCCTATTGGCGAGCGGGCCGGTGGGTCGGCCGAGCCTGTGATCTTCCTGTGAAGGCAGGCAAGCATCGCGGCGGGATCGAGAAGGATGCAGGTATCACCATGGCCATGGGCACTGGTCGGTATCGGCCGACCGCGAGATCTCCTTCGTGCAACGCTAGGGTCATGCGGCGGAAATCAGGATGCAGGATGGGTGCTACGGCGGGGTCACCGCCACCGCCCCAGGCGCGTCCAGAGGCCATGAAGGTTCGCTGTGCCTTGGCTGTGAGTGCCGGTCTTGCCGCGCTCGGGTGCGGCGCGGCCGGGCTGCCCGCGCACCACGCCACGGTCACCGTGCGCGAGACGGCGGCGGCGACCATCGCGTTGGCCCCGGCCCCGGCCCCGGCCCCAGCCCAGGCCCCGGCTGCCCGGCGCTCGGTGACGCCCAGGCGGCGCTCGCACGCCCTCGCCGCGACCAACCCCCTGACCGGCAAGACGGTGGTCATCGATCCGGGACACAACGGCGACAACTACCTCCATCCCGGCATCATCAACGGCCTGGTGCCTGCGGGTCGCGGGCGGACCAAGGCGTGCGACACGACCGGGACCTCGACGAACGCCGGCTACTCGGAGGCGTCGTTCAACTTCGATGTCGCGCTGCGCCTGCAGCGACTGCTGCTCGCCCAGGGCGCCCGCGTCCTCCTCACCCGTCACACCAACACCGGCGTCGGTCCGTGCGTCAACGTCCGCGCCGCCATCGGCAACCGCGCTCATGCCGACGCAGTGATCTCCATCCACGCCGACGGCGCGCCCGCCGGTGACCGCGGCTTCTCGGTCCTCTACGCCCCCGACGTAGGAGATACCGCCCCCATCTACGCCGCTTCGCTGCGGCTCGCGCGGGCTCTTGACCATACGCTCGGGGCCTCGGGGGTGCTGCCGATTTCGAACTACGTCGGCCCCGGGGGCTACAGCGTCCGCACCGACCTCGCCGGCCTCAACCTCTCGACCCGGCCGAAGATCTTCGTCGAGCTGGGAAACATGCGCAACAGCGCCGACGCCGGGATCCAGACGAGCGCGAGGGGTCGTGAGCGCCTCGCGCAGGCGCTGGACGCAGGGCTCGAGAAGTACCTCTAGGGCACGGCCGGGACGACGACGAGCGGGCCGTCGGCCTCGGGGAGCTCTGAGGTGTCGAAAGCGGGCGCGGGCAGCCGCTCGACGTGTGGCGAGCGCTCGAGGAAGGCGTCGGCCGTCTCGAGGAACCCGATGCGCAGGGTGCGGTAGTGCATCGGTACGACCCACCTCGGGCGCAGGCGGGCGACAATCTCCGCGGCCTGCTCGGCGCCGATGGTCGGGCCGCCGCCCACGGGGAGGAACATGAGGTCGACGTCGTCGAGGAGGGCGGCCTGCTCCTCGCGCAGCCTGCGCTGCCCGAAGTCCCCGAAGTGGGCGACCCGCGCCCCGTCGAACTCGAAAACGAAGATGGTGTTCGGCCCGCGCTCGGTCCCGGCGCTCTCGTCGTGCTCGGAGGCGATGGCGAGGACCTCCCCGAGGGGAGAGTCCAGTCGTCCCGCCGTCGAGCGGAGGATGGTGGGATCGCCGTCCACGGCTTCGACGCCGTTATGGTCGATGTGCTCGTGGGTGACGAGGAGAAGGGTGGGCTCGAGGCCCTCGATCGGCGGGTAGTCGAACTGCATCCCGCGGGCAGCGGCAAGTCCGGCCATGTCGCCGAACGGGTCGATGGTCACCGAGGCCTGTGGCCCGGTGAGGTGAAAGGTCGATTGGCCGTACCACTGCACTTTCATTGGCGTGCTTTCTCCTTAGCGGTTTGCCAACGGGGACGGTGTCGGCGTCGGCGTGGGCTGGGTCGGCGGGCTCGCCGCGGCGGCGTCCGGGGTCTCGGAGGCCGCGTGGTACATGCCGCCGCGCATGAGCGAGGCCCCGGCGGCGATCAGGCAGGCGATGATCGCGAAGGCGAAGGCCTCGTGAAGGCCCGTCCGGAAGGGGGCGGAGATCAGGTGGGGGAAGAACGAGCGGCCGGTGAGGAGTGCTTGGCTGTGCGCCGACAGGTGGTGCAGGACAGTGGGCCCGAGCAGGTGCTGCATCGGGTTGTAGCCGAGGAAGGCGGCGAAGAGGATGGTGACCGGCGGCAGGTGCGCCACGTGCTGGGCCGTGGCCGTGGGCACACCGTGGGCCGTGAGCCCGGTGACCAGGGTGTGCGGGAGCGTGGTCGCGAGCCCGAGCACCATCAGGCTGAAGAAGATCCCGACCGACAGAACCTGGGCGGAGTTCTGGAAGGTCTGGTTCATCCCTCCGCCGGCGCCGCGGTCGCCGGGGGGGAGGCTGTTCATCACCGCGGCCCGGTTGGGGGAGGCGAACATCCCCATGGAGACCCCGTTGAGGAAGAGCACGAGGGCGAACACGGGGTAGGGGAAGTTGATCGGGAGCAGGGTCAGGAGCACGAAGCTGAGCGCGGCGCCGAGCATCCCGCCGGTGGCAAACCACCGCGCGCCGAAGCGGTCTGACAGATACCCGGAGGTCGGGCCCGCCAGGAGCATCCCGAAGATGAGGGGGAGCATGTAGATGCCCGCCCACAGCGGGGTCTGGGTGAAGTCATAGCCGTGCTGGGGCAGCCAGATGCCCTGCAGCCAGATGATGAGGATGAACATCAGTCCGCCGCGGGCCACCGCCGAGAGGAAGGTCGACAGGGTTCCGAAGGTGAAGGCGCGGATCCGGAACAGGGGGAGGCTGAACATCGGGTTGGCCACCCGCCGCTCGATGAGCGCGAAGGCCACGAGGGACGCCGCGCCCCCGGCGAGCAGGGCGATGACGAGCGGGCTTCCCCAACCGGTCGGCGAATGCCCATAGGGGCGGATGCCGTAGGTGACCGAAATCATGATGAGGATGAGTCCGAGGGCGAAGGTCAGGTTGCCCGCCCAGTCGATCGAGGTGCGGCGCGGGGTCGAGCGCTCCTCGAGCTTGAGGTACGCCCACACGGTGCCGAACAGCCCTACGGGCACCGAGATGAGGAAGACCATCCGCCAGCTGATGGGCGCGAGCAGGCCACCGAGCACGAGGCCGACGAACATGCCGCTGACGCCGACGATGTTGTTGATCCCGAGCGCCATCCCGCGCTGGTTGGAGGGGAAGGCATCGGTGATGATCGCCGCCGAGTTCGCGAGCAGGCAGGCGGCGCCGATCCCCTGCACGATGCGAAAGACGATGAGGAAGGTGGCGCCGGCCCGGCCCGTGAGCCAGTCGACGGTGAGGAAGAGCGACGCTGCCGTGTAGATGACGAACCCGAGGTTGTAGATCCGGACCCGGCCGAACATGTCGCCGAGCCGGCCGAGGCTGACGATGAGGACGCTCGAGACGACGAGGAAGCCGAGGATCATCCACAGCAGGTAAAAGCTGTTCTGGGGGTCGAGCGGATCGAGATGGATGCCGCGGAAGATGGCGGGCATCGCGATCAGGGTGATCGACGCATCGAGGGTGGCGAGGAGGATGCCCAGGGTGCAGTTGGAGAGGGCGATCCACTTGTAGCGGTCGCCCCGAGGATCGCCGGTGGCCGGGACCCCCCCACCATTCGCGGTCACCGGTACGCCGTTGCGCCGTGGTATGCCGTTGCGCCGTGCCACTCCGCGAAATTCTACAGGCAAACTGTTCAGTTTGCCTGCTGATCGCCGTATACTGGCGACCGTGGACACAGCGCTCGACAGCAGCCTTCTGGCCAGCGAGCTTCGCGTCGTCCTCGGTCAGCTCATGCGCCGGCTGCGGGCCGAGCATCGTTTCTCGATCTCCCAGGGCGCCGTCCTCGGCCGCCTCGATCGTCAGGGAACGAGCTCGATTGGCGAGCTCGCCGCCGCCGAGCGGGTCCGGCCCCAGTCCATGGCCCAGACCGTGTGCGATCTCGAGGGACTCGGCCTGATCGCCCGGCGTGCCGACCCTGCCGACGGTCGCCGCGTCCTCGTCGAGCTCACCGAATTGGGATCCCAGACCCTGACCGAGGAGCGCCGCAAGCGCGAAGGCTGGCTGGCGCGCGCCATCGCCGAGGATTTCTCGGGCGAGGACCAGGAAGTGCTCCAGCGCGCGCTCGTGCTGCTGCGGCGGCTCGCCGACTCGTAATTACGAGTCGGCCGGGGATCGAGCTCGTCTAGAGCCCGACCGGGTGGCGCACGACGTAGCCGGCGGTCGATCCGACCGTCGAGCTCCAGCGCGTGCCCGTCTCCTGGAGCGCAATGGTGTCGAAGCGGCGGCCGTTGATGACCATGAACGCGTGGCCGGCGTTGGCGTAGATGGTCACGTACCGACCGGGGCCGGGGGCGCCGTAGCTCTCGAGCGTGCCCGAGTCCTCGGGCGAGCTCAGCAACCCCGCCGCGTGGAGCACGTAGGACACCGACCCCGAGCAGTCATAGCCGTTCGAGTTGAACGACCCATGGCCGCCGCCGTAGACGTAGGGCCGCGTCGCGATCACGTTTCCGGCCGCGACCATGGCCGAGAGCTCCGCTGACACGTTGGCGGACGGGCTCGGGGTACCCGTGGAAGGCCCGGAGGGGGTCGTGGTGGTCTGACTGCCGGTGGTGGTCGTCGGCGTGGTCGTGGTCGTGGTCGTGGTTCCCGGCGCTCGCAGTGTCGGTCCCGGTCCGAGGCCGAGCGCGGAGCGCGTCCCCGGCCCGACGACGCCGTCGGCCTTGAGGCCGTGCGCCCGCTGGAAGCGCTGGACGGCGGCCTTGGTCGCCGGCCCGAAGCTGCCATCGACGGTGAGACCGAGCTTCTGCTGGAGCGCCCGGACGCCGGTGAGCCTCGAAGCCCCCGGGTGCGGGCCCGCCTTCGAAGGCCGCGGCGCTGAGCTCACCGGGCCGGCCGTCGGTGCCACCGTGCTCGCCGGGGCGGGCGCAGCGTGGTGGTGGGTCGGGCGCGGCTTAGCAGCGGCGTCGGGGGGTGAGATGTCCGTTGCCGGGGCCGAGGTAGCGGGTGCGGGGGCGTGGGTGGCGGCGTGGGTGGCGGCGTGCGTGGTGGCGTGCGTGGTGTGGGTGGCGGGCGCGGGGTGCGTGGAGGGTGCGGGGCGGGTGGAGGGTGCGGGGGCTGTCGAGGGTGCGGGGCGGGTGGAGGGCGCGACCGGTCCGGCGCTCGGCGAGGCGCCGCCCGCGTGGTGGGTCAGCGTCGCGCGCGGGGCGTGGGCGACGGCTGCGTGGACCTGTGCGGCCGGGGCCGGGGCCTGTGCCGGCTTGGTCTGGGCCGATGCGGTCTGGGCGGGTGCGGTCTGGGCGGGCGTGGCCGGGGTCGCGCGGCCCTGCACCGTCTTGGCCATGTGGACCAGGGCGGCCCACGTCGCGGGCCCGACGACGCCGTCGTCGGTGAGGCCGTGCGCCGACTGGAAACTGCGGATCGCCGTGGCCGTCTCCGGTCCGAGCACGCCGTCGGCGCTCACTCCGAGCAGGTGCTGAACCCCTGAGACCGTGCCCATGAGGACGGCGCCGTAAAGGGCGGTCTTATGCGTCGCCGGCGCCTTCGGCGTGGCGGCGGCGTGGACGGAGGGCACCGGGTGGCGGAACGAGGCGAGCTCGGTCGTGCCGCCTCCGGGCAGGTTGCCGGGCGCGGGAGCGGCCGGGTGGGCGGCGGGCGGAGTCCTGCTCGCCGCGGCCACGGCGAGCGTGCCGGGGGCGCGCGCCGGCTCGGCCGTCTGGGCGTGGGCGGCCTTGCCGGAGCCGCGACCGCCGAGGAGGCTCGGGAGCGTCGTCGCCGCGAGCAGGGCGAGCGCCGCGCCGCTCCCCGCGGTGGTCAGGGGCATGGCCGCGCGCTCTACGGCCGTGCGGCGGATGTTCCAGTACGCGGAGGACTCGCGCAGCGGCCGTCCATTCGAGAGGTCACGCTCGGGCTTGAGGCGATAGAGCTCGACCGACGCTCGTCTGGGCCGGCCGCGACGGGCCAGCGACTGCTCGAGCGACTTCGCCCACAAGTCAGCGCAACCAAGATCTCGCATGGTGTCCACGACGGCTCCCTTCCTACGTACGGACAAGCCTGCGGAGTTAGCTGACGGGCTCGCGCGCTGTGCGCTACGTCACTGTCGTGGCGATTCGCCCCAGCGACCTGGTCGATCGCATTGGGTCCCCCGCTCCCCGGTCACGGATGACCGGCGATTCGGCTCATTATGTGGCGCGGGAGCGTAACAGGAAAAATCTTGCAGAGCGCCGATATGCATCCGATCATGCACGGGGGGTGGTTCGGGCCGCCGCTCGCCGGGGGTCGTGCTGCGTTTCGCCGCACTGTCAGGAGTTTCGTAGCACGACCCCCCCGGCGGTCCGTGCGGTCCGGGCGCCCCGGGAGCACGACCCCCCCGGCGACGCGGGGCGCCCCGCCGGCCCCACGCCCCCCGGTATCCTCGCGCGCCATGCGGCCTCCGGAGCTCACGCCTCCTGAACAGCGCGTGCTCGGATGCCTGATCGAGAAGCGGCGCACGACGCCGGACACCTATCCGCTCTCCATCAACGCCCTGCGCCTCGCCTGCAACCAGTCGACCAACCGCGACCCGGTCCTCGACTACGACGAGCACACGGTGCGGGAGGCGGCGGAACGGCTCAGCCGGCGCGGGCTGGCCCGGCTCGCGAGCGGGGCGGGAAGCCGCGCGATCAAGTACCGCCACCTCGCCGAGGAGGGACTCGGTGTCGGGGAGGGCGAGCTGGCGATCATCTGCGTGCTCCTGCTTCGGGGTCCCCAGACCCCGGGAGAGCTGAAGGCGCGGACCGAGCGCCTTGCCCGCATCGGGTCGCTGGCCGAGGTCGAGAGCCTGCTCGACCAGCTCGTCGACCGCGGGTACGTGAGCCGGCTGCCCCGGCGACCGGGCCTCAAGGAAGACCGTTTCGTCCATCTGCTCACGGCCGACGACGACGACGAGGGCGAGGCGGAGGCCGAGCATCCGACGGCAGGGCACGTGGCGCCGCTCCCGCGCTACGACGCCTCGCCCCCCGAGCGCCAGCCGCCCCCCTCCGACGGCCTGGCCGACCGCGTAACCACGCTCGAGGCCGAGGTCGCCGACCTCCGCGCCGACCTGCGCGCGCTCCGGGACGCGCTCGGGGAATAGCCCCGCGCGCGAGGCCGCCGGGCCGCCCCGCCCCGCCCCGCCCCGCTCAGGTCGGGAACAGCTGCCCGATGCCGTACATCGCCCCGCCGACAATGACCCCCGCCAAGGTCATCTCGAAGCCGGCCGACCACCAGGAGCGGAGGGTGACGAGCGACTTGGCGGCGCCGACGAGGAAGTGGGCGACGAGGGAGACGATCGCCGCGGCGGCGATGGCCACGGTGCCCGTGGCGAAGATGAAGGGAATCACGGGGACGATGCCGCCGATGCCGGTGCTGATGCCGGCGGCGATGGAGGCCTGGACGGGGTTGCCGGTATCGCCGGTGCTCCCGAATTCCTCGGCGGCGAGCGCCTGGAGCATGGCGTCGGGGTGTTGGGACAGGCGCTCGGCGAGCTCATCGGCGGTCTTCTCGGGGATGCCCTTGAGCTGGTAGAAGAGCGAGAGCTCCTCCTTTTCCTCCTCGGGATGCTCGGCGATCTCCTGCCGCTCGCGCTCGATGTTGGCCTCCATCATCTCGTGCTCGGAACGCTCGGCGAGGAAGGCCCCGGTGGCCATCGAGAGCGCGGAGGCGACGGCGCCCGAAAGGCCGGCGGTGAGGACGAAGGTACTTCCCCCGGTGGCGCCGGACACGCCGGCGACGATCCCGAACACGGCGGCGAGCCCGTCATTGGCGCCGTAGATGGCGCCTGAGATCCAGCTCGTGCTCGAGGAGTGCCACTTTTCGCGCCCGAGGATCTTGTCGAGGCGGCGCTGTGCGCCCGGCACGCCGACGGGCGCCGGGTCGGGGGAGGGGTCGCTGCCGTCGCGCATCTCTTGGACGGCGAGCGAGTGGGAACGCTCTTCCTTGCGGATGTCGCGGAGTAGGCGGTCGGTGACCTGGTCGCCAGTGGAGCGCTTGTAGAGATCGTCGACCTCCTCGTCCTCGGCCGCCTCGCGGGCCGCGAGCAGGCGGTCGATGGGGGCGACGCGCGCCTGCAGGCGCAGCCACGGCGAGAGCGTGACCGAGCTCTGATCGGGAATGGGGATGTCGAGGTCGTGCATCCGCGCCTCGAGACGCTCGCGGTGACTGGCCTCGGCCGCGGACATGCGGCGCAGGATGTCGCCCTCGCGCTCGGGCATGCGCCGGCTGATCAGCTCGTAGACGCGGCCTGCCTCGATCTCGCCCCGCCATGCTTTGAGCAGGCGGTCGCGGACCTCGTCACTCACAGGGCGAGCTCGTCTGCGACAGGAGAGTCCATGGACTCGTTCTGCCCGACTCGGCTCGGTTCAACCAGCGTGACGGGTAAGACCGGGCGAGCGGGCGGGTGACGGCGCACCGGGCGGTCGGGCCGGGGGAGGCGAGGGTTGAAGCGGCGGTGCCAGAGCCCCACGAGCCCCAGCCGCCACGCCGCATAGCCGGTCCACCCGGGGAAGATCGAGAAGTCCATCCTCCGGAAGTGGGCGAGGGCGCGCCGGCCCAGGTAGAGGGTTCGGAGCACGAGGCCGAGCCGCGGATACACCGGCTGCTCCTCGGTGCTGGCCTTGACTCGCCGCAACAGGAGCTTCCACAGCCACAGCGGGGGTTTCCACAGACACAGCACGTAGAGCAGGAGGTTGCCCACCCGTGGGGGGATCACGAAGAAGCTCGAGTCGATCTTGTCGAGCTCCACCCCTCGTTCTTTGATCAGCCGCTCGAGCTCGGTGTTGGGGATGACCTTGAGCGAGTAGATGAACAGCGTGTAGGGCCGCGGCATCTCGTAGATGAGCTGCAGGGTGTCGACGACGTCCTGGTCGGTCTCAATCGGGTTGTCGACGATCAGGTCAAAGGCCGGGGGCAGGTGATAGTGACCGGCGAAGGAGCCGATCACCTTCCCGGCGGCGCGGATCTTCTCGGGGGGCGAGGGGCGCTTGTAGAAGTCGAGGATGTGCTCGCTGCCGGACTGGATGCCCATGCGGATGCGATTCATCCCCGCCCAGGTGAGCAACTCGAACTTGTCCTGCTTGACGTAGTTGGGGATCACCCCGTAGACGGCGAAGGGAATATCGAGCTCGGCCTTCCACAGCTCGGCGAACTCCTCGAGCTGGTCGTAGCCGATGGCCATGAAGCTGTCGTCGTGGAAGCTCACCTGGCTGAGGTGGGGGAAGCGCCCCCGGGCGTCCTTGATCTGCTCGACGATGTAACGCGCGCTCGGGTGGCGGATGCGCTTGTATTTGGCGTCGTTGGCGATGAACTTGGTGTTGCCGCAGTAGGTGCAGTGAAAGGGGCAACCGATCGACCACAGCGTCGTATAACTGAGTCCGTCGTTGGCGACGTAGTCGCCGAGCTTGATGTCGTCGAAGCCCTCCCCGGGGCGGTAGATCTTCTCCTTCTCGCGGTAGAGCGGGAAGGGCAGCGTCTCCATCTCCTGTGCGGTCATGAGCGGGAGGAAGTGGTTACGGATCACTTCGTCGCCGCGCTTGAACCAGAAGTTCTT
The DNA here is from genome assembly GCA_035552215.1 of Solirubrobacteraceae bacterium. GTDB lineage: Bacteria > Actinomycetota > Thermoleophilia > Solirubrobacterales > Solirubrobacteraceae > Palsa-465. Next base: position 19,289 of record DASZLV010000168.1, on the reverse strand, counting down.
CACCGTGGTGTCGGCGTGGCCGCGCTTCAGCGACTCGAAGAGCTCCTGGAAGGCGAACTCACCCTCTCCTGTGCAGATGGCATCGACGTCGGCGGTGATCGCGTCCTCAGGGTTGATGATCGGGTGGATCCCACCCCAGATCATGTACACGGAGGGGTTGAGCTCACGCACGCGCCTGATGATCCGGTGGGTGAGGTCGGCGTAACCGGTCATCGAGGAGAAGCCGAGGAGATCGGCGCCGGCGAGCCCCTGGGCGATCTCGTCAACCTCATCGTCGGCCAGGCCGCCGCCCGACCCGAGACCGCCGAAGAGGGCGTTGCGGATTCCCCGGTAGCGGTTCGTGGTCACGTAGCACGCCTGCGTGTCGGGGTTGAGTCCGGCCACGAAGGCGGCCATCTTGCGAAAGCCGCAAGAGGTAATGCCATCCTCGAGGGACACCATGCGCACTTGCATTGCCGCTAACCCTCCTGCTCAGCGACCATGCGCGGCGCGGGCTCGGCGGCGACGACGGTGACGGGCTGCTCGGGAACGAGAGACAGCACCTGTCGCGCGGAGCCGCGCCGGGGCGCCGGGGGCACGGGCTTGGGGAGCCGAGGATTGAAGCGCCGGTTCCACAGTCCCACGAGGCCGAGCCGCCAGGCCCAGTACCCAACCCATCCCGGCGTGATCGAGAAATCCAGCTTCTTGGCGTGCGGTATGACCCGGCGCACCAGATACAGGAGACGCAGGAACATCCCGAGCCGCGGGTAGAGCTTCTGCTCTTCGGTGCTCGCCCGGGCGCGCGCCAGCACCCGCCGCCACAGCCACGCCGGCGGCTTGACGATGCACAGCAGGTAGAGCAACAGGTTGGCGGCCCGCGGCGGAATCACGAGATAGCTCGAATCGATCTTCTCGAGCTCGACGCCGCGCTCCTTCATCGCCCGCTCGAGCTCGGTGTTGGGAATCACCTTGAGCGAGTAGATGAGCAGCGTGAACGGCCGCGGCATGTCGTAGAGCAGCTGCAGCGTCTCCTTGACGTTCTCGCGCGTCTCTATCGGGTTGTCCATGATGATGTCGTACACGGGGGGCAGGTGATACTTGGGCGCGAAGGAGGCGATCACCTCGCCCGCGGCGAGGATCTTCTCGGGCGGTGAAGGGCGCTTGTAGAAGTCGAGGATCTCCTGGCTGCCGGACTGGATCCCCATCCTCACCCGGTTCATCCCTGCCCAGGTGAGAATCTTGAACTTGTCCTGCTTGACATAGTTGGGGATCACTCCGTAGACCGCGAAGGGGATGTCGAGCTCGGCCTTCCACAGCTCGGCGAACTCGGCGAGCTGCGGGTAGGGGATAGCCATGAAGCTGTCGTCCTGGAAGTTCACATGCGAGATCTGGGGGGAGCGGCGGCGCACGTCCTTGATCTGGTCGACCATGTAGCGGGCGCTGGGGTGACGGATCCGCTTGTACTTGAGATCGTTGGCGATGAACTTGGTGTTACCGCAGTAGGAGCAGTGGAAGGGACAGCCGATTGACCAGATGGCCGTGTAGCTGAGGCCGTCGTTGAGTACGTAGTCCGCCAGCTTGATGGGCTCGAACCCCTGGCCCGGCCGGTAGATCTTCTCCTTCTCGCGGTAGAGCGGGAAGGGCATCGTCTCCATCTCCTCAGCGGTCATGAGCGGGAGGAAGTGATTCCGTATGACCTCGTCGCCGCGCTTGAACCAGAAGTTCTTGACCTTGGTGTGGTCGCGCCCCTCGGTGAACGCGTCGAGGAATTCGTGGAAGGCGAACTCGCCCTCGCCGGTGCAGATGGCGTCGACCTCAGCGGTGATCGCGTCCTCGGGCTGGATGATCGGGTGAATGCCACCCCAGACCATGAACACCGAGGGATCGAGCTCCCTGACCCGCTTGACGACCCGGCGCGTCAGGTCGGCGTAACCGGTCATCGACGAGAAGCCGAGCAACTCGGCGCCCAGGAGGCCCTGCGCGACCTCGTCGACCTCCTCGTCGCTCAGGTCTCCGCCGGCGCCGCGACCGCCGGTTATCCCGTTGCGGATCGTCTTGTAGCGCGCGGTGGTGACGTAGAACGCCTCGGTGTCGCGGTTGATGCGCGCGACGTAAGCGGCCATCTTGCGAAAGCCGCATGAGGTGATGCCATCCTCGAGCGACACCATCCGGACGTCCATAACCTGGTGAACTCCCCTCCCCGACCTCGGGTCGCCGCGGGTCTACGGCCACGGTCCCAGAAGCGTGCGTGTGGGGGGGTACCTTACCTCTTGTCCCGCCAGTAGAGCACGGTCCTCCCCCGCGCGGTGCACTTCCCCATAATCACGCGGGATGTCGACGCGCATCTGGGTTTGCGGGCGCCTACGCGTCAGCCTCGATGGGGAATCGCTCGAGCACCGTCTCGAGCGCCGTCAGGCACGCGTCCTCGCGGCCCTGCTCGTTCTCCGCCGCGAGCGGCCGATGCGCCGGGAGGAGCTCATCGAGGCAATCTGGCCGGAAGCCACCTGGGGCCAGCACGAGGGGGCTCTGCGCGTGCTCCTCAGCGCCGTTCGCCGCGTATTCGGCCCGGACGCGCTCCCAGGCCGGACCGAGCTGCGGCTCGAGCTGCCCGAGCACGTGTGGATCGACGTCGAGCAGGCCGCGGCCGACGTTGCCCTCGCCGAGGCGGCGCTGCGCGGGGAGCGACTCGCCGATGCCTCGGCGGCCGCCCACTCTGCCGCCGGCCTGCTCGCCGAGCCCTTCCTCCCCGGCGAGACCGCGCCGTGGATCGAGGACGCACGCCGGGAGCTCGATGATCTTGCCGTGAGCGCCCACGAGCTCGAGGCTCGCGCCGAGCTCCAGGCGGGGAACCCGCGCGAAGCGGCGCGCGCGGCGCGGGAGCTCGTGGCCCGCGCTCCCTACCGCGAAGGCGGCCACGCACTGCTCATGGAGGCGCTCGCCGCCGAGGGCAACACCGCGGAGGCGCTGCTCGCCTACGAGCGGCTGCGCCAGCTCCTCCGTGACGAGCTCGGGACGAGCCCCGCGCACGCCGTGAGCGAGCTCCACGCCCGGCTCCTCGGTCCCCAGGAGCCCGCGGGGGCGGCGGCCGCGGAACCCGTGCCCGCCTCGTCGCCCGAGACCCGGACCCCGGAACCTCCGCGCCTCCCGGTCCCCGTCGCCCTCGCGCCCGTCGAGGGCTTGCCCTTCGTCGGTCGCGAGGTCGAGCTCGAGGCGATCAGCGAGGCGTGGCGCAAGGCCCGGGGCGGTGCCCGCCGCGTCACCCTGATTGCCGGTGAACCGGGCATCGGGAAGACGAGCCTGGTCGGTGAGCTCGCCCGGCGCGCCGATGCCGACGGCGCCATCGTCCTCTACGGGCGCTGCGACGAGGACGTCGGCTTCGCCTTTCAGCCCTTCGTCGAGGCCCTGCGCGCCTACGTATCTGCCTGTCCCCCCGCCCTGCTGCGAGAGCAGGCGGGTCGCGGAGCCCCGGAGCTTGCGCGTCTGCTCCCCGAGCTCACCGAGCTCATCGGCGACATACCGCCGCCGTCACGCCCTGATGCCGCGCTTGATCAGTACCTCATGTTCGAAGCCGTGGTCGGATTTTTGGCTGCGGTGGCCGAGCGCACGCCGGTGCTCCTCGTGCTCGACGATCTCCACTGGGCGGCGCGGCCGACCCTGCATCTGCTCCGGCATCTCGTGCGCTCCCCGCCTGACATCGCCGTGTGCGTCGTCGGCACCTTCCGCGACACCGAGATCCCGAGTGCCGGCGTCGCGCGCGGTGCGCCCCACCCCCTTACCGAGATGCTCGCCGACCTGCGACGCGAGCCAGGAATCGAGCGTTACGTCCTCGGGGGTCTGAGCCCAGAGAACATCGAGGCCCTGCTCGCGCCCGAGATGGACGGCACCCTCGATGCCCGGCGCCGGACGCTGGCACGCGCGGTTCACGAGGAGACGGAAGGCAACCCCTTCTTCGTAGGCGAGATCCTCCGTCACGTGGCCGAGGCTGGTAGCGAGACGGCGTCGGGGCGCATCGATCTGGAGCAGCTGGGGATTCCCGACGGGGTGCGCGAGGTCGTGAGCCGGCGGCTCATGCGGCTCACCGAGGGCGCCACGAGGGTGCTCACGGTGGCGGCCGTCGCCGGTCCCACCGTCACCCTCCCGCTGCTGGAGCGGATCCCGGACGCGGGAGCGACCCCCGACGCCCTGCTCGACGCACTCGACGAGGGCGTCCGCGCCCGTGTCCTCGTCGAATCCGAGCGCCTTCGCGGTCGCTACGCGTTCGCGCACGCCCTCGTCCGCCAGGCGATCTACGCCGACCTCACGGCGGCCCGGCGCGGGCGGTTGCATCGCCAGGTCGCCGAGGCGCTCGAGGTGCTCTACGCCGGTGAGCTCGAGCACCACCTGCACGAGCTCGCCCATCACTTCGCCCAGGCATCCGCGGGCGAGGAGGACAAGGCGATCGGCTACCTGATCCGCGCGGGCGACCAGGCGCAGGTGAAGCTCGCCTACGAGCAGGCGCTCACCCACTACCGCCAGGCGCTCGAACTCCTCGAGACCTTCTATGACGACCCCCACGTGCGCGAGCGTGTGGAGGTGACGATCTCGCTCGGCGAGGCCCAGCTCAGGGCCGGCTACCGCGCCTTCCGGGACACGCTGCTCGAGGGCGCGCGGGGAGCGCTCGAGCTCGGCGATCCGGAGCTCGTGGCGCGTGCCGCTCTCGCCAACAACCGTGGCTTCATCAGCTCGATCGGCGAGGTCGACGAGGAGCGGGTCGAGTGCCTGGAGCAGGCGCTCGAGCTCTACGACCCGGCGCCGAGCACGGTGCGGGCCCGGCTGCTGGGTCAGCTGGCCGTCGAGCTGACCTTCAGTGGCGACTGGGATCTGCGCCGGCGCCACAGCGAGGACGCGGTGGCAATGGCGCGGGAGCTCGGAGATCCCGGGACGCTCGCCATGGTCCTGTGCCAGCGGATCGCCGCGCTCTCGCACGTAAGTACAGCGGCCGAGCGGATCGCCGACGCCGACGAGGCGACGACGATCGCCAGCGAGCTCGAGGACCTCCTGCTCATGTACTACGCCGAGACCTATCGCGGATTCGCGGCGCTCGAGCTCGGCGACCTGGCGGCCGGCGACCTGCACATCGATCGCCAGCACCGGCTCGCGGTGAGGTTGCGCCAGCCGATCCTGAGTTGGTACGACCTGGTCATCCGGGCCAAGCGCGAGCTCGTCGGGGGATCACTGGCCGAAGCGGACAGGCTCGCCCTCGCGGGCTTCGAAGCGGGTCAGGAAGCGGGTCAGGAGGACGCCTTCCGCTGGTACGCCGGGCAGCTCTTCGTGATCCGCATGCACCAAGGCCGGCTCGAGGAATTCGTCGACGCGCTCGCCGCGGCGCGGCGGGGCGGGGGGCGCAGTCGCACGGTTCCGATGCTCACGCAGGCCCTGCTGGCAATGATTTTCACCGAGCTCGGTCGCGAAGACGAAGCACGCACCGCCTACGAGCGTCTGATGCTGAAGGACCTGATCGACGCTCCCTACGACTTCTCGTGGCTGGCCGTCGTCGCCCTCGGGACGGCCGCCGCGGCGAACCTAGGTGATCGCGCCCGGGCCGAGAAGCTGATCTCGATGCTCGCCCCCTACCGAGACCGCTACGTCGACATGGGCTCCTCATGGCTCGGCTCGGTGGCGCACTATCTCGGTCTCGCGCACGCGTGCCTGGGAGACACCGAGGCCGCCGAGGCCTGCTTCGAGGATGCCATCGCCGCCGAGAAGCTGCTCGGCGGCGGCGCCTGGATCGCTCGCACCAGGCTCGCCTACGCCGATGCCCTGAGCGCACGCGGCGTCGATGACGACCTCAGTCGCGCGGCCGAGCTCAGCAACCAGGCCCTCGATACGGCGCGCTCGCTCGGCCTCGGCGGCATCCTCCGCCAAGCCGGCGCGAAGCGCGGATGATTAAAAGGGGGCGGCCGGCTCCGTTTCCCCCCGGATCCGGCTCCGGCCGCCCTCTAAGCCCCCAGCCCGACTTGCCCCCTACATGCCCCCCCCGGCCCGCTTGGACCCCGGTTCGGTGGTGCCACCCAACCCCAAGCTTCAGGCGGACGGTCCTCGGAGTGCCCCGGTGCCTCCGGAGGACCGCCTCGCCACGTGCGCTCGCCCCGCTCCCGGCCAGCTGCGCCGGTTGCTGCCAAGTTCCGGTCCCTTGAGCCCTTAGCTTGGATCGACTGCACGGCCGGAAGTGTCCGGTTTGGGCGTTGCGCCGTCGTTGCACCGCCGTTAGCGGTCCGAGTCCGGGTCTGGCAACGCGAGAACGATGTTCGCGCGTCGCTGCTAACGCATCGCCGGCCTCAAGCCGATGCAGCTCGCGAGCTACCGATGCAATCCCCCGGCCGAGAGCGTAATAATTGCCCGCGGTGCGTGTCCGTCTGACCCTTCTTGGAATCGCGTCCGCCCTGGCCGCGGCCGTGGCCGGCTGCGGGCAGGCCCAGCCGGGCGCCGATGTCGCCAACTCGAGTCAGAGCCAGCTCGCCATCCAGGCCCATCCCCAGGTGGTAGAGCCCGTTGCGGGCGCGACCCCCGCGACCTCGGGGTCGCGCCGCTCGGCGCCCGCGGCCCCGACGCGGAGCGCCACCAGCGGCGTACTGCCCCAGCCGGTGTCCCTGACCGAGGTCCGCCAGCAGCTCGCCCAGAGCGGGATCTCGCCGAACCCCAACGTCGCGACGCTCGCCCCCGACGGGCTCGCGGTGGCGCCCATCGGCGCGCCGCCCCAGGTCCAGGCGATCATCAACGCGGGCAACCAGATCGCCCTGCTCGGCTATTTCTACGGTGGCGGCCACGGGACGTTCGAGGACAGCCGGTACGACTGCTCGGGATCGATCAGCTTCGTGCTGGCCGCGGCCCACCTGCTCAACACCACTGAGACCTCAGGGGAGCTCGAGAGCTACGGCGCCGCCGGACCCGGCAAGTGGATCACCATCTTTGCCAACGCCGGTCATACCTACATGTACGTGGCCGGCCTGCGCTTCGACACGGTGGCCCTCGCCGAGGGCGGCTCGCGGTGGTCGAACCGCACCGGCAACGACGGCGGCGCCTTCGTTCAGCGCCACCCGGTCGCGCTCTAGCTACGCCCGCCCGTAGACGGGGATGGCGGCGCCGCTCGTGGGCGCGGAATCGCTTGAGAGCAGGAATGCGATCACGCCGGCGATGTCGGCAGGCTTGACCCAGCGGTCGAAGTCGGCGTCGGGCATCGAGGCTCGGTTGCCCGGCGTATCGATCACGCTGGGGAGGATCGCGTTGGCGCGAATCCGGTCGTCGCGATATTCGACCGCGAGGGCGCTCACGAAGGCAATCACCGCCGCCTTCGAGGACACGTAACCGGCGGCCCCCGGGAAGGGCCGCAGCGCGGCGCGGGTGCCGACGCACACGATCGATCCCGACCCGGCCGCGAGCATGTGCGGCAGGGCGGCCTGGGTGACCAGGTAGGTGGGGCGCAGGTTGAGGCGGAACTGAGTCTCGAACTCGTCGATCGGCGTCTCGTGCACCCGCCCGCCGGCGGCGAACCCCCCCACCAGGTTGACCACGCCCTCGAGGGGCGCGTCCCGCTTCTCGGCGGCGGTGGCGACCACGTCGCGCACCGCCTCGGGTGCGAACAGGTCGGCGGGCACGAGCTCGAGGCCCGGCGAGCGCTCCACGCGCTCGAGCTCGTGCTCGGCCACCCACGGCACGACGACGCGCCAGCCGTCGGCGAGCAGGCGCGCCACGACCGCGGTTCCGAGTCCGCCGGTGCCTCCGGTGACGAGCGCAGTGCGATTCATAAACCGTCCGCCGCCCACTCTATCTTCGTGATCCGATGCGGGTCAGGGACTTCATCGATGGATGCGACGTAGCGCAGGCGCTGGTCGTGCGCCAGGTCGAGGTGCGCCGGCGCCGCGACGGTGCCGAGTACCTCAAGGTGGCGTTCGGCGACCGGACCGGCAGCGTCGTGGCCATGGTCTGGGAAGAGATCTCCGAGGCGCGGGAGCTATGCCGGCTGGGCGAGATCGTCCACGTCAGCGGGCGCTATTCCGTCCATCCCCGTTACGGGCCCCAGCTCGGGCTGCAGACGCTGCGTTCGGCGCTCGACGGGGAGTACGACGTCGACGAGCTCGTGGACGGGCCGCCGCGCAGCGCCGATCAGATGGAGACCGACCTTCGGGGACTCCTGGCCACGATCCAGAATCCCCACCTGCGCCGGCTGCTGTCGATCGTCTTCGGAGAGGGCACACCGGTATGGGCGGCCTACCGGGAAGCGCCGGCAGCCAAGTACTACCACCAGGCCTACCGCCACGGCCTGCTCGAGCACTGCCTGTCGGTGGCGCAGGCGGTGAGCGCGATCTCCGCCACCTTCCCGGGCCTCGACCGCGATGTCGCGGTCACCGGGGCCCTGCTCCACGACATCGGCAAGCTCGAGGCCTACCGGATGCAGGGCGGGACGATCGAGATGTCCGACCAGGGCCGCCTTCAGGGCGAGATCCCCCTCGGCTACTACCGGGTTCGCCGGGCCATCGAGCGCCTCGACGGGTTCCCGCCGGAACTCGCCGAGGCGGTTCTCCACATCATCCTCAGCCATCACGGCTCGCTCGAGCACGGCAGCCCGGTCGTCCCCTGCACCCGCGAGGCGACCCTCGTGCACATGATCGACAACCTCGGCGGCCGCCTGGGCAGCTTTGACCGGATCGAGAAGGAGCTTCCCGCCGGCGAGCAGTGGTCCTCGTTCGACAAGGGCATCGGCGGCGGCGCCTACTTCGCGGTCAGGACCGAGGCGGAGCGAGAAGCGGCGTAACCCGGGCCGGGCGGGGCTGCGTGCGAGCGTGCGGCGCGCCTAGGTGACGGCTTCGTCTCAAACCTCGCAAATTGCAGCCACGCGGCGCGCGGGCGCGTCGCCCCTCGCTTCCTCGCCACTACAGTTGGCGGCAATGGCCAAGGACACCGAGAAGCTGATCCGCCAGCTCTCGCTGATCTCCTATCTCATGGCGGAGCGGCGGCCCGTGACCGCGCCGGAGATCAGGCGCGACGTCGAGGGGTACAGCGTGATGAACGAGGATGCGTTCGCGCGCCGGTTCTATGCCGACCGCTCTGAGCTCGAGGCGCTGGGGATTCAGCTCGCGGTCGAGAAGCCGATCGACGGCCTCGTCGAGCAGGAGAACTACTCCCTGCCGCCGGAGAACTTCCACCTCCCGGCGATCGCCTTCGAGGACGAGGAGCTCGCGGCGCTCCACACCGCGCTCCAGCTCCTGGATGGCGAGTTCGCCTACGCCGAGCCGCTGCGCCTGGCCCTCCAGCAGATCTCATGGGGGCGGCCGAGCCCGCTGCGGTCCTCCGAGCAGCACACCGTCGCTCTTGGGATCACCGGGTCCGCCGGCGGCCATGAGATCTCGCAGCGCTTGGCCAAGATCGAGACCGCGATCTTCCGGCGCAAGACGATCGCCTTCGAGTACTACACGATGGAGCGCGACGACGTGGGTACTCGGCGCGTCGATCCCTACCAGCTGCTCTATCAGGGCAGCCAGTTCTATCTCGTCGGCCGCTCGCACGAGCGTGACGCGATTCGCGTCTTCAGGCTTTCGCGGATCCGCGGCAAGGTCGCGTATGTGACCAAGGCCGAGCACGACTTCACCCGGCCCGCCGACTTCGACCCGCGTGGCTACGCCGATCGCATCGACTGGCAGTTCGGCGCGCCGACCGCGACGGCCGAGATCTGGCTCGGTGAGCGCATCGCGTGGCAGGTCGAGCGCCATTTCGGACGCTACGGCGAGATGCGGCCCGCCGCGGGCGCCGATCGCATCTTCACCACGCAGTACGCGAGCACGCGCGCGCTCATCGCCTGGGTACTCGGTCTCGGTGAGAACGCGCGGGTCCTCGGGCCCCCGGAGCTCGCGGAGGCCCTGCGCGAGCGGGTGGCGCTGCTCATCGAGCGCCACACCGGCGACCCGCCCCCGACCCCGCCGGGCGCCGACGCGGTTGCGCCCGCGCCGCCGGACGCTTCCGCCGCGCGCTCGGAGGCGGCCGAGGGCAACGGCCACCAGCAGGACGCCACCATCCGTCCCGAGCGCTTCGCGCGCCTGGTCACCCTCGCGAGCATCCTCATCGAAGCGGGGCGTGCCGGCGGCACCCTGCACGCGGCCGAATTGTGCGCGCGCTTGAAGATCTCCGAGCAGGAGCTGCACGAGGACGTTTCGGTGCTCAACGTCGTCAACTTCGGCGCCGGGACCTACGTCCTCTACGCGGAGATCGGGCCCGACGGCACCATCGAGGTCGACCCCGAGCCCTACGGGGACTCATTCGCCCGTCCCGCCCGGCTCCTGCCCGTGGAGGCCAAGGCACTCGTCGCCGCCATCGACCTGATCGGCGAGCACATCCCCGAGGGGTCGCTGGCCTCGGTGCGCAAGAAGGTGGTGGCCGCGCTCGGCGAGGATCCGATCGAGGACGGGCTCCAGGTCGCCCCACCGGGCGGCGACGATGTTGAGATCGCCGCCGTGGTCTCGCGGGCCATCGCCTCCCGGCGCATGCTCTCGTTCGAGTACTACAAGGAGAACGAGGACGAGTTCAGCACGCGGACCGTCGAGCCCTACGCCTTGATCAACGGTCGCGAGGGCTGGTACGTCGCCAGCTACGACCCCGCCCGCGAGAACGTGCGCCACTTCCGCCTCGACCGGATCAAATCGGCCAGCGTCAACGCCGAGAGCTTCGAGCCTCGTCACGGCGTCGACCCCGCCGCCGATGTCGATGGGTGGCCGCGGACCGGCGAGGTACCCGCCTCGCGCCGCGCTCGCGTGTGGATCTCCGCCGACCGGGCCCGATGGGCGCGCGAGGAGCGGCGCGTCGCCCAGGAGCTCGAGGACGGCGCCGTCGTCGTCGAGCTCGGCTTCGCCGGGGTCGACTGGCTCGTGCGCGAGGTCCTCAAGGAGGCGGGGGATGCCGTCGTCCTCGAGCCGCCCGACGCCCGGCAGGCGGTGCTCACTTTGGCCGAGGCGGTTGCGGGCAACGATCGGAGATCGTTGCGGGGAGAAATCGGAGATTTCTCCGGGGCACGGTAGTTCCTCGCGTTGAGCCGCCGCGACCACATCGCCATGACCGCGGCGGAGATCGCCGCCTTCCTCGACGAGCAGCGCGTCGTCGTATGTGCCACCAACGGGCCGCGGGGGTGGCCGCATCTGATGCCTCTCTGGTACCTGGTGCGGAGTGGGGATGTGTGGGCATGGACGTACGCGAAGTCCCAGAAGGTGCGGAACCTCGAGCGCGATCCGCGCGCGACCCTGCAGATCGAGGACGGCGAAGGCTATGAGGAGCTGCGCGGGGTGATGGTGGAGGCCCGCACCGAGATCCACCGCGACGTCGAGGTGGTCACCGAGCTCGGCGTCGAGCTCCTCGGTCGCTACACCGGCGCCGCCGGCGACGAGCTCCTCGAAGGGGTGCGCCGGCAGGCGGGTAAGCGGGTGGCGATGCAGTTCGTCCCCGAGCGCATGGCGAGCTGGGATCACCGCAAGCTCGGCGCGAGGTACTGAGCAGTACCCTCCGGCACGCATGCAAGAGCTGAAAGGGTTGATCCTCTCCGGGGGCAAGGGGACGCGCTTGCGTCCCATCACCTACACGAGCGCCAAGCAGCTCGTGCCCGTGGCCAACAAGCCCGTGCTCTTCTATGGCATCGAGGCGATGGCCCGGGCCGGCATCCGCGAGGTCGGGATCATCATCGCGCCCGAGACGGGAGACGAGATCCGCGCCGCGGTGGGAGCGGGCGAGCGCTTCGGCGTGAGCATCACCTACATCGTCCAGGACGAGCCGCTCGGACTCGCCCATGCGGTGCTCACCGCGGAGCCGTTCCTGAAAGATGCACCATTCGTCATGTACCTCGGAGACAACCTGCTCCAGGGCGGGATCGAGGATCTCGTCGCCGCCTTCCGCTCGAGCGGCCCCGACGCCCTCATCCTCCTCACCCAGGTGCCCGACCCCGAGCAGTACGGGGTCGCGGAACTGCGGGACGGCACGGTGGTGAAGCTGGTGGAGAAGCCCTTGGAGCCGAAGACCGACCTCGCGCTTGTCGGGGTCTACATGTTCACCGACTGCGTCCACGGCGCCGCGCGCGCGATCGAGCCGTCGGGGCGCGGGGAGCTCGAGATCACCGACGCGATCCAGTACCTCGTCGATCAGGGGATGCGGGTCGAGCCCCACATCGTCCAGGGTTGGTGGAAGGACACGGGTCGCCTGGGCGACATGCTGGCGGCCAACCGGCTCGTGCTCGACACCATCCAGACGCGGATGGAAGGCGAGCTCGTCGATTCACAGGTCGATGGCCGGGTGGTGATCGAAGCGGGCGCGCGCTTGGTGCGCTCGACGGTGCGCGGTCCGGCGATCATTGGTGCCGGGGCTCGGCTGACCGACTGCTACATCGGGCCCTACACCGCGATCGGGGAGGGATGTGAGATCCGCAACGCCGAGGTCGAGCATTCGATCCTCCTCGCCGGGTCTTCGGTCCACGACCTCGCGGGTCGGATGGAGTCCTCGCTGCTCGGACGCAATGTCACCATCGGACGCGACGAGCGCCAGCCGCGCGCGTTCCGCTTCCTGGTCGGTGACAACTCGGAGATCGGGATTCTGTAGGCGAGCGGACGGCGGCGCCGGTCCGGCGCCGCGGCCCCGAGGGGGTCCACGGCGCCGGCCACGGTGTCTCCTTCAGTACCGGCTCGGCTATGCCTTGCTGGCGGTGGCCGCCGTGGCGCCGTCGGGCAGCTTGTACCCGCGGTCGGCCTTGACGACCACGCCGCTCTTGGCGAGCTTGGACAGTGTCGTGCTCACAGTGCCACGACCGAGACCGGTTGCCGTGGCGACCTCGCCTGCGGTCATGGCGCCGCCCTTCTCGAGCGCGGCGAGTACCGAGGTCTTGGTCGCGCCCGGTGCCGTGCGCGAGTTCGATCCCCTCGACGACGCCGGGCGCGCGCTGGCGCGGGTCGACGCGGCGGAACGAGTGGATGCACGCGGCGAGGCCGAGCCCGTCGTACGACGCGCAGGCGCCGGCCGCGCCTTGGGCTTCTGCTCACGAGGATCGAGAGCGGCGAGCGCGTCACGCAACTTCTCGGCTTCTGCGAGAAGCTGCTCGAGCCGCTCTTGAATCTCCTGTCGAATGCGATCGATCAAATGTTGCTCCTTCAATTACCGGGGGTGTATGACGATCGTACATACCCATTGCGCCAAACGGTTACCGCAGCGGGAATGTCGTGTCTTTCTCGTCCGCGACGGAGCACGAGCTTCGTCGCGAGGTCAGTCAGTGGTCCTGGTTACTTGCGATATGCTCGGACGCACTTGCGGGCGATGTCAACTCGTTCACCCCCGCCCCTGAGGTACCGCACGGAACGCACGCAGACTTGACCCGCATAGCCCGATCCTAACAGGTCCGGTCCCCACCGATCCGCAATCCGGAGCTTTGGCTTCGGTAACCATGCCCGGCCCGGACGGAGCACACCGCGGCGGTGGCGTGAGGCGCTTTCAGCCCGCCTTGAGCAGGCGTGCCAACATCACCGATTGCACACTCGGGTGCGCACCAGGTGACATCCCTGCTCAGCCGTCGCGCAGTTGCGCCGCGCTCCGCTCCGGGGAGACGATGTTGAGATTGACGCCGGCGCCGAGCTCGAGCCCCGCGATGTAGGTGAGCCGCGGGACGATGTCGATCCGCCAGCAGAAATGCTCAGCGCCGCTGGGGGCGGTGCGAACCCAGAGATTGAGGGGTGGACCGGTGCCGAAGTGTTGGGTCAGGCGTGCGAGCGCGGAGTGCAACATCGCGGCGGCGATGGGACCGTCGTCCTCGAAGCGCATCCGGGGCACGCGGGGGGCGATCATGAGCTGGAACGGGAAGCGCGCACCGTAGGGGGCCATGAGAACCGACTCGCCATCGATGGCCACGATGCGTTCGCGCCGTCGCACCTCCTCCTGCACCAGGTCGGCGAGGAGGTTGCCGCCCATCGTGCGCGTCGCGTAGGCGCCGAAGCGCTCGCGCTCGCGAGCGACCATCGCGGGCACGAAGTCAAGGGCGTAGAACTGCGCGTGAGTGTGGGGGAGCGATGCCCCGGCCTCGGCACGCTCGTTGACGATCAGGTGCCGGCAGGCCGCGTCGGGGTGAGCGCGCATACGCTCGCGCCACACCTCCATCGCTGCCGACACCTGGTCGGCGCTGAGCTCCGCCAGCGAGGCGACGGGATCGGGCGCATTGATGATGACCTCGTGGGCACCCCGGGCGGGACCGGCCCAGAACAGGTCGGTGTTGGCCTGAGGAGCGGGCGGCGGCGAGTCGGGAGCAAGCGCCGGGTAGAGGTTGGGAACGACCCGAACGATCCAGCCGGGTGAGTTCGGCGGTCCGCCTCCAGGCCGGACGGCGTAGAGCTCAGGCGGCGTGCGGTCCTCGTGACCCTCGGCGAACGGATCGTTGCTCGGGTCGATCGGATCGGCGGGGGTGACTCGGAGCTCACCACCGGGGCGATCCGCTCGGTCGACGGCGACGATCGTCCGCTGCCCGTTCAGCGGGTCGACCCGGACCTCAGCCAAGCCGGCGCCTCCCAGGGCGAGCGGCGGAGCCCGTCACAGTGACTTCTCCATCGCCACGTGCTCGATCCCCGCCTCGACGAAGGGGCGCCCACGGGCGCGGTAGCCCGCGCGCTCATAAAGCTCGCGCGCGTAGGTCTGGGCATGAAGGACGAGCCGGCGCGCGCCGCCGGCCCGGGTCTGAGCGTCCGCCTCGCTCAGCAGCGTCGTCGCGATGCCCTGGCGACGGGCCGACTTACGCACCGCGAGTCGGCTGAACTGGACGGTCGTGCCCACGAAGACGAGGCGGCAGGTGCCGAGCACCTCCTCGCCTCGGACGGCGACCAGGTGTACGCCGCCGTGATCGCGTCCGTCGACTTCCTCGTGCCGTGGCACACCCTGCTCGACACAGAACACCTCGTAGCGGAGGTCGAGCAGGTCGGCATACTCCTGCTCGCCACGGGCGCGGCGCACTTCGTATGGGGAGACCACGGTCATCGGAGCAGTCGACGCCGAATATCCCGCATCAGCATGTGCGACAGCTTGGCAGATTGCGACCCATCCGCCACCAGGTGAGCGCCCGCGCGTCACGACGGCCACCCGATCTGCTTAAATAGCAGCTATCCTCTTCGTCGCGATCGGCGAGGGGTCCGCTTCCTGAGGGTGCCTTACCTCGTCCCGGCCTATCCGTAATGGGCCGCCGGCCTGAGCCGCTACGACGTGTTGCCGCGGCTCGCATTCCAGACTCAACCTTCCAATATTGCATGGGTGCTTCCACCCCCTTTCCGAGTACTGACGCGATTGCGCGTGCTGAGAAGTTCACGCGCGAGCGATTCATCTACGAAGGCGAGACCGCCGCTGAGGCCCTCGCCGCCGGTTCGGCGCGCCGTCGCGCGCTCGACGCCGCGCTGGCCGAGATCGAGACCGGGGTCGAGCTGCCCTCGATCGAGTGGCGCCGGCGGTTCGCGCTCCTCCTCGGGCTCGAGCGCCTGCTCTCCGAAGACGAGCCGCACCTCGTCGACGGCACCGTCCTCTCCGCCCACCAGGTCGACGCGCTCTCGGGCACGCTGACCGCGCTCCTGGCCGAGGCGCAGCGCAGCACGAACGAAAACGGCCACGCGAGCGCCAATGGGAACGGGAGCGCGCCCGCAGCTCCCCCGGAGCCTCCGGTCCTCGCCTCGGCGGCGATTCCCGGCGAAGAGGACGCCGAGGACTTCGACGACGAAGAGGACGAGGAGCCCGACGATGAGCCACAGGACTGGCAGGACGACGACGAGGAGGCCGACGCCGACGAGGCGATCGAGGACCAGGACGACCCCAACGCGGCGCGGCGGTTCTGGTTCGAGCACGCGACGGGGGCCGGCAAGACGGTGGCCGCCCTCGGATTCGTGGAGGCCTCGCGCACCGGCGGGGTATTGATCCTCACCCACCGTCGCAACCTCGTCGACCAGTTCCACGGCGAGCTTCGCGACCGCGGCTATTCCAAGCGCATCAGCCCCGCGCTCCTCGACGGCAAGGACTCCTCCAACGGCCCCGTCACCGTCGAGACCTATCAGTGGTACGTACGTAACGCGGGCCGTGTGTCGGACGCCTACACCATCGTCATCTGCGACGAGGCCCACACCGCCCTGGGCGAGAAGACCTCGGCCTCGATCCGGAGCTGGGCCGGTCCGGTGTTCGTGGGCATGACGGCGACGGGCGCGCTCATCGCTCGCCACGTCACCGACCTCTTCCCGACCCAGACCTCGCGCTTCGACCTCGCCCAGGCGGCCCGCCGCGGGGTCATTGCGCCGCTGCGCTGCATCCGCATCCCGCCCGGCCCCGGAGTGCGCACCATCGCCAAGGTCCCGCTGCGGCGCGGCGAGGTGGACACCGAGTTCGACCAGGAGATGCTGGCTGAGCTCCTCGACCAGCATCCCTTCAACCAGGCCATCGCCGATCTCTACAAGACCCGCTTCAACGGCGTTCCCGGCGTGGTCTACACGGCGGGCGTGCGTCACGCCTATAACGTCGCTCACTCGTTCCGTGAGCTCGGGATGAAGGCACAGGCGGTCTCCGGCGAGACGCCCAAGCGACAGCTCGCCCGGATCCTCGCCGACTACGAGTCGGGCAAGATCGACGTTCTCGTCAACGCGCAGCTCCTGGCCGAGGGCTGGAACTCCCCACGGGCGACGATCTGCATGCACCTGGCTCCGACCGCGTCCAAGCGCATCTATCAGCAGCGCGTCGGGCGGGTGACACGACGTCACCCGGGCAAGGAAGCGGGGATCGTCATCGACTTCGTCCACCCCGCCACCAAGCACGACGACCCCGTGGTCACGCTGCACTCGCTCCTGGATCGCGACGTCTACCGCGGAGGGGCGATCGTGGTGGGACCGGTGCGCCGCGGTCGCGGGCGCCGGGTCCGCGTCGAGCGTCGCGTGCTTCCGGTCACGCCCGATCCGGACCGGCGGGCCGAGGTCTTCGAACGCGAGCTGTGGCGCATCGCCGTCGACCATCTTGACTACGGGGAGCAGCACGTGTGGGCGGCCCTGGCCGGCGCTCGCGTCGCCCCCAACGGCTGGCGGCGGGCCAAGGCCATGCTCCACTTCGATCGCGGCGGGGAGCTCAAGCGGCGCTTCCTGCTCACCGCCGTCCAGCGCAACCGCAACGCCCAGCTGCGTCTGCGCGCGCTCCAGGAGATCGCTGCCTCACGTGACGCCGAGGCGTTCGACACCGCCGTCGACATCATGGCCGGCTGGCCTCGCGACGAGCGTCGCGAGGGTGTGAAGATCATGCTCCAGGCTCTGGCCGAGCGGCGCATCGGCCGTCGCGACGAGGCCAACGCGTGGATCTGGCGGCTGGCCGAGTACACGCGCGAGGTACACGAGGAATATGCCATCCAGCGCTGGCCCGAGACCAAGCGGCTGCTCGGCCTCCTGGTCAACTCGAGCGGAGGCGCGCACGCACGTAACGCACGCCGGCTCGTGCACGCGACGCGCAAGGAGGACCGGCGCCTGTCGGCCGCCCTGCTCGCCGCCGCGCTGGCGCACACACCCGAGGCCGAGGAGGCCCTGCGCGGGGCGCGCACGCGGATGGCGCGCAAGCCCGCTGCCCTGGCGCGCGATCTCCTGCGCAACTTCCCCAAGGGACGCCGGGCCAAGAGCCGCCGGCGCCGGCCCCAGGCCGGCGGCGGAGGCGGGTCCGCGAACGGCGGCGGCGGCGGCGGCGGTGGCGGTGGCAGGTCCGGGCGCCAGAACGGCAGCAACTCGGTGAAGCCCGAGGACCCGAGGACCGGCGCCGACATCGAGGAGTTCGATGACCTTGACGACGGCCCGTCCGAGGACGTGCTCACCGAAGCGCTCGAGAAGAACACCGAAAACGGAGATCCGCCGCCGCTCGACCCCTCCGCGCGCGCCGGTGTCGAAGAGACCGTCGCCGACGCGCTCGCCGAGCCTGGCCCGGCGAACGACCGGGACGCTGAAGAAGCCGCCTAGCGTCGTGCGCCCGAGCCGTCCCGGAGGCTGGCGGCTGGCGGTGATCCTCATCACCCTGCTCGCCGTGGGGGTGAGGCTGCTGATCATCGATCACAGCCACGGCGGCAGCAATCTCTCCATCTACACCTACTTCTCGCGGCTCGCGCTCCACGGCGCCAATCCGTTCAACCCGCCCGCGCACGGCTTCATCAATCCGGTCCATTCCAACAGCCCGCCCTTCGAGGTCGGCGTCTTCACCGCGCTGCTCGCGATCCACGATTCGCCGACCATGCTGCGCCTGCTCTTCGTCCTGGGCGACGCGGCCGTGCTCCTGCTCATCGGACTCAGGTTCCCGCGCCCGCACAGCTGGCGGCTGGCGTTCATGCTCTTCTACGCCTTCAATCCCTTCGTCCTGCTGGCGTGGACCGCCTACGCCCAGGACAAGACGCTCCTCTTCTTCGGCATCGCCGCGCTCCTCCTCGCGCTCGAGCGCGGACGCGAGTGGGTAGCGTGGCTGGCCCTGACCGCGATGGCGGCGTTCAAGTTCCTCGGCGCCTTTGCCCTCCCCGCGCTGGCGCTGCACTGGTTTCGCAAACGGCGGTGGTGGGCGCTGGCCCCGGTGGCGGCCTTCGTCGTCGTGCTCGCGGTGAGCAACGTGCCGTGGTTCCCCAAGAGTCTCGACGCCTTTTCGCGGCGCAACGATCTGCTCGCCTTCAACCCGCCGATCCATGTCACCCCCACCATCCTCCTCGCCAAGATCGGCATCTACGCCCCCATCGAGGCCAAGCTCCTGCCGGCGCTCATGACCATCGTCGTGCTCGCGTTCTACGCCGCGCGGCGGATCGACATTCGCGAGGCAACGGTGTGGTCGCTGTTCGCCGGCTACGTATTCCTCCCCGACACCGACTTCGACCGCATGCTCCTGATCACCCTGCCCTTCCTGCTCCTGCTCGCGCTCTCGGTCGGGCGCTGGATCATGGTGTGGCTCGTCTCCTGCGTGGCGGCCCTGGCGGGACAGGTCGCCACCCATGGCGTGCCCCACTTCCTCTCGCGCTTCACGGGGACGCTGCATTCGGTGTTCCCGAAGGAGGGCACGCTCCTCAACCTCCTGTGGATGAACCTGTTCACGGTGCTCGTGGTCGCCTGTTACTTCCTCGATCGCCGCGCCGGGCGGGCACCGGTGAACGGCTTCGTGGCTTAGGGTGGGCGGACTCCGGGATGTGCCGACGGGTGCGGCTCATCGGGCGTCCATCTTGCGGGCACCGTAGACGATGTCGGCGGGTATCCGGCTGCGGGTGAGGCGGCCGTGGTGAACGCGGTCGTGGTTGTAGAAGTTCA
>DASZLV010000167.1:0-2277 GCA_035552215.1 Solirubrobacteraceae bacterium | reverse complement strand
GCTCGACGGCGGGCTGGCTGCGGCCCTGATCGTTTACGGCGCGTCGCCCGCGGCGGCCGTCGCCGCCGTCCTCGTGTACCACGCCCTCGCGCTGTGGATACCCGCTCTGTGCGGACTGGTGGCCTCGGCGCGGCTCGCCCGTGGCCAGCCGCGCCCCGCTCTCCGGGGCGCGGCTCACATCACGGCGGGCGCGGCTACTGCCCGACCAGGCTGACCACCGCGTCCGCGATCCGGCTCGGGTCGGTGGTGTTGCCGAACGAGACGACGCGGACGTGATCGTTGGCGGTGGACACGTCCTGGTAGACCTTGAGGGCGCGATCGTGCTCCTCGCCGTAGCCCATGACCGCGAGCACGACGTAGGCGCGGTTGCCCAGCTTGCGCATCTGCTCGGCGAAGGCGTCGGTGTCAATCGCCTCCCCGTCGGTTATCACCAGCGCGAGCATCTTCGGCCGGTCGAGCTGGGGCACATCGCCGAACTCGTCGAGGTACACCTCGTTCAGGGCATTCCACCCCGGCATGATCTCGGTCCCGTTGCCCCACCGGATCTGGCTCCACTTGGCTCGCCAGTTCTGGGGCGAGAGATCGCCGATCTTCTCGACGTTGTTCTGCGCGAAGGTGACGGTCATGAGACCGCCGGCGTCCTCTCCTGCCTCCTGCTCCTTCTCGGCCTGGCTGTCCTCGGCGCCGAGCTTCTCGACGATGATTCCCATCGCCTCGCCGAGAACATCCTTGCGGGCGGTATCGCCGCCCTCCTCGTTGGGCCACGTCATCGACCCTGTCGTGTCGATCAGCGCCATCGGCTCGATCTCGACACCTGCAGCCGCTACCGGGCTGATGTCACCGATGCCTGGCTCTACCTGAATAGTCATTTCATCCTCCAAGGGAGTTGCTGGTCATCTCAGAGAGTCCCGCTGGGACGTAACGAGACACTCAATACCGCGCCTGAATATCGCGATGACTTTGCCTATCGAGTCCGGTCTCAAAGAGCGACAACCACCACGGGAGGCGAGATGACCGACGAAGAGCAGATCCGAGACCTGATCGAACGCTGGGCCCTGGCCGTCCGCGCCGGGGACCTGGACCTCGTGCTCGCCGATCACGCGGCCGACATCGTCGTGTTCGACGTGCCCCCGCCAGAGCGAGGGGTGCGCGGGCTCGAGGCCTACCGCGAGACGTGGCCCGGCTTCTTCGCCTGGCTTGAGTCCGGGGCCGTGTCCGAGATCGACTCGCTCGAGCTCACCGCCGGCACGGACGTCGCCTTCGCGTTCGCTCTCCTGCGGTGCGGCAAGCCCGCGGACTTCGATCGCGATCCCGAGTACCGCCTGCGATTGACCATCGGGCTGCGCAAGGTCGCGGACCGGTGGGTGGTGAGCCACGAGCACCACTCGTTCGCCGACGCGAGCGACTGAGGGTCACCCCAAGGGCAGACGCACCGAGAAGCGCCCGCCCGGAGGGCCGCCGCCGTCGTGGCCGACCTCTCCGCCCGCCGCTCGCGCGAGCCGCCGCGCGAGCGGGAGCCCGAGGCCGGCGCCGTCGCCGCGGCGCCGTCCGTTGCCCCTCCACCCAGGCTCGAAGATGCGCTCGCGGTCACCTTCGGGGACGCCCGGGCCATCGTCCTCGACGAGGAACACGGCGGCGCTGTCGCGCTGCGCGATCGCCACCGTGACCGACCGGCTTCCGTAGCGACAGGCGTTCTCGATCAGGGGCGCGAGCACGCGCTCGCCGACGTCGGCGTCGACACCGATCCTGATCGGCGTCTCCGGCTCGGTGACCGTGATCGTCAGGCCGTGCTCCTCGGCGAGGCCCTCATAGCCGCGGGCGGCGGCGCGGGCGACGACGGCGGCGTCGGCGGCTCCGGGGGGCCCCTGATGCTCGAGTCGTTCGGCGGCGACGAGGGTGTCGAGGGTCCGCCGCATGTGCTGGGCGCTGGCCAGGAGGCGCTCCGCCCCCGCTCGGTAGTCATCGGTCGAGCGGGCGTGCCGGAGCGCGTGCTGGGCCTCGGCGATCACGCTCGCCAGCGGCGAGCGCAGCTCGTGCGAGAGCTCGGCCGAGAAGCGCTGCTCGTGGCGCAGGCTCGCCGCCACCCGGTCGAGCAGCCGGTCGAGCGTGGCCGCCAGGTGCGTGAGCTCGTCGCGGGGAGGGCCGAGCCCGAAGCGCATGCCGGTGTCCGCCTCGCTCCACGCGTCGGCCTGGGCGGTCATCCGGGCCACCGGGCGCAGCGCCCCGCTGATGAGCAGGCCGGCGGCGACGGCGACGACGAGCAGGACGCCGGCGCCG
>DASZLV010000166.1:0-82647 GCA_035552215.1 Solirubrobacteraceae bacterium | reverse complement strand
ATCGAGCGGCTCCTCTCAGCATCGACCACCTGCCGGCTGCAACACCGCTCGCTGTTCGAATACCTCAGCGAACTACTCACCGCCAAATCCCGCGGCGACCCATCCCCCAGCCTCGCCTGACCCCAGCGACTGAACGCTTACCACTTCCGGGCAGTCTCGGCCGGGTTGCCCGAGAGGCCGATGCGCACGCTTCCTGCTCCCTCCAGCGCTCTCTGGGGTAGAGGACCGTAGTGAACCCAACGCCGATCAGGAGCGTCGGTCGCTACGACCTGCTCGAGGTGATCGGGCGGGGAGGGGCGGCGGTGGTCTATCTCGCCTACCAGAGCGACCTGCGCCGGCGAGTGGCGCTCAAGGAACTCGCGCCCTTCCAGGCGGCGGCCGACCCCACCTTCGCCGGGCGCTTCGCCGAGGAGTCGCGGGTCGCCGGGTCGCTCAGCCACCCCAACATCGTCACCGTGCACGAGTACTTCGAGTACGAGGGCGTGCCCTTCATCGCCATGGAGTACCTGTCCCAGGGGTCGCTGCGCCCGTACGTGGGCACGCTCACCCTGGCGCAGATCGCCGGCGTGCTCGAGGGCGTGCTCGCCGGCCTCGCCCACGGTGAGAGCCGCTCGATCGTCCACCGCGACCTCAAGCCCGAGAACCTGCTCGTCACCGCCGACGGCCGGGTCAAGATCGCCGACTTCGGGGTGGCGCGGGCCTACGCCGACGCGGTGACGCGGCCGGTCGTGACCGCGGTGGGGACGACGATCGGCACTCCCGCCTACATGGCCCCCGAGCAGGCCCTCGGTCGCGAGGTCGGACCTGCGGCCGATCTCTACTCGCTGGGGATCATTGCCTGGGAGCTGCTCATCGGTCGCGTGCCCTTCGAGGATAAGGACACGCCCGTCGCCGTCCTCTACAAGCACGTTCACGAGCAGATCCCCTCGGTGCGCGCGGTGGCGCCCGACGTCGATCCGCGGATCGAAGCGTGGCTCGAGCGCATGCTCGCCAAGGACGCCGCCGACCGCTTCGGCGGCGCCGAAGCCGGCTGGGAGGAGCTCGAGGATGTCGTGCTCGAGCTCCTCGGCCCGCGCTGGCGGCGCGAGGCCCGGCTCCCGGTGGTGGAGACGGCGGTGGCGGGCCGGCCGCTCGCCCCGGCCGTGTTCAAGGAGCCGGCAGCGCGGCCGGCCGACACCCCGCCCCGCCCCGCCGAGCCCACCCTCGACGGCCTCCCGTCCCCGCCGGTAGCGCCCCCCGGCGGGCGGCCGACGATCCACCGGCTCGCGCGCCGCCACGATCTCGAGGACGAGGCCCCGGTGGAGACGGCGCACCCCTCGCGCCTCGGGGTGGCCATCGCCGCCGTGACCGCGGCGATCATCGTCGCCGCCGTGATCGGGGTGGTGGCGGGTGCCTCCGGCGGCACCCGCGTGATCACCTCGACGACGGCGCGCACCCTGTCCCCCGCGGACCAGGCCAAGCAGGTGGTCGGTGTCCTCGAGGGGGTGGCGGTGGGCCGCCGCCCCGCCCTGCGGCGGCTCAACGGCGCCGGCAGCGCGGCCGCCCAGGCCAGCGCCGCGACTGCCGTCGCGCACGCCTACGCAACCGGTGTAGGCAGGATCGCGGCCCTCCCCGCGGTGACGCGAAGCGCTGCCCCCACCAAGACGATCGACCGTACCCTCGCCGGCCTGGCCCGCGCCTACGCCTCCCTCTCGGCGGACGCCGGCGGCCTGCGCAAGCGGCGCTACGCGAGCGAGCTCTCGGCCATCGAGCGCGCCGAGCACACGCTGCGCACGCAGACCAAAGCCCTCGCCTAGGGGTGGGGTGGTGCGCTTCACACCGCGGGGGGATTTTCTGGTCCTCGGTGCGCGTGGATACTGGCTCGCGTAATCGGCTACCGGGGCGTAGGCCCTCGAGGAGGACACAAGCAATGAGTCTCATCAAGGTCACGGCGGAGGATCTCCAGACCCTCTCGTCGAACGTGATGTCGGGTTCGCAGAGCATTCAGGATCAGCTCTCGCGGCTGCAGGGAGAGGTGTCCAGTGTCATCGGCGGGGACTGGATGGGCACCGCTTCGGGCGCGTTCCACATGCGCTACGAGGAGTGGAACCGGTCGGCCGTCGGACTCAGGGACGCCCTCGACGGGATCAGCCAGCTGCTCTCGCACGCGGCGGTTCAGTATCAGCAGACCGAGGACGCGATCCGCGCCTCGATGGCCTGAGCGACCGCGATGACCAGCTTCACCGTCGATCCCAACACGCTGGCAGCGCTCCAGAGCACGATCTCCGGGCTGTACTCCGAGCTCGACGGGATGCACAAGGTCGCGCCCGGATACCACGGGATGATCGGCGGCAGCCCGCTGGAGGACGAGGTCGGGCACTTCCTGAACGCGTGGCACTCCGGCGTCGCGCTGATCGAGGGAGACATGCAGAAGGTCGTGCAGCGGCTCGGTGAGGCAGCGCAGGCCTACGGGACCAGCGAGGCGTGCATCGCCACCGCCTCGGCGGGCTGAGAGCGAGGAGACACGGCGATGAGCGATCTCCGAGCCGATCAGCGGGCGAAGGACCTGCTCGCCGCGGACCCGGGCGTGATCAACGAGCTGGTGGCCATGTTCCGGACGGTGGCCGCCCAGGCGCAGACCACGGCTGATGGACTGCGCGGGGCGGCGGGCGACGCCACGTGGGTCGGGAACGCGGCCGACGCCTTCCGCCACGGGGTGGGCAGGCTTCCCGACGACCTCGGCAAGGTGACGTCCTCCTATCAGGAGGCGGCCGACGCCCTCGGCGCCTTCGAGGGCGAGGTGAGCTCACTCAAGCCCGCCTTCCAGAGCATCCTCTCCCAGCTCCAGAGCGCGCAGTCCCAGCTGGCGACCGCCCAGAACCAGCTCGCCGGAGCACAGTCGGCGCTCAACACGGCGCAGGCTCAGGCGACGGCGAAGAGCTTCACCTCGCCGCTCTCCCCGCTCGTGATCGTCCCCACCAGCTCACCGCTCCACACCGCGGTCAACGCGGCGAGCGGCGCGATCTCGAACGCCCAGGGCGAGATCGACGCGCTCACCAGTCGCGGCTTTCAGCTCCTCGCCGAGTTCGCCTCCGGTCGCGGCCACGCCCAGGGCCGCGTGTCCGCGGCCAGCAGCGTGCCCCCACACCGCGGCTTCTGGGACAACCTGTGGCACGGCGTCAGCAACTTCTTCATCGGCATCGGCAAGTTCATCATCAAGCCGGTCCTCGACCTGCCGCACGCGATCGCCGACTTCGCCGAGCACCCCAGCCTCGAGACGTTCGGCAAGCTCGCCGAGGATGTGGCGGGGACGGCGCTGCTGGCCGCGACCGTGCTCGCGCCCTTCGCCGCTCCCGAGCTGGCGGCAGCCGACGCCGCCGAGGCCACGGCGGCCGCCGGCACGGTGACCGAAGGGGGAGTCACCCTGCAGAAGGTGGTCAACGGCGCCACCTGGCTGGCCGGGAACGGCGGCAAGGTGGCAGCGGGATCCAACGCCGCGATCGACCTCCAGCACGGCAATTACGAGGCCGCCACCGTGGACACGACCTTCGGCGCCGTCCCCGACGCCTCGAACGTGCTCGGGATCGGCGACAGGGCGGTGGCGCAGGCGGAGGGGACGGTGAAGGCGTGGGGACAGCTCCAGGACGCCGTCCACGAGCTTCCCCTCCCCAGCGACATCCAGAGCGCGCTCAGTGCCGCCGCCGCCGACGGCCAGCAGAGCGCGGGGCAGGTCGCGCGCCAGGCGCAGTGGACCTACGACCGCTCCGGCCATCTCGTCGACTACGGCGCCGAGCAGACCAAGCGCACGGCCCAGAAGCCGGCCGACAAGCTGGTGGGGGCACCGCATGAATAGCCGGCTCGCCAGCGACCCCGAGACCTACTGGCGCGACGCGGGCTGGGGGCCGGAGTGGCGGTTCCCGGTCACCCGGGCCGACGGAGAACCGCTCGAGCTCGCCCTCCGCGTGCCGCTCGACTGGGAGGCCTTCGATGTCATGAAGCGCCCGCTCGGCGAGGCGGCGGAGACCGGCCCGCTGGCGCAAGTGCTGGCGCCGCTGGCGCGCGGGATCGACGCCGCCGGAGTGATCGCGATCATGGGCATCGCCCATCCGCTCCCCCGCGAGGGCGCCCCCGACGCCCACCTGTTCGTGACCCTGACGGTGGCGCTCGCCGACCTCACCGGGGCGTTCCCCGACTCGGTCCCCGGCTCCGAGGTCGAGCCCGTCGAGTTCGCGCACCCCGGCGGCCCCGAGCGCGGGGTTCGCATCCGCCGCACGCGGGACGCCGCGGTGGCGCCCGGCGCCCCGCCCCTGCCCGTCCTCACGGTTCAGTACCTGGTGCGGACCGAGCACGGGGTGATGGCGATCACCTTCATGACCCCGCAGGTCGACGTCTTCGACCGGCTCGGTGAGCTGTTCGAGAAGATCGCCGCGACCTGCTCGCTCGCGCGCCTGCTCTAGGGGTGGGCGACCTGCACGAGCTCGAATCCGCCTCCCTGGACCAGGTAGCCGCACCCCGGGCGCACGGGCGGAGGAGGCCGGCGGGGGAGCGTCACCCCGAGGAGCGCGCCGTCGGTCTGGACGTCGGGCTGGAGCAGGAGGCCGGTGCGGGAGCGGCGGGCGCCCGCGCTCCAGTGCCCGAGCGAGCGCAGCCCGTCGGCGCGACCGGCGAGGACGGCGTGGAAGCCTGCGGCCGAGTCGGCGAACAGCGTGCTCAGGGCACGCCCCTCGTCGGGCACCATCTCCGCGTCGTCGATCAGGAGAAGTCGGGGGACCCCGCTGGCCCGCAGCTCCTCGACCAGGCCCGGGAGCTCCTCGGCGGCGGTGACCAGGCGCTCGAGCTCGCCGCATTCGCGGAGCTTCGAGGGACGCACCGCCACCCCGATCAGCGTGTACTCGGGATGGGACCGGGCGACGAGGGCGGCGAACATGAGCAGGGTCGTGGTCTTCCCCGAGCGGGGGGTGCCGGCGACCAGAGCGTGGTCGCCCTGGTAGAGCTCGAAGCCCACCGGCTCGAGCTGGTCGTCGCCGATCCCCAGGGGAACGAACCACGGTTCCCGGCCCCCGTGCGCGGCCCCGAGCACGGCCTCGAGGGGAACGCTCCGGGGGAGGATGGCGATCGGCGGCGGCCCGCCGGGGACCGGCGCGGCGCGGTCATCGGTGGCGCGGCGGGCGACCGCGGCGGCAAGCGGCTCGCATGAGCGCGCGACCTGCGCGGCCTGGCCGCTGCCGCCCACCACCGCGCGGCCCGGGGTGAAGCGGGGCACGTCGGTGCGGTGGATGCCGAACTGGGCGTAGTCGGGAAGATCGGCGAGGCGGAAGACGAGGCGCTGCTGGGCGAGGGAGGCGAGCGCGTTGGGGATCCCGCCGGCGCGCTCGGCGGTCATCGCGATGTGGATGCCGACCTCGGGTCCGTCGGCCCAAACGCGCGCGAGCGCCTCGCGGGTGGCGTCGCCCGCGAGGTCGTCGTGCTCGGCCGCGAAGCCGGGATAGCCGTCGAGGAGGACGACGATCCGGGGTGCGCCGGCGCGGGTGGAGGAGTCGACGCGCCGCCGGGCTTCGAGCTCGCCGCGCAGGCGCCGGAGCAGGCGCCGCTGGCGCTCGTGCTCGGGCGCAGCGGTCACGGCGCCGACGTGGGGGAGGGCGGTGAGGGAGGCGAGCTCCCCGGCGCCGAAGTCCATCACGTAGATGTGGGCGCGGTCGGGCCCAGCGGTGTCGGCCAGGGCGAGGGCGATGGTCGCCAGGCTTGTGGTCGTCCCGCTGCCGCCGAGCCCGTAGAGGAGGAGGTTCCCGGCGTCGAGGTTCCAACCCACCGGGTACTGGGCCTGGGCATCGGGGTCGTCGGCGAGCGCCACGGGGACGACCAGGCCGCGCTCGCCCGCGAGCGGGCGCGGCGGCCCGAGCGCGAGCAGGTGCTCGAGCTCGATATCGGGGGCGAGCGGGGGCAGCCACGGCCGGCGCGGGGCGGGCTGCGCGAGCGAGGTGAAGGCCTCGCGGGTGGCGCCGACCAGACGCTGGAGGTCGGAGTGCTCGGGGATCGCCTGCTCGCTGTCGCCACCCGCGGCGGCGAACTCGAACATCCTCACGTCGACGGCGCGCGCCGGCCCGGCGGCCGTCGCCCCGGTGACCAGGGCGGTCTGGATGGGGATGAGCTCGGAGGGTCCGAGCCTGACCTGCGCGCGACCCGGCTGGGTACGGCCGATGCGGGCGGCGGCGGGGGAATCGATCACGTCTGAGGAGTCCTGCGGGGTCTGGACGCGCAGGCAGATCCGCAGGTTGGCGTTGGCGCGGATGTTCTCGTTGACCGCGCCCGAGGGTCGCTGGGTGGCCAGGAGCAGGTGCACGCCGAGGCTGCGTCCGCGCTGGGCGATGCCGACGAGCGAGGCGACGAAGTCCGGCAGCTCGGCCGCCAGGGTGGCGAACTCGTCGATGATCACGAGCAGGCGCGGGAGGGCGGGGGCGCCCAGCTGCTGGTAGGCGATGAGATCCCCGGCGCGGTGTTCGCCGAGCACCCGCTCGCGGTAGCGGAGCTCGGCCTCGAGGCTGCGCAGGGCCCGCGCTCCGAGCTG
The DNA here is from genome assembly GCA_035552215.1 of Solirubrobacteraceae bacterium. GTDB lineage: Bacteria > Actinomycetota > Thermoleophilia > Solirubrobacterales > Solirubrobacteraceae > Palsa-465. Next base: position 76,103 of record DASZLV010000166.1, on the reverse strand, counting down.
CTCGTCGAGATCGGTGACCATGCCCACCGTGTGGGGGAGCTCGGCGCACTCGGCGAAGGCGCTGCCGCCCTTGTAGTCGATGAGCACGAAGTTCAGGCGCGATGGGTCGTGGCTCGTGGCCAGCGCCGCCACCAGGCTGCGCAGGAGCTCGCTCTTGCCCGAGCCGGTGGTTCCGGCGATCAGGCCGTGGGGGCCGTCGAGGACGAGGTCGAGGGTGAAGGGCCCGTCCTCGGCGAGCGCGAAGGTCGCCTCGAGACTGGTGCGGTGAGCGGCCGACCGCCAGCGTGCGGCGAGGGCCGGGGGCGTGGGCTCACCCATCCCGAGCAGGGGGAGCAAGGAGACCTCGGAGGGCAGCGAGCCCCCGGCGATCTGCAGATCTGAGTCCTCGAAGCGGGCGAGGCCGAGGCCACACTCGCGCGCCGTCGCCTGCGAGACACCGGCCACGAGCAGCGGGTCCACGCTCTCGCCGGCCTGCGGGCGGCGCATGACCGCCTCGGCGGTGCCCGGTTCGAGCTCGAGGACCGTGGTGCAGATGGCGGGCAGGCGCTCGCTGGACTGGGCGATGACGATCCCGCTCACCCTCTCCCCGGCGCGCAGGAGCGCCCGCCCCACCGCCCCGCGACCCTCGATCAGGGCTTCGCTGTCGAGCACGGCGAGGAGGAAGCGCGAGTCCGAAGCGACGCGCTCCATGAGCTCGGAGGCGAGCTCGGCGACGCTCGCCGGAGCGGCGGCGAGAAGGCGTGCGTCACCGCCGCGCGAGGCGTCGCGGGCGTGGGGGAGCCACTTGGCCCAGTCCCACTCGCCGCTGCGCTCGGACTCGGTGAGGACGGCGATCTGGAGGTCGGCCGGTCCGTGGAGGACGGCCGCCTGGCACACCAGGCTGCGGGCCGTCGCCAGCGTGGCCGCGCGGGGACCGACGATCCCCACCACCCCGCCCTTCTGGAGGTCGACGAGGATCGGGGCCATGCGCAGGCGCTCGTGGGTGGCGAGCACGTCCTCGGCGGCCGAGGAGGGAGTGCGGCGCTGGTCGATGGGCGGGCGGATGCGGCGGTCTCCGAGGCCGGCGCAGAGGTGGAGGAAGTCGTCGTGGTCAGGCCGGCGCTCCCACAGGCGGGGGCTCGGGTCGGTGGCCCGGCGGACGGTCTCGGCGGGATCGGCGAGGGACTCGCGCAGATGGGCGATGACGGCGGCCGAGCGCTCGCTGACCTCGGAGGTGAAGCGCCCGAGCTGCTCGGCGTGGGTGCGCCTGGCGCCGCGGGTGGCGGTGCCCGTCTGGCGGCGGCTCTCGAGCCAGCTCCCGATCACCATCACCGGGCTGAGGAGCATGAAGAGGGCGAAGAGGATGTTGTGGAGGACGACGACCATCACCCCGCCGAGGAGGAGGGGGGCGAAGGCGGAGACCATGCTGAAGCGCTGGGCGGTCTGCTCGCGGACCTCCTCGGGCGGCGCGAGCGGCTCCGCCGGTCCGCGCCGGCGCGAGCGCGGAGGGCGATTGAAGGCGACGAGGCCAGCGGCGCCGGCCTGGCGCTGGGGATTGACGTCGATCCGGTCCTCGCTCACCTCGGCGAGCATGAAGGCGACGTCGCCGGCCTCGAACACCGTCCCCGGCGTGAGCTCGATGGACTCCTTGATCCGCCTGCCCTCGACCCAGGTGCCGTTCACCGACCCGAGGTCGGTGACGGTGGCACGCAGGCCGCCGGGGCTCGGCTCGACGCGCAGGTGCCGGCGCGAGACGGCGACGTCGGACATCGCGAGCGCGTCCTCGTCGTCGCGCCCGACGATCGTGCCGTGGGGGGAGAGCGGGATGCGCCGGCCGGAGTCGAGGCCGGCGACGACGCGGAGCTCGAGCGCGGCGGCGCTCGCCGGCGTCATCGCGGTCGGCGACGCGGCCAGGCTCATCCGGGCGCCCTCGTGCAGCCCGATCTCGTCGAGGGCGAGGTCGGGATGGCAGAAGCGCCCATCGAGGACGATGCCCGCGCTCGTGCCGCGGCCACGGTCCGACGAGCCGTCGGCGGCGCGCAGGGCATCGACCAGGTCACCGACGGTGGCGTCGCTGCGCCCGATCATCAGCTCGAGGTCGGCGCAATAACCGTCGTGACCGTCCAAGACCACATGCATGGCGACTGGAAGCTAGTACCCTCGCCGCGTGCGTGCCGAGGAACGTGCGGTGCTGGGTGCGGCGGCCAGCCCGAGCGACTTTCAGGCTCTACTCCGGGCAACGCGAAACGGCGCTCCCTTCCTCTTCTTCCGCGACGGCGAGCACGTCCTCCGGCTCGTCACGCTCGACGACGAGCGGATGGCGATCGGGCGAGCTCCCGGGTCGAAGCTCGAGATCGCCTGGGATCTGCGGGTCTCCGGGGTGCACGCCCACCTCGAGCAGCACGGACGCCAATGGGTGATCGAGGACGACGGGCTCTCGCGCAACGGCACCTTCGTCAACGGCGAGCGGCTCCGGGGTCAGCGGACGCTCCGCGACGGCGACCTGGTGCAGGTGGGAGACACGGTGATGGCCTTTCGCGATCCCCTGCCCGGCGAGGTGGTGGCCACCATCGCGGTGCCCACGGTGCCCGCTCCCCACGTCTCCGACGCCCAGCGCCGCGTGCTCGTCGCCCTGTGCCGCCCCTTCCGCGACGCCGAGCGCTTCGCGATCCCGGCCACCAACCAGGAGATCGCCGACGAGCTCGTCCTCAGCCTCGACGCGGTCAAGAGTCACATGCGAGCGCTCTTCGCCCGCTTCGGGGTCGAGGAGCTGCCACCGAACGAGAAGCGCACGCGGCTGGTGGAGCGGGCGCTGAGCGGGGGGGCGGTGCGGTCCGAGGAGCTTGAGTAGGGCAGGAGGGACCCGCCCGGCGCGGCGCCATGCCTCAGCGCCGTGGCAGCAGATGCTTTTCGGCCACTAGGTCAGCAGCACGGAGGTTGCGCCCGGAAAGGGCCATCACCTCCTCGCACGTGGCGATGTACTCCACGGCCGCGGCGGGGACCCCGACCGGGTGGGCCTCGTCAATGCTCCAGCCGAAGTACATCCCGTCGACCTGGCCGAGGTCGACGTGCTCGGCGCGAACGAACCCCGGGTCGAGGCCGACGATCGCCACGCCGTAGGGCCGGACTTCCTCGGCCAGGGACGTCACGAGGCGCACGAGGCCCGCCTTGACGACCGGGTACATGGCGCCGAGCGGCGGTGGGATCTCAAGATCGAGCTGCGCCGCCATTGAGGTCACGAGCACGATGCGGCCCTCGCCGCGAGCGATCATCGCCGGGAGCAAATTGCGACACGCGCGCACGGCCGATGTGAGCCCGACGGCGATGTGGCGCTCGATCTCAGCGACCGGGGTGTCGACGAGGGGATCGGCGTAGCCCGGGCCCATGTACTGGAGGCTGTGGACGAAGACGTCCACCCCGCCGAGGCGCTCTGCCGCCTCCTCGCAGACCGCGTCTACCTGCGAGCCGACCGTCGCGTCGAGCGCCAGCGCCACCGCTCTGCGGCCCGTCGCGCTGATCGCCGCGGCGCTCTCCTCGAGTGAGCCGGGCAAGGCCGCCGTGCCCGGGCGCATCGTACGAGCCGCGATCGCCACGTCGGCACCGGCTGCCGCGAGGCGTATCGCAGCCGCCTTGCCGCCACCCCGGCTGGCACCGAACACCAGTGCCGACCGTCCGTCGAGCTTGCCCATTACGCTCCTCTGCCGGTGCATCCACTCACCCTCTGCGCCGCGACCCCTGAGCGGCTCAGATCACGGCGATGGGCCGAACCATCGAACCGCTCGCGCCCCGAATCGTCAAGGGGAGGCAGATGAATGCGAACTCGTAGACCTCGTCGGCCGCGAGCTCCTCGCAGTTGACCCACTCGAGGATCGGGATGCCGTTGTCCTTGACGAGGTGCGCATGGACCGGGGACGGGTGCCCGGGGACGTTCGACGGCGCGAGCTCGAATCCGGCGTTGTCGGCGCCTACGGCCGCGGGCCGTCGTTCCACGAGCCAGGTGGAGCCGTCGAGCGAAACGCCTGAGCCGGCGGATACCTCCATGGCATCGAGCTCGGGCCAGAAGGACATCTGACCGGTGCGCACGAGCACAACGTCGCCACGGCGCACCTCGACGCCCTGCCCCTCGGCCGCTGCCGAGAGATCCCCAGCGTCGATCGCATGGCGCCTGGGGAGATGGTCGAGTCCATACAGGCGCGGAATGTCGAGGAGGACACCGCGCGCGATGATGGGCTTGAGCGCCGCCGCATCGCTGTTGAGGGCGCCGGCATCGCCGAGGTAGTCGTCGGCGGCGTGACCTCCGTGCCACTCGCTCCTCGGGCCGCAGGTAACGTGGCACAGAGCGTCGATGTGCGTGCCCGTGTGGGTCGTTCCCATGACAAGCTCGGTGATGAAGCCGTAGCCGACGGCGTTGTTCTCGCGGGCGAGGAACTCCGCGTCCTGCTGAACCTGCTCGCCGCGCGGCGTCCGGTAAGTGATGATGTCGAAGTTGGGGTGAATGGGATGACCCGGCATCCCGCGCCACCACCCGCTGTCGAGGGCGTACACGCGTCCCTGCTTCACCGTCGACAGCGTCGCGAGGACTGATGCCTCGCCGATGAGCTCAAGTCCGGCGAGCGGCTCGGACCCACCGCTCACGGGCGGATTACTGCTTCTTCTCGAAGCCGATCCGAAGCGACTTCAGACCACGCACGATGTAGTTCTCCACGTATTCGAAATCGTCGTCGAGAAGCCACATACGGTCAATATTGTCGATGATCGTCTTCAGGCCGTACCACATTTGTCGGCGCGCGAGACGGGCACCGATGCAATGGTGGGTGCCGAGCCCGAAACCGAGGTGGGTGCGGGGCTGGGGTCGCCGAAGATCGATCTTGGCGGCGCTCGCGCCGAATTTCCGCGGGTCACGGTTGCCGGCGCCCCAGCGGGGATGGACGATGGTCCCCTTCGGGATCTTCACGCCCGACAGCTCCGTGTCAACCGCTGCGAAGCGTGGGTCGCCCTGCTGTGGCCCATCGATCCGGACAACCTCCTCGATGAAATTGGCCAGGTGCTTATCGGGATCAGATCGGACTTCCTCCCACACGTCAGGCTGGTCGATCCAGATCTTCACCGCGCTGGTGATTCCGTGCCCGGAGGTCGCCGTCCCGCCAGTGAACATGTCGACGAGGATCTCGATCTGGATCTGGTTGTCCGACAGGCCGTGTCCCCACTCCGGGACGACCCCGTTCACGATGTCGCTGATCAGGTTCTCCTCGGGGTTGGCCCGGACGCGCTCGATGATCGGCTGGAAGTAGCGCTGAGCCGCGATCTCCTCCTCGCACGACAAGATCTCCTCTTCCGGCGTCATCTTCATCGAGATGCGCTCGAGCCACGATTCGGTCCACCGGCGGATCATGTGGCCGTCTTCCTCGGGCACTCCCATCAGCCTGGTCATGACGAGTAGCGGCATCTCCTGCGCGTATTCCTTGGAGAGGTCAACCTCGCCCCGGTCGATGAAGCGGTCGAGCAGGCGTTGGCACAACTCCTCGATGTAGGGCTCGAACTCGGTCACCCGCTTGGGGCGGAAGGCCGTGTCCATGAGGCTACGCACCTGCTTGTGGTGCGGATCGTTGAGCCCGAGCATCGAGGTCGCCGGCAGCATCCCCTTCTCCTCGTAAAGCGCGCGGACCTCGGGTCGCTCCGAGTCGTCCCCCTCGGAGAGGTTCGCGACGAAGATGTCGGGGTTGAGGAGCACCGTGCGAATGTCCTCGAAGCGCGAGACGATGAAGTGACCGGTGCGTGGGTCCTCCCACACCGGCGCCTGCTCGCGCAGCACCTCGTAAGAAGGCCACGGGCACTTCAGCTGTGAGGACTCGAGGAGGTCGACGTCGTTGGGCGAGTTGACCGTGGTCCTGGCTGTGGACGTTGCTTTCTCCATCGTGCGCGGCCCGAGCTTACACGAGTGATTATGCAAAAGCAACCAAACGATTGCTTGCTAAGCTCCGTCCCCCGCGACGAGCTGTGACATACCGAGGAGACCGATGACCGAGATCCAGCGCGACGAGGTACAAGAGCTGATTTCCCGCTACGCCTGGGCATACGACGTCAACGACAAGGCCGAACTGGCCGCCGTCTTCGCGGTCGATGCCGAGTACGCCGTAAGCCTTTCCGATGGCACCTTGTACGCCACGCTGAGTGGCCGCGAGGCCATTCTCGAGTTCGTCGCCGGGACACGCGACAGCCAGCCCGACCAGCGCCGGCACGTGATGACCAACCTGTTCACGCTCGCGCGGACGGACGAGATGGTGACGGTGCGGGCCTACCTGCTGCTCGTCTCCAACGGGGCCTCGCTCGACGAGCCCTTCACCGCTCTGGGGACGGGCGTCTACGAGCTCGACGTGGTTCGCCAGGGCGGCGAGCTGTGCTTCCAGCGCTTCGTCTTGGTCCTCGACAGGCCGTTCTGAGGAGGGAGGCATCCGATGGCGATGAACCTCGGCGCACAGACGGTGCCGGTACGCAAGCTCCACCACCTTGGCGTACCGGTGCGGAACCTGGCGGCCTCGCTCGCCTGGTACAAGAAGATGTTCGGGCTCGAGCCGCTGTTTAGCGCCGGAGGCGCAGGGCCCGATGTGGACCGCGCGGTACAGCTCGAGGGAGTGCTCATCGACGCCGCGTTCCTTCAGATCGGCGACGTGTATCTCGAGATGCTCGAGTTTCAACAGCCGAAGGGTGCCGACTTCGCCCTGCGGAACTGCGACGTGGGCGCGGTGCACATCGCGCTGGACGTGCCCGACATCCACGAGGCCTACCGATTCTTGACCGCTAACGGCGTCGTCTTCAGCAACGAACCGGTTTACATCGGCGAGGGCGAGCTCGAGGGCCACTGGTTCGCGTACTTCCGGGACCCCGACAACATCCAGTTCGAGCTCTTCCAGCCGCCGGCGCCGGCCGGTGGGCCAGAGCTGTAAACCGCGCCGCTACCGCGCGACGTAGGCGCCGTCGACGGGGAGGATGGCCCCCTGGCACAACGTCGAGTCGTCGGAGGCAAAGAAGAGGATCGCCGAGGCGATCTCATCCGGGCGGCCGAGGCGACCGATCGGCATCATCGCGGCGAGCTCCGCCTTCGCGGCCTCCTGATCCTCGACGTTCTGCCACCAGCGCCCGGTCATCGGCGTATCGATGACCCCAGGGCAGACGGCGTTGAAGCGGACGCCTGAGCTCGCGAGCTCGACGGCGATGTCCAGGGTGAACACCGCCAGGCCGCCCTTCGCGGCCCCGTAGGCCGTGCTGTTCTGGAAGCCCACGAGGCTGTTGAGCGACGCGACGTTGACAACGCTGCCCCCGCCGTGCTCGATCATGCTCGGGACGACGTACTTGCAGAACAACCACGGCGCGCGGAGATCGGTCTCCATGACCCGATTCCAGTCATCGATCGTCGTGTCGTCGTAGGTCTTGTTGAGCTCGGAGCCGGCATTGTTGACGAGCACGTCGATGCGGCCCCACCGGTCGAGGGCGGTCGTCGCCACGCGCTGGATGTCCTCCTCGACGCGAACGTCGCACGCGACGGCCAGAGCAGCGTCGCCCACCTCCGCGGCCACCGCATTCGCCGACTCCTCGTTGCGGTCTGCGATGAGGACACGCGCGCCTTCCTTGACGAACCGCCGCACGGTAGCGGCGCCGATGCCGCTCGCGCCTCCGGTGATGATCGCCGTCTTGCCTTCCAAGCGCATTGCTACCTCCGGTCTATCGAACAGTTGGTTGACCTGGCCTCCGAGGAGGCGACGCCCGTGCTACCCGTTGGTGCCGCGCCACGCGAGCGATCCGCCGTCGATGAGGAACGCCGCGCCCGTGATGAAAGAGGCGTCATCCGAGGCGAGGAAGCAGACGAGCTTGGCGACGTCCTCCGGCGCGCCCAGGCGCGGGATCAGGTGCGAACCGACGAGAGCGCTCCGGAGCGCTCCTTCGTCCTCGGCGGCGGCGAAGTACTTCTGCACCATCGGGGTGTCGATCGCCGCCGGGCAGTAACAGTTGGCGCGTATGGTGGGAGCAAGATCGATCGCCGAGACCTTGGTGAGCTGAATGACCGCCCCCTTGGTCGCACTGTAGACGGGGCATGCGGGATAACCGAGGAGGCCGCCGGTCGACCCGGCGTTCACGATCGCCGGCCCACGCGGAGAACGCCGGAGGTGTGGGGCCGCGTGCTTGGTGCACAGCCACACGGCGCGCAGATTGATCTCGTAGACCGCGTCCCAGACCTCGTTCGAGAGGATGTCGACGGCCGCCTCCGTGGTGAAATCGTTCTCCTGGACGCCGGCATTGTTGTGGAGCACGTCGATCCCGCCGAAGCGCTCGACGGCGGCCTGCATGAGATCGATGATCTGGGCCTCGTCGCGGACATTGCAGTGGACGTAATGCGCCTCGGCGCCCACGTCCTCGACTTGCCGCACGGTCTCGGCGCCGCCATCGTCGTTCACGTCGCTGACGACGATCTTCCCTCCTTGACGTCCCATCTCGACCGCGGTCGCACGTCCGATCCCGCCGGCCGATCCGGTGACGATGCATACCTTGTCTTCCAGCACGGTCAGCTCACCGGGTCGGCTCGGCGAACGGGTGCGGAGAGGAGATCCTTGACCTCGCGCATCGCCTTGAACGAGTAGACGGACAGATCGGGGTCGGCGAACGGCGTGATGTTCCAGAGGATCAGGTCGCGCAGGCCGGCATCCTGATAGGTGCGGATCTGCTCGGCGATCTGCTCCGGCGTACCGTGCAGCGTCCCCTCGCGAACGATCCCCGCCGGGATGTGGGAGATGACCCGCTCGGCCTCGGCGCGCGACACCTTCGTGGGTACGAAGCTGTGGAACCCGGTTCCCCCCTCGAACGGGGAGGTGGAGCCGTGCCGCGCGTACGTCTCCGGGGACAGGTCGACGGCGGCGAAGAGGATCCGGACGAGCGGTTGATCGCATAGCCGGGCCAATGTCTCCTCGTCCGGCGCGCAGAGAACGTAGGCCAGCATCGACGTGGTGATCGAGTCGGGATCCCGACCGACCGACTCGGCGCTCTGGCGGATCACGGCGAGCTTCTCCGCGTAGACCTCGGGCGTGATGTTGGTCGGTAGCCAGCCGTCGGTGAGCCGGCCGCAGATGTCGAGCATGCGCGGCCCGTGGGCTCCGAGCCAGATCTCGGGTGAGCGTCCCTCGTAACGCTCCAACCCGAGCACGGCGGCGTCCAGGTTGAAGAAGTCGCCCTCGAAGTCGACCGGCCCGTCTGACTCCCAGAGAAGCCGCATGACCTTGATCGCCTCTTCGAGACGTCCGACGGGCTTGCGCCACTCGATGCCGTAGGGCGTCACGTTCATGCGCTCACCCGATCCCAGCCCGAGGATCGCGCGGCCGCGCGAGAGATGATCGGCGGTCAGCGCAGCCTGGGCGAGCATCGCCGGATGGCGCCGGATGGTGTCGGTCACGTTGACGCCAACGCGAATTCGCTCCGTGGCCGCGCCGGCCGCCGCCATCATGAGGAGCGGCTCGAAGTGGACATGGGGATTCGCCTGGTACTTGGCCAATCCGGTCATGTCGTCGGTCCAGACTGAGTCCGGTATCCAGCCCATGAGGTGGCACGGCCACCAGACGGCGTCGTAGCCGTCTGCCTCGGCCCGTTGCGCGAACTCGATCGCTTTGTCAGCCGGCGGCATGATCCGGCCTGGAACTCCGAGGGTGACGGGTATTGGGTCGCTCATGTCGCCTTGCTGTCCCTGATCCTCGCCGGCGGTCCCGCTACGAGGCTGCCAACAACGCGCACATAGTACCAAACAAACATTTGTTTTGTCCCTCTTTTTGGGGTCCTATTGCCGCCGGGCGGATTTTTCGAGAAACGCGCGGATCCGCTGCTTGTGCTCGGGCGTGGTGAAGAGAAGCGCCGTCGCCTCGACCGCTTCGTTGATCCCCGCCACGTCGCGATTGAGAAACTGCTTGCCGACCTGCACCGCGGTCGTCGGGTGCGCCGCGATGATCGCGGCGAGGGCCAGCGCGTCGTCAACGAGGCGCTCGGGCGCGGCGACCTGCTGGACGAGGCCCAGGCGCAGCGCCTGGTCAGCGTCGATGATCTCGCCCGTCAGCGCCAGCCGGCGAGTCCACGCTCGTCCGATCACCTCGGGCCCGCGGACGAGTCCGTACCCCGGCTGCAAGCCGACGGTGACCTCCCGAAAGGCAAACCGCGCGCTCGTCGACGCTACCCCGAGGTCGCAGGCGAGCGTGAGCTCGGTGCCGCCACCATAGGCAAGGCCGTTGACCGCGGCGATGACGATCGTTTCAGCGCGCTCGACGGCGTGGAACGCCCCGAGCGCCAGTCGGACCTGTCGACGGTACGCGGCCGTGTCGGTCAGGCGGTCGAAGTCGGCGATGTCGCCCCCGGCGGAGAACGCCTCGCCGGCGCCGGTGATCACGCACACCGAGACATCGGGGTCGGCGTCGAGTCCGGCCAGTACCGCGGGCAGCTCGTGGAAGAACGCCTGGTTCATCGCGTTCAGCTTTTCTGGGCGGGCGATGGTCACGAGAACCGTCCCGTCGGTTCGCGCCTGGACCGCGAGCGTCTCTAGATCCATCTGCGGCGGGGTGTCACAGCTGTGGGCAACGCCTCATCCTCTCAGCGCTGCCAAGATCGCCGGCGTCGCAGCTTCGGCAGACGCTGCGATGTCGGCCCGCGTCTGGTCGCGGTTGGGCAGCGGCACCTCGACCAGGGGCAGATCGTTCATGCCGAGCCGCCCGGCGAGTGCGTCGATCGTCGGCCGCAACTCCTCGGAGATGACGAGGACGGCGCGGCAACCGTGGCGGTGGAGCTCGATGGCATCGAAGAGCGTCCACGAGCTGCAGGTTCCGCAGTCCGCCACGGCGAGGACAGCGCCATCACAGTGCCCGGCCAGGTTCGCCACCTCGTCGTCTGGGAGCCGGCGCGAAGGAGGGGCGACGCTCCGTTCGATCTCGACCGAGCTTTCGTGCTCACGCAGTCCGGCCTCCACCTGATCGACGAAGGCGTCGCTGCGAATCTTGGCGATGTCGAGCACGGCGACCCGGCGGCCCGCGAGGCTGGCGAGCCCGGGAGCGAGGGGGATGACGGCGGCGGTCGCGGGTCCGGCTGGATCGATGATCGGGCAGGTGTCTGCGATCTCGTTCATGACTGCACCTCCTCGGTGACCATCGTGCTCCCCTCGCGGGGGCCGACCCACCCGTTGACCAGCGCTGAGTATTGTCCCCACGGCCCTCCGGCGCACATCAAGTGAACACCGCTCTCGTAGTCGTGGCCGATCCCGTCGAGCGCCAGCGGGCCGGTACGCGACCGGGCGGACGCGGTGATCCGTCTCAGCACCTCGACTCGGTCCTCGCCAGCCTTCGTGAGCACCCGCGCGTGCGCAGGATTGATCACGAGTAGGACCTCGCTCATCACGTGGAACGGGTTCTGCCAGACGTAGGCGACGTGATAGGCGAACGTGTCGATGAGCTCTTCGGGCTCGAGGCTCGCATAGTCGGCCACTGCGATCGGCGCGTCACCGGCGAACACCGTGACCGCGCTCGATTCGGGGGCAAGCCCTCCTACTGCGCAGTGGAGCGGAGCCCAGGGCGACTGCGGGTCCTCGGCAATGCAGAACGTGTAACGGCCGGGATGGCCCATGGTCGACTGGTCGATGAGCTGGAGCGTCGCTCCACCGATGTTCTGGATGACAAGGTTGAGGGCGCGACCCGTGGTCGCGTTCGCCCGGGATGCGGGACCGAAGAGGTTCGTGCCGGCATTGAACCCCGCCCGCTCCACGATCGGCCCTCCGATCACGAGCAGCGGCGTCGCCGGGTGGTTCGACGTGCGGACACCGAAGAGGTTGAACTCCGGCCGGCAGATTGCCCGTACCGCCGCCAGGACGACGGGCATTACCTCCGCGGGACAGCCGGCCATGATCGCGTTCGCTGCCACGCGTTCGACGGTCGCGGGTGAGAACGCCGGTGGCACGTGAGCAATGACCTCGCCGGCGTCCAAGCCCGCAGCAGCCACGTAAGCCGCCACACGGTCGGGAGTCGGAATCTCCACGGGCAATCCGTCGCTCAAGCCCCGCCGGAACAGGTCCTCCCCGGGATCGGCGCTGCGCACGTCGATGAGTGAGCTCACGGCTGGCCGGTCCTAGGCATTTGTGCCCCGCCAGGCGAGCGAGCCGCCGTCGATCGAGAATGCCGATCCGGTAATGAACGCGGCATCGTCCGAGGCCAGGAAGCACACGAGCTTGGCCACCTCCTCGGGCGCGCCGAGGCGGGGGATGAGATGGGACCCGGTGAGCACGCGCTCGATGGCAACCTTGTCAGCGGCGGCCTCGACGTACTTCTGAACCATCGGGGTGTCGATCGACCCCGGGCAGTAGCAGTTACATCTAACCGTCGGCGCGAGATCGATGGCGGTCGCCTTCGTGAGCTGGAGCACGGCTCCCTTCGTCGAGCAGTAACACGATGCCATCGGATAGCCGACGAGCCCACCGATCGAGGCGGCGTTGACGATTGCCGGCCCCCGCTGAGACTCCTTCAGGTACGGAGCCGCGTGCTTTGTGCACCACCAGACGCCGCGGAGGTTGATCTCATAGACCCGCTCCCACACGTCATCGGGCAGCGTGTCCACCGAAGTGTCGCTCGTGAAATCGGTGTCGTGGACCCCGGCATTGTTGTGGAGTACGTCGATTCCCCCGAAATGCTCTGCCGCCTTCTCCATGAGCGCGACTATCTCGTCAGCTTTGCGGACGTCGCAGCGCACGAAGACGGCCTCGCCCCCGGTCGACGCGATGCTTCGCACGGTTTCGTTGCCGCCCTCCTCGTTCACGTCGCTGACGACAACCTTCGCGCCCTGATTCGCCATCTCGACTGCGGTCGCGCGGCCGATTCCACTACCCGAGCCGGTCACGACACAGATCTTGTCTTTGAGCATTCAGCACCCGTCTTGAGAGCGTCGTAGTGATGTCACACGATTTGGTGGGGGTCTACCGAGAACACGGCGAAGTGGCTCGTGAACTTGGCCGCGTCCTCGCCCGAGGCCGCCATCTCCGGGCTCTCCATGGCCGCGGTGAAGTCCGCTTCGGAGTCGAAGGAGAGCACGGTGAAGCCGTCGGGTACCGGGTCGGCCGCGTCTGTCGCCGCATCGACGACGTAGTTGGTGTAGCTGCGTGCCCCTGGCAGCTTTGCGGCGATCGGCGAGTGCGTGCTCACCCAGTACTCGGCGAACTCCGCATGGCTCATCCCCGCCTTGCGGAAGACCTGGTAGATGACGGTGTAGGCCATGCGGGTTCCTCTCGACGTGGTGCTCTCGACTCGCGGTGGGTTGACGAGGTGGAGTATAATCGCCCAATCGTTTGGTAGAAGTCAAGACCTCCCTGGAGGGCCGATGATCACGATACCCGCCCATGCTTGGCATCGCTCGGTGCCGCAATGAGCAGCACGCCAGACCTCAGCCCCGTGCTGCGGTCCTACTTCGACGCCATTAACAGCGAGCGCTACGGCGACGTCGCCGAGCTCTTCTCCGACGACGGCGAACTGGCCGCTCCCGGCACCCCACCCCGACGGGGGATGGCGGAGATCACCGACTACTACCGAGCCGCGCTGGCCCCATATCCCGAACATGAGGATGTGCCCACCCGCTTGCTCACCTGCGGGCGCACGGCGACGGTCGAGATTCATTTCAGCGGCGCGCTCGCTTCGGGAGTGGGAATCGAGTTCGACGCGCTTGACGTGTTCGACTTCGACGAGCAGGCCCGGATCGTGCGCCTCACCTCGTGGTATGACTCGCACGACGTACGGACAAGGCTCCGCGCCGCGCGCGGCGCCCGATCAGTGGCGCCGCTTATCCCTGGCGGCGCCGAGCCGCGAGGCGCTTCCAGCGGGGATGGTGCGAGCGGACCACCGAACCCCGAGGCGACCGTCCACGCCTTCCTCGGCGCCCTCGATGCCAAGCGCTATGACGAGGTCGTCGGCCTGTTTACAGACCAGGCGGACCTCCGCGCGCCTGGCATCCCCCCGTTACTGGGTCGTGAAGAGCTCGAAGGCTACTTCCGCACGGCGATGCGTCCATACGACGCCAGCCACACCGAAGCAACGAGGATCATCGTTGCCGGGAGTACGGTCACGGTCGAGGTTCGCTTCGTGGGGACGCTGAGCTCCGGGGCACCCCTCGCGTTCGATGGAGTCGATGTCTTCGATCTCGACGACCAGGGCTCGATCGTGAGCATGAGTTCGTGGTACGACTCTCACGACGTTCGCGCTCGTCTGAGGACGGCGCTCCAGCCGTCCGCCGCCCAGCCCTGAGCCTCCACCTGTGGAGCGGCAGCCTGGCGAGGCACGGATCGAGCAGGTCGGCGCCGGCTTCTGGTGCCTTCGGCTCCCCCTGCCGTATCCGGCGCCCGGCTACGTCAACAGCTACCTCCTCGCGATGACCGACGGCTACTGCCTGGTGGACTGCGGTACGAGCCTCGCCCCCGGTTGGGCGGCGCTCGAGTACGCGCTCACGCAAGCGCGGGTGCAACCGGACGAGATCAGGGTCCTCGTATGCACGCATCCCCACTCCGATCATGCCGGCCTGGCGGCAACGGTGGTGGAGCGTACGGGCTGCGAGGTAGCTCGCGGCGCCGGCCCGGAGGCGGTCATCGATTCGCTCCGTGACCCCGCCATCCCGCTGGAGGTACGCCGCCGGGCGGGCCTGCGTGAGGGAATCCCGCCGGTGGAGCTCGACGAGTGGGTCGACGTGATGCTCGCTGACGATGGGAGGCATGTGCGGCTCGAGCCGACCCGTGTGCTGGCCGACGGGGACGAGGTCGACGAGCGCCTCCGCTCCTGGCGAGCGATCGCGATCCCGGGCCATTCGGCCAGCCAGATCGCGCTCTTCAACCAAGATGAGGGATGGCTGATATCGGCCGACCTGGCGTACGAGGGAGTCAGGCCATTCATCGAGTACGGCTACACGGCCGACCCCTACGGAGATCACCTGCGCTCGCTCGCACGCGCCCAGGAGCTCGGGTCGCAGCGCCTCTTCCCGGGTCACGGTCCGCCGGCGGACGATCCGAGCGCGCGCTTGACGGCCGCGCGGGAGGCGGCGACGGACGCGCATGACCGAATCCGCCAGGCAATCGGCCGGGCGCCGCGCACGGGCCATGAGATCGCCCTCGAAGTTGTCAACGGCGACGACGACCACGAGCGGCGTCAGTCGACCCTGTCGGTCGTCCTGTGCGTGCTCGAGCATCTCGAAGGCCGCGGACAGGTGACCTCGCATGTCGACCCGTCGGGCGTTCGACGCTTCTCGGTTCCGCTGCCATGACCGCGCCGGATCACGACCGCGTCGCCGTCGTCACCGGAGCGGGTCAGGGGATCGGACGAGCGATAGCGCGCGTGCTCTGTGACCAGGGCTACCGGGTCGCCGTCATCGACCGCAACGCGGACCGCGCCGAGGGCGTGGTCGCCTGGCTCGGAGATCGGGCGGTCGGGATTGTCGCCGACGTCCTCGACACCGGCGCCGTCGAGCGGATGTCCAACGACGTGATCGCTCGTCTCGGTCGCTGGGACGTCCTCGTCAACAACGCCGGGAGTCTTCGCTTCGGGACGGTCGAGACCACGACCGAGGAGGACTGGGACCAGGTGCTCGCCGGCTGCGTCAAGACGGCATGGCTCTGCATGCGCGCGGCCGTTCCCCACATGCGTCGTATTGGCGCGGGACGGATCGTGAACGTGTCTTCCGTGGTTGCGCAGGGCGCGGAGTCGACGAACCTGATCGCGTACACGACGGCGAAGGCTGCCGTCGTTGGCCTGACCACCGCCGCCGCGCGCGAGCTCGGGGCCCACGGGATCACCGTCAATGCCGTCTCGCCCGGAGCGGTGGAGACCGAAGCCTGGCAGAAGTTTCCCGATCCCGACACCCTGCGCGCGACGCGTGCCAGTGCGGCGGCGATGGGGCGGATCGGGGAGCCGTGGGAGATCGGCCACGCGATCGCGTATCTCGTTTCACCTGAGGCCGGCTTCGTGACGGGCCACGTGCTCGTCCTCGATGGCGGCCGCAAGGACAAGATCTGACTCGACAACGGAGGAGCGATTACATGGAAATCACACACGTTGGCGTCGTCGGCTGCGGGACGATGGGCCATGGCATCGCACAGATCAGCGCCCAGGCAGGGTTCCAAGTCGTCGTGCGTGAAGTCTCCGAGGAGGCGCTCACCAAGGGGCTCGGTCGCATCTCCAAGAGCCTGCAAAGGCTCCTCGCCACCGGCAGGCTGAGCGGCGACGACGATCCCGAGACGATCGAGGCTCGCATCACCCCGACGCTCGCGTATTCGGATATGGCCCGTTGCGATCTCGTGATCGAAGCCGTCCCGGAGGACCTCCCGACCAAGCTCGGTGTCTGGCGGGCACTGGATGAGGTGCTCGACCGCGGAGCGGTGTGCGCGACGAACACCTCGTCACTGTCGGTCATCGATCAAGCGATGGCGACGAGCCGCCCGGAGCGGTTCATCGGCCTGCACTTCTTCAACCCTCCGCACGTGATGACCCTGCTCGAGGTCGTGCGCACCGTCGCCACCAATCGCGAGGCGCTCCAAGTCGGCGTCGACTATGGCATTCGCCTCGGCAAGGACCTCGTGCACACGCCGGACCGGGCTGGATTCATCGTGAACCGCCTGCTCGTTCCCTACACGATGGACGCCGTCCGCGCGCTTGAGAACGGCCACGGGTCGATGCTCGACATCGATACGGCGATGCGCGCGGGCGCCGGGCACCCGATGGGTCCGTTCACGCTGCTCGACTTCGTCGGGCTCGACGTCGTACTCGCGATCACCGAGGCGATGTTCACCGAGTATCGGGAGCCGCGCTTTGCCGCGCCTCCGACGATTCGCAAGCTCGTCGCCGCCGGTTACCTCGGCCGTAAGTCGCAGCGGGGCTTCTACGACTACTCGACCGGTGAGCCGGTACCCGCCGACCTCGCGCTGGGCGCTCCCCAGCTGACAGCCGTGACAGAAGCGCTCCGATGACGCTGAGCCCGCTGGACCGGGTGCTCGGCGCCGAGGAGATCCGCCAACTCGCCTACGGCTACGCGTACGCGGTCGACTCGCGCGACCGCGAGCTGCTCGAGTCGCTGTGGGTCGAGCCTTCCGAAGAGGTGCAGTACCCGGACATCAACCTTCATACCGTGCGCCGCGATCACCCCCGATGGTTCGACAAGGGGCCCACCGTCCATTTCGTGGGCAATCATCTCATCGAGATCGACGGTCCGGACCATGCCCACGGGAGCGTCTACTGCTGGGCGCAGCTCGACCTCGGCGATGAGTTCGTCGATCAGTCGATCCTCTATCAGGACCGCTACGTGCGAGCCGGCGGGCGCTGGCTATTCCTGCGGCGCCGGCATCTGCTGTGGTTCGGGCAGGCACGCGAGCGCAACCCGATCCACCAGCCGGCGGACAACTGGCCTCGGACTCACGTGGGACGCGGGAACCTACCGGGCGCGCTGATGCCGTCCGAACGGGCCGCCCGCTACCCGCGGGCGTGATCAGCTCAGGCCGAAGTGGGTACGCCCGCGTCGCCGGGGACGCGCTCCATGAAGAACGTCGTGTAGGCCGTGATGTCGGGCGGCACGTAGTAGCCGGTCTCGTCCTGGATCGCGTCCAAGTGCTCGGCTACGTCCTCGGGCGTGAGGTCCGCCTTGGCGAAGCCGTCGGTCTCGCCGATGAAGATGCGCGCGACCCGGCCGCCTCCGGCCGCGTAGATCTCTCCGTTGACAGGGCAGGACTCGTGGGCGAGGAACGCCACCACCGCGGATACGTGCTCAGGGAGCAAGAGGTCGAAGACGGTGGCCTGCGCCTCATCCTCCGTGACCTCGGAGCGCGCGTCTGCGTTGATGTCGATATCCGGGTCCGCCATTCGCGTCTTCGCGTACGGCGCCACCAGGTTGACCTTGATCCCATGCTCGACACCAGCCGTGGCGAGGTTGCGAGCGAGCCCGATGAGCCCAGCCTTTGCCGCTCCGTAGGAGGCGAGCAGGGGCGCGCCGAAGATCCCACACGAGGTGGTCATGATGACCCGGCCGTACTTCCGCTCGGCCATGTGGGGCCACGCGGCGCGCGTGACATTGAAGGATCCGAGCAGGTGCACGTCGAGATGGCGCTGCATGTCCTCGATGCCGCTCGTCGGCACCTGATGGGAGGTGAGGATGCCCGCGTTGTTGACGACGATGTCGACACTGCCGAAGCGCTCGATCGCGGCTCCGACGATCGCCTCCGCTCCTTCGGCGCGCGTGACGCTCTCGGTGCTCGCGACGGCGTCGCCGCCCCCCGCCTTGATCTCATCGACGACCGCCTGGGCCGGCCCGGCGTCCTCGCCCGTCCCATCGATCGCGCCGCCGAGGTCATTGACCACGACCTTCGCTCCGCGGGCTGCGAGGAGAAGCGCGTGTGTGCGTCCCATCCCTCTTCCCGCACCGGTGACGACTGCCGTGCGTCCATCGAGCCTCAGCATGGTTTGCTCTCCTCGTGCGCGGGGAGGATCCTCGCGTACCAACCGATCGTTTGCTTGATTCTCAATGACACGATATCGTGCGGCGGGACCCTGTCAAGTGCGGCGGCAGCTAAGAAGATCCCATGATCGGCGCGAACGAGATCAGCGACAGGACAGAGCTGCGGGCGCTCGTCGACGCCTATGCGTCGGCCGTCGACACGCGCGACACCGCACGCTTCCTGTCGCTCTTCGTGCCCGACGCACGCCTTACCATCCACCAGCCCGGTGCCACGACACCGGTCACCTTCACGGGGCACGATGAGCTGCCCGGCGCGCTCGAGCCCCTCTCCGCGTACCGGGCCACGATGCATCTGATGGCCAATCACACCTGCGAGCTCGCCGCTGACTCGGCGAGGGGCGAAACGTACTGCCTGGCCCACCACCTGCGACCATCGGGCGACGGGTGGGAGGACCTCGTCATGGTCATCCGCTACGGCGATCGTTACGTGCGCCCGGAGGACAAGTGGCGCTTTGCCGCCCGCGATGTACGCATCGAGTGGACCGAGTTACGACCGGCTTCGGTCGAGCCGCTCAGCTTCTGAGGCCGCTCCCGCGCCCCCTTCGGCCAGGAATTGCTCGCGCAGGCGAACCTTCTGGACCTTGGTCGCCGACATCGGCCACTCGGTTACGAAGCGCACATAGCGCGGCACCTTGAAGCTCGCGATCGCGCCCCGGCAGTACTCGATCACCTCTGAGGCGCTCAGGAGCCGGCCAGGCACGAGCTCGATGAACGCGGCCGGAACTTCGTCGAGGCGGTCGTCGGGGACGCCGACGACCTGGACGAGCTTGATCGCCGAGTGGGTTGAGAGATGGGACTCGATCTCCGAGGGCGCCACGTTCTCGCCGCCCACCTTCAGCATCTCCTTGAGCCGGCCGAGGTAGGTGATGAGCCCATCCCGGTCGGCGCTGCCGAGATCTCCGGAGCTCAGCCAGCCATCATCCGTCATCGCTGCCGCGGTGCTCTGCGGATCCTTGTAATAGCCCTCGAAGAGGCCGAAGCCGCGGATCTGGAGCTCGCCAGGCTGCTCAGGTCCCAAGAGCGCGCCGGTCGCCGGGTCGACGACCCGCACCTCGACGCCGGGTAGGGGGGCACCGGTCGTCTCCGCCTGCTGGTCGGGCGTCGCGTCCCATTCGTTGCAGGTGATTGCTCCGGCCGCTTCGGTCATTCCGAAATGACCACCGATTTGAACCGCGGGCGCGAAGGCCTCCTGAATCAGACGCAACGTGTCGGGCGGGGCGACGTTGAGCAGGCCTCTCACCCGCGACAGGTCCCGTTCGGCGAAGTCAGGATGGCGAACCAACCCCATTGCGATCGGGGGGAACACCGACTGAACCCAGGTCACCTGCTCGCGCTCGATCAGCTCGAGCGCCACCGCGGGCTCGAAATGCACCATCGAGACCAGGGTCGCGCCCAGGTCGAAGGCGAAGATCATCGGCCCGATACAAGACATGTGGAACATGGGGAGGGGATTCCAGATCCGTTCCTCGGCGGTGATACGCAACCTGTCGGCGACGGCAACCCACACCCGGACCATGGCTTCGTGAGTGAGCAGCGCGCCTTTGGGCTGGGCCGTCGTCCCCGATGTGAACAAGATCAGAGCGACGTCGCGCACGCGCACGCGAGCGCGCTGCGCGAGCACGCTCGATTCCTCGACGGCCGCCGCGAGCTCATCGAACCGGCTGCGCGACAGGCACCCATCGGAATGGCGGTCGCCGAGCAGCACCACGGTTCGGAGCTTCGGGGCTGCGGCGAGGCGAAGCCTGAGAGGGTCCGGCGCGTCGGTGAGTCCGGGCAGCGCTTCGCAGAGGCGCTCCACGAAGTCGACCTGGTCATCGACGATGTCGCTCGTGAGGAGCACGACGAGGTCGCCATTTGCCACTACGTGGGCCAGCTCGCGCGTTCGATAGCGGGTGTTGATGGGAACGGCGACTGCGCCCAGCAGCTGCGTAGCGAAGAACGCGAAGACGAAGTCGGGAGAATTCGGCATCAGTAGGCCTACGTGATCGCCCCGGCCGACTCCCAGTGCGGCGAGCGAGCGGGCGGTGCGAACGACGCGCTCCGCCAGGTCCTCGTAGGTAAATCGAGCATGCGGAAACACCAGGGCTTCATGGTCGGGGCGCCGCGAGGCCGAACGCAGTAACAGGTCGCCCATGGTGCTCGCTTCGGCCCATCCGGTCATCGCTTGCTCCTCGTGCGTACTAGGTGACAGGCTCACCGGCGATCGTTGCCGCCAGGCGGTCCAGGTGAACCGGCAGCTGCAGCCTCAGCGCCGCCAATCGGAAATCGCTCGAGTGCCCGCTGTCGAAGGCATAGCTGCCGGCCAGCGCGTAATAGGCGAGGCGGACGTAGGCGAGCACGCGGTGCCAGTGGAGGCGCTCCTCATCGACCCGGATGCCGCTGCGCTCGGCATAACGGACGACGAGTGGGGCCTCGGACACGCCGGGGAGCTCCCACACCGGAATGAAGCACCAGGCGAGGTCAGCCATGGGATCGCCCGCCCCGGCCATCTCCCAGTCGAGGACGCCGCGGATGCTCGTGTCATCGACGATCAGGTTGCCCATGCGGTAGTCGCCGTGCACGAGAACCTCGCGGGTGGCGCGCTGGGGCGCATGGCGATCGAGCCACCATCGCGCGCCCTCGAGCACGGCGGGCAGCGGCTTGAACCGTTCGAGGCGGCGGCGGTACCAGTCAAACTCCGTGGGTCGCCCCTTGGCCGCGCTGGGACCGTTCAATGGCGCTGGGTCGATGGCGTGGAGCGCGCTGAGGACGTCGATCGCCGCTTGGGCCAACAGGGTCCGCCTCGGCTCGGCGATCTCGTGCCAGCCGACGGGCACCTCGCCGGCGATCCGCTCCATGACGATGAAGGGACGCGAGAACGGGTTGTCGTCGCCGTCGTCGTGCCAGAGGAGAGCAGGAGCGGGAACCTTGCCGGCGACCGCCTCGAGGGCGACCCGCTGGGTGCGGATGGCGTGCGGACCCGACGCGGCGGTGGGAAGCCGCAGCACGGCAGCACGAGAGCCGCCACCCGTGGCGATACGCACGAACCACGTCTCCTGCGAGAGACCGACGGTCGCGCGACCGGTGACCTCTGCCTGCGCTTCGATTCCCCGGGCGCACAGCCACTGCTCGAGGGCCTGCGCGACGCCGGGCGCCGGCTCAGCCACCGGGGGCCACCGACCAGTCCACGGGCGGAGCGGCCGCGCGGTCGAGTGCCGCCAGGCGCCGCATGGCCTCGACGACCGCGGGCTCGTCCTCATCCCGCACCCCGGCCGCGATCGTACGCTCGAGTGGGCCTCGCCGGGCCACCTCGGCGGTTTCGACATCGAGGCTTCGGAGCACGGCGCTCAGTGCGCGCAGTTGCGCGTGTGCGTACCCCGCCGACGCCGCGCCGGCGAGGTCTGCGACAGCGTCGGCGAGTCTTTCGCGGTTGACCTTGGGCGACGGCGAGCCGGCTCCCGATGCGCTCGTCTCGCGCGTCGCTCGAGTCTGGCCATCAGATAGGTCTGCGCGTCGTTCTAACAACCGATTGATTGGTAATGTAGCTGGCTTGGGAGGCGTCCGCAACGGCCGCAGAGGCGAGACCATGACCAATCTCACGCCCTTGGATGAGTCCTACAGGCATCAGCTCGTCGCGCCCGCGGTGGTCACCGAGCACCTGGATCCGGGCTGGGCTGAACGCTGCTACCACCTTCTCAACATCGACGGCGCGACGATCCTCCATGCCGGACGCGCCGTCTATCCGCACGACGGCAGGCGCACCGCCTTCGCAGGGGTGGGCACCGGCGCAGTCCAGCATGCGCTCCGTCTCTCTGAGCCCTTCGCCACTGGCGACGATCCCGATCGGCCCACCGTCGGCCGGCTGCGGATCGAGGCCGTGAGACCGCTGGAGGAGGTGCGGCTGGTGCTCGACGAACCGGGCTTCCCGCTCGCCTTCGATTTGACCTTTCACGCTCGCTTTCCGCCCGTGCCGACGATCCCGAACCGAATCGAGCGCGGGGGGCGCGTCGTCACCGACTACATGAACCTCTTTCAATCCGGGATGTACACGGGGACCGTCGTCATCGACGGCGCTGAACGCACGCTCGCGGCCCGTGCCGGCTTCCGCGATCGCGGCTGGGGACTGCGCAAGCACGAGGGTTCGCCTCGTCGCGGCCTCGTCGTTGCCGCTTTCTGTGAGCTCGACGACGCCGCGGTGTACGTGATGCTCTACGAAACGGCGGCCGGTCACCGCGCCTTCACGAACGGCTGGCTGCTCGATCGTCGCGGCGTCGTGGAGACCGTCACCTCGATCGAGCACGACCTGAGCTGGGACCGCACATTGCTCACGGGCGGGACTCTGGAGCTGGCCTTCGGCTCGGGATCGCGCCGCACCGTCGAGCTCACCGTCACGGGGCGAATCTTCCTGAGCGCTGCGGGCTACACCGCCAGTACCGAAGCGGCTCGGCCCGGGGCCGAGAGCTTCGACGTAACGAATCTCGAGACGGTGTCGCGTCTCAACGGCCAGAACGACAACGCCTGCACCTTCAGCGTCGATGGCGTTATCGGACACGGCTATGTGGAAACCGGCCTTGGCATCCATGCGCGTTACCGCCCGGAGGCGCCCGGCGCAGAGCACCGACTCAGCTGAACGCGGGTATCACGTCTCTTCCGAATCGGCGGATGCACTCGAGCTCCTGTTCGAAGCCCGGCCCCTCCGTCTGCCGGAAGGTCATGATCAGGTAGTCCATGTCGATGGCGTCCTGGAACTTCCGGATCGACGCGATGCAATCCTCGGGACTACCGACGATGAGCCGGTCGACGAGATGATTGTCGAACTTGAAGTCATCCTCGGTCTTGACGTCGGCGAGGAACGGCTCGAACTCGGCGACCCAGCGAGGGATGTTCTCGAAGTAGAACCAGTGCTCAGCCCGGATGATCGGCCACCACACGCGTTCCACATCCTCGAGGGAGTCCGCGACCCAGCCGTCCCGCAGGAGATTGACCCGGAGCTTCTCTGAGGTCCCGTGCTCAACTCCAGCCGCGCGGTAGGTGTCGGCCCAGTGCTTCATGACATCGATGTTGTGCAGAGGGTCGGTTGGCCAGGGACACCCGAAACGCGCCGCGCGCTTGACGCCGCCATCGGACATCGCGCCGATCCACAGCTCGGCCCCGATCGGGCGTGGCATCACCGGGCCCTCCGCCTCGATGGTGAAGTGCTTGCCCGCGTGGTTGATCACTTCACCGGACCACGCGCGCTGAACGAGGTCGATCGACTCCTCGAACCGTGAGACCTGTGTCTTCTTGTCGAGGCCATAGAGCTTGAACTCGGGCTCGAAGTTCGCCATCCCGACGCCGATGCGGATGCGCCCGTTGGCGATCACGTCGGCCATCGCGGCATGCTCGGCCACGTGGATCGGGTGCTCGAAGGGCAGCAGGTGAATAGTCGTTCCGACCTCGATCCGCTCGGTGACCGCGGCGAGTGCTCCCAGGGCGGCCCACGGGGACGACGGATAGCCGTTCGCCATCATGTGGTGCTCGGGGATGAACACCCCGTCGAAGCCCGACTCCTCGACCACCCTGGCCGCTTCCAGCGCCTGGCTCCAGCGCTCGACGAGGTGCTCGGAATTGGGGGGATCCATCGGCTTGAACAGCACTCCGAATTTCATCACTCTTCCCTCTCCTGTGGCGGGTTCGTGTGCTAGAGGCTCCGAAGCTGCTGAGCTGCCACTCGCTCGGCGCTCGGACCCGCGGCCGGTACTTCTGAGAGCTCGGGGATGAGATGGTCGACGAGCAGCTCCACGTGCCGGTCGGCGATCGCGTCGGGCATGCCGGCGACGCGCTCCCAGATGAAGACGTGCTGGACGGGCATCGCCGCCGCCGCTGCTCGCAGCTCCGCGGCAGCCTGCTCGACCGTCACCGCCCTGACCGGTGGATGCGTGCCAGCCTGACCCGAGGCGAAGACGGCGGGGAGATCCGGCGCTCGCACGGCGCCGTCCCGCCCCTCCTGGGCGTAGGAGTCATAGGTGCGCCATTGATACTCGGCATACTCGCGCACCGTCGCCCACGTGCGTTCCGGGTCCTCGCAGAGCACGTACGAGAGCGGGCCGGCCATGCGCGCGAGATCGGCCGGATGGCCCGCCTGCTCGAGCGCCGCCCGGTAGGGATCCAGAAGCGACGGGCTCAAGGACAGAAGCCCGGCGCCCAGGCGGCCGGCGATCCGAGCGGCACGGGGACCGTGGCCGCCAATCCACATTGGCAGCGGGGACTGGATCGGGGCCGGCGTAACCCGTTCGCTCGCAAGAAGCTCGCTCACCTCCCGACCGCGTTCCTCGAGAAGCGTGAACCGGGCCGCCACGTCGACGCCGAACGCCTCGTATTCGGGGATCCGATACCCGGCGCCGAGCCCGAGCTCGAGGCGCCCGCCGCTGACGACGTCCACCACGGCTGCCTCCTCGGCGAGCGCAAGCGCGGAACGCAGAGCTGCGAGCACCACCGCCGTCCCGATCCGAGCGTGTCGCGTGCGCGCTGCCACCGCGGCGGCGAAGACCAGCGGCTGGGGGAGATAGCCGTCTTCGAAGAAGTGGTGTTCGGATAGCCAGATTGATCCGACTCCCCGCCGGTCGGCCTCCGCGGCGGTCTCGAGGGCGCGCGCATGGACTCTGTGCCAGCCGACGCGCCACGGTGGCGGATCACGCAGGTCGAAGTAAAGGCCGACGCGCATCGGCGACCTCTCTCAGATCTGGCCGGGTCGCAGGTCCCACTGCGGCGGCGCCCCGTCGACGACGATCTCGGTCTGGAGCAGGCGTCCCGTCTCCGGACAGATGATCTGGCGAAAGCAGACCGCATTGTCGGTGTAGATGGCCGGATCTCGCACTTCAGGATTGCCTTCGGCCAGTGGGAGGTCCCGGATCAGCGCCCCGAGCTTGTAGTTGCCTGTGGCATTCCCGAGCTCGACCCCGTCCGCGTAGTACTTGCCATCCTTGATGGCGACGTACTCGCTCACCTGATCGTCGGGCGGGATGTTCTTGCCCGCTTCTCCGTCACCGTTGCCTTGCCATGGGCGGCCCTCCGCGAGGCGCTCGGCGATGATCTCCTGGCGGCGGCGCTCGGTCGCCGTCCCGTCGACGGCGGCGGCCTCGCCCGTTCCCTCGATGACGACTCCGTAGGCCTTGGCTCCCCAGGCGGCCGTGACGCGACCGGCGCGCACGTCGGCGAGCACCGCCTCAGGGTCGCGCTCGACGGGATCTCCGTACCCGCCGGCCCCCGCCCAGCTGAAGATCCACATGTCCTCGGCCTCAGTGCACTTCCCGAACGATTTTGCGGCGACCCACTCGCCCTCACCCTCGAGCTGGTGAGGGTGCAGCGGTGTCTCGCCGGTCCGGGCCATGTACTCGCGAGCCTGTGCGCCCTTGATGAGCAGGTAGGAGTTGGTGGACGTCGGATAGCCGCCGAACAGACCGGGGCCCGGGACGGCGACCTCGGCTGCAACCGTCACCCAGTCGATGCGGTCGGTCTTGTGAGCGATGATGGCGTTCTCACAGCCGTTTCCGCCGCGGAACTTCCCGGCGCCGCCGGAATTCGCGAGCTCGCGCCGCCAGACGTAGAGGACCGGATAGAAGAGCTCGTTGTCCTCGACGTTGGGGATCGTCGATTGCAGGTCCCAGGGCCAGCCGCCCGTGTCCTGGCCATCGCGCCACGGCAGCGCGGCCAGCGCTGCCCCCACGGGATCGTTCAAGAACGACGCGTATTGGTTCCCGCGCTGATCGAGACCGGCGATCGCGCTCACGGGGTACCCGAGCACACCCATGCAGCTCATCACTTCCTCGCGCAGGCGCGGGTCGCTGGACGAGAAGAGCATCTTCGAGATGACCAGCCCAGCCATCCCGATCGAGTGCAGGAGGGTAGTGGGCGGGCCGCCGGAGACGGCGGCGGGACGCGTCGCGCAGCTGATCGTGGACGGCTCGACCTCGAACTCGCAGTTGCGCATCGCTCCTTCGAGCGCGAACATCTGGTCGAAGAGCATCGTCGAGGCGAGCATGCTGATCACTGCCCCCTTCCACGCCGCCAAACACGCGTTGAGGGCACCTTGCTGCGGTGCGGAGCCGGCGTTCGAGAAGATGAGCTTGTCGTCGCGCTTGGTCAGGACCACGCGGTTTCGGTAGAGGCCGCGGTCGCCGGGGAGCTTGACCTCCATCCATCCCTCCTCGGTCCAGGTGCCGTCGGGGATGCTCTCCAGCCGTCGCGAGAACGCTGCCGCGGAGTCGTCCTGGACCTTGCGCATGGTCGCCTTCAGGGTCGAGGCGCCGTAGCGCTCGGCCAGGCTGAGGATGCGCTCGCGGGCGACATTGCAACCGGTGATCTGCGAGCGCAGATCCAGTTTCACCAGATCCGGCAGGCGAGAGTTCCGCACGTAGAGCTCCTCCACATCGCGGCGCAACTTGCCGTCCTCGACGACCCTGATGGGCGGGAAGCAGGGAACCTCCCAGTAGACGTCCTCGGCCATCGGGTTGAAGCCTCCCGGAGCGGTACCGCCGAGGTCCCATTGGTGCATGACGTTGGCCACCCAGCAGAACAGGCGACCATCGATGAACACCGGGCACGCCACCACGACGTCGGATTGGTGCGTCGTCCCGATCCACGGGTCATTGGTAAGGAACATGTCCCCGTCGTTGATCCCCGGGGACTCTGAGCGGTACTCGAGCATCCACTGAATCGCCGTCGCGCTGCTCACCGCCAGATAGAGGTTGTACTTCCCGAAGAACACGTAACCGCCGCGCTCATCGAGGATGGCCGGGTTGAAATCGTGCCCGTAGGCGGTGATCGGGGAGCCCGAGGTCCGGATGATCGACTGGCCGTGCTCGACGTTGACATTCCAGAGCGCGTGGCGGAGGACCTCGTGCGTCACCGGGTCGGTCTCGGCATCGGTGTCATCGTGAAGCTTCAGCGACGGGTGGATCGCCAACTCTGCAGGTGGAACGTACGGGTACACGTCGCCGTTCCACTCGATCTGGGGTGCGGTATCAGCGGACATTCGGGCTCCTGAACGGATTCGAAGGCGTAAGTGTCATGTGGCGGCGACCGCGTGGATCCCCGAGGCCGAGCGCGCCGGCTCGTTTCCGACCTCGATGACGACGTTGCCAAGCTCATCGATTTCGGCCGAGGCGCCGAGCGGGAGGACCACGGTGGTGTCCGGGTAGTCGATGATCGAGGGACCATCGATGTGCGAGCCGGGGGAGAGGGAGGGTCCCTCGTATACGTTCGTCGCGCGGAACTCGCGGAAATCTCGCCAGTAGACGTCGCGGCTGGTGGGCGGGGCCATCTCCCGTGACTCGAGCTTCGGCGGCGCGGGATTGCGGACCTTGCCGCGAGCGAGCAGCTTGTAGAGCCCGATCTGGGTGCCCGCGCCCGGGAATCCCGAGCCCTCGCCGTAGATCTGCTCGTAGCGCTCGACGAAGCGGTCGATCTGCTCCGCGGCATCCCGGTCGGTGAGCTCGCCGGCGGGGACGGGAACCTCTACCTGGTGGATCTGAAGCGAGAACTTCATCTCGGCGATCCGGCTCAGTTCGATGTCGTCGTCATCGAAACCCTCGCCGCGTAGCTGCGTCCGGGCGCGGTCCTCGAGCGTCCCGTAGATCTCGTTCATACGCTGGTGCGAGAAGGGGCTGAGCATGAGCTCTGAATGCTCGTAGACGTGGAGCACGTCGGAGGACATGACGCCCAGAGCCGACCACGTCGATGCGAGGTCGCCGAGGGGCACGACCACGCGGGGGACGCCGAGCTCGCGGGCGAAGGCGACGGCGTGAGCGGCGCCGGCGCCACCGAAGGAGTAGATGACGAAGTCGCGTGGATCACGCCCCCGCTCGACCGTCATCTGTCGCATGAGATCGGCCATGTGCGATTCGACGATCCGCAACGCCCCGTCGGCAGCGTCGATCGGATCCATGCCCAGCTGCGCGCTCACGCGCTCGACAGCGCGATGCGCCGCCTCGGCGTCGAGCTTGAGCTCGCCTCCGAGGAAGTTGTCGGGGTTGTAGCGCCCGAGGATCGCATCGCAGTCGGTGACTGTCGGCTCGCTCCCGCCCCGGCTGTAGCACACCGGTCCCGGCATGGCGCCG
This sequence comes from Solirubrobacteraceae bacterium, assembly GCA_035552215.1. Lineage (GTDB taxonomy): Bacteria > Actinomycetota > Thermoleophilia > Solirubrobacterales > Solirubrobacteraceae > Palsa-465. Next base: position 47,508 of record DASZLV010000166.1, on the reverse strand, counting down.
GCGCTCCGCGGTCCGACGCGCAACGTCGACGTGTGCTCGTCGACCCACACCAACGACCCGCCCCCCGACCCGATGGACTCGATATCGAGCCTCGGCATGAAGAACGTGTACTGGTTGATGATCGTCTCCGAGGAGCTGACCGGCTCGCCGTCGACGACGATGCCCACGTCGAACGAGGTGCCGCCCATGTCCGCGGCGATGACGTTGCTGTGCCCGAGGAGGCCGGCCAGGTAGACGGCCCCGGCGACGCCCCCGACGGGGCCGGACGCGATCGTGAACAGCGGGTGCTCGCTCGCCTCGGCCGCTCGAACCACGCCGCCGGCCGCCTGCATGATGAGGAGGGGGTTGCGATAACCGCGTGCCTGCGTGGCACGGTCGACTTCCTTGATGTAGCTCGAGGTGGCGGGGCCGATGAACGCATTGATGGCCGCCGCGGCGGTCCGCTCGTACTCTCCGGGCTTGGCGATCAATTCGTGCGCACAGCTGATCGTCACGTCGGGCGCGATCTCTCGTACCAGCTCCTTGACGCGGACCTCGTGGCTGGTGTTGACGAAGCCCCACAGGAAGCTGATCGCGATCGCCTCCACGCCGTCGGCCACGAGCTCGTGGATCGCCTTGCGCGCCTCGTCCTCGTTGAGCTCGAGCACGACGTCGCCAGCCCAATCGGTGCGCTCGGACACTTCCTTGATGCGGCCACGGGGAACGATCGGGTCCGGCTTGCGATGGTGGGAGACGTGCAGCAGCTCCTCGATCGTCAGCCCGGCTGAGCGGCCGGCCGAGCGCATGATGATGAGCGCGTCGCCGTGGCCCTTCGTGGTGATCAGGCCCGTTCGCGCCCCATTCATCTGAACGAGGACGTTCGTGCCCACCGTCGTACCGTGCAGGAGCATGTCGGTCCGGCTGAGAAAGTCCTCGACCGTGAGGCCGAGGCGCCCGGCCACAGCTTCGAGGGAATCGAGAAAACCCACCGCGAAGTCCGGCGGTGTCGAGGAGACTTTGGCCAGCGTGATGTTGCCGCCCTCGTCGAGGACCACGCAGTCCGTGAAAGTTCCTCCGATGTCAATACCGCAGAAATAACCCATTAGTCTCTCCAGCCGAGTGGACTAGCCACCTACCGATTGGTTGATTTCGTCTCGAGTATAGGGTCCCTGGAGAGGCGTGGTCAAGGCGCCCGCGTCTCGCCTATGTCGTGATGTCGCGACCGCTGGTCATGGCGCCGACTCCGGGAACATCTCGATCGTGCGCCGGACGATCTCCTCGAGCGAGACGTCGAAGAGTTCGATCGCGTTACCGTCGGGGTCGGCGACGTACATCACGGTCGCGCCGCCCCAGCTGATCGGTTCCGGCCACAGCGCCCGCCCGCCGGCGAGCTCCACCCGCCCGACCGTGTCCGGGACATCGTCGACCACGAGCGCAAAATGGGGCATGCGGACACGAGTGGGCAGCCGCGCCCAATCCGGTGCCGCGCCGAGGAACTGCGTGAGCTCGACCGCACCGGAGCGAAAGCCGATGTAGCAGAACTTGAAGGCCACGTCCGGCGGCCCCCCGTAGACGTATTGCGCGCTCTCTCCGGAGTTGACCGCTGGTTTGAACAGCCACCTCCCTTCGAACGCGTCCAGGTAGAAGCTGGCGGCGCGGTCGAGGTCGGACACGAGCACGCCGGTGTGATGGAGCTGATCCGTGGGCAGGGTAGGCCTCCTCGGCGAGATGGACCTGGCGATCTTAGAACTTCAACCAAGTGATTGGTTGACGCTCGGTGGAGGCCGAGCTAGCCTGGCGCCATTCCAACCGAGAAGGGGAACGCCATGGAGCAGATCTGCCTATCGGGCCAGGTGGCCGTCGTCACCGGAGCCGCCCGTGGCTTAGGGCGGGCGTACGCGCGCGAGCTCGCGGCCCGTGGTGCGAAGGTCGTCGTCAACGACCTCCCCGAGTCGGGCGCGGATCAGGTCGTGGCCACGATCGAAGCCGGCGGAGGCACGGCCATCGCGTCAGCGCACTCGGTCGCGACGCGGGACGAGGCGGCGGCGATCATCGCCGACGCGCTCGATCGCTTCGGACGGCTTGACGTGCTCATCAACAATGCCGGCATGCTCCGCAACGCCTACTTCGAAGAGCTCACCGAGGCGCAGATCGACGCCATCTTCGACGTCCACCTTCGGGGGGTCTTCCACGTCACACAGCGCGCGTTCACGGCGATGCGCGAGCAGGGGTATGGACGTATCGTCAACGTCAGCTCGAATACCTCCTTCGGAATGGCCGGTCTGAGCAACTACGCGACGGCCAAGGCGGGCGTGATCGGATTGACGAGGACCCTGGCCCTGGAAGGTGCCGAGCATAAGATCTTGGTCAACGCCGTCCTGCCCAACGCCGCGACCACGATCATGGACGATGAGCCGATTCCAGGATTCGGAGAGGACGAGCGATTCCAGGCCGCGTTCGCGGCGGTCGACAGCCGCTTCCGCCCGGAGCACGTGGTCCCGCTCGTGGTGTTCCTGGCCAGTCCGGCGTGCAAAGTGACCGGCGAGTGCCTGTCAGCGCTCGGGGGGCGCTACGCCCGAGTGGTGTTCGCGCTCTCGCGAGGCTGGATGAGCGCCACCTCGGAGCCCGCTGCGGCCGAGGACATCGGCGAGCATCTGAGCGAGATCATGGATCTCGGTGCCTGGGCCGACGCCGCGGGGGTGCTCGTGCCGGGGCAGATCAGGGATGAGTTCGAGGCAGTAGCCACCCGGCTCGAGACGGTGAGCGCTCGGCTCCAGGCCGGCTGAGCATGCGGGCTGCCACGCCGGCGCCGAAGATCATCCAGGTCGCCCTGTGCAGCAGCGCCCTGACTCGGAGCGTGCGGCTCTACTGCGAGGCATTTGGCTTTGCCGACGCCGGCGGGAGAACCTTCTGGGGCGAGTGGCTGGCGCGCGTGCAGGGTCTGGGCACCGAAGCCGAGACCATCCTCTGGTGGCTGGTCGGTCGCCAAGACTACTTCCAGCTCGAGTTCTTCAACCACACCCAGCCTCGCCAGAGGCCGATCCCCGACGATTGGCGGGCAAGCGATCATGGCTGGGTGCGCTGGGGTCTGGCGGTCCCCGACTTCGACGATGCCCTGGCTCGTCTTGACCGTCTGGGCGTCGAACCGATGACCGAGCCGATGAGCTGCGGCGGACTCCGTCGCGTGTGCTTTCGCGATCCCGAGGTAGGGGTCGTCGTCGAGGTCATGGAGGAGGGGCGGGAGCTGCCCGGTGGTATCCGGCCCCGCCACTATGACCTCGTTCCCGCCGTGGTCTACGCGGCCGTTTCCGTACCCGACCTGGACCGGGCGCGCACTCTCTATGTGGACACGGTCGGGCTCGTCGCCGAACCCGAGACCGTCCTCCATCCCCCCGAGCTCGAGGCGCTCTGGGGCCTCGAGGGAGCGCGGCGCAAGAGCTTCGTCGCCCGGGGAGGAGACATCTATCTCGAGGTCGTGGAGTATGAAGAACCGGTGGGTCGCCCCAAGCCTCCCGGCTACCGACTCAGCGACCAGGGCTTCATGAACATCGCCATCGGGTTGCGCGACCGCGACTCGCTCGAGGAGCTGATCGCGCGCCTGGCCGCCAACGGCCACGAGGCAAACCACAGCGAGCTCCCACCGCCCCCTTCCGGCGGCACTTACATCACGGACGCCGACGGCATCTCGCTCGAGGTCTTTGCCGCGCCACGTGAGTTCGACGAGGAGTTCGGCTTCAGGCCTCAGGCGACGTTCGGGCATCCGGGGCTCTGGCCCCACCCGGGAGTCGGACCGGCGGGGTAACGCACCCTCCGCCGGCCGAGCCCCGCTCTCGGCACCGGGCTTCCCTGGGGAAGCCCGGCCCCGAGAGAGTCCGCTGCTACTTACCCCACAGCTTCGCGAACACCGACTGGTAGGTCGAGAGGGTGGGGGCCAGGGTCGTCGTGGAGGGAACGTTGCTCTTCGTCCAGATCGCCGCCGGCGCTGTCGTGGTCATGTCCTGCACGGGCGACTGACCCGTGAAAATCCGAGACAGTGCGTCGGCGTCCAGATACGCCATCTCGAGGAATGGATCCGGAATCAACGCGAATTCGGAGCCATCGGTCAGATTCGGCAGATTCGCCGAACTGGGGTACAGACCGATGTCCTTGACGCTACCGAGGCCAGCGCTCTTCAGCTGGGCTCCGATACCCAGCGACACTGAGTCCTGGTCCATGACGAGGACGTTGATGCCCGAATTTGAGCGCGCGAAGTTGACCGCAAGTGACGTAGCGTTCTTTCCCAGCGCCGTCGCGGGCATTGGGTACTCGTGGATCTGGCAGGTCGGGCAGTAGGCCTTCATCGCCGCCTTGAACTTCGGGTCGATCATCTTCGGATAGATCGGAAAGGCCGGCACCGAGACGAACCCGACGTCCGGCTTGCCGTTGGTAGCGACCATCGCCGCCGCCGCCATCATCTTCGTGACCAGGTCATAGTGCGTCGGGCCGGGGATCACGAGGAAGTTCGGCGGATGTGGCGTATCCGTCGTCTGCCAGGCAATGACCGGGATCTTCGCTGCCTGGAGCTGCGCAAGCTGCGGCTGGAAGACCGCAGAGTCCAACCCTTCGAAGATGACGGCGTCGGGATGGTCTCGGACCGCCTGCGTCATCGCCGCTTGGTTAGAGGCCGGGTCCAACCCGCCGTTGATGACCTTGACGTGCCAGCCGAGCGTGGTTGCCGCCTTCGTGAAGTCGGTCGAGGGCGACAGGCATTCCGCCGGGCCGCAGACGACGAAGTCGATAGTCTTGCCGCTCGGAATCGGCTTGCCGACAGGGGTCAGCCCCTGCAGGCCTTGGGCTGTCTGGAACGTCTTGAAGTCGGCTTGTGCTTGGGTGTAGCCGGCGCTCGACGTTCCGCTCGAGCTCGAGCCGGAACTGTTACTGCTCTGGCTACTGCTACTCGTAGTGTTGCTGCTGCTGCCGCATGCTGCGATCAACAGAGCAGCGCAAACGAAGAGCGGCGCGCTGAACACGCATCGCCTTAGTCGCATCGAGTCTCTCCTCCTGTGTGGGGGTCGTTATACACGGCGCGCTTACATCGAGATATAGGCATCCAGCCGGCATGCGCCTGTGAACCGCTCGCCCCGGCGGGCCCTTAGATCAGTGATCACGACTTCGGGCATGTGCCACGTCCCGTCTCCTCTGCGGCGCCGGTTCTGGCTCGAACGAGCGCCATTGAGAAGCGTAGCCCGGGGGCGCGCAAAAAGCAAACGACCGCTTGGTAGATCCAACGTAGTCCTAACGTGCTCTGACCACGGACACGGCGAGTTACGGCCGCCACCTGCGACGGTTGACAGCCTACCGATCGATTGGTAGCTTTCACGCGCACCCGGGGACTCCATAAATCCGACGAAGGGCGGCATCGTGGAGCTGGTCGTTGACAGGGACGTTGACGTCCCCATGAGAGACGGGACGATCCTTCGCGCCGACGTCTACCGCCCTGCCGGCGACGGACGTCATCCGGTCCTCTTGCAGCGGTGCGCGTACAACAAAGGGGCCATCCAGCCGCCGCCGGTGACTCCCGTCGGGCCCGGTCTCCTAGACCCGATCCGTGCTGCCAGCAATGGATACGCGGTCGTGATCCAAGACGAACGGGGACGATACGAATCAGAGGGAGACTTCCGGGTCTTCCTCGACTCGGGCGATGACGGCTACGACAGCGTCGAGTGGGCGGCCGCTCAGCCGTGGGCCAACGGAAGGGTCGGTCTGTACGGGATCTCCTACGTGGGTGCCGTGCAGTGGCTGGCGGCGGTAAAGGCTCCGCCTCACCTGGTCTGCATCTTTCCCGGCATGACGGCGTCCAGCTTCTTTAGGAACTGGACCTACCGCTCAGGCGTCCTCGAGCTCGCGTTCTGCAAGAGCTGGGCCCTCACCTTCCTCTCCTTCGGATCGGTGCAGCGCCTGCCCGAGGGGGAGCGAGCGGCAGCACTGGGACGGCTCGTCGAAGGCGTCGGAGACATGGGGGCGGTGTTCGGCCGGCTCCCGGTGGCCGACTTCCCCGAGGTCGCACCGATGTTCCCTTCCTATGACGACTGGATGGAGCATCCGACCTACGACTCCTACTGGCGTGACCTCGACACCGAGGCGCGATATGACAAGGTCACCGTCCCCGTACATCACATGGCCGGCTGGTACGACGTCTTCTTGGACGGGACGCTGCAGAATTTCGCGGGCATGCGCAGCCGAGGGGGTAGCGAGCTCGCACGCGCGAATCAGCGACTCACCCTGGGCCCGTGGATCCATTGGGCCCCGCCGTTTCCCACGCGCTCGGGCGACGTCGAGTTCGGCGCGGCGGCGAGTATCGATTGGGATAGCGTCCAGCTGCGCTGGTTCGATTATTGGCTCAAAGGCATCGACGACGGCATCATGAGCGAGCCGCCCGTGCGCCTTTTCGTCATGGGCGCAAATGCCTGGCGAGATGAGCACGAGTGGCCGCTCGAGCGCACAAGCTGGACCGAATACTTTTTCCGCGGCGCCGGTGACGCCAACACCCGTCACGGCGACGGCCGGCTCGCGCTCGAGATGCCTCCGGATGACGAGGCCAGCGACACCTACGTCTACGATCCCTGGGATCCCACGCCGACGCGAGGCGGCTGCATGTGCTGCTGGCCGATTGACACTCCGGCCGGGGCCTTTGATCAAGGTCAGATCGAGGAACGACGAGATGTGCTCGTCTTTTCGACGTATCAGCTCGATACTCCGATTGAAGTCACCGGTCCGGTCCGCGTCGTCCTCTACGCCTCCACGAGCGCCCGCGACACCGACTTCACCGCCAAGCTCGTGGATGTGCACCCGGACGGGTTCGCTCAGAACCTGTGCGAGGGAATCGTGCGAGCCCGATACCGCGAGTCCACGACGGATCCCACCTTTGTCGAGCCTGACGAGATCATGGAACTCGAGATCGACCTCTGGGCCACGAGTAACCTCTTCAAAGCCGGGCACCGCATTCGCGTCGAGATCGCGAGCGCGAGTTTCCCCAAATACGCCCGGAACTTCAATACCGAGGAAGACCCGCTGAGGGCGACCACCGGCGGGCTTGCCCGGCAGCGCATCTACCACGACGCCCTCAGGCCATCTCGCATCATCCTTCCGATCATTCCGGTCTCGGAGAGCGCTTAGCGGAAACGGTTCGGCCGCAACTCGTAGCAAAACGAGTTGCGGCCGAAGGACGTCGGATCGGTCCAGGTCTCAGGGAATGCTTACTTCGCCCACAGCGCCTTGAAGGTCGCGAGATAGTTGGCCACAGTCGGTGCCTGGGTCGTCGCCGACGGCAGGTTGCTGCTGGTCCAGATCACAGCCGGCGTCGTCGTCTGCATATCGGGTAGTGGCGACTGCCCGGTGAAGAGGCGCGCCAGCGCGTCAGCATCGAGGAATCCCATCTCCACGAACGGATCCGGAATGAGCGCGAACTCGGCGCCGCTGGCCAGGTTCGGAAGGTTGCCCGTGCCCGGGTAGACCCCGATGTCCTTTATGTTTGATAGCCCTGCGGCCGCGAGCTGGGCCTTCAGGCCGAGGGACACGGAGTCCTGACCGTCCATGACGAGCACGTTGATGCCGGGGTTCGCGCGTACGAAGTTGACGGCGCGGGCGGTGGCATCGACGCCGAGCGAGGCAACCGGCATGTCGTAGAAGGTCAGCTTGCAGGAGGGGCAGTAGGTCTTGTAGGCAGCTTTGAAATCGGCCGCCAGGACGTTGGTGATGGGAAAGGCGGGGATGATTACCGCGCCGACATTGGGCTTTCCGTTGGCCGCGACCATTGCGGCGGCTGCCGCCATCTTGGTAATGAGCTTGTAGTGCTCGTTGGTAGCGGGCGGAATCACGAGGAAGTCAGGCGGGTTGGGGATATCGGTGGTCTGCCAGGCGATAACCGGGATGTGCGCCGCCTTCAGCGCGGCCAGCTGCGGCTTGAAGACGGCGGAGTCGAGGCCCTCGAAGATGACTGCATCGGGGTGGTCCCGGACCGTCTGGGCCATGGCCGCCTGGTTCTTGGCCGGGTCGATCCCACCGTTGATTACCTTGACGTGCCACCCGAGGATCGTTGCCGCCTGGGTGAAATCAGTCGAGGGTGGGACGCACTCAGCAGGCCCGCAGATGACGAAATCGATGTTCTTGCCCGTCGGGATCGGCTTGCCGATCTTGGGAAGTCCCTGTAGTCCTTGAGCGGTCATGAACTTGGCGAAGTCCGCTTTGGCCTGGGCGTACCCGGGAGAGGACGCCGCGGTCACGTTCGAGGTGCTTGTAGTACTGCTGCTACTGCCGCATGCTGCGACGAACAGAGCAGCGAAGACGACGAGCGCCGCACTGGACGCAAGTTTCCTGAGGTGCATCGACTCTCTCCTGTGTGAGGTGCGTGGGACCGGTATTGGTGGATCGCCGGCGATGGGCCGGCGCCGTCTCTACGCAGCGTGGCCGGTTTGCACTTGGCGACGTTCGATCCGCGTCAGCGCCAGCGCGATGATGAGAACCACGCCCGTGTAAAGGCTGAGAGCCCATGCCTGCGCCCCGACGATGGTCAGGCCGGTCGTGCCGACGCCGAGGACCAACACCGCGATCAGCGTGCCGGCGGCGTTGAATCGCCCGGCACGGATCTGTGTCGCGCCGAGGAAGGCGGCCGCGAAGGCATCGAGGAGGTAGGCGGGACCGACGTCCGGCGAGCCGCTGCCGATCTGTGAGGTGAGCATTACCCCGGCGATGCCGGCCAACGTCGCCGAGATCATCAGGCCCATGAAGCGCAGTCGCTTCGTTCGCACGCCGGCCAGGCGGGAAGCCTCTTCGTTGAATCCGATGGCGTAAAGCCGCCTTCCGGTCACGGTGTGTTCCAGCAGCCACCATAGCCCGAGTGCGATTGCGACTACGACGAAGACGGGAACCTGGATGCCGCCGACGCTCGACTGCGCGATGCTGCCGAAGGCGGAGCTCATATGGGGATTGGTAACCGTCTCGTCCTTGCTGATCAGATAATTGATCGCCTGGAGGACGGCACCTGAGCCGAGCGTGGCGATGAACGAGTCGATGCCGAGCACGACGACGATGAAGGCGTTGAAGACGCCGACGAGGAGGGCCATCCCCAGGACGATGACGATGGCCAGTCCGATGCCCACCCCATGCTGGACGATCAGCCAGGCGAGGGAGACGCTCACGAGCGCCATGACGTTGCCGATCGACAGGTCGAAGGTGCCGGTGCATAGCGGCACGATGATCGCCATCGCGGCCAGCGCCGCGATCGCGTTCTCATTCACCACCGACTTCGCGGTTGTCCAGTTCGGGAAGAGGCTTGGCTTCCAGACGCTGAAGATCACGACGATCACGAAGAGGACGTAGACCGCGCCGATCTTCTGCACGCGACTGGCACGTAGGACCCGATCCAGGGCTGATGGAGCGGAAGGCGTACCGCGGGGGGACGGCTCCTCACGCGTCACCGCCGAGCTCTTGTCCTTGACAATCTGACTCATCTGACCCTCTCCATGACGGATACGATCCGTTCGGCGTTGATATCTCTCCCAGTCATCTGATCTGCGATCCGCCCATTAGTCATCACCAGGACGCGGTCACATACACCGACGAGATCCTGAGTATCCGAGGAGCAGAGGAGGATGCTCAGACCCTTCTCTGCTCGTTCGCGCAACAGGTCATAGAGCGCTTGCCGTGCCCCGACGTCGACCCCGGCAGTTGGCTCGGCCAGGACCAGCAGGGTTGGATTGGTATAGAGGCACCGGGCCATGAGCACGCGCTGCTTGTTCCCGCCCGAGAGCGACGTGACCGGACGGTCCGCGGTCGCCTCGTCGATGCCGATCTCAGCGAGCCACCGGCGCGCCTGGGCGGACTCCCGCCGTGGCCTCAGGAACCCGCCGCGTTCGCGCAGTTCTGGAAGCGCGCCCAGGGTGAGGTTCTCGGCAACCGTGAACTCGGGGATCAGTCCTTCGCGATCTCGCTCGGCGGGCACGAACGCGATCCCCAGCGCCGGCGCGGTGACCGTCGTAGGCGGCTCGATCTTCCGGTCACCCAGCTGCCACGGTCCGTCGCTCTCGGACCGCACCGCACCGGCGACCGCGTAGGGCAATTCGTCGCGACCCGACCCCAGCAGACCGGCAACGCCGAGGATCTCTCCCCGGTGCAGGTCGAGGTCGACGCCGTCGAGGAACCGCCCGCGCAGGGAGCGGATCTGCAGTGCGAGCTCGCCGTTACCGGAGGCGCGCTCTTGCGGCGCGTCGTCTGACATCGCGTGCCCAGCGATCAGCGATGCCAGCTCAGCCGGCGTTCGGTCGTTGACCATGCCGCGTCCAACGACGCGGCCGGTGCGGAGAACGAGCACACGGTCCGCGATGTCGAAGATCTCCTCCATCCGGTGCGAGACGTAGATCACGGCATGACCAGCCGTGCGGACCTCACGAATCACGTCGAAGAGCCGCGATACCTCGCGCGAGGGCAGCGAGGCGGTCGGCTCGTCGAGAACCAGGATGCGAGGGCCCAGATCCCAGTCCCACATCGCACGCGCGATGGCAACCGATGTCCGTTCCACTGGTGACGCGTCGCCGAGGGGCTGTGTCACATCGAGCTCGACGCCGAAGCGACCGAGGAGCTCGGAGGTTCTCGCTTTCTGCCTGCTCTGGTCGACCCGGCCCGAACGCGTCCGGACGTAGCCGATTGTGAGGGCGACGTTGTCCACCGCGTTGAGCTCTCTGATCAGGCCGAGGTCCTGGTGGACGAAGCGAAGGCCATGGTTCTTGGCGGCGTCGGGGTCACCGAGGCGGATGGGTTCCTCGTCGACCCAGGCGGCGGCGCCCGGGTCAGGCTGATGGAACCCGGCGAGAACCTTGATGAGCGTCGACTTCCCCGACCCGTTGTGCCCGAGCAGGGCCAGAACCTCGCCGCGGTAGGCGTCGATCGAGGCGTCGATCAAAGCTCGAGTCCCCGGGAACGTCTTCGACAGGTGCTCGAGGCGAAGCGCCGGATGGCCTTGGGCGTCGCCGGCGGGGACTTCCGATTGGCCAGCTATCACTTGTGGCGTCATCGCGCTGTTGCCGCTGACGCGTGCGATTCCCGGCGGCAAGGCGGGTTGAGCATGGCGAGCAGGATAGTGGACGGACTTTCAAAAAGCAAACGACCGCTTGGTGGATTTAGAAAGCGCTTAGAGGTCCCGTTGGGGGCATCTACCGGTCTCGTCGGCGACCACGCTATGATCGCGGAACCAAACAGCCGTTTGGTCAAAGTGCCAGCGGCGTGCCACTCGCGCGTCGTCGCTGACCTGGCAGGCCGTACTGGAAAGGGAGGCGAGCGAGTGTCCACAGTCCAATCCCCGGCGTCGGGTTCCGATTTTGCCCCCGTGTATCCGTCGTTCGAGCACGCGGAATGTCCTTTCCCGATGTTCGATCGCCTGCGCGCGGAAAGCCCTGTCTACAAGGTGCCGGGCCGCGAGGAGTTCCTCGTCACCCGTCACGAGGACCTGACCTTCGTGACCTCGCATTCGGAGATCTTCTCGAGCTATCCGGCGGACGCACCGTGGTCGCCGGGATGGTCGGAGACGATGATCGCCAAGGATCCGCCCGATCACACTCCGCTGCGAAAGCTCATCTACCGGTCGTTCACCCCGGCCAAGATCCGTGGACTCGAGCCCATCGTCAGAGAGGTCGTCGACGGGCTCATCGATGGCTTCATCGACCATGGCGAGATGGAGTTCGTGACCGCGTTCGCCAATCCGCTCTCGTTGCTCGTGACGTGCAGGCTGCTCGGGCTTCCGCGCGAGGACGCAAGCTGGCTCGAGCACCTCGTCGGGACATTCGAGGCGCAGGCGGTTCGCTACCACCCGATCGAGCGCCAGGAGCGGCAGGAGGCCAACGGCGCGAAGCTCGTCGAGTACCTGCGCGCGAAGGTCCTCGAGAAGCTCGAGCGGCCTGGCGATGACGTTCTCAGCGAGGTGATCGCGAACCACACCGAAGCGAGCGGCGGCGCTCCGAACATCGAATACCTGGCCGTAGAAGCCAATGTGCTGCTAGCCGGCGGCATCACGACGACCGCGCACATGGCGGCGAGCGCGATGTCGCTGCTGCTGCGGCACCCTGATCAGATGGAGCTCGTGCAGAACGACTTCTCGCTGATCCCGCGCATGGTCGAAGAGGTGATCCGCCTGGAGTCGCCGGCCCAGTATCAGCCGCGCTACGCGGTCGTCGACACCGAGCTCGGTGGAGTGAAGATTCCCCGGGGATCCTGTCTTCTCATCCTCTACTCCGCGGCCAACCGCGATCCTGAGAGATTCAGCTGCCCAGCCGACTTCGACGTCCGGCGGACGAACGTCGAGAAGCACGTCGGTTTCGGCCACGGCCCCCACTTCTGCATCGGTGCGCCGATCTCACGACTCGAGGGACGGATCTCGTTCGAGCAGCTGTTCACGCGTCTCAAGGACATCCGCTTGGCCGAGGGCAAGAACGATTTCAAGCACTCGCCGAGCCTGTACTTCCGCGCCCCCAGTTCGCTGCAGCTCTGGTTCGAGCGCGCCTGACGCAGAGCGGTCGAACACTTCTCGGCGGTTCTGGAGGCGACTTCAGCCGGCGGCCTCGATGGGGGCGACCGCGCCGGCGTGGAGCTCGCCGAGCCAGTCGACGGGGTCGCGCGCGACCGGGATGACGACGAACTTCGACGCCCCGGCGGCGCGAAAGCGCTCGAGGAGATCGCGGAGCTCGTCTGTACCGAAGGCGATGCAGTCCTCGCGCGCGAGATCGGGACGCCGATGGATCCGCGCCATCGCGCCCGGGGGCAGCTCGTCCGGGGAGGGGGCGGCGAACACGACCGCGCCGTAATGGTCCTCGTCGATCGCGCGTCCGGCGCTCGCTGCGGCGCCACGGATTTGCTCGGACATGGCCGGAAACTCGTCGGGGCTGACAAAGGAGGCAAGCCAGCCGTCGGCGATCCGGCCGACCCGGCGTAGAGCGGCGGGCACCCGTCCGCCGAGCCAGAACTCGAGCTTGGGCCGCGTCGGTCGCGGGTTGAGCGTCAGTTCGCTCACGGACCAGAAACGCCCGCGCAGGGTGACCGGCGCTCCGGCCCACAGGGCCTTGATCAGCCCGATCGACTCCTCGAGACGAGCGACGCGCTCTTCGCGGGCGATGCCCATCGCCTCGAGTTCGGCGGCCGTGTCGATTCCAAGCCCGCCTGCCGGGAGCAGGCGACCGCCCGAGATTGCGTCGACCGTGGCCAGCTCGCGGGCGAGGAGTACCGGATTGCGTGGAGGCATGACAAGGACGCTGGTTCCGAGCTTCAGCCGCTCGGTCCGGGCCGCGATGGCCGCAAGCGCCGGTATGGGCGCCAGACCCGAGAGCGTGGCAGTGTCGCTGAGCCAGATCGAGTCAAAGCCGAGCTCCTCCATGGCCTGAACGGCGGCCCAGAAGCTCCCGTCGGTCAAGCCGTCAGTGGCGAACGGATTGATGCCGACACCGACGCGCACCGTGAGCGGCGGTGCCGGGCATGGGACAGGCGCTTCCACAGGTGGCCTAAACCTATCGCGTCATCAGCCAAGTAGCTACCAAACGCTCGGTTGGCGAGCGTGGGTACACTTGGCATTGGCGTGATCGTGTCCGCTACGACAGATCTCCACTCGCGGATTGCCTCAGCGGCACGCCGGCGCTTCGGCGCCAGCCGCCTCGCTGAGCTGGCCCCGCTGGCAGGCGGCCATTCCGGGCTGACTTGGGTGGCGGCCCTCTCGGTCGCTGACGGATCCGAGCGCCTGATCGTCGTCAAGTCGGCCCCGGAGGGCCGCGAGCCAGTCGGCCGCCACGATGTGCTCCGCCAGGCGCGCGTCATTCAGGCATTGCACGACTGGGGAGGCCTGGAGGTGCCCGAGGTCTACTTCTCTGACGCGGGCGCGCCGCCGTTCTTCGCGATGGAGCACATCGACGGGCGGGGCGATGAGCCGTTGCTCTCCGAAGGCGGTCTCCCTGAGCCACCGGATGTGATCGCAGGTCTGTGGGAACAGGCCGTCGTCAACCTCGCCGAGCTCTCGCGCGCCGACCCCGATGAGCTCGGTCTGGGCGCCGGCGAGCCTAGGCGCAGCCCCGCCGATGAGCTTGCACGCTGGCGGGCGACGGCGAGATCAGCGGGTCAGGATCTCGAGGCTAAAGCCGCGCCGCTCGCCCATGCCCTCGAGGCGCGCGCCCCGCGCGCCGCGCGCCTCGGACTCCTCCACGGTGACTTCCGCATTGGCAACATGCTCCGGCACGACGGAGTCATACGGGCGCTCATCGACTGGGAAATCTGGTCGCTCGGCGATCCGCGAGCCGATCTCGGTTGGCTCGTTCTCTTCACAGACCCCTCGGCCTTCGGGGGCCTCGCGCAACCAGTAGGCGGAACCCCGGAGGGCGCTGCCGTGGTCGCCCGCTACGAGGAACTGACGGGGAGAGCGGTTGACGATCTCGATTGGTTCCGTGCCCTGGCCTGCTTCAAGCTCGCGGCGATCCAGGGCCACAACCTCAGGCGCCATCGCGAGGGGCGCCGGCATGACCCCTACCTCGAGCGCTTCCGGCACAGCATCGACCGTCTGCTCGAAGTCGGGTTGATGGGTCTGAGTTAGGAGCCCGAGCGCCGGCTGTCGAGCTTGGGTGCCTCGGAGATGCCGCGATCGCGGAGCTCACACTCGATCCGCGTGCGCAGTTCGAACTTCTTGATCTTCTGGGTGGCGGTGGTCGGATAGTCGTCCACGAAGCGGATGTAGCGGGGAACCTTGTAGGTCGCGATGTGCCCGACGCAGTAGTCGATGAGCTCCTGCTCAGTGACGTCCATTCCGGGCACGGTCTTCACGAAGGCGGCAGCGACCTCGCCATAGCGGGAATCCGGCGCGCCGACCACGGCGGCCACGGCGACCGCGGGGTGATTGATGAGATAGCCCTCGATTTCCGCTGCTGAAGCGTTCTCACCGCCAACCTTGAGCATGTCCTTCAGGCGATTGACGAAGCCGATGGCGCCGTCCTCGTCCTGGCGTACCAGGTCTCCCGTGTGGAGCCAGCCATCGGAGTCGATCATGCTCGCCGTCGTCTGCGGGTCGCGGTAGTACTCGGCGAGCCGGGTGACGCCTCGGAAGAGCAGCTCCCCGGGTACGCCAGCCGGGCACTCCTCGCCGGTCTCTGGGTCGACGACACGCACCTCCATCCCAGGCAGAGGACGTCCAGATGTGTGTGTGCGCGAGTACAGCGAGTCGCCAGGCGACCCCATGCAGATCGAACCGCAGGACTCCGTCATGCCGATCATCGATAGCTGCACGACGTGGGGGAGGAGCGCCTGCATGTGCTGCAGGCGCTCCGGCACGCCGACGTTCATGACGACGCGCAGCGCGCTCAGGTCGGTCTCGGACAAGCGAGGATGCTCGAGGACCGACATCCAGATGAGCTCGAAGGCCGGCATGGCGACTGTCACTCGCTCGCGCTCGAGCTGGTCCAATGCGCTGTCCGCCTCGAACATCCCGGCATGGCTGAAGCAGGCGCCCGCCGCGAGCGCTGACATCAGGACTTGCCAGCCGCCAACGTGGAACATCGCCAGCGGCGTCCAGAAGCGATCACCCGGAGTGAGCTCGAGCCTCTCGAGGCAGTTATAGCCCTCGGCGAGCATCGTTCCGTGAGTGTGCAGGCAGCCCTTCGGGTTCGCCGTGCTGCCGGACGTGTAGAGCAGCAGGGCCGGCGTGTCGCGGTCAACGGCGCCTTCGAGCTCGGCTACCTCTGTGGGTGAAACCTGGTCGGCACCCGCGTGGAACTCCGGATCGCCGATGATGATCCTGACGCAGCCGTCCGGGAGCCCGGCTTCATCAAGGAGCGGCTCGAACTCGGCGGAGGAAAGGAGCACGCGCAAACCCGCGTGCTCGGTAACGTAGGCCAGCTCGTGCGTTTTATTGCGGGCGTTGATGGCCACGCACATCGCACCGAGGCGCATGGCACCAAGGCCGAGGGCGGCATAGGGTTCACAGGCCTCGCGCAGCAAGATTCCGACGCGGTCGCCGGGACCCACGCCCGCCGCCCTGAGCTTGCGGGCCGCGACCAGGCTCGAGGCGGCGAGCTCGGCGTAGGAGCTCTCGCCGGTGGGAAAGGCGGCTGCCGGAGCGTCAGGCGTGCTCGCCGCTCGCGCATCGACAAGCTCGCTGACCGAGCGCCAGCGCATCGAAGGGTGCGTGGTGACCTGGTCAGCCGGTGGGACGCTCTCATTGGACAGCTGCATACCCGCTCGCTCTCGATCCTCGTGCCGTGCGCGGGAGATTCTACCTTGCGAACTGACCTACCGCTTGGTTGATTAGCCGCGCCCTCGACGCTACCGTACGCGAACATGCTCTCGGCGGCCGGCACCCAGGCTCTCTTCGAGCCATTCGAGCTCGGCACACTGGTGCTGAAGAACCGGGTGATCATGGCGCCGATGGGGACATGCCTCGACCGTGGAGGCTTCATCACCGATGAGGCGATCGCCTATTACAAGCGACGAGCGCAAGGGGGCGTCGGGACGATCACGGTTGAAGGTTGCCTGGTTTCCCCCGATACCATCGGCCCTGAGCCAGGGATCCACGGCCGGCAGTACCTCGCCGGTCTTACCCGTCTCGTCGAGGCCCTGCGACCCTACGATGTGACGGTCGGCGTTCAGCTCATGCATCCAGGGCGCCAGGTGGTTGCCGGCCCGAGCGTGGCGCCGTCGCCGGTTCCGCTCAATTCCGCCGCGACCACGCCGCACGAGGTGACGCAAGCGGAGATCGCCTCGATCGTCGCCGACTACGGACGCGCGGCGGTCCTCGCCCGCGAAGCGGGCTTCGACTTCGTCGAGGTCCATGGCGCTCACGGGTATCTCCCGTCGGACTTCCTCTCGCCGCTCGTGAACCGGCGAGAGGACGAGTACGGCGGTACGCTCGCCAACCGAGCCCGCTTCAGCCTCGAGATCGCCACGGCGATCCGCGAGGCCACGAGCGACGACTACCCGCTGATCTGGCGGATCAACGGCGACGACTGCGTGGCGGGGGGCTTCGGGCCCGAGGAAGCGACCGAGGTCGCGCGATGGATGGAGGAGGCCGGGGCCGCCGCGATCAGCGTCTCCGCCGGCACCTGGCACACCCTGCACGTGACCCTGGCCCCGATGTTCGTTCCCCGGGGACACATGATCCATCTCGCCGCCCGGATCAAGGAGGCCGTGAACGTGCCCGTGATCGCAGTCGGTCGGCTCGATGACCCGGCGCTCGCCGCCAAGGTCATCGCCGACGGGGATGCTGACCTCATTCTCCTGGGCCGAGCGCTCATCGCCGAGCCCGACTGGCCGCGCAAGGTCGAGGCTCATGACGAGGCCTCTCTGCGGCCGTGCATCGCCTGCAATGCCTGCGTGGATCTCGTCGGGCGCGGCGAGCCCGCGCGATGCTCGGTCAATCCCGAGGTCGGGCGCGACCTGACCTGGGAGGTCGTCCCGCCTAAACACCAGCGGCGAGTGATGGTCGTCGGTTCTGGCCCCGCGGGTATGGAGACGGCGCGGATCGCACGCATTCGCGGCCACCATGTGTCGATCTGGGAGCGTGGGCCAAAGCTCGGCGGCAAGCTCGAGGTCGCAGGCCTCGCGCCTAGCAAGCGTGAGGTCTTGCGCTTTCGCGACTTCCAGGCGCAAACCCTGCGTGACCTCGAGGTCGACGTGCACCTGGGCGTCGAGGTGACGTCGGCGACCGTCGCCGCCGAGGACCCCGACGTGGTTGTTCTCGCCACCGGCGCGGAACCGCTCGTGCCACCGATCCCCGGTATCTCGAACGCCAACGTATTCGACGCCCAGGCGCTCATCACGGGGGCGATCCCCGTCCGCGCCGACCAGCGCGTAGCTGTCGTCGGAGGCAGCGCGACCGGATGCGAGGCGGCTGAGCTACTCGTCGAGATCGCGGCCGAAGTCGCAATCCTGGAAATGCGAGGAGCCATCGGCCAAGGGATCGAGCCGATCACCCGTCGTCATCTCGTCCGGCACCTCAAGGACCGCGGCGTTCGCGTCTTGACCCGCGCCAAGGTGGTCATGATCGAGCAGGACCGCGTGCTCTACGAGCGTGCCGATGGCTCAATCGGCGAGGTGGGCGCCGAGCTCGTCGCGCTTGCCCTCGGCTGGCGTCCACGCGGGAATGAGCTCGCCGAACACCTCGACGGGATGGAAGTCGTGATCCTCGGCGATGCCTCTCAGCCCGCCGACTTCGTCCACGCGATCAACGCCGGCGCCGACGCCGGCCTGGCGATCTGAGCCTCACTCCGAGCTCATCACGGCTGTTGACGCCGTGGTCAAGCGCTGGTACGGTCAACCAAGCGATTGGTTGGTGAATAGGTTCGGGAAAGGGCGGAGAGTATGAGCGAGAGCGTATATCGGGTAACCGAGGTGATCGGGACGAGCAGTGAGTCATGGGAGGCGGCCGCGCGCAATGCCGTCGAGGCCGCCGGGAAGACCGTGCGTGAGCTGCGGATCGCCGAGGTCATTCGCCAGGACGTGACGATCGAGAACGGGCAGATCTCCGGTTACCGGGTCCGGCTCGGGATCTCGTTCAAGTACGAATCCGGCGACTGATTGGCGGCCGGTCGGTACGTCCGCGTCCAGCTGTGCGACCAAACGGTGGTTATAGAGTGTTGTCGGGGTGAGAGTCGGCTACCTGATCGATGTTCACAAAGGTGGCGCGAGCTCGGACGGCACACCACCCGCGTACGAGACGATGGAGGCGATGATCGAGGAAGGGATCCTGGCCGAGCAGGCCGGCTTCCACTCGATCCAGATCCCTGACCGTCACGCGCGCAGAGAGTGCTACTTCCCAGGTCCGGAGCAGCTGCTCACGATCCTGGCGCGGGAGACGGAGCGCGTGGCCATCGGCAGCTTCACCTTCATCGGCACTCTCGTTCACCCGATGAAGGCGGCCGAGCAATTCTCGGTGATCGACAACCTCTCTCGTGGCCGGCTGTTCACGACGATCTCCCGTGGCTTCTTCCCGCTCTTCTGGGGACAGTTCGGAATCCCCCAGGAACACATGCTCGGGCGCTTCCAGGAAACGATCCGCGTCTGGAGGGAGGCCTTCAAGGGCGAGCGCTTCGACTTCCCTGGCAAGTATTGGCAGGTCGAGCAGGGTCTCCTGGCGCCCGCCCCGCACCAGCAGGGCGGCTGGCCGATCTGGGGAGGCGGCAACGCCGTCATGGCCGCGATTCGACGCTGCGCGGAGTACGCCGAGTGCTGGACATGCGATCCCCTTCCGCTCGACCCCGCGGTCTGGAAAGAGCAATCGAGCGCCTACCGCGAGCGTGCGACCGAGCTGGGCAAGAAGCCCTTCATCGTGCTCATGCGCGACGGCTGGGTAGCCGATAGCTTCGAAGAAGCCGCCGATGAGTTCGGGAGCCTGTTCGCGCGTGAGGCTCGCTTCTATCACCGCCAGGGGATCTTCACCCACCATCCGGACTTTCAGGACGAGGCCGACATCACCGCGCGGAGCGTGGGGCCGCATCTGATCATGGGCACGCCGTCTCGCTGCGTCGAGCAACTCGAGCGCTACCACGAGGAGTTCGGCGTCGACTACGTGGTGATCTGCGCTCGCTTGACTCCCGGCCCATCGCTGGAGAAGACGCGCGAGCAGATCCAGCGCTTCGGCGAGGAGGTCGTCAAGCCGATCCACCGGAAGTATCCGGCGGCCCCTGACCATCCCGCCATCCCCGCCGCGTGCCGCTGGTAAGGAGTCCGACCAATCAACTGTTTGTTTGATAACGTGCGGGCGATGCCAGAGGAATCCGGCGTGTCCATCCATCGCTTTCTCGACGACCACGCGGGGGAGGATCGCGACAAGGCTGCCTATGTCATGGCCGGGACAGGAAAGTCGGTGTCCTACGGCGAGTTGGTGGACCGGTCGCGCCGCGCCGCTCGCCTGATGCGGTCGCTCGGTGCCGAACGCGGGAGCTGCATCGCCATCCTGATGGAGAATCATGTGCGATTCTTCGAGCTCGCCTGGGCGGCGCAGCGGGCGGGCTTGCGCTACACCGCGATCTCATCGCGCCTGACCGTCGACGAGATCGACTACATACTTCAGGACTCGGGAGCGCGGCTTCTCTTCGCGAGCCTGGCGACAGCCGGGGCCGCGCGCGCGGCGAGCGCGAGCGCCGAGATGCCCACCTTGCCGATCGTCGTCGACAAGGTGACCCCGGGGACCGAGCACTACGAGGACCTGCTGTCGGCCCAGGCGCCGTTCCCGCTCGAGGATGAGGCCGAAGGAGTCGACTTCCTGTACTCCTCGGGCACGACCGGACGGCCAAAGGCGATCAAGACGGAGCTGCCGCTGAATCCGATCGGTACTGCTCCGCCGATCGTCCCTTTGTTCGAGCGCCTCTACGGCTTCGGCACCGACACCGTCTACCTCTCGCCGGCGCCGCTCTATCACTCCGCGCCGCTCCGCTTCAACATGGCAGTCCAGCGGCTCGGGGGCACCAGCATCGTGATGGACAGGTTCGAACCAGCGCAAGCGCTGGCGCTCATCGAACGGTATGGCGTGACCCACGTGCAAATGGTTCCGACGATGTTCGTCCGCCTGCTCCGGCTCTCCGAGGAAGAGCGGCGGCGCTGGGACCTGTCATCGCTTCGTGCCGTGATCCACGCCGCGGCCCCCTGCCCGGCGGAGATCAAGGCGCGCATGATCGACTGGCTCGGGCCGATCGTCTACGAGTACTACTCGGCCACGGAGATCTACCTCTTGACCGCGATCGACTCGGAGGAGTGGCTCGCGCATCGAGGCTCGGTGGGGCGGGCGCTGGTGGGTACGCCGCACGTCCTCGATGACGAGGGCAACGAGCTCGCGCCTGGGGAAGCAGGGACGCTGTGGTCAGAAGGGGGACCGCAGTTCGAGTACCACAGCGCCCCCGAGAAGACCGCCGAGGCCCGCAACGAGAGCGGCTGGACGACGGTCGGCGACGTGGGTTATGTCGACGAGCATGGCTACGTCTACCTGACCGACCGTAGGGTGGACATGATCATCTCCGGCGGCGTGAACATCTATCCTCAGGAAGCCGAGAACGCCCTGATCGAGCATCCGCTGGTCGCCGACGCCGCCGTATTCGGGATCCCCCACGACGAGCTTGGGGAGGAGGTGAAGGCGGTTGTCGAGATCGTCGACAGCGATCGTCCACTGGTCGAAGTCGAAGCAGAATTGATCGCCTTCTGCCAGGGCCGCCTGGCGAAATACAAGTGCCCGCGCTCGGTCGATTTCGTCGACGAGCTTCCTCGTCATCCGACGGGCAAGCTCTACAAGCGAATCCTCCGCGATCAATACGCGCAGCACGCCACCACGACGGTTCTAGGGGGAGAGTGATGAAGTTCGATGTCGTTGTCATCGGTGCTGGTGCGGCGGGCTTGGTCGCGGGTTCGTTGCTGGCCAAGGAGGGCAAGCGCGTGGCGATCGTGGAGGCACATCCGTATCTAGGAGGCCGTGCCATGTCTCATCGTCACCGTGGGCACGAGATCGGTCTCGGGTCGCACCTGGTCGAGGATCCCGGGGACAGCCTCACCAGGGCGTGTGAGTACATCGGCGTCATGATGGAGCACAGCGAGCGAAGCGATTCGATGCCGTTCTGGGATCGCGACGGCTGGAAGCCGATTCAAGAGTTCTACGGAGGTTCGGCGAAGCAGGGATTGAAGCGCTGCATCGAGGCCGTGACGGGGACCGATTACAGCGAACTGGATAACTGGGACCATGCTTCGCTGCGGGAATGGATGGGGCAGTACACGAGCGACGAGGGCGTGTTCTTGGTCTGGGAGGCGATTTCCGTGCTCGAGCAGATCACCTTCCGGTGGTGGGAGCATTCGGCCTCTGAGAACCTCTACACGCGCAAGCTGCATTACGAGAAGAAGCGCACCGCTGGTTACTCGTTTTGGCCGATCGGGGGTTGGGAGAAGCTGTGGAACGAGATGGCCGACTCGTTCAAGGCGATGGGTGGAACCGTGCTTCAGCCGGAGACGGTCGAGCGTGTCGTGGTAGAGGATCGTCAGGTGAAGGGCGTTCAGCTACGCGGCAAGGGCAACGGAGACGAGCCGACGGACTTGATCGAGGCCGATGAGGTCGTTATCAACGCTCCGGTCTGGGATCTACCCAAGCTGTTCGATGACGATGTCCTACCGTGGGATCTCCAGCAGCGCATCAAGCTGCTCGCGAATAACCGCAACAAGGCCTGTTGGCTCGGCTATTGGATCGCGGCAAAGGAGCCGGTCATCGCCTCGAGCGAGCGCGAGATGGCGTCGTTCTTTGCTACGCCCCGCACCGGCATGCCGGGGTTTACCCTCAACTTCACCGGCTATGACCCGAGCATCTCTCCTCCGGGTGAGTATCTGACCTGCTTCGGCGCCGCCTTCGACGCGACAGAGCACTTCGGCGACCGCAAGTGGTACGACACGATGTTCAAGAAGCTGTGGCTGGACATCGAGGAGATGCTGCCGGCTGCCAAGCACGCACTCTGGAAGAAGCCGCATCTCGTTACCACGTACGGGGTGATCTGCAAGCCGGGCCTGGTCGGGTCGATCCGGCCTGACACGTATGTGCGCGGCCTCGAGGGCGTGTGGTTGACCGGAGACACGACACGAGCGCGCGGGATCGGGATCGACAAGGCCGCGCGCTCGGGGATCACTGCTGCCGAGGCCGTACTCGGTAAGCGCCTGCCCTTCTTCGCCGACACGGTGCGCTACTGAATGAACGCTACACCCGACACACAGGCCGCCGGCGCACGGTCCCCTGGCCGCGTAACGGGGTTCTTCCACGCCAGCGTGACGGTGCGAGACATGGAAACTGCGCTGCGTTTCTACCGGGACGCGCTCGGGTTCGACCTTATCTCGCTCGGCCCCACCGGCGGACCTGAGGCATCGCAGATCTGGAACTTCGATGTCGCGCCCGGTCAGGCCAAGGTCGCTTTCCTGCGCGTTCCCGACAGCGACGTCATGGTCGAGCTCTTCGAGTTCTCAGGCATCGAGCAGCACTCGGCCTCTGCTCGCCCGTGTGACTATGGCGGCGGCCACTTCTGTGTGTACGTCGATGACGCCGCGGCCGTCCATGAGCGGGCGGTCACGCACGGTTTCAGCTCGCGCAGCGGTGGCCCCGTGACGATCTCCGGAGGACCCCACGCAGGTGCTAAAGCCGTCTACCTGATCGACCCGGATGGCTATCACGTTGAGCTCTATGAGCGCCCGGGCCGCGTCTGAGCTGCGAGAAGGCTCGACCTAGATGCGGACGGCCTCGGGTGTCCCCACCAGTACCGGCGCATAAGCGCCACCGCCGATGACGATGCGCTGCCCGGTCACGAAACCTGCTTCGTCGGAGACGAGGAACCTCACGACGCGGGCGAGGTCGGCGGGACGGGGCAGCCTGCCCAGGGGATGAGTCGCCTCGAGGGTCGGGATATCCGCGGTTCCGAGTTCGGAACGAGCGCGGCGGAGCCCGTTCTCGGTCGCCACCAGGCCCGGGGCGAGGATGTTGACGCGGACCCCGTGGCGGCTCTCCTCGTCGGCCAGCGCGACGGCGAGCGCTTCCAGGGCGGCGATCGCCATCCGGTAGCCGGCGTCGCCGACCGCCCGATCGCGAAGCTCGGAGCTCGAGATCATCACGATGTCGGCGCGGGGCCGGGCGCGCATCTGGGGAAGGAGGATCTGGGCGAGACGCGCCGCGCTGAAGGCGTAGATCGTCATCAGGCGGCGCAGCTCAGCTGGATAGGTGTCGGCTACGCCAAGTCCACGGCCGCCGTCACCGGCGCTGTTGACGACGATGTCGACATAGCCGAACTCAGACAGCGCTGCCTCGGCCAGCGCGTCCACGTCGCCCGGGTCGGACATGCTCGCCTGGACGGCGATCGCGCGACCGCCCGCGGCTCGAATGGCGGAGACGGTCTCGCTGGCGGCTCGGGTGTCGCGGCGAAAGCCAACCGCGACGCTGGCCCCGCTGGCGCCGAGCTCGAGCGCTATCCCACGTCCGATGCCGCGACTCGCGCCCGTGACGATCGCGGCTCTTCCCGCGAGCGACCGAGGCGAACCATCGAGCCGCACCGAGGCGGACTCGGCTGGCTCTTGACCTTGAGACTGTCCGTGCATAAGCGAAATATCGAACCGCGACCCTCAGCGCGTGCCGGTCCGTATCTGACGGCCAAGCGTGTGACCGCCAACCTCGTTCCGCTCATTTCCTTGCAACCTAAGACACCGGATTGCGGCCGGGCGCCACGATCGCTTCGAATGATAGTAACGCGCGCGCGGGCTCGGTGGAAGTTCCCAAACGCTTGGTTGAGAACCGCGGTCCGCTTTGCGACAATTCCCGGATGCCCAAGGCTCCGGCCACAAAGGCGTCAGCCAAGCGCCGTACCGCCCCGGCAACGCCGGAACGGGACGGTTCGAAGCCGCGCGAGCGTCGGCGCAAGAAGCGCGACGAAGAGGTCTTGAGCGCCGCGGCCAAGGTGTTCGCCGAGCGAGGCTACGCAGACGCCTCGGTACAGGACGTGGCCGACGAGCTCGGCATCCTCAAGGGGAGCCTGTACCACTACATCCGGACCAAGGAGGATCTCCTCTTCTGGCTCCTCGAAGAGGCTCACCGCGACGTAGAGGAGATACTCGAGGCAGTGGCCGCGGTCGAGGGGCTCAATCCGCTGGAGCGGATCGAGCTCTACGTACGCCGCCAGGTCGTCTACAACCTCGAGAACCTGCAGCGAGTCTCGATCTACTACGACGACCTCGACCGCTTGAGCGATCTGCGTCGCAAGCGCATCGTCGACCGGCGCGCGGTGCACGACCGCTTCATCACGCGACTGATCGCCGAAGCTCAGGAACAGGGGCTCGCTGACCCGACGGTGGACGCCAAGCTCTTGAGCAACTGCGTATTCGCGACGATCATCTGGACGTACCGTTGGTACAAGCCTCGCGGGGGGGCGAGCCGGGAGACGGTGGTCGACGTATGCGCCAAATATGCGATCGGCGGCATCACCGGCGGCCCCGGGTTCATTCCCGCGTCGGGCAGCGAGTTTTTGACCAAATGATTGTTTGAATACGCTAGCCTGCGGGGATGAGCGCGGGTCGACTCGATCGCCAAGTCGCCGTCGTGACCGGCGCGGGGAACGGGATCGGCCGGGCCATCGCCGTCAGACTGGCCGCGGCGGGTGCCGCCGTGGTCGTCAATGACCTCGATCCGGCTGCGGGCGCTGACACGGTGGCAGCGATCGTCTCGAGTGGCGGCCATGCCACGGCGGCGCCCGGGAACGTCAGCGACCCGACCGCGGTGCGCGAGATCGTGGCCGGCATTGAGGCCACTCACGGAACGCTCGACATCCTCGTCAACAATGCCGGCGTGACTCGCGACGCTCCGGTGCAGCGGATGTCCGACGACGACTGGCGCGTGGTCCAGGAAGTGGGACTTTGGGGATCGTTCTATATGTGCCGCGCGGCGTCGCCGCTGCTCAGAGGGCAACGTGACCAGCCGCCCGGCCACCATCGTAAAGTCGTCAACATGAGCTCGAGCGTGGGCATCTACGGTGCCCCGGGAACCGCCAACTACGCGGCGGCCAAAGCCGGGCTCATCGGCTTGACGAAGACGCTGGCCCGGGAGTGGGCCCGATATCGCATCAATGTCAACGCGGTCGCGCCAGGCCTGATCGCAGGCACGCGACTGACGGCGGGAAAGCCGGCAGAGTTGATCGCGCGGGTTGAGGCGCAGGTGCCGCTCGGCCGAGCCGGAACGCCCGAGGACGTGGCCGGAGCTGTGGCCTTTCTCGTGTCCGAGGACGCCGACTACATCACGGGGCAGGTGCTCGAATTGCATGGCGGGCTTGAGATTCCGGTCTAACCGCACCGCGGCCACGTGCCGCCATCGCCAGTGGTAGGTCCGCCTCCCCCCACCTGGAGAGTCGATCCTTCGAGTGCACGCGCGTATGAGATCGTCCCCGGGCTCTGGCGCCTGCGGCTGCCCGTGGCCTTCGAGGAAGTGGGACACGTCAATGCGTATGCGGTGAGGTGTGACGACGGTCTCCTGCTCGTCGACTGCGGCGGAGCAGGCGATCCCACCTGCGAGCAGTTGCTCGCCAACGCCGTGAGCGCGGCGGGCTTCTCGGTCGCCGAGGTCCACACGTTGGCGGTCACGCACACGCATTCCGACCATGTCGGATTGGCCGCCTGGGTCATCGAGCGCAGCGGCTGCAGCTTCTGGATGCACCCCAATAGCGATCATTTCTATGACGCGATGCGCGACCCCGATGGGACCGCGGCCGCGCGCGAGCGGCGCGCCAGAGCCGAGGGGGTCCCGCGGCGGCTCCTGTCCTCCTACCGGGACGTGCGCGAGGAGACCGAAGGCGCCCTGGCGCCAGTGGAGCCCGACCACCTGCTGGGCGAAGGGGCGCGGCTTCCCTCGAGCCTGGGCGACTTTGAAGTGATCGAGACGCCAGGTCACTGTCCCTCGCACGTCATCCTCTATCAGCGCGAGCGACGACTCGCGATCACCGGTGACCTGGTGTCCGCCGCCTTTGTGCCTTGGTACGACTACGGATACTCGGAGGATCCGATCGCCGAGTACCTGTCGGCACTCGATCGGCTCGAAGGCCTTGATCTCGAGATCGCGCTGCCCGGACACGGGCGCCCGCTCGATAACGTCGCACAAGCGATCGGCGAGCATCGCGAAGGAGTGGCGCGAAGGCTGGCCGAGACCCTCGCGGCCGTCGAGACCGGCTCGAGCGGGGCGTACGAACTTACGCGGCGGGTATTCGGCGATCCGGATTCAGACGGGGCGGGGGTATGGCAGATGGCGGAGACGATCTGCTACCTCCGTCACCTGCGGTCCGCTGGCGCGATCGTCCGCGAGCAGGACGATCGAGGGCTGCTTAGCTACCGCCTCGCCGGTCGGGCCGTAGCGACGCCGCCACGTCCGGCACGCGCGTAGAGGACGGCTATCCGCCGGTGGGGGAAACGTCGGCGCCGCCGTCGACGACGATCCGCTGACCCGTCACCATCGATCCGGCGCCGGAGACGAGGAAAGCGACGACCGCGGCGACGTCCTGGGGCCGCGTCACACGCCCGAAAGGCTGCTGAGCGTCGAGTTCAGCCGCGCTCGTGCGCCCGAGTTTCGCGCGCACGAGGCGATCGCCCATATCGGTCGCGACGAGCCCAGGCGCGACGACGTTCACGCGGATCCCATGGCGGCTCTCCTCGTGGGCGAGCGTAAAGGCGAGCGCCTCGGCCGCGGCCTTGGCCATGTTGTAGGGCGCTCCGTTTGCGCGCATATGGCTGACCTCGCTGCTCGAGATGACGACGACATCACCGCGCCCCTTTGCCCGCATGTCGGGCACCACGAGTTGCGCGAGGCGATGAGCGGCCAGCGCGTGCGTGGCGATCAGCCGCACCAGCTCCTCGGGATCGGTGTCCATGACGGAGCGGCCACGACTGGCGATGCCTGCGTTGGATACGAGAATGTCGATCGGCCCGAAGGTCTCACGAGCCTCGGTGACCATACGATCGATGTCCGAGGTCACGTCAACCGAAGCCTCGTAGGCGGCGGCGACGCCCCCAGAGGTACGGATCTCGTCGACCGCGGCATTGGCTGCTTCCTGGTCACGACGGTAGCTGAGGGCTACCGCAGCCCCCTCGGCCGCCAGAGTCGCTGCGATCCCGCGTCCGATTCCCCGGCTACCACCGGTCACGAGGGCGACGCGGCCTTTGAGTTGCATGGTTCCTCCTTCAGCCCGTGCCCGCTAGAGCCGGTGCGGCACCGCCGGGCGGCGATATAGTACCTCAGCAACCAAACGATAGGTTGACAATCCGACGGAAATCGAGCACGATCCTAGGCATGGACGCCCGGCCGGCAATTCGATCGCTTCGATCGATGACCCGGGAGTAAGGAGGCACGTGAATGCAGGTCGAACAATCCGCAGGGGTGGTGACAGGGGGGGCCTCGGGTCCCGGCCCACGATAGGCGTCATGCGGCGCACCATCTTCGAAGACGACCACATCGTGTTTCGCGAGTCCGTACGGACGTTCCTGCGCCGTGCCGCCGTTCCCCACCGCGAAGAGTGGGAGGAGAACGGCATCGTCGACCGCAGCTTCTGGCTCGCGGCCGCGGCGACGGGATTCGTCGGCTTCGAGGCCCCGCAGGAGTTCGGCGGGCTCGACCTCGATGACTTCCGCTTCAACGCGATCCTCGACGAGGAGGTCGAGTACGCCGGCGTCGTGAGCGACAACTTCGCCATCGAGAACGACATCATCGCGCCCTACCTGATCGATCTGACCAATCGCGAGCAGAAAGGGCGATGGCTCCCGGGCTTCACCGCGGGCGACCTGGTGGTCGCGATCGCGATGACGGAGCCCGGCGCCGGGTCTGACCTCAAGGCAATGAGCGCCACCGCCGCCCGCGACGGGGACCATTACGTCCTCAACGGCTCGAAAACGTTCGTGACCAGCGGGATCCAGGCGGAGCTGGTAATCGTCGCGGCCCGGACATCGAACGGTTCGGCCCGTGACCGCTTCAGCCTCCTGGTCGTCGAAGCCGGCACTCCCGGCTTCGACAAGGGACGTAAGCTCGAGAAGATCGGTCGCCGCGCCCAGGACACCGCTGAGCTCTTCTTCAACGATGTCGTCGTCCCGGTGGAGAATCGTCTGGGGGAGGAAGGGCAGGGCTTCGCATACCTGATGCGAAACCTCCCGCGTGAACGGCTGTCGATCGCGGTCTCGGCCGTCGCCGCAGCCGAGCACGCTCTCGAGCTGACGCTCGAATATGTGCGTGAGCGGCGGGCGTTCGGGCAGACGATCGGGAGCTTTCAGGCGAATCGCTTCGTGCTCGCGGAGCTGAGCACGAAGATCTGCGCCGCTCGCGTCTACGTTGACCGCTGCATCGAGGCCCTCAACGCGAACCAGCTCACCGATGCCGAGGCGGCGGGGATTAAGGCCTTGACCACCGAGCTGCAGTTCGAGGTCCTCGACCGCTGCCTGCAACTTCACGGTGGTTACGGATACATGGACGAATACGCGATCTCACGCCTGTGGCGAGACGGACGCGTTCAGCGCATCTACGGTGGCACGAACGAGATCATGAAGGAGATCGTCGGCCGCGCCCTCGGGATCTGAGCACCAGAACCGGATAGGAGAACCATGCCCAGCAACGCCGTCGCCCACATCTGTCTCGTCGTCGAGGATCTCGACCGCGCGATCGAAGATTGGACCAAGATTCTTCGCGTACTCGACCCCGAGCAGCTCGAGGAGCCGATCGTTCGCTATGACGACTTTGAGGCGGCCGAGGACAGCATGCGGTGGGCCACTTTCGTCTCCCACTCGGGACCCGAGATCCAGCTCATGGAGCCCGGGGCGGACACCCCGCTCGGCCGCCGCCTGGCCAAGCACGGTGAGCACGTTCACCACATCTGCTTCACGACCTCCGATGTGCCGGGCACCATGGCACGCCTTCAGGAGGAGGGTGTAAAGCTCAAGAGCGACGAGACGTTTCGTGATCCGGCGATGCCCTGGCAGGAGTGGAGCTGGGTGCCACCGGCCGCGACGCACGGGACGCTTGTCGAGGTCGCCCGCCCCTATCGCGCCGTGGAGGGGAAATGGGAGTCAGCGACGTGACACTCGACGGCGCGCATCAATCAACCAATCGGTCGGTGGTTTAGTTGGCAAAGCACTAACATGTTGCCATGCTGACCTACCACGTCGAGGGCCCCGTCGCCTGGGCGACGATCGATCGCGCCGACAAGCTAAACGCAATGACCCGCGCGTTCTGGGACGAACTCACGGCAGCGCTGGATCGGGCGCAGGAAGATCCCGCCGTGCGCGTGCTCGTCTTTCGAGGCGCGGGACGCTGCTTCTCGGTCGGGGGTGACATAGCGGGTTTCGGTGAGCTCCGCGACGCCGCCGACCGGCGCGCGTACGTCAAGGAGGCGCTCGACGCGCTGCGCGCGGTCGACGCGTTCAGCAAGCCGACGATTGCCGCGGTTCACGGTCACGCGCTCGGCGGTGGATGTGAGCTGACGATGGTGTGCGACATCGTCGTCGCCGACGAGACGGCCCGCTTCGGCACCCCTGAGGCGCAGGTAGGCCTGGTGCCGGGTCTTGGTGTCGTGCGCGGCAGTGCTCACGTCAACCTGCACTGGATGAAATACATGGTGCTCACGGGCGAGCAGCTCGATGTGCACGAGGCGAAGCTCGCGGGTCTCGTAAACATCATCGCGCCCGAAGGGGAACACGTCGCCGTGGCAGCCGAGGTGGCGGCAAAGGTCGCCAAACGGGCGCCGCTCGCGCTTGCGGTCGGCAAGCAGATCCTCAACCGGCATGCCGACGAGGGCTATGGCCACGGGATCGAAGCCGTGTCATTCCTGCAGGGAACGGCCGACGTGCAAGAGGGAGTGAGCGCATTTCGTGAACGGCGCGAGCCGCAATTCGGAGGACGGTGAGGCATGTCCCTGAGGGAATCGGCAGAACCGGCGGCAGCGAAGAACGCGCACGAGGAGCTCGAGGAGCGGCGCGTCCGCGCGCTGGGGATGGGCGGCCCGGAGCGGGTCAAGCGCCTGCACGACTCGGGACGACAGACGGCGAGGGAGCGGATCGACGGTCTCGTCGATCCTGGTTCCTGGCGCGAGCTCGGGCTCCTTGCCGAACCGGAGCTCCGTCGACCAAAGCTGGCCGCCGCCGACGGGATCATCACCGGCCTCGCGCGTATCGCGGGACGCAAGGTTGCGATTATCGCCATCGATGCGACCGTCCTCGCGGGCACGACGGCGCCCGTGAACATGCGCAAGCAGAATCGGATAGCCGAGTGGGCAGGACGGCGCGGGCTCCCGCTCATCTGCCTTTCCGACAATGATGGCGGCCGCCTGCCCGACCTACTCGGATGGCGCTTCTCGGGTGTGCCCTTCGATTTCTCTAGCTTCCTGCAGTCACCGGCCGGCTACCCGGTCATCCCGCGGGTCACGGCCGTACTCGGCGACAGTTTCGGTGACGCCGCGCTACACGCAGCGATGGGCACGCTCGTGGTGATGCTCAAGAACTCGTCGCTCGCGTTGTCCGGGCCTCCGGTGATCAAGGCCGCGATCGGGGAGGATGTCGACGCGTCGGAGCTCGGCGGACCGGCGGTGGCCCATGAGACGAGCGGCAGCGCTCACATGGTCGTCAGCGACGAGGAGGAAGCGCTCGACGCCGTCCGCCGCTTCCTGAGTTACCTGCCCGACTCCGCAGCGCTTCCCGCTCCCGTCGTCGCGCCGGTCGAGCCGGCTCGCGACCCCGAGGAGCTACTCACCCTGGTGCCGACCGAAAGCCGCCGGGGGTACGACATGCACAAGGTTCTCGAGGCGATCGTGGACGGCGACTCGCTGTTCGAATGGGGCCAGCGCTACGGACGGAGCCTGATCTGCTCGCTGGCGAGAATCGACGGCCAGCCGATCGGGGTGTTCGCCAGCCAGCCGATGCAGCGCGCCGGCGTGCTCGACGTGCCCGCACTCACGAAGCTCGCCGCATTCGCGGATATCTGCGAAACCTTCAACCTGCCCATGGTCTTCCTCCAGGACGTCCCCGGCCTGATGATCGGGACCGATGCGGAGAAGGGCGGGATCCTCGCCGGTTACGAAAGAGTCGTTGTCCGGTTAGCGCGGGCGACCGTCCCCAAGATTGCCACGATCGTCCGCAAGGCCTTCGGCGGTGGGCACATCGCTCTCGGCGGCCGGCCTGTCAAACCGGACCTCCTCCTCGCGTGGCCCAACGCCGAGATGGGGTTCATGGCACCCGAGACGGGCGTTCGGACCGTCTACCGCCGCAAACTCGAAGCCACCCTCGCCGAGGAGGGCGAACTGGCCCACGCCGAGATGCTCGCCGAGCTCGAAGCGGAGTGGGCGGCCGAGTCGGCTCCGTGGGAGGCCGCGGCCAACATCATCCTCGACGACATCATCGATCCGCGGCAGACGCGAGAGATGATCAAGACGGGAATCGATTTCGCGTGGGGCAGCGCACCCCGCGTGACCAAGACTGGCTGCTGATCCGCTCCGCTCGAGCGAGCGCCCGGGTCAAAGGAGCTTCAGGCGCGCGGCGAGGCCCCGAACGGGGCGTAGTCCCACCCAGCGACGATAAGCGCTGCTGTAAGCCTTGAGCGGCTGCACCCCGGGCGATAGCCCGACGGAGGCCTCGACGACCTCGTCGCTATCGACCTCGAGGCCGGTGGACCAGGATCCAGAGTCCTCGAGCCGCGGACTCCCGAAGAAGTCCACGAGCAGCGGCAGCCCGGCACTCTTCTCGTCGAAGAGCAGCAGATGACCCTCACCCGGGAGGATGTGGACACGGCTGCGAGGAAGATGCCGAGCCAGCATCAATGCATTGGCGGGCGGTACCAGCCTGTCACGCTCGCCGGCAACCACCAATGTGGGCACCTTCAGGGTCGACAACCAGTGCAGACTCGACCACGTCGAGCCGGCGATGAATTGCTGCGTATAGCCGAGCAGGGATGGTGGCTGGCGCAATCGGGCGTCCGCTTGCGCACGCAGGCGAGCCCCATCGCCGCCGCCCGTGCGTCCATCGAGGAGATAGCTGGTCTGTTCGAAGTAGATCCGCGAGTAGTAACGCAGCGGTGTGGAGATCAACGCCAGCGCGCGCGCCTCAGGGGGGACGCTTCCCCAGCCACAGCTCGTTCCCACCAGAGCCATGCGTCTTACTCGCTCTGGAGCCGTCCGCGCCAGCTGTTGAGCAATCGTTCCCCCGAACGAATAACCGAGTACATCTGTCTCCTCGACGCCCAAGCGATCGAGTAGCCGGCAGATCATCCGAGCGTAGCCGGGATGGGAAAGGATCGCCGACGAGGTCCGTGAACGTCCCATTCCGGGGGCGTCGAAGCTGATTGTTCGCGCGACCCTGGACAGGCGCTCTGTGGCGGGCCCCCACATCTCGAGGTTGGCGCCCAGGCCGTTTATCAAGAGCAGAGGCCGTCCTTCACCCTGTTCGCGCACGAACAGCTTCTGGCCCCGGATCGGCAATGTCAGGTCGCCCTCTCGGGCGACGAGTGAACCGGCGTCGCGTCTCATAGTGGGGCGGCACGCTTGCGGACGTAGGTTCCCGGAGCCGGTTCCAATGCAGGGTGACGGGCATCGCCTAGTTCACGCGGCGCAGCCCGTGTGCCACCCGAGCGTCGGTCGAGCCATCGACGCCAATGCTCCCACCAGCTCCCCTCGTGCTCGGTCGCCCGCTCAAGCCAGGCGGCAGGGTCGCGGGGCGTGCCTGAGGAGGCCGTGAGAAAGCCCGCATCCCGACCGCCCGGCGGCCTGAGAATCGCCTGCAAGTGTCCTCCCCGAACGAGGACGAACCGGCATTTCGAGCCGAGCATCGACGCCGTGCCATAACAACTTTGCCAGTGCGTCAGGTGATCCGTGAGCCCCGCCACGAGGTAGGCATCTGTTGTCACATCGTGAAGACTGAGGCTGCGACCGAGCACGACGAGCCGCCCGGGCTTGGTCAGTGCATTCTCGACCGTGAGTTCGAGGAGGTTCACGACGAGTCCCGCCGGCAGGTTGGTGATGTCCTCAGCCCAGTGAAAGAGATCGAGCTTGGGCATGTCGCCGGCCAACAGGTAGCGATGCACCCACGCCCACCAAATGCTGTCGACCGGTCGCAGCCAGGCCAGAGCCCCTTGCAGAGTGTGCCCCTCGACCAGTCCTCGCCGCTTCACTGCGGCGGTGGCGAGACGGACGGCTCTCGGGCTCAGCACCCCCGTCGGCGAGGCGGGGTCGGAG
Source organism: Solirubrobacteraceae bacterium (assembly GCA_035552215.1). Lineage (GTDB taxonomy): Bacteria > Actinomycetota > Thermoleophilia > Solirubrobacterales > Solirubrobacteraceae > Palsa-465. The sequence continues at coordinate 13,801 of DASZLV010000166.1, read as the reverse complement.
TGGTCCATGACGCAGACAGGCAAGCTGACACTTGCCACACGGTTATCCTCATCGCCGGCCGCCAGATAGGCCAATGCGATGGTCAGCAGCTGGCCGCCCGCACATACGCCCAGCGTATGGGTGCGCCCGCTCCCGGTTATCAGTTCGATCGCTTCGAGGGCGTCGAGGATCCCCTTGATATAGGTGTCGAGATCGAAGTGCCGGTGGCTGCGGTCAGGGTTGATCCATGAGATCGTGAACGTCTCATAACCACCGGCGATCGCGAACTCGGTCAGACTGCGTCCGGGGGACAGATCTGTCAGGTAGTACTTGTTGACGACCGAAGGCACGATGAGCAGGGGCTCGTGCTGCACCGTCGGCGTGGTGGCGGAGTACTGGAGCAGCTCCATTACGGGAGTGCGCAGGACGACTGCTCCAGGAGTGGCCGCGACGCCTACCCCGAGTTCGAAGTCGGCTGGGTCTGCCCTCGCCGGCAAGCGTGGCGGTGCGCTCACGTCCTTCGCGAACCGTTTCGCTCCGATCACGATGCTGGCGCCGCCAGTGTCGATCATCGCCTTCAGCGCGGCCGGGTTGAGGAGCGGGAAATTCGCCGGCGCCAGCGCCGCCGCCACGTTGAGGAGCGCGATTCGAAGCCGGAAGTCGCTCGCCGGGTCGAGCTCTGCTTCGTCGAGGATCTCCTCGAGTCGGTTCGCGGCTGACAGATGACCCTGGGAGAGGGCGCGGAAGAGCTTGTTCGTCCGCCACGCCGGATCCGCGTAGCGCCGGTCCGTGGTCGACGGGTCGAGCTGCGAGCGCCCGGCGACGATGCTTCGAGCGTCGCGGGCCAGTCCGACCAGAGGGAGGGCGGCACGTTCGGGGTGACGCGCCAGCCGTTTTCCCAGAGCGATCGCATCCCGGATCGGGAGCGGACGCCGGGCGACTCCGAAGGCCGACGATATGAGTGCGGCGTCGAACGCCACCCCAGGCTGATCGGTGATCCACGGGGCATCTTCGTCGGGCACGGATCGAAGCGAGAAAGGGGGGTCGGAGAGCCGAGGGTCGGCAGCGGCGGCCAGGCCCACGCCCCAGGTGACTCGTCCCCAGGGCGAGGCAGGGACCGGCTGCTCGGTCGTCGGCGTAGAGGCCAATGGAAAGCCAGTCAGATCCGCTGGATCAGCGTCGCCGTACCGAGGCCGCCGCCGCAGCACATGGTCACGAGCCCGATCTCCTTGTCGGTGCGCTCGAGTTCGTGCAGCAGCGTGGTGATGAGACGCGCGCCTGTGGACCCTAAGGGGTGCCCGAGCGCGATCGCACCACCGTTGACATTGACCCGTTCCATATCCGGGTGGAGCTCACGTTGCCACGCGGCGATTACAGCGGCGAACGCCTCGTTGACTTCAAAGAGATCGATGTCGTCGATCGACATTCCGTTGCGCGCGAGAACCTTGCGCGTCGCCGGAATCGGTCCTTCGAGCATTTTCACGGGATCGCAGCCCACGGTCGTCTGATCAAGGATCCGTGCTCGCCCCGTCAGCCCAAGCTCGCGGGCCTTCTCGGCCGAGGCCAGGAGCACCGCGGCGGCGCCGTCTGAGATCTGCGAGGAGTTCCCGGCCGTGACCTTGCCATCCGGCTTGAACGCAGGCTTGAGCCCGGCGAGCTTCTCCAGCGTGGTGTCGGATCGGATTCCCTGATCGGTGGTGACGACATGACCATTGAGGCGCATGGGGACGATCTCGCGCTGAAAACGTCCCTCCTCGGTCGCTCGCTGCGCCAGCTGATGTGAGCGAAGGCCAAAGGCATCGAGCTCGGAGCGCGGGACCTCCCACTCGTCGGCGATCATTTCCGCGCCGAGACCCTGGCCGACGATGTCGTGTTTGGCCAAGAGCTCGGGCGTATAGGGCGCGCCGTAGCGCTCCTGGCTTTCGTTGGCGACGGAGAGGGGGAGATGGCCCATGTGCTCGACGCCGGCGCCGATGACGACGTCGTGCACATTGCAAGCGATCTGGGCGGCGCCGAAGTTGACGCCCTGCTGCGCTGATCCGCACTGGCGGTCAACCGTCGTTGCCGGGGTCTCGATCGGGAGCCCGCTCTCGAGCCACGCGGTTCGGGCGATATTGAATGACTGCTCGCCGATCTGCTGGACACAGCCGGCGACGACGTCGTCGACCAGCGAGGGCTCGATGCCCGCCCGCCGGATCACCTCCTGGTAGCACTTGCCCAAGAGGACGTTGGGGTGCATCGCCTGGTAGTAGCCCTTCTCGGGATGGCCGCGCCCGATCGGCGTGCGGACGGCCTCGAGGATGACGACTTCACGACCACTCATACGGTTCATCTTCAGGCTCCGATCACCGGGACGACAGATATACCAAACGCTTGGTCGATTATACTGGCCCCGCGCGCTTCGCTGGTCCCGTGATTCCGCTGAGAACGAACTGGGCACAGAGCTCGGGTAGATCGACCGAAGTCGACGTACCGCCCGGCCGGTACCAGCGGTAGACCCAGGTCACGGTCCCAAAGATGCAGTTCATGACGATTCGGGCGTCGAGAGCCGGATCTGCCTGGCCCGCTCCCTGCGCCTCGGCGATCAGCCCCGTCAGGAAGCTCTCATGCTCCTGACGCCTGCTGAAGATCTCATCGCGCCGGCCCTTGGTCAATCGTTCGACGTCGTGGTAGTAGACCGAGATCTTCAGCCGGTGCCCGACGTTGTACTCGACCGTCCGCCGTACGTAGAGTGCGATCCGGCCGAGCGCATCGAGCTCATCGCGCGCGGCGACCTCGCCGATGATCCCCTGTACGTCCTCGTGTACCTCGTCCAGGAGTCGGAAGAGGAGGTCCTCCTTGGTGTCGATGTAGTGATACAGGCTGCCCTTGAGGATTCCGAGCTCGTCGGCGACATCCTGCACCGACGCATTCGAGTACCCGCGCTCATAGAAAACTCTCGCCGCGGCGTCGATCACTTCCCGGTCACGTCGTCGATGACCTTGGGGGCGGGGACTCTTCGTTCTTCGATCGGTCGCCATGGGGTACGTTCGTGTTCGAAGCGCCGCGCAAAGTCGGGGCGTATCAAACAGACGGTTGGTAGCGTAGAGTCAAACGTCGCTCGTGTCTATGGGACCTCTGAGCGTTGACTAACCACCAAACGACTGGTAGAATTTCGGGACCGTACTCAGCCTGCCGGGGTCAGGCTGCCAAGCAACGACGCGAACGCTGGAGAGCACCGGTAGATGGCGAAACTCGACGAAGCACTCGCGGACGACCTTCTGGCGCCGGCCGTCAACGCTAATCCCTACCCGTACCTCGCCGCGCTCCGCGAGCGCGATCCCGTCCACTGGAGTGGGCGACACAACGCCTGGGTCGTGACCAGGTATGACGACGTCGCGAGCGGACTGAAGGACAAGCGCCTGTCGTCCGATCGGGTACAGCCCCTCCTCGACGCCATGGATGCTGAGCGGCGGGCGCGCGTCGGTCCGGTGATGGAGATGCTCACGGGATGGATGGTGGTGACGGACCCGCCGACTCACACGCGTCTGCGCCGTCTAGCCGCAAACGCCTTCCAACCCCAGCGAGTGAACGCGATGGAGGCGCAGATCACTGCCCTCGTCGATGAGCTCCTCGATGATTTCATCGCGGGTGGGCATTCCGATCTCATTGCCCACTTCGCCTACCCGCTGCCGGCCACGGTCATCGGTGAGCTCATCGGCGCGCCGCCCGGCGATCGCGATCGCTTCAAGGGATGGTCGAACGACCTGGCGATGGTGGCCTTCGGTGCCGGCGGGGAGGCGCGGGACGACCGCCACGAGCGGGCCACGCGCGGCCTCGACGAGCTCTTTACCTATTTCGAGGGGCTGATCGAGCGCTCACGCAGAGAGCCCGGGGAGGACATGATCAGCAATTTGCTCGAGGGCGACGGCTCCGGCGACCGGCTCAGCAACGACGAGATGAAGGCGATGTGTGCGCTCATGCTCTTCGCCGGTCATGAGACCACGACGACGACGATTGCTTCCGCGGTCATGACGCTCTTGCAGCATCCAGATCAGCTCGAGCTCATCCGTGCCCAGCCAGAGCTCGCGGGTGGGGCGGTAGAAGAAGCGCTCCGCTACGAAGGAGCGATCAAAGTACTGATCCGGTGGGTCGTCGAGGATCTCGAGGTTCGCGGGCGCGAGATCAAGGTCGGGCAGCGCGTTTACCTGCTCCCGTCCGCCGCCAACCGTGACCCGGAGAAGTTCCCCGACCCGGATCGTGTCGACATCACCCGCAGTCCCAATGCCCATATTGCCTTTGGCCGAGGCGTGCACACGTGCATTGGCGCCCAGCTCGCCCGGCTCGAGATGCGCGTCGCGTTGGCTCGGATCGTCGACCGGCTGCCTGGGCTGCGGTTCGCCAACGACGTCGAGCTGGAGTGGGTACCGAGTCTCGCTTCGCGCGGGCTGAAGGAACTTCGGGTCGAGCACGATGCCGCCGTTCCTAGTCCGCGGTAGGCAGGATCCAGGATTGACATCGTCGGCTCGGGCCCAGCTGGGTTTTACACCGCCGCCGCGAATTAAGTGCCAACCAGCGTATCGAGGAGGCGGAGATGTCGGACGTCGATGTCGTAGTGATCGGAGCGGGAGCGGCGGGTCTCACGGCCGCCGCGTTGCTCGCCAAGGAGGGCAAGTCCGTGACCGTCGTCGAAGCCGGGAAATGGCTCGGCGGACGTGGCATGGCGGTTCCTGACGAGGGCTTCAAGCTAAACCTGGGCGGTCATCTCCTCGAGGATTCCGGTGGCGGCCTGACCAAGGTCTTCGAATATCTGGGCAAGCATCTCGAGCACGGCAAGGCGTCCAGCGACATGCTCGTGTGGGACGACGATCACGAGCGCTGGGGCTCGATCCGCGACCGCAACTCAGGGGACAAATCGGAGCTCAAGAAGGTCATCAGGGCTCTACTCGATACGCCCTACGAGGAACTCGATCGCTGGGATGACCAGCCGATGCGGACCTGGCTCGCGCAGCACACGAGCGATCAGGGTGTCTACGACCTGTTCGAGTTCATCGCTGTCCTCGAGTGCATGACCGATGACTGGTACGACCACTCGGCCTCGGAGAACCTCATCGTGCGGAAGATGCATTACGAGGAGGCAGGGCGTGCCGCCTACTCTTTCTGGCCGGGACAGGGGTGGGACGGCCTGTTCCAGGATCTCAACGACGCGGTGATCGAGCAGGGCGGCGAGGTGATGATGAACACACCCGTCGAGACCGTCATCATCGAAGACGGCAAGGTCAAGGGCGTGGCGCTTGGCCGCAACAAGATCCTGCCCAACGAGGTCCTCGAGGGTGAGGTCATCGAGACCGACTGCGTGATTTCCACACTGCCCGTTTGGAACGTGCTCCGGGTTGTCCCCGAGTCCCATCTTCCCGACTGGTACTCCGCGCAGATTCGCTTCCTTGCCCAGGACCACCTGCGGATCTCCTGGCTCGGCCTGTACCTCGCGACCAAGGAGCCGATCCACGTCAACGACGAACTCGAGCTCGCGACGTGGCTCCATGCGCCCACCAGCCGCATCTCCGGGTTCTTCTTCAACCAGTCCGCCATGGATCCGTCGACCGCCCCGCCGGGCACGAACCTCTACGTGTGCGGGGGCATCATCCCCGGGGCGCGAGCGCGGGACATGGAATACGTCAAGCGCCAGTTCGAGGCCTTCGAAGCGGATCTCACCGTCATGTACCCGGGCCTCGCGAACACCTACTGGCGCCGTCGCCACCTCGTGCATGACCCGTCGTTCGGCGTGATCCAGAAGCCCGGTCTCGTGGGCATCTACAGGCCGCACTGGCGGGCTCCGAACGTCGACGGCTTGTACTTCGCCTCAGAGACCTTCCGAAGCCGCGGGATCGGCGTCGATCGCGCGGCACGCGCGGGGCTCACCGTTGTCGAGGATTACCTGGGACGGCGCCTCGACGGGGGTTTCGGATGGCACTACTGAGCGGGGTCCGGGTCGTCGACTTCAGTCGCCTGCTGCCGGGGGCGGCCATGACTCAGCTCTTGGCCGATCTCGGGGCGGACGTGATCAAGATCGAGCGCCCGGGCTCCGGCGACGACATCCGTCGCGCCGGTCCGGCCGCGCACGGTAGCTCGGCCGTGCACCTGTTTCTCGATCGCGGCAAGCGTTCCGTCGCGCTCGATCTCAAGTCGGAGGAGGGACGGATGGCGGCGACCGCGATCGTCGCCACTGCCGATGCCGTGGTGGAGTCGTTTCGCCCCGGGACGGCGGCAGCGCTTGGACTCTCCTTCGATGCCCTGCGCGAGGCGAATCGGAAGCTCGTGTATTGCTCGCTGAGTGGCTACGGTGACGGCGGCCCGCGGTCTCAGGCGGCCGGGCACGACCTGAATTACGCCGCCTATGCGGGCATCCTCGACTTCGGGGGCTGGGAGGCCGAGGGGCCGCGAACACCCGGTGCGCAGGTCGCGGACGTGACCGGGGGGACCGTCGGCGCGGTCGGACTGCTGGCGGCGCTGGTTGCGGCCGGCCGCACGGGGGAGGGCGCGCGGATCGAGGTGGCGCTGGCGGACGTGGCCCTGTGGACCATTGGGATCCACGTCTCGAGCTACCTGGCGGGTGGCGCCCAGGGACCGCGCAGCGGCGACCTCAACGGCGGTCTTGCCTGCTACGACATCTACGAGTGTGCCGACGGACGCTTTATCGCGGTCGGTGCGCTCGAGCCAAGGTTCTGGGCCACCCTCGTCGAGGGCTTGGGGCGTCCCGACCTGGCGGAGCGCCAATACGAGGACGGAGCAACGGGCGAGCTTCGCGAGCTCTTTCGTTCCCGCTCACTGGCCGGGTGGCTCTCGAGTCTCGAGGGCTATGACGCGTGTGTGGCTCCGGTCCGCCGCTTCGACGAGCTGACCGACGATGAGCAGTTCGTCCATAACCGCATGTTCATCGAGACCCCGGCGGGGACCGGCCGGGTCACCCAAGTGGGCATCCCCTTGCGCTCGCCCGCGATCGCCGAGCCGGGACGGTCGGCTCCGATCGTCGTCGGCGAGCATACCTCCGAGGTGCTCGAGGAATGCGGCGCCGAGCTCAAGACCTTGACAGGATGATGTCGGCCAGGCTGCGCGCGTTTGCGGGTGAGTGGGCAGAGCCGACCACCATCGGCGACCTTCTCCTCCGGGCCGCGTCGGAGCGGGGGCCGGAGGATGCGCTGGTCTTTCCCGAGGAGCGCCTGAGCTACGCCGAGCTCGAGCAGCGCGCCAGGAAGCTGTCCCGTGGGCTGATCGGGCTAGGCATCGGGCACGGCGACCACGTCGGCGTGCTCATGGCCAACAGTCCCGACTGCATTGCCTCGATCTACGCGATCGCGCTCGCGGGCGCGGTCGTCGTGCCGATCAACACACGCTATCGCTCGGTTGAGCTTCCATACGTGATCACGAACGGCGATCTCGCGGCAATCATCACCAGCGACCGAAGCGACGACTACGTAGACCTGCTTGGCCTGCTCGAGGACGCGCTACCCGGTCTCGCCGATGCGTCCGACCCGTGCCCCCTCAAGCTCGAATCGGCACCGCGCCTGAGAGCGGTGGTGGTGTTGGGAGCGCGGGCCGACCCGGGCACCATGGATGAGCCGCGGCTGCTGGAAGTGGCCGACGAGGTCAGCGAGGACGAGCTCGATCGTCATCGGAGCTCAGTCCGAGTGCGCGAGACGGGAGTGGTGCTCTACACATCAGGCACGACGGCCCGGCCGCGCGGGTGCATCCTCACGCACGAGGCCCTGGTCCGGGCCTGGACGATGGTCGGCAGGGTCTTCCGGATGGGCCCGGAGGACCGCTGCTGGGCGCCGTGTCCACTGTTCCATCTCGCGGCTGTCGGACCGATGCTGATGTGCGCGGCTCACGGAGCCACCTTTCTCTCCGACACATTCTTCGAGCCCGGGCGCGCCCTCGAACTCATCGAGCGAGAGCGCGCGACGATCCTCTATCCGGCTTATCAGCCGATCACGCAGGGGGTGCTGACCCATCCAGCGTTCTCACGCACCGACCTCAGCAGCGCTCGGGCGATCCTCAACGTCGCGCCGCCGGATTCGCTCCGCCAGATGCAGTCGGCGTTACCGCACATCGTCCAACTGTCACTGTATGGGTTAACGGAGGGTGGGGGCGCGATCACCTATACCCGGCTCGACGACAGCCTCGAGGTGCGCGTCGGCACTTGCGGCGCACCGCTGCCCGGATCTGAAGTGCGCATCGTCGATCCAGAGACCGGCGCGGAGCAGTCACAGGACGGCGAAGGCGAAATCCTCATCCGTGGCGTCACCATGTGCGAGGGTTACCACCGGGATCCAGAACAGACCGCGTCGCAATTTGATGAGAATGGCTGGTTTCACACCGGCGACCGGGGATCGCTCGACGCGCATGGTCGCCTGCGCTTCCTTGGCCGCTTGAAGGACATGTTGAAAGTCGGTGGGGAGAACGTCTCACCGGCGGAGATCGAGGCGCACATGAGCCTGCACCCCGCCGTCAAGCTGGTGGCTGTCGTCGGCGTCCCCGACGACCGACTCGGCGAGGTGCCGGCCGCGTTCGTCGAGCTGAAGCCTGGCTGCATGGCTGATGAGCAGGACCTACTCGAGCACTGCGCCGGCCAGATCGCCCGCTTCAAGGTCCCGCGCTACGTTCGCCTCGTCAGCGATTGGCCGATGTCCGCGACCAAGGTGCAGAAGGAGCCGCTTCGCGAGCGACTGCTCGAGGAGCTTCGCTCGGCTCGCGCGCCCTGACACGCGCGACAATCAACCAAACGGTCGGTTGACGAGACATTTCTCGCAGTTGCCTGTGACATACTTGACTGCGATGACTGAGGCAAGTGCTGCGACAACCGAGGAGCTAGGTACCCGTAGAGGAGCCGCTTTACGGAAGGGTAAGGCCCAAGATACCTCGCGGACCCGCAGGCGCAAGAAGCGTGACGAAGAGGTGCTCAACGCGGCTGCCAAGGTGTTTTCCGAGCGCGGCTATTCGGACGCGTCGGTCCAGGATGTTGCCGACGAGCTCGGAATCCTGAAAGGGAGCCTGTACCACTACATCCGCACGAAGGAAGACCTTCTCTTCTGGCTCCTCGAAGAGGTCCATCGTGACGTCGAGGAGATTCTCGACGAGATTGCGGAGGTCGAAGGCCTCGACCCCCTGGAGCGCCTCGATCTCTATGTGCGCCGGCAGGTGCTCTACAACCTCGAGAACCTGCAGCGAATCTCGATCTACTACGAGGACCTAGATCGTCTGAGCGAGCCGCGCCGCAAGCACATCCGTGACCGGCGCGCCGAGCACGATCGCTTCATCACGAGCCTAATCTCCGATGCCCAGAAGCAAGGACTCGCGCATGCGGATCTCGATCCGCGGCTACTGAGCAACTGCCTCTTCGCCACCATCATCTGGACCTACCGCTGGTACAAGCCGCGCGGACGGGTCAGTCGCGAAGCGGTTGTTGAGCTGTGCGCGAATTTCGTCCGGGCCGGCATCGGCGGCGCTCCGGCGGCCGCGGCACCGGGCTCGCCCTAAGCGCTCGGCCGCCGCAACGCCTCAGGGTCCGACGACGGTGGTACCCGTCCCGGTACCGCCCTTGCTCTTGTGCTTGGAGGCGGGGGGCGGTGTGTAAACCGGCGCCGGGGCGGGGGCGCTCGGCGTTGTGGCGGAGGTGACGGTTGGGGCGGCGGTGACCGGGGCCGAAGTCGAGTGGTGCTTGACGTGCCGTGGGGGCGGGAGCTTGAGGGGGGCGGGCTGCCCGGTGAAGCTCGTGGCCACCCCGCCCGCAGCGGCGTCGGCGAAGGGCACCACCTTGGGGTGGGTGGTTATGTGCTTGGTCGTGGTCGTGCCCGCCCCGGCGGCGTAGAACGCCGCCACGAACGCGGCGATGGCGCATACCACGACGGCTCCCGCGAGCTTCACCACGGGGCCATCGTAGCGCTCGGCGGCGCCCGCTACAGCCGCGTCCCGGCCGCTCCCTCGAGCACCTCGATCAGCGCCGCGAAGTCGTCCTCGCCGTGCCCGCGGCCGTTGGCCGCGGTGAGGATCTCGCGCACGTAGGCGGCGGTGGGGAAGGGCGCTCCCGCGCTCTGGCCCTCCTCGAGGCACAGGCGGACGTCCTTGAGCATGTGCTCGAGCTTGAACAGCGTCGTGTAGTCGTGCGCGCGCATCGGCCCCGCCTTGAGCCCGAGCATCGTCGAGTTGCCGGCTCCGGAGCCGACGACCTGCACGAGGGCATCGAGGTCGACCCCCGCCCGGGAGCCGACGATCAGGGCCTCGCCGACGATCGCCGCGTTCGCCGCCGCCATCGCGTTGTTGAGCAGCTTGATCATCTGGCCGTGGCCCTGGGGGCCGCAGTGGACGATCAGTTCGCCCATCGCCTCGAACACCGATCGAGCGCGGGCGAAGTCCTCGTCGCTCCCGCCGACCATGATCGTGAGGGTCCCGTCCTCGGCCTTGGGCGCGGACCCGGTGACCGGCGCGTCGAGCAGGCTCAGCTGGCGCTCGGCGAGCGCCTGGGCGATCGTGAGCGCCGGCGTCATCCCGATCGTTGTGCAGTCGATGAATACCGTGCCCGGCCGGGCCGCGGTGGCCGCGCCGTCCTCGCCGAACAGCACCTCGCGCACCTGATCGCCGTCGACGACCATCGTGATCACGAACTCGGCCTGCGCCGCCGCTGCCGCGGGCGTGTCGGCCACGGTCGCGCGGTGCTCGGAGGCGAATGCCTCGGCGGTCGAGCGCGTCCGGTTCCACACCGTCAGCTCGAAGCCGGCACGGGCGAGGTTGGCCGCCTGGCGCGACCCCATGATCCCCAGCCCGAGAAATGCGACGCGCGTGCTCACGAACCGGATGATGGCGGTTGGGCGGGCGGGGTGCCGTGTCCCCCGCCGCCCGGGGTCTCGATCCGCAGCCGCTGGCCCGGCTCGAGCTCGCCGATCGCCTTGGGCGCCAGCTCCTCGCCGTCTAGCAGGTTGCGGCCGCACTCGCCCGGCTCGCCGCCGTCGGCTCCGGGCGGCGCGTGGCGCCGGCGCTCGGTGATCAGCGAGTAGTGCAGGGGCGCCAGCGCCTCGAGCTCGCGGACCACGCCGTCGCCGCCACGGTGGGCCCCCGCGCCGCCCGACCCCCGGCGCAGCGCGTACTCGATCATCCGCATCGGGAACTCGAGCTCGAGCGCCTCGACGGGCGTGTTGAGCGTGTTGCTCATCGCCACATGAACGCCGCTGGGCCCGTCCTCGTCGGCGCAGGCGCCCTGGCCGCCGCCGATCGTCTCGTAGTAGACAACGTCCTCGGAGCCGAGCGTGACGTTGTTCATCGTCCCCTGACCGAGCGCGTACCCGAACGCGCTGAGCACGACGTCGGCCACCCGCGAGGACGTCTCGACATTGCCGCCGACCACGGCCGGCGAGGCGCCCGGATCGTCGGCGTCGGCCTGGGCGTTGAGCAGCGACCCCTCCGGCGCGATCACCTCCACCGGCCGGTAGGCGCCCGCGTTGGCGGGGATGTCGGGGTCGGTGAGGACGCGCACGGCGAAGTAGCAGGCCGAACGGGTCACCGCCAGCGGGCAGTTGAGGTTGCCCTCGTGCTGATCGGCGGTGCCGGTGAAGTCGAGCGTCAGCGTCTCGCCCTCGACGCGGGCGGTCAGGCGGATCGGCAGGTCGCCTTCCCGGGCCTCGAGCACGTCGCGCGCCGCCAGCTCGCCGTCGTCGAGCTCCGCGATGCAGGCGCGGGTGCGCCGCTCGGCGTAGTCGAGCACCTCGTCAAACGCCTCGCGCACCGTGTCGGAGCCGACGCGCTCGTGCAGCTCGCCCAACCGCAGCGCGCCGACGCGGCCGGCCGCGAGCTGCGCGCGCAGGTCGGCACGGCGCTGATCGGGGCGGCGCATCTGACCGACGAGCTCCTCGATCGCGGCGTCGTCGAGCACCCGCGGCTCGATCACCACGCCCTCCTGCGCGAGGGTCGTGGAGTCCGCCGGCATCGAGCCCGGGGTCGGTCCACCGACGTCGGCGTGGTGGGCGCGGCTGGCGGCGAACGCGATCAGCTCATCTCCCGCGAACACGGGCGTGATGACGGTGATGTCGGGCAGATGAGTGCCGCCCCGGTAGGGGTCGTTGAGGATCCAGCTGCGCTCGGGCGCGTGGTCCTCGTGCAGCACGGAGGCGACCGCGGCGGGCATCGCCCCGAGGTGAACGGGGATGTGCTCGGCCTGCATGACCATCGCGCCGCTGGGCGTGAACAGGGCCGTGGAGGCGTCGCGGCGCTCCTTGATGTTGGCCGAGTGAGCCGAGCGGATGAGCACCGCGCCCATCTCCTCGCAAATGGAGTGCAGCGCGCCGGTCAGAACCTGGAGCTCGACGGGATCCATCAACCGGTCTCCCGCCGGATGTGGACGGTGCCTGTCCGGTCGACCTCTCCCGACCAGCCGGAGGGCACGAGCAGCGTCGACTCGGGCAGCTCGACGACCGCCGGCCCCACGACCTCGGCGCCCGGCGCGGGAGCGCCCCGCACCGTTGCCACCGTCACCGTCTTCCCGCCGAGCGTCGCCTCGCGCTCGCCGCGCTCGGGTTCCTCGCGGCTCTCGTCGGTCAAGGTGACCTCAGGGCCGGGGATCGTCGCCGACACGCGCACCGTGACGAGCTCGAGCACCTGCTCGGGGTCGTGGTAGCCATACCGGTCCTCGTGGATGTGCTCGAACGCGTCGCGCAGCTCGCCGGGATCGCCGTCGAGCGACCCGTCGACGGCCAGCTCGAATGCCTGACCGCGGTAGCGCAGCTCATACGTCGCCGACAGCTCGGCCTCCTCGTCGCCGCCGAGCTGCTCGCGGGCGGTGGCGCCCAGCTCGCCGGTGACCTCGGCGATCGCGGCGGCGCTCAGGTCATCGCCCCCGATCAGCACCGTGCGCTGGACATCGCGCCGGCGCGGAGAGACGACCATGCCGAGCGCCGCCAGCACGCCGCCCGCCCGCGGACACACGATCTCGTCGATGCCGAGCTCGTCGGCGATCGCCGCGGCGTGCAGTCCGCCGGCCCCGCCGAACGCGAGCAGCGCGTAGCGGCGCGGGTCGACGCCGCGCTGCACGGTGACCACGCGCAGCGCGCGTACCATCTCGGCGTTGGCCACGCGGATGATCCCCTCGGCGCACGCGACCGGCTCGAGCTCGAGCTGCTGCGCCAGCCCCTCGATCGCGCTCCGCGCCGCCTCGAGGTCGAGCGCCACGCCGCCGGCCAGGGGCGCATCGGCGGCCAGGTAGCCGAGCACGAGGTTGGCGTCGGTGACCGTCGGCTCGGTGCCGCCGCGGCCGTAGCAGGCCGGCCCGGGGTCCGCACCCGCCGACCGCGGCCCGACGCGGAGCGCGCCGCCGGGATCGCGCCACGCGATCGAGCCCCCGCCGGCCCCGACCGTGTGCACGGCCACCATCGGCAGCGCCAGCGGACGATCGGCGATCGTGCCCGCGCTCTGCTCCTGCACGGCGCCGTCGTCAACGACGCACACGTCGCACGAGGTGCCGCCCATGTCGAAGCACAGGGCGTCCGGCGTGCCGGCGGCCCGCGCCACGTAGGCCGCGCCGGCGGCCCCACCGGCGGGCCCGGAGAGCACCGTCCACGCGGCGTGCCCGGCCGCCGACTCGAGGTCGATCAGTCCGCCGTTGGATTGCATGATCGCCGGCTCGGGCACGCCGGCGTGGTCGCAGCGCTCGATCAGCTGTCGCAGGTAGCCGGCCAGCAGCGGCGACAGAGCGGCGTCGACCTCGGTCGTGCTCGCGCGCTCGAACTCGCGAAACGTCCCCACGACCTCGTGGGACAGCGACACGTGCACGCCGGGCAGCTGCGTACGCAGGGCCTCG
>DASZLV010000165.1:0-17287 GCA_035552215.1 Solirubrobacteraceae bacterium | reverse complement strand
TGCGCGGCGCCGACGCGTGGGCCGGGTCGATCAAGTCCGGCGGCGGCACACGGCGCGCGGCGAAGATGGTCGTCCTCGACATCGACCATCCCGACATCCGCGAGTTCATCTGGTGCAAGGCCAAGGAGGAGGACAAGGCCGAGGCGCTGCGTGACGCCGGCTTCGACATGTCGATCGACGGCGACGGCTTCCACTCGATCCAGTACCAGAACGCCAACAACTCGGTGCGGGTGACCGACGAGTTCATGCGCGCCGTCGAGAACGGCGAGGACTGGCATCTGATCGCCCGCGATACGGGCCAGCCGATCGGGGAGCCCGTGCCCGCGCGCGAGCTCATGCGGGAGATCGCCGAAGCGGCATGGCGCTGTGCCGACCCGGGCGTGCAGTTCGACACGGTGATCAACCAGTGGCACACGTGCCCGGCATCGGGGCGGATCAATGCCTCTAACCCGTGCTCCGAATACATGCACGTCGACGACAGCGCCTGCAACCTCGCGTCACTGAACCTGATGAAGTTCCGCCGCGCCGACGGCACCCTCGATGTCGAGTCGTTCGAGCACGCCGTCGACATCATGTTGCTCGCCCAGGAAATCGTCGTCTCGCCCTCGAGCTATCCGACGCAGGCGATCACCAAGAACGCCCGTGCCTTCCGCCAGCTCGGCCTCGGCTACGCGAACCTCGGTGCCTTCCTGATGTCGAACGGGATGCCCTACGACTCCGACGAGGGACGTGCCACGGCGGCAGCGATCACGGCGCTGATGACGGGTCGCGGGTATCTGCAGTCGGCTCGCGTCGCGGCGGCCATCGGAACCTACGAGCGCTACCCGGAGAACCGCGATGCGCACAACGCGGTCATGCGTATGCACCGCGACGCCTCTTACGAGCTTCCCGACACGTGCGCCGATGGCGAGCTGCTGGCGGCGGCACGCGCGACCTGGGACGAGACCGTGGTGGCGGGCGAGGAGCATGGATATCGCAACGCGCAGGCGACGGTCCTCGCGCCCACGGGAACGATCTCCTTTTTGATGGACTGCGACACCACGGGCGTCGAGCCGGACTTCTCGCTGGTCAAGTACAAGGAGCTCGTCGGCGGCGGTCAGATGACGATCGTCAATCGCACCGTTCCGCTCGCCCTGCAGACGCTCGGCTACACCGAAGAGCAGATCGAGCAGATCGAGGCCTACATCAACGACCATGGAACGATTCTCGGTGCGCCCTGGCTCGCCGCCGAGCATCTACCCGTGTTCGATGTCGCGGTCGGCGAGCGGGCGATCTCGCACATGGGCCATATCCAGATGATGGGGGCGGTCCAGCCGTTCATCAGCGGCGCCATCTCCAAGACCGTAAACCTGCCCCAGACCGCCACCGTCGAGGACATCGCCGACGCCTACGTCCAGGCCTGGCAGCTGGGGATCAAGGCGCTGGCGATCTACCGGGACGGCTCGAAGACCGCCCAGGCGCTGCGCACCGACGCCCATCAGGGCGCGACCGCGTCAACCACGACCGAGGCCGAGATCGAGAAGGCGGTGGCCTCGGCGCTCGCCAAGGCGCCGCCCAAACGCCGGCGGATGCCGCGCGAGCGCCAGTCGCTCACCCACAAGTTCTCGATCGGCGGTCACGAGGGCTACATCACCGCGGGTATGTACGACGACGGCACGGTGGGAGAGATCTTCCTCACCGACATCGGCAAGGAGGGCTCGACGCTGCGCGGGATGATGAACTCATTCGCGACGGCGATCTCGATCTCGCTCCAGTACGGGGTGCCGCTCGAGACCTTGGTACGCAAGTTCAGCTACATGCGCTTCGAGCCCGAGGGTATGACGACGAACCCGGAGATCCCCTTCGCGAAGTCGATGCCCGACTACATCATGCGCTGGCTGGCCTCGCGCTTCCTTGATGTCGACCTCCAGGAGGAGCTCGGCATCCTCACCCCCGCCGTGCGGGCGAGGAAGGCGGCCGAGGACGCCGCGAGCTCGCACGGAAGCGACACGGCACGGCCGAACCATGAGACCAACGGCGGCTCGAACGGCGAGTCCAACGGCGGTGCCACGATCGCGCCGCGGCCTGCGACTTCGGTGCTGACCGACTCTCCGCCGGTGCGCCCCGCAGTCGCCCACGGCCTCGATCTCGGGCCCGCGTGCCAGCAGTGCGGCGGCATGATGCAGCGGACGGGCAGCTGTTACACGTGTTCGAGCTGCGGGTTCAATACCGGCTGCGGGTGACGCCGCGCCCGGGCGAAAGCACTGAACGATCGGTGGCTGAGGCCGAGCGGCGCCACCGCCCCGCTCGGCCTGGCAATATGAACCCCGATGACCGCTGCTGAGCTGTGGGAGCGTGGCCAACAGGGTTGGCCACGCCGCTTTCCCGTCGTCCAGGCACCGAATCCGCCGCTGATGGCGGCCGTCGCCGGGCGGGCTGTGGCGTCGCGGAGCACGGGAAGCGTGCGCGACGTCGGCCGCGCCGTCTCCACCATCGGTCTCGGCGTGTGGGCGGTGGAGGAAGTGGTGGCGGGAAGCAACTGGTTCCGCCGCCTCCTGGGCGCGGGAGCCCTGGCCGTGCTCGGCACCCAGCTCGCCGGCTCGCGCTAGCGGCAGAACGGCCGGCAAGAGGCCGCGATCGGTGGAGCCCACCGCCGTCGACGCCACCGCCCTCGCCCGCGAGTACATGCTCGATCCCGCGGTGGCGTTTCTCAACCACGGCTCGTTCGGCGCGATTGCGCGGCCCGTGTTCGAGGAACGGATCCGGATCCAGCGCCGGTATGAGCTCAACCCCGTCGACGCGCTCGCGCGTACCTCGGGGCCCGCGCTCGACCAGGCGCGGGCGCGCCTCGGTGAGGTGCTCGGGGCCGACGGCGAGGAGCTCGCGTGGGCGGACAACGCCACCACGGGGCTGAATCTGATCGGGCACTCGCTCGTTCCCGCGCTCACGAGCGACGACGAGGTCCTGGCCACCGATCTCGAATATGGAGCTCAGCACATCGCGTGGCGATGGCTGTGCGACCGCCACGGAGTGGCCTACCGGGAGGCGGGAATCTCGATACCCGGCGGCGGAGCGGAGGATGTCACTGAGGAGCTCCTCGCCCAAGTGAGCGCGCGCACCCGGCTGGTCCTCATCTCCCACATCACCTCGGACACGGCGCTGCGGCTGCCCGTCGAAGGCATCTGCGCCGAGCTCTCGGAGCGAGGGATCGTCAGCGTGATCGACGGAGCCCACGCGCCCGGCCAGATCTCGTTGCGGCTGCGCGACGCGCCCTGGGACTACTACGTCGGGAATCTCCACAAATGGTTCGCCGCCCCCCGCGGCGCCGCGTTCATCTACGCCGGTCGCGCCAGGCAGGGGGCCCTCGACCCGCTGGTGATCAGCTGGGGGGCCGCGCACGCCGGCGCCTCCCTGGCCGCGAGGACGCAGTGGGCGGGAACCGGAGATCCCTCGGCGTCGCTCACGGTCCCCTTCGCCCTCGACTTCCACGCTCGCCGGCTTCGCCCCCTCGCCCCGGCCGCGCGGGCGCTCCTGGCAGAGCTCCGCGCCGCGCTGCAGGACCTCGGCCTGCGCCCGTGCGCGGTGAACCGCGACCCCGAGCTCCTGATGGCCTCCTTCCTCCTCCCCGACCGCGATGTCTCCGGTCGCCTCGAGGCGCTCCTGGCGGCTGACCGCATCGAAGCGCTGGTCAAGCACGAGAGCCCGTGCGGTCCGCTCCTGCGCATATCGGTGGCCTGGTACGTCACGCGCGCCGACACCGACCGGTTGATCGCCGCGGTGGCCAGCGTGCTCGACGAGCGATGAAGGTAACAAACCCTCCGGTATCCGGCAACAGCGTTACGCGCAAACGCTCGCGGCCTATGAGTACGCCCCAACGAGCAAGGAGACCCAATGAACCACAGCAACCTCGGCAATACCGGCCTGCGCGTGTCGCGCGTGTGCCTGGGGATGATGAGTTACGGCAAACATGAGAGTCGCGAGTGGACGCTGGACGAGGAGGGCGCCGAGCCCATCGTTCGCCGCGCCGTCGAGGCCGGGGTCACCTTCTTCGACACCGCCGACGTCTACAACGGCGGGCAGAGTGAGGTCATCACCGGGCGCCTGCTGCGCAAGCACTTCGGGATGCGCGAGGAATACGTGCTCGCCACCAAGGTGCATGGGCCGACGATGCCGGGCGAGAACGGGCGCGGCCTCTCGCGTAAGCACATCATGGCCTCGATCGACGCTTCGCTCGAGCGGCTCGAACTCGATTACGTCGATCTGTACCAGATCCACCGCTGGGATCCGACCACGCCGATCGAGGAGACGATGGAGGCGCTCCACGACGTCGTCAAGGCGGGCAAGGCACGCTACCTGGGCGCGAGCAGCATGTTTGCGTGGCAGTTCGCCAAGGCCCAGCGGGTTGCGGCCACGCCCTTCGTGGCGATGCAGAACCATTACAACCTCATCTACCGCGAGGAAGAGCGGGAGATGATCCCCCAGTGCATCGATCAGGGGGTGGGGGTCATCCCGTGGAGTCCGTTGGCGCGCGGGCTCCTGGCAGGCAACCGCACGCGCGCAGGGGAGCGGCTGACTCCTCGCGCGAACACCGATGCCTTCGCCGATTCCCTCTACCGGCCGGAGATCGACTTCGCGGTGATCGAGCGCCTGGTCGAGGTGGCGGATGAGCGCGGGGTTCCCAGCGCTCAACTCGCGCTTGCCTGGCTGCTCCACAAGCCGGGCGTGACCGCGCCGATCGTGGGCGCCACCAAGCTCGAGCACCTCGAGGATGCGCTCGCCGCCGAGGAGCTCTCGCTCACCGCAGACGAGATCGCGAGGCTCGAAGAGCCCTACGTCCCTCATGCCGTGGCCGGTCACCAGTAGTGTTGTCCACATGGACGAAGGTCTTCCCATCGCCTACCTGGTGCTCGACAAGGGCGTCCCCGTCTATGCCTCGGGCGGGGAGCAGGTGGGAACGGTCGATCACGTCGTCTCGGCGCCCGAGAAGGACATCTTTCACGGCATCGTCATGCGGGGCGCGAACCATCAGCAGTTCGTGCCCGCCGATCAGATCGCCTCACTGCACGAGTTGGGCGTCGACCTCCTCATCGACGCCGAGGAGGCGGCGGGGCTGCCCAACCCGCATGGCGGCGCGCCGGTGTGGCGCGACAACGAGCCCGGAGCGAAGCCGAGCCCCTGGCAGCATGTGATCGGCCTGTTCGGCCCCAACGGGCCGAAAAGGCACGGTTGGAAGCGCGACGACTGAGGCCTGGACCCGGCGAGCGGCTGGCCCAGCGCCGGCCGCGCCGGTGAACGTGGGCGCCACGCCGTCCCCCGCCGCGACCGACCCGGTCCCCATCCGCGCCCTGTGTGAGGCGACCCTGCGCCAGAACTGGCGCGAGGGACGACGCCTCCTCGACGACGCGCCGTTCGCCTACACGTGCCCGAGCCCCGGGCACTATCCGTGGCAGTGGTACTGGGACTCGTGCTTCACCGCCATCGCGTGGCGCCACTTCGATCCCGACCGCTCGCGCCGCGAGCTCGAGTCGCTGCTCTGCGCGGCGCGCGAGGACGGCTTCATCGGCCATACGATCTTCTGGAACACCCCGCTCGCGGGCCGCCGTCGATGGACCTACAACGTCACCTCGCCCGGGGCCACGATGACCGCGAGCATCCAGCCCCCGCTTCTGGCCTGGGCCTGGCACGTCGCGGTCGGCGACCCCTCCGAGGTGCCGGGCATCGTCCGCCACCACGCGTGGATCGCCGAGCACCGCGATCTCGACGGCGACGGCTTGATCTGGATCGTCCAGCCCGACGAATCGGGCCTTGACGCCTCACCGCAGTTCGACGCCATCTGGGGGCGCCGAGCGCACAGCCGACCGGGGTTCATCGGGCTCGTGCGCCGAAACCGCAGGCTCGGCTTCGACCTCCAGCGCGTGGTCGCCGCCGGCGGCCCGGTGTGTTGCGAGGTGATGACCAACGTGTTCCACAACCTGTCGCGCCTTGCGCTCGGCCGGCCGTCGCTCACCCCGGTGATCGTCGAGCGGATGTACGACGAGGGCGCCGGCCTGTTCTGGCCCCTGGCCCGGCCGGCGCCGAAGGGCAAGATCGCGACGACCTGGGCGGCGCTCTCGCCCCTGGCACTTCCCGACCTGCCCGAGGCGATCGGGCGCCGGCTCGTGGAGGAGCATCTGCTCGCCCCTCGGAGCTTCCTCACCGCTGTCGCGCCGCCGTCGGTGGCGGTCAACGACCCAGCCTTCTCGCTCGACGATCACACCAGGTTCGGGTTCCGGCGCTACTGGCGCGGTCCCACCTGGGTCAATGCCGCATGGCTGTTGTGGCTCGGCCTGGTGAGGCTCGGGTACCAAGCGCAGGCGGCGGAACTCGTCCGCGGACTGGCGTGCGCGACCGCCAGCGAGCGCCTGCGGGAGTACTACCACCCGTTCACCGGGCAGGGAATGGGAGCTGTCGACTTCGGCTGGTCCTCCCTGATCATGGAGATGCTCGCGCCCGATGGCCGGGCGGCCACGAGCTACCTCTAGCTACCCGACCAGCGTCACGTGCGCCTTCAGGCTCCCGCTTCCGGTGGTCGACTTCGCCTTCAGCGTGGCGCCGAGCCGGTGGTGGGAGGCCGCCGAGACAAGCGCGAGGCACTTGCCCGGGAGCGCGACGCGGACGCTGCTGTGCTTGCCCGTGGCCGCGCTGAAGGTGCCGCTGCCGCAGCTCACGTTCCCGGTCTTGCCGCGGGCGCTGAGCGACATCTTGACCTTGCAGTTCGCGCCCGCGGTGCCCGAGCATCCCCAGGGGATGAGGATGGCGCCGCCCCGCACGCGCAGGGTGCGGCTGCGCAGCGAGGCCTTCGCGTGTTTGCTCCCGCTCTGGGAAGTCGTGGTGATCGACCCCGAGCCCGAGCCCGAGCCCGATCCCGAGCCCGAGCTCGAGGTCGTGAAGGTGGCGTCATCGCCGGTGTAGCCGGTGGACTCGCCCGAGGTCCCGGCTGCTCCCTGGACTGCGATCAGGCGGAAGTGGTAGGTGGTGCCGGGCTGAAGATTCCGGACCAAGGTCGACACCGACGCGTTCGTCGTCCCCGTGAGCGGACCGACCGGGGTGGTGTTCTGCCCGTAGCTGGTGGAAGTGCCGTACTGGAAGGCCCAGGCGGTGGCAAGACCGCCGGGGTCGATGGTCCCGTTGAGCTGCGCCGAGGTGCTGGTGACGGAACTTGCGTGCCCGGTCACCGCCGGCGTGGATGCCGCGTCGCCGACTCCGGCGCCGACGAGCATGATTGCCGCGCCGCACATGACGGCCGCGGAAAGAGTACGAAACCGGTTGCTGTTTCCCACCAAGATGCCTCCCTCGTTTGCGCAAGTATCGGCACGATGCTCAGGATTCATGAGCAGCTGCGGGCGGCAGCCCGGCGGCCAGCGTCTCGATCAGCCGCTCGAACGAGCGGTCGCGGTCGAGCGAGAGGCCGAAGCCGCCGCCCGCTTCGAGGGACACGAACCCATGGAGGGCGCTTCTGATCACGCGCACGGCATGGAGCATCTCCTCATCCTCGAGGTGCCAGGCCCGGAGAATGGCGGCCATGACCTGCACGGCCGCCGCCCCCGCCTCCTCGTACTCGCCGTCGCCCGCCGGCGCGCCACGCAAGGTCGCCGCATAAGCGCCAGGGTGGGCGTGGGCATAGTCGCGGTAGGCGTGCGCGGTGGCGCCAAGCGCCTCGGTCCCGGCGCGGCCCAGCGCCGCGGCCTGCAGGGCGACCGTCAGCTCGTCCAGCCCGCGCAGGGCGATCGCCCGCATCAGGCCGTCGTGACCGCTGACATGGTGGTACAGGGACGGCGGGCGCACCCCGAGCGAGTCGGCGACGCGCGCGAGGGTGACGGCGTCGAGACCGTCGCGGTCGGCGATGGCCACGGCCGCGTCGACGACCCGCTCGCGATCGAGCCCGCGTCGCGGCATCGCTAGGCGGCGGCGGCGATGGCCCTGGACATTGCCGGGCCGGGCGCCTCGACGATGCGGCCATGGCCCGGGGCCAGGCGTGCCGGGTCGAGGTCGCGGAGCGCCCGCGCGCTCGCGAGCTCGGTGGGCCGGTGCCAGGTGGCGAGGGTGGGGAGCGGGAAGCGCGGGTTCACCTTGGCCGTGGTCGCGACGCCGCCGAGGGTCGAGTAAGCGTCCCCGCACAGCAGGGTGCCGTCGCGGGTGTCGAAGAAGGCGACATGGCCCGGGGTGTGCCCGGGGGCGGCGATGACCTCGAGTGAGCCGACCCGATCGCCCGGCTCGAGGGTGCGCGTGGGAGAGGTCTTGGCGCCCGGGTAGCCGCCGCGAAGCTTGACCTCGGGCTCGCCGGGATCCATCGAGCGGTCCTTGGCAAGCAGGCGCGCGTCGCGCGAGGAGATCAGCACTTCGACTCCTGCGAGCGCCTCGGCCAGGGCGTCGAGCGAGCCGATGTGGTCGCCGTGGGCATGGGTCAGGGCGATCCGGGCGATCGGGGCGCCCGCCTCGCCGGCGGCTCGGAGGATCGCTTTGGCGCTGCCGGGAAGCATGGTGTCGACGAGGGTGAATCCATCCTCCTCACGGACGAGGTAGGCATTCACGAAGCCAAAACGGGATATGCGGATTGGTGGGGTCATCCGAGCTCTCCTAAGCACAATAGGAAAATACCTAATGAGAGTAGGATAACACACACGTACGTCACCCTTCCTTCATCTCTCGCGCGCTACCGTATGGGCATGGCCAATCAAGAAGTCAAGTCACGCGAAGTCGTGCTCACCGACAGCGAGTGGAAGCAGCGACTGACGCCCGAGCAGTACGAAGTCCTCCGCCGCCACGGGACCGAGCGTCCGTTCACCGGCGACTACGTGCATGTCAAGGACGACGGCACCTATCGCTGCGCCGGCTGCGGCGCCGAGCTCTTCAACTCGGACACCAAGTTCGACTCGGGCACCGGGTGGCCGAGCTTCTATGAGCCGGCGGTGGCCGAGGCGGTCGAACTGAAGACCGACCGGAGCCTGTTCATGACCCGGACCGAAGTGCTGTGCCGCAAGTGCGGCGGGCACCTCGGGCACGTGTTCGACGACGGTCCGGCCCCCACCGGCCAGCGCTTCTGCATCAATTCCGCCGCGCTCGAGCTCGACAGTTCCAGGCCGGAAGGCTCCTAGCCTTCACCGCCCGGTGAGCTTCTCGAGGCGGGCGGCGCCGGCCCGCCCGCGGGCTGGGCCGGCCCGCCCGCTGGCTGGGTGGTGGACGCGGGGCGGGGCCCTGGCGATCGATCTCTCGATCACCGTTTCGATCGAGCTTGCTCTGCTCCTGATCGTGTGGGCGGTCAACGGCAGCCCCCGGTGGACCCTGGCCCACGCCGAGCGGATCATCTTCGAAGTGGGGCTCCCGGCCGCCGTGCTCTACGCGCCACTGCTCCTCGGGCGCTCCGGCGCGCGCAACGGTCAGACGGTCGGCAAACAGGTCATGGGCATTCGCGTCATCCGCCAGGACGGCCTGCCCATGACCTTCGCCACCGCGCTTGTCCGCGAGGGGCTCGGCCGGCAGGTCCCGGCCCTGCTGTCGAGCGGGCTCTATGTCCCCGTCGACTACCTGTGGCCGCTGTGGGATCGGCGCAACCAGTCGCTCCACGACAAGGTCGGGCGCACCTTCGTGGTCGCCGCCCCCGGCTCCGCACCCGGGCCCCAAGCACGGGCGGAGGCTGAGGACCCCGGCGTCCCGGAGCTCGTGCTCGGGGAGTGGCTGCCGCCGGTCGCGCCTGCGCTCGAACCTAGTCCGGAGCGTGCCGACGTCGCTCCCGGACCTTCATGAACACCAGTCCGGCGACGAGGACGACCCCCAGGGCGATCGCGCCGTAGATGCCCACCTTGGTGATCACGTCCTTGGCCCCCTGTCCGCCGTAGTAGACCACGAGCGACACCGCGGTGGCCCAGGTGAGGCCGCCGAGGGCGTTCCAGAAGAAGAAGTGCGAAAAGCGCATCTCATTGATCCCGGCCATCCACGCCACCACGACGCGAGCGATCGAGACCCAGCGCCCGAAGAACACCGCCCTGTCCCCCCAGCGGCTGAAGAAGCGGTCGCCGTGCTTGAGCAGGTTCTTGCGGTGCTTCTCAAAGGGTCCGGGCGCTTCGAGCACCTCCCGGCCGAGCTTGCGCCCGATGAAGTAGCCGATGTTGTCGCCGACGATGGCGGCGGCGACGGCGATGACGATGACCAGCCAGATCTGCAGCTTGCCCGCCGCCGCGAGCCCCGCGGCGAGGATGAGCGCAGTCTCGCCGGGCACGGGAACGCCGAGCGACTCGACCCCGACGAGGGCGGGGAGGGCATAGCCGAGGCTGCTGGAGACGCTGATGATCGCGCCAAGGAGGATCATCTAACCCGCCCGGCCCGGCGGTCCCGCCACGTTCTCGAGCACGGCGAGCAGCGAGAGCCCCGCCTGGAGCGTGTACCCGCGCTTGAGCACCGCAGCCTCGATGCGCAGCGGGCGCTCGAGCACCCCGTTGAGCCACTGGGGTCCGACGCGGAGCTCGGAGACGTGGTCGTTGTCGTTGCGAAGCCGGTAGCGCTGGGAGACCCGCACGGCCGCGGCCGCAGGCAGGAGCAGGCTGTTGAAGAAGGTGAGCCGGTCGACCCGCCAGGCGGCGTCCGTCGCCGCGCGCCTGAGCATCCGGCGCGTGTAGCGCCGGTAGTGGTGGTTGACCACGTCGTGGGTGGACCACAGCGAGGGGTAGGCGGGCACCGTCAAGAGCAGCCACCCGCCGCGCCGGGTGACGCGCCTGAGCTCCCGGAGGGCGACACGGTCGTCGGGGGTGTGCTCGAGGACGTCGAGGCAGGTGACGAGATCAAAGGTATCGTCCTCCCAGGGTAAGGACTCCACGCGGCCCACCCGCACCTCGCCGATCTGGCGCTCGCGCGCATGCTCGGCGGCCATTTCCGAGAGCTCGATGCCCGCCACCTCGCCATAGGCGCGCAGGTCCTGCAGTGTCCGTCCCGAGCCGCAGCCCGCGTCGAGGACGCGCGCTCCCGCCCGCAGGGGAAGCCGGTCGAGCTCGGCGCGGATGATTCGTCTTCGTCCCCGGTACCACCAATGGTGCTCGTCAGCGTCCAGCAACGCCCTCAGTTCGCGCTCCTCCATGAGCGGATGCTGTCAGTTAATTGACCTGGACGGCTTCGGCGTCCTGGTCGCGCGCGGGGACGGCGGGGAGGCGGAGGGTAAAGGTCGCTCCCGGCCCGGGCGACGGGCCATAGCCCGCGTCCTCGAGAATGAGCTCGCCGCCCATGCGCTCGGCGAGCTCGCGCCCGATCGCCAGGCCGAGCCCGAATCCGGCGGAGCCGCCGGTCTCGCGACCTCGGTGGAAGCGCTTGAAGATGAGCTCGCGCTCCTCCGGCGCCACCCCCGGCCCGTGATCGCAGACGCTCACCGAGACCGGTCCTTCGCCGGTGTGGAGGACGACCTGGATCTCCGCGCCGGGCGGGCTCAGCTGGAAGGCATTGTCGAGCAGGATACGGAGGATCTGGGCGACGCTGCCCGGGTCGGCGAGGGCCCAGCACGCGGCCGCCGACTCCTCGAGGCGGGCGCTCACCCCCCGTTCGGCGTTCCTGGGCTCGAACTCGGCGAGCACGGCACGACTGAGCTCGCCGAGCTCCACGGGCTCCGAGCGGAGCTCGACTTCGGCGTCGAGGCGACTGAGGTCGAGCAGGTCGCTGGCGAGTCGGCCCAGGCGGCGGGACTGAGCGCGCGCCCGCGCGAGCAGGCTCCGGGCGTCGTCGAGGTCCGGCTTGGGGTCACGGAGATCGTCGTCGAGGAGCTCGAGCATCCCGTGGAGCGAGGCCAGGGGGGTTCGCAGCTCGTGCGATGCGGTGGACACGAACTGGCGGCGTGCCTCCTCCTGCTGCGCCAGCCGGCGCTGCATGATCGCGAACGTCCTCGTCAGGTCGCCCACCTCGTCGCCGGCGCGGTCGACGGGGACCTCGAACGGGGGTCCGCCCTGGGCGAGGCGGATGGCAGCATTGCGCAGTCGCTGCAGGCGCCGCAGCAGGGTGGCCGACAGGGGGATGCCGATGATCAGGGTCAGGGCGATCCCCGCCAGCGCCGCATAGAGGAAGGCGGTGCGGACGACGTGGACGGCGCCGGGGATCTCGGTGATGGCACGGCTCGCGGCCAGGACGTAGGTGGTGCCCCCGATGTGGACCGGCACCGCGACCGCGGCGACGTCGCTGTTCGTCCCCGACCCGAAGCTCTTGATCGTGCGGCCGGTCTGGAACGCCTTGATGACGTACTGAGTGCTTTCGGTGGACCCGTTCGGCGCACTGGAGGCGATCATCACCAGGGGATAGGCATAGAAGCTCACCGTCGCTCCCACCCGCTCGCCCAGGGCACTGAGCGCTTGGGCGGCGAGATTGCTCGGGGTCGACGGCTCGCCCGCCGGCGCGCTGACCACGGGCTTGCCCGACGAGTTCGCGTCGACGATGTCGTCCGCGGTGAGCTGCTTGGGGAGGGACTGCTGCTCGCCGGTGATCTCGCTCACAAGCGTGCTCTGCGCCTCGTTGCGCAGCTGGCTCTCGAGCTTGGGGAGCAGGGCCAGAGCGGCGACCGCCAGCGTCGCCACGGTGCTGATGAGCAAAGCGCCGACGATCCGGCCGCGCAGGCCGAGGGCACCGGGGCGTCTGAGCACTACGGTCCCCGGAGGCGGTACCCGGCTCCGCGCACGGTGAGGATGTACCGCGGATTGTCCGGCTCGGGCTCGAGCTTCTCGCGCAGGTGCCGGATGTGAACGTCGATCGCGCGGGGGTCGCGGTAGGCGCTGTCGCCCCAGATCGCGCGCAGCAGCTCCTGCCGGTTGAGCAGTCGTCCCGGATCGGCCATCAGGGCATCGAGGAGCTCGAACTCCGAAAAGGTGAGCCGCACCTGCTCGCCGTCCATCGTCACCTCGCGTTGGGCCCGGTCGAGGGCGATCGGTCCGACCACCAGCACCTCGTCGCCCATCGCTCGCGTGCCGGCGCGACGGAGCACGGCGCGGATGCGGCTGCGGAGCTCCGCGAGACCGAAGGGCTTGGTCACGTAGTCGTCGGCGCCCGCCTCGAGCCCGAGCACGGCATCCGCCTCGGAGTCGAGCGCCGTGAGCATGATGATCGGCACCACGTTGCGCCGGCCCCGGAGGGTCCGGCAAACCTCGTACCCATCGGGGCCGGGGCCGAGCGCGACATCGAGGAGGACGACGTCGAAGTGTTCGGTGCTGGCGCGGTCGATCGCCGAGCGTCCGTCGGCGACCGCCATCACGTGATGCCCCTCGCGCGAGAAGGATCGGGTGAGCATCTCGCGCAGATCGGACTCGTCGTCGACCACGAGGATGCTGAGCGAAGGATCGGCGCTGCGCGAGGTAGCCGGGAGCGGACCGGCGGTTACAGGACGATCTGCGGTCATGGACGTGTTCGATCGTAGCGGTCGGTAGCGTTTCGACCTGCTAATCGGGGCAACGCCATCAGCTCAGAGATGCGTCGGGCTGGGCCACGCCCGCTCGGCTGTAGGTGGTGAAGTAGTAGGCGCGAAACGAGGTCTGCCCGCCCACGATCGAGTAGGTCCCGAGGGGTGAGGGGACCTCGCGGAGACGGAGGAAGGCGGTGGCCACCATGGCTCGCGGATTCTGGGCATGGGCGCCCAGCGAACGCAGAGCGGTGAGGACCCCGCTCATGGCGACGTACCCGAAGATCCCGCTCACCCACGCGGCGTGGGGCCCATAGGCGGCCGTGAAGTCGCTCTGGAACTGGGTGCCCGCGCGCGGCAGGCCCCGACCCGGGAGGAGCCCGGGCGCGCTCAGGTAGGTGTCATAGCGCGCGGCCGCGCTCGTCTGCGCCCACGACGGCGCGTCGGTGACCGATGCCGACGCCACCTTCTTCATCGTCGCGTTGGCGGCGGTGAGGGCATTCCAGATCGGGGCCACCGCGGGGGCGGGCGATCCTGCGTAGAGGAGCGCGCCCGCCTTCGATTTCTTGATCGCCCGCACCAGCGAGCGCGTGTCGGCTCCCAGGTACCGGCCGCGAGGGTCGACGACGGTGATCCCGTAGGAGGGCGAGTCGGTGAGGACGGTGGCGGCGATGTCGCGCCCGTGGGTGGTGCGGTCCGCGAGCACATAGACCCTGCTCACCCCCAGCTTGCGTAGCGCGGCGAGCTGCGCGTCGGCCTCATCGGAGTCTCGGGGGACCACTCGGGCGAACGTCTTGCCCGCGAGATCGGTGGCCGAATCGCCGGGGCTGACCTGGAGGATGCCCGCCGGGCTCAGGGCGCCGATCGAGGCCGCCGAGGAGCCTGGCGTGAGCTCGCCGATGTAGGCGATCGTGCTCTGATCCCCAGCGGCGATCCGCGCGTTCTCCGCGACCAGGCCCGAAGTCGCCCCGGTGCCCGAGGCGGCGTCATCCCGCCGCCTGAGCACGACGTTGGCACCGTTCACCATGCCTCCCGCCTGGGCGAGGGCGAGTTGCTCGCCCTGGAAGACGGCGCCCGCGTCGGCGCCATAGGGACCCTCGAAGGGCAGGCTGGTGTAGATCGAGTACGTCCTCGTGCTCGTCCGGTTGTGGCGGCTGTGTCCGCCGCAGCCGCCGACGCTGAGGGCGAGCACGGCAGACATGACTGCCGGCGCCGCGAATCTCCTGGCTCGCACGGGGTCCTACGGGGCGGCGCCGCCGACGGGATCCGCGATCCGGACCGCTTCGGGCCGCACCTCGGTTGCCGTCTGCGGAGCGGAGGCGTTGCGCGGCACGAGCCGTCCCGCCGCCGCGACCGACCACAGGATCGCGAGCCACGTTGCCGTCGCGAGCCCGACGTGGACCCACACCATCTCCGTGGGCAGGTGAAGTTCGTACTGGACGCTCCCTACCAGCCCCTGCGCGGCGATGAGCACACCGAGCGTGGTGAGCGGCTCCATGATCCGCGCCGGCGCGCCGCGGCGGCGGTAGAGCAGCCACACCGCGATCACGGCGACGCCGAGGAGCGCGGCCACCGTCCCGTGCTGCTCGATCACCCACTTCAGGGTGTCAGGCCCTCTGAAGGTGAGCCGCTTGATGTTCTGGCCCACCCCGCCGCCCGAATGCGGACCCGCGGCCGTGCTCGCGGTCCCGGCGAAGATAGTCACGGCGCCGAGCGCGCCGAGTGCGCGCACCGACCACACCCCGAGCCGATCGGGCGAGCGCGGTCGCGCCCCGGGCTCGAAGGTCGCCCGCCACGCGAGCGACACCGCGACGATGAGGATGACCATCGAGAGCAGGAAATGGGACATCACGAACCCGGGGGCCAGATGCTCGCGGACCGTGAAGCCGCCGAGCACGGCCTGGGCGACGACGCCGAGGGGAAGTCCGACCGCGAGCCAGGCGAGATCGCGCCGGAACGGGCGGCGGGTGAAGGCGAGCACGGCGACGACGACGCACACCACTCCCACGAGGCCGGAAATGGCTCGGTTGCCGAACTCGATGAGCGCGTGGGTGTCCAGCGGCGGGTAGACCTTGCCGTAGCACTTCGGCCACGTCGGGCAGCCGAGGCCGGACGCACTCAGGCGCACCGCCGCGCCGGTGAGGACGATGACCGAGAGCGCGGCGAGCGCGATGTAGGCGACGCGGCGGAACTGATCGGGCGTGACGGCGAGGCGACGGCGCATCGGCCAGGCAATGATGCCGGATGTGCGTGCCCGAGGCGCTGCGAACGACCCTAGCCCGAGTACTCGAAGGGGAGCGAGTCGGCGATTTCCGCCAGTGCCGGCGCGCTCAAATCGCGAGTCGAGGCAATGAGCTCGGGATCAGTGGGCCAGACGATGGCCACCTGCGGGTCGTTATAGGCGAAGCCGCGTTCGAGCTCGGGGGCGTAGTAGGCCGAGGTCTTGTAGACGACGTCGGCCTCCTCGCTGAGGACGCAGAAGCCGTGCGCGAAGCCGTCGGGGCAGTAGAGCTGGTGGTGGTTTGCGTCGCTGAGCTCGAAGGACTCCCACGCGCCGAAGTCCGGCGACCCGCGCCGCACGTCGACGAGCACGTCGAGGATCGCCCCGCGCGTGCAGCGCACGAGCTTGGCCATACCCGGTTGGAAGTGCATTCCGCGCACGATCCCCTGTCCCGAGTGGGAGTGGTTGTCCTGGACGAAGTCGTCCGAGATCCCCATCTCCATCAGGGCGTCGCGGCGGTAGGTCTCGAGGAAGAAGCCGCGGTGATCTCCGTGCACGACGGGCTCGATGAGGACGGGACCGGTCAAGCGGACGGGCAGCGCCCGCATCAGCGGCGCCCGCGTGTGCTCTGGGCCTCGAGCATGGCCAGATCGGCGTCGACCATCATCCGGATGAGCTGCTCGAAGCTCACCTCCGGCTCCCAGCCGAGCTTGTTCTTGGCTTTGCTCGCGTCGCCGATCAGGTGCTCGACCTCGGCGGGGCGCAAAAAGGACGGGTCGATGACCACGTGGTCGTCGACCGAGACCCCGGCGTGCTCGAAGGCGACCTCGACGCAGTAGCGGACCGAGTGAGCGACGCCGGTGGCAATCACGTAGTCGTCGGGCTCATCCTGCTGGAGCATCAGCCACATCGCCCGCACGTAGTCCCCAGCGAACCCCCAGTCGCGCTCGGCGTCGAGGTTGCCGAGCCGGAGCTCGCTCGCCAGACCGAGCTTGATCGCCGCCGCGTGCCAGGTGATCTTGCGGGTGACGAACTCGAGCCCGCGACGGGCGCTCTCGTGGTTGAACAAGATCCCGCTGCTCGCATGCAGCCCATAGCTCTCGCGGTAGTTCACCGTGATGTGGTGCCCGTAGACCTTCGCCACGCCGTACGGTGAGCGCGGGTAGAAGGGCGTCTTCTCGGTCTGGGGAACCTCGAGGACCTTGCCGAACATCTCGCTCGAGGAGGCCTGGTAGAACCGGGCCTCGGGACTCGCCTCGCGCATCGCCTCGAGCATGCGGGTGACGCCGACGCCGGTGAACTCGGCGGTCAGGGTGGGCTGGATCCAGGAAACGGCCACGAAGGACATGGCGGCGAGGTTGTAGATCTCGTGCGGGCTCGCGGCCCGGAGCGCGTCGACCAGGGAGCGGTGGTCGAGGAGGTCGCCCTGGTGCAGGGTCACGCGGTGGCGGACGTGCTCGATGCGGTCGAACTTCTCGGTCGAGGCGCGCCGTACCATGCCGTGGACCTCGTATCCCTGGTCGAGGAGGAACTCCGCCAGGTAGGAGCCGTCCTGACCGGTGATGCCCGTGATCAGGGCGCGCCGAGCGGTCATAAGTCATAACGTATCGAGCGCGCGGCACTTTTTAATTGGGGTACATTCAGCCCCGATACCTTGGCGGTGGGGGTTGACCCTTTCCTGACGATGAACG
>DASZLV010000164.1:0-6589 GCA_035552215.1 Solirubrobacteraceae bacterium | reverse complement strand
GGCGCCACGACCACCGATGTCAATTCGAGCCAGCTCGGGCCCCTGAACGGCACGACGAACCTCGTGACCATCACCATCGGGGGCAACGATGCGGGCTTCAGCACGGTGATCACCGACTGCGCGGCGTACTACTTCCCGTGCCAGAGCGCGATCGACAGCGCCGACTCGTTCATCCAGAACAAGCTTGCGGCGCTCCTCGACACCACCTACAGCGACATCCGGGCCCGCGCCCCGAGCGCCCACGTGGTCGTGCTCGCATATCCCCACCTGTTCACGGCCGCGGGCGCGACCTGCAACTTCGACGCGCTCACCCCGAGCCACGAGAAGGAGCTCAACCAGACCGCTGACCTGCTCGACGGCGTCGTCTCCGCGCGGGCGACGGCGCACCGCTTCACCTACGTCGATCCGCGGACCGCCTTCGCGAGCCACGAGATCTGCTCCTCCTCGGAGTGGCTGAACGGGCTCTCGTGGCCGACGAGCGAGTCCTTCCACCCCAACGTCTCAGGTCAGGAGGAGTTCACGTCGCTCGTCGAGGCGGTGCTGCCCTGAGCGGTGCCTAGGGGAGGCCCACTAGGGCGTGTGCGCCGGGTCCGGCTCGGGATCCTGGTCGCGCCGGGGCAGGGCATCGCGGCCCGCCAGGCGCAGCAGCGCGTCGACGGCGGTGGGGGCGAACTGGTGCCCGCGCTCCCGGGCGCATTCGGCGAGCGCCTCGGGTCGCGCGCGCGCCGGTTGATAGGCGCGGCTCTCGGTCATGGCGTCCCAGGCATCGGCGAGGGCAAGCAACTGGGCGCCGTCGGCGATCTCCGCGCCCCGGAGGCGGTCGGGGTAGCCCTCCCCGTCCCAGCGCTCGTGGTGGCCGCGGATCCAGATCACCTGCTCGGACTCCAGGACCTCGGCGGCGATGTACCCGCCGAGGGACGCGTGACGCTTGAGGTCCTCGTGCTCGGCGACGGTCAAGGGCGCAGCCTTGAAGAGGATCGCGTCGGAGATCCCGATCTTCCCGACGTCGTGTAGGAGCCCGGCGGCGTGGAGCGAGCGCGCCCGCTTCGCCGTCCACCCAAGCTCGAGCGCCAGGTGCTCGGCGAGCGCGGCGACGCGCTCTGAGTGGCTGTTGGTTGAGACATCCTTCGAGTCGATGGCGCGCGCCAGGGCGCGGACGCTGGCCAGGGTCTGGAAGCGCTCCAGCGTGGGCCCGGTGTAGGCGCCTGCCATGGCCGCGCTCACGGCGGAATGGAGCACGGTGGTGTTGCGCCCCCGTTCCTTGGCCAGATACAGCGCCCGGTCGGCGAGGCGCATGAGATCCTCCGCCATCTGCCCCGGCTCGCGCGTGCACACCCCGGCTGAGATGGTCAGCTCCCCCACGCCGTCGAAGGGCCGGGCGGCAATGGCCCGCCGCGCCCGCTCGGCCGCGGCGCAGGCGGCGGAGTCACCGGTCTCGGGCACCAGCCATGCGAACTCCTCGCCGCCGATACGGGCGAGCAGGCCGTCACCGTCGAGCTGGTCGGCGAGCCGCAGGCCGACCTCGGCGAGCACCTTGTCACCCATCTGATGTCCGTAGCGGTCGTTGATCTGCTTGAAGTGGTCGAGGTCGAAGAGGGCGACGCTGAGAGCCTTCCCCTGACGGCGAGCACGGACGACCTCGGCCCGCAGGCGGTCGTAGAAGGCTCGGTGGTTGGCCAGCCCGGTGACGGGGTCGGTCGCCGCCTGGCGGGCCAGAGCGTCCCACGCCTCGGCGTTGGCCACCGCGACGGAGACGAGCTCGGCGAAGCGGGCGAGCCTGGTCTCGGCCCCCGTGGGCACCGAGGCGCCGGCGAAGGAACCGCCCACCGATCCCCAGAGCAGGCCGCCGACCGAGATCGGCGCGCACACAGCGCCGGTCAGCCCGAAGGCCTCGATCACCGGATCGCGCGGCCCGGGAGGGTAGCCCTCGATGCGCACGGGCGCGCCCGTGCGATATACCGCGGCGGCGGCACTGGGGCCATCGAGGTCGAGATGCTCGCCGACGATCTCCCGTCCAGACGCCGATGCGCCCCCGAGAATCGTCCCCGTGCCGGATTCTCCGTCGAAGCGGACGACGCCGACGAGCGTCGTCCCCAGCAGCCGGGCCACCTCCTCGGCCACCACGCCGAACACGGCATCGGGGTCCGCTCCGGTGGCGACCACCGTGGCCACGCGGGAGAGCGCCTGCTGCTGGGCGTCGTGATGGACCCGCTCGGTCACATCGATGGTGAGCGCCGCGCCCGCGAACACGCGGCCCTCGGCGTCGCGCACGGGCACGGCCCTGAGGTCGTACTCCCGGCCTTCGCGCGCCACCTCCCAGCGCTGCTCCTCGCCGGCCAGCGCGGCGCGGAAGCGCCGCTCGAGGAGCACCGCGGTCTCCGGCTTGTGCACCTCGCCCACCATCCTGCCCTCGAGATCGGCCGGCGCGTGCCCGAAGTCGCCGAGGGCGGGGCCGCCGGCCATCAGGTAGCGCAGCTCGGGGTCGAAGAGGACGAAGCACCCATGGGGTATCCCGCCCGCCAGCGCCCGGAGCTGCTCGAGGTCGCGGCGCTGGCGCTCGACGAGGGCGAGCACCGTGTAGCCGATCACGGTGGCGAGGACGAGCAGCAGGCCGCCTGAGCGCCAGCCGCTCTGGGGATAGCGCATGCCGCCGGTCACCACGATGGGGATGAAGAGGACGGCCGCCGCGCCCGCGATCGCCACCACCAGCTCGCCGCGCCGGCGCCGGAAGGCCGACCACATGACGGGCAGGAGGACGAGCGAGCCGTAGGTCGCCTCCGATCCCACCCCGGAACGCAGGAGGGCGACCGAGGCGAGGAAGACGGCAATGACGGCCGCCCCGGCGCCGCGCCGGTGGTCCCAGCGCCCGGTGACCGCCAGGGCGAGGGCGACGAGGATCTGCAGAGCCAGGGCCACGGCGACCTGCTCTCCCCGTACGCTGCTCTCGAGACCCAGCAGGCCCCAGACACCCGCCATCCCGGCCCCGTAAGGGGCCAACGGTGGTACGCGTCGGGCGGAAGGTGCGTTCACGGGGTCGGTGGGCTTCCCGCGCACGGGAAGGCCTGCAGATGACCCATCGGCACCCCAGACGGGGGGCTTTAGCTCGATTCAGTTCCCCCAACCAGGCCCACGATTGCGGGCGCCTGCGGGAACCCCTTGTGGGTGGTTACGCAGCGCATCCTCCCTGAAAGCGATCACATCGGCATCGGTCCTTGACCAAGACGGGTGCGCCGGTACCTTTGTGACGGACCAGTTTCCAGGGGAATGGCCTCTCGGCGAATCCAGAAGGGGACGCAGATGGCAGGAAGGGACCGGGGCGCGCGGGAGTCGGCGCCCGCTCAGGGATGCTTAGTCGTGGGAGGCGGCGAGCAACCTCCACGTGATCTTCGGCCCCGCACGGATCTCACGCCGGTGGCCTGGGCACCGTCCCGTGAGCTCGCCTATACGGACTGGGTGCGGCATGGCAACCGCCTCGGCGTCGCCGGCCGGAGCTCAGGCTGGTGGATCGGCGACTGGGTGCGCTACGGCGCGGCGCGTTACGGCCGCAGATACGTGGTGGCCGCTCGCGTGACCGGCTACGACGACCAGACCCTGATGAACATGGTCTACGTCGCGACCCGGTTTGACATCTCCCGACGTCGGGAGAACCTGTCGTGGAGCCACCACGCGGAGCTGGCCGCGATGGAAGCCGAAGACCAGGAGCGCTGGCTCGACCAGGCCGCGGCAGAGCGGCTGTCGGTGCGCGCCTTGCGGCGCGAGCTGCTGGCGGCCCGCGAAGCGTGCGACCTGGAGGCGGCACCGCCGCAGAGCCCGGAGGGGCCCTCCCGTTTGGCAGCGCCCGAGGGCGAGGCGCCGGGCCACCCCGAGGTGGCTACGTGCCCGGCATGCGGGCACCGGTTCGCTGGGCCGGTGGCGCGTGAGTTCGCGGCCTAGTGTCCCGAGAGCACGCCTGCACACGAAACCGCGCCCCCGACCTTCCGGGGGCGCGGCGGTCACTGGCGAAAGCGGCGGGCCGTCAGCCGACGCTGCAGTGCGACTGGGCGAGCGTCACGTTGCCGGTCAGCAGACCGAACGCGTTGAGCTGGACGTCCACCGCGTTCACGGTGATGCCCGTAGGGGTAGTCGTCTGCTCGTTGATGGTCACCGTCCCGACCGGAAGCGAGATCTTGGTGTTCGGCCCGATGTCGACCACCGAGATCGGGATCCCGGCCACCACGAGGCCCAGGACCCGCGAGGACCCGGTCGCGCTGCTGGCGGTGGCGGTGCAGCTACTGGTCGCGACCTGGGCGCTCACGATCCCCGCGACGCTGACGTTGGCTACGTTGGCCGAACTCGCGGCCGTGCCGGCGGCTGTGTCGCCCTGGGTGCTGACGTTGCCGGCCTGGACGGCGACGAGACCGAGAACGTTGGTGTTCAGCAGTGAAGCCGTGAAGGGACCGCCCCCGGTCGAGGGTAGCGTCACCGACGCCAGCGGTCCAACATTCACGGGCGCGACAAAGCTGCTGACGTTCGCCTTGATCGCGAAAGCGCCTCCTCCCACAGTGGTGCTGGCGGCCGCGTTCTGCGCATAGGCAAGTGACCCGAGCGTCGCGGCGGCGGCCAGCACGAGTCGCGGATTCACTCCGCAGCCCCGGTGTCCACGCCTCCGGAGGTAATGCCGGTCGATGGTCATATCGATCCCGTCTGCGGTCCGCTTTGGGCCGCGGTTGTTGATACTTGGCACGGCGCGAAAACGCCGCGCAGATATGCGGCCTTCCCAACTGCCGTGGCACCTTCCCCGCCTGGCGTGTCGCTCCGTCCGCGGAGGCAACGTACCACAGGAATCGTGTTCCTACTACAGGCGCTCGGAGACTCACGGGGTGACGGACGGGTGCGATCGTTGTCACTCGTCCCCGCACCCCCCGGGGCGCTGGCCGGGCCGGTGGGATTAACGGCGACCCCTGCGACCGTTAATCCCCCGGCTTCCGGCCGGGTGGCACTATCAACCGACGGTCAAGAGTGCCGGAAGTGTCCGGGTGTTGAGCACGTGGGCGGCGGTGGCCCAACCGCGGCGTGCTGTCGCGACTGACAGCACCATGTTCTCGAGTCCGCGCACCGAGTGGGCGTCGGTGGAGCAGACGATGTTGACGCCGGCGCGGATTGCCTCGCGCACGTGCTCACCGCTGAGGTCGAGGCGGTCGGGTAGCCCGTTGACCTCGAGGGCGACGTTCTCGCGCCGAGCCACCTCGAACACGCGGTCGAGGTCGAGGGCATTCTCCGGGCGACGGTTGATGAGCCGGCCCGTGGGGTGGCTGAGGCAGCGCACGTAGGGGTTACCAAGCGCCTCCTCGACGCGCTTGGTCATCTCCCGGCGTGGCATCCGCTGCCCGCCGTGGACACTGGCCTGCACCCAGTCGAGCTCGGCCAGGACGGCGTCGGGGAGGTCGAGTCGTCCGTCGGGAAGGATGTCGCATTCGATGCCGCATAGGACGCGAAACGGCGCCAGCAATGCGTTGGCGGCCGCGATTTCCTCGCTCTGGCGGCGCACGTCGTCCGGCATGAGCCCGCGCACGGCGCCGACGGCGGGCGTGTGATCGCATATCGCCAGGTACTCATACCCGCGCTCGCGCGCAGCGCGGCCCATCTCCTCGATGCTCGCCCTGCCGTCCGACCAGGTCGAATGGGAGTGCAGGTCCCCGCGAATGTGGGTGAGCTCGAGGAGAGCCGGCGGTTCGCCACGGAACGGCTCCTCGCGGAGCTCGGGCGGACACCAGGCGAGCCCGAGCTGACGATAGACCGACTCCTCGTCAGGCGCCTCGGGCAGCGGCTCGAGGGCCGCGACATAGGCAGGCGCCCCGGTGGCGCGCAAGAGCGCTGTCCCGTACCGTGCCGGCTCAGCGGCGACGAGCTCGATCGGGAGGCCGTCGACGGTCACCCCTACCGCTCGCCGGGCGGCCTGCTCGATGACCGCGACGATCTGGGGCAGGGAGGAGAACCGCTCGAGGACGGGGGCCGGATCGCGGGCGGGGCACACGACCGCCAGCACCTCGCACACATCGCGCCACCGCCTGACGTCACCGGCCGCCTCGCCGTTGAGCGCGGCCGCGATCGCCCCGGCCAGCTCCCGGGCGCGATTGAGCGTCAGCCCGCGACCCGAACGCAGCTCGG
Source organism: Solirubrobacteraceae bacterium (assembly GCA_035552215.1). Taxonomy (GTDB): domain Bacteria; phylum Actinomycetota; class Thermoleophilia; order Solirubrobacterales; family Solirubrobacteraceae; genus Palsa-465. Next base: position 442 of record DASZLV010000164.1, on the reverse strand, counting down.
TTTCGCGGGTGAGCGCCTCGAGCAGCCGGGCCTCGGTCTTCGGCCCGATTCCCGGCACCGTCCGTAGCCGGCCCTCGGCGGCGGCCTCGCGGAGCTCGTCGGCGGTGTGCACACCGAGCGACCGCGCCAGCTCAATCGAGCGCTTGGCGCCCAGCCCGAGGTAGCGGCCCAGGCCGACGAGGTCCGGCGCCAGCTCACGCTCGAGATCGGCCAACTCGGCGATCTCGCCCGTGTCGAGGAGTTCTCGCAGCCGGGCGTCGATCCCCGGCCCCACCCCGCGGAGCTCTCGCCCCCGCCCGGCGCGCACGAGCTCGGCGACGGGGAGCGCCGCGCCTCGGATCGCTTCCGCGGCCCGGCGGTAGGCACGCGCGGTGTAGGGATTCGCCTCTGCGAGCTCGAGCACGGTGGCGAGCGCCTCGAGGCGGTCGGCGATGTGGGCATT
>DASZLV010000163.1:0-2315 GCA_035552215.1 Solirubrobacteraceae bacterium | reverse complement strand
CTGATCGTGCACGGGAGCGCCAAACACCGGGCGGACACGGGAGCGGAGGCGGTGGCGGCGGCGTACGAGCGCGGCGAGACGGACGAGTTCGTCGAGCCCGTGGCGGTGGGCAGCGAGGCGACGATCCGCCCCGGCGACTCGGTCTTCGCCTTCAATTTCCGCCCCGACCGCATGCGCGAGATCACCCAGGCCCTCACCGACCCTGCCTTCGCCGAGGTAAACCGGGGCGGCGCCGCGACCGTTGAGCGGTATACGACGATGACCGAGTACGAGGAGGGCTGGCCCTATCCCGTCGCCTTCCCGCCCGAGCACCCGCAGACCACCCTTGCCACCGTCCTCGCGGCCCGCGGCGACGGCCAACTCCACGTCGCCGAGTCCGAGAAGTACCCGCACGTGACGTACTTCTTCAACGGCGGCGACGAGGCGCCGTGCGAGGGCGAGCGGCGTGAACTCGTCGCCTCCGTGCGCGATGTCCCCACCTACGACCACAAGCCCGAGATGAGCGCGCGCGAGGCCGCTGCCGCCTTCGTCGACGCCTGGCGCGAGGACGCCCCCCGCTTCGGGATCATCAACTTCGCCAACCCCGACATGGTCGGCCACACCGGCGTCATTCCGGCCGCCGTGCGCGCGATCGAGACCGTGGACGAATGCCTCGGCCAGGTGATCGCCGCGGTCCACGCCTCGGGGGGCGCCTGCATCGTCACCGCCGACCACGGCAACGCCGACAACATGCTCGAGCCTGACGGAAGCCCCAACACCGCCCATTCCCTCAATCCGGTGCCGTTCATCGTCACCGCCGAGGGGATCGAGCTCGCCGCCGGCGGCGTCCTGGCGGACGTGGCGCCGACCGTACTCGCGGTCTTGGGCATCGAGCAGCCGGCGGAGATGACCGGGCGGTCGCTGATCCGGTAGGGGGACGCGGGGCGAGGCTGGCGTTGCGCGGGGCGCGGGGGGCGTGCGTCGCGCTCAACTTTGCGCGGCCGCCTGCCCCGCCACCCCCACTACACTTGACACACAGCCACTAAGATTTCATATTGCGTAGCAGACCAATATCCATATTCCCCAAGGGGGTCAGACATGGCACTTATCCGCTGGGAACCGGTACGCGAGCTCAACACCATCCAGAGCGAGATGAACCGGCTCTTCAACACGTATTTCGACTCCTCCACTCCGGCCCAGAGTGGAGCGCTGCGCCGGTGGATTCCGGCGATGGACCTGGTGGAGACCGACCAGGACTTCGTCCTTCGCGCCGACCTCCCGGGGGTTGACGAGGGCGACGTCAAGATCGAGCTCGAGGATCGCGTGCTCATCATCTCGGGTGAGCGCAAGGCCGAGCACGATGAGCGCAACGAGGGCTACTACCGGGTGGAGCGCACGTCCGGATCCTTCACCCGCACCCTGACCCTCCCCGAGGGTGTCGATCCCTCATCGATCAGGGCGGGCTTCGACAAGGGCGTCCTCGAGGTGAGGATCCCCAAGCCCGAGGAGAAGAAGCCGCACCGCGTCTCCATCTCCGTCGGGAGCGAAAACGGAAACGGCAACCTCGCCGGCCCCGACGCCCCGGCGGCGATCGAGGGCACCGAGCACACCGCTTAGCGCTGCGGGGCCCTCGTCACCGACGAGGGCCCCCTCCTCGCTAGGGTCCAGCGCTTGTTCCGGGTCCTGGCCACAGACGGCGAGCGTGCGCGAGCGGGGGTGCTCGAGCTCCGCCGCGGCTCGGTCCAGACCCCGTGCTTCGTCCCGCTCGCGACCAAGGGAGCGGTGAAGGGGCTCGAGCCTCGCGATGTCGAAGCTCTGGGCTACGAGATGGTGCTGGCCAACACCTTCCACCTGATGCTCGCGCCCGGTCCGGAGCTCGTCGCCGAGTTCGGCGGCGCCGGGCCGTTCATGCGCTGGGAGGGACCGGTGATCACCGACTCGGGGGGATTCCAGGTCTTCTCGATGGGTCACGGGACGGTCGCGGACGAGATCAAGGGGCGCCGGGGTCACGGCGACCGGACGGGGGCGATCCTCGACATCACCGAGGATGGCGTGCGCTTTCGCTCCTATCTCGACGGCGGCGAGCGCTTCCTCGGGCCCGAGACCTCGATGGAGGTACAGGCGGCGCTGTACTCGGATATCGCCCTCGTGTTCGACGAATGCACCCCCTTCAACGTCGCCCGCGACTACACCGCGCGCTCCACCGAGCGCACCCATCGCTGGCTTGACCGCTGCCTGCGCTGGCACACCGACCACGGTCCCGCCGACCAGGCCGTGTACGGCATCGTCCAGGGCGGCGTGTACGAGGACCTGCGCCGCGAATCGGCGGCCGCCGT
>DASZLV010000162.1:0-24943 GCA_035552215.1 Solirubrobacteraceae bacterium | reverse complement strand
ACTCCACCTCCAGCTTGATCTTTTCCTCGTCGATGATCACCGGGAAGGTGTCCACCGGAACGTAGGCGGGAAGGGTCTTCGGCTTGCCCGTCTTCAGGTCGAAGAGCGAGCCATGTCGGGGGCACTCGACGGTGCAGGTCTCCTGGTCGAACCGACCTTCGACGAGCGGGCCGTCATCATGCGTGCAGCGGTCCTCGATCGCGTAGACCGTCCCACCGCAATTGAAAACGCCGATCTCGAGATCCTCCCACTCGACCAGGCGCTTGGCGCCGGGCGGCAGGTCTCCTACTGAGCAGACTTCGATTAGTTCTGGCACGCGATTCTTATGTCCTAGTGCGCTGATCGGATTTACAATCGAGATCATAGCGGCCGGGCCCGGTCAAGCGGCCTCGTCTTCTGAGCGCTCGTCCGGCGCGTCGGCGCCAGCCGACTCCATCTTCTCGGGTTCCCACCCGACCGCGTGGCCGAGCGAGGCGCCCTTGACCACCTTGAGCGAGAGCAGGGCGCACTTGATCCGGGTCGCCGAGATGTCGACGCCGAGCAGGTCGAGGACGAACGAGCGGTCGAGCTTCAGCAGGTCGTCGACCTTCATGCCCTTGATCTCGTCGGAGACCATCGACGCGGCCGCCTGGGAGATCGCGCAGCCGTGGCCCGAGAAGCGCACCTCTTGCACCTCGTCGTCGGGGCCGATCTTGAGCTGGACCTTGAGCTCGTCGCCGCACAGCGGGTTGAGGTCATGGAACTCGTGGTCGGCGTCCTCGATCTCGGGCGCGGGCGGGCTCCAGTTGTGGGGATGCTTGTAGTGCTCGAGAATGTTCTCGCGGTAGAGGTCGTCCATAGCACTTCCTAGAGGTGCATTACCCGACGTACGTCCGCGAGCCCCTCGAGCAGGCGGTCGATGTCCGATTGTGTGTTGTGGACGGCGAACGAGGCCCGGGTGCTCGCTCCGATGCCGAGCCTGCGCATCAGCGGCTGGGCGCAGTGGTGCCCGGCCCGGATACACACACCCTCGCGGCCGAGAATCTCGCCGACATCGTGGGGATGCGCGCCTTCGAGGGCGAAGGAGATCAGCGCGCCTCGCTCAGAAGCGGCCATCGGCCCGTGGATGGTGAGTCCGGGGACCTCGGCCAAGCGTTCGAGCGCTTCGGCGACCAGAGCCTCCTCGTGCGTGCGGATGCGCTCGACGTCGAGGCCGCGGATGAAGTCGACGGCCGCGCCCAATCCGATCGCCTCGGCGATCTGCGAGGTGCCCGCCTCGAACTTCCACGGCAGGTCGGCCCACGTCGACATCTTCTCGCCGACCGCTTTGATCATGTGGCCGCCACCGATGAAGGGCGGCATCGCCTCGAGCAGCTCGCAACGTCCGTGGAGGACGCCGATGCCGGTGGGCCCATAGGCCTTGTGGCCCGTCCACGCGTAGAAGTCGGCGTCGATCTCCTTGAGGTCGACGGGCATCTGAGGGACGGCCTGGGTACCGTCGACCACCACCACAGCGCCGGCGTCGTGCGCACGCTGCACGATCGAGGCGACCGGGTTGATGGTGCCGAGCACGTTGGAGACGTGGGCGAGAGCGAGGAGCCGCGGACCGCGCGCGAGCAGGGCGTCGAGCGCGTCGCCGTCGAGGTGCCCGTTGTCGAGCACCGGCACGTAGGCGAGCTCGGCGTCGCGGTTGTGACAGAGGATCTGCCATGGCACCAGGTTGGAGTGGTGCTCCATCTCGGTTACCACCACGAGGTCACCCGGCTTGACGTTCGCCATCCCCCACGTGTACGCGACCAGGTTGATGGCGGCGGTGGCGTTGGAGGTGAAGATCGTCTCCTCGATCGTCGACCCGAGCCAGTCGGCGATCCGCTGCCGAGCGCCCTCGTAGAGGTCGGTCGCCTCGACGGCGAGCGGGTAAACACCGCGGTGGATGCTCGCCCGCGAATGCGTGTAGTAATGGGTCATCGCGTCGATCACCGGACGGGGCGTCTGCGACGTCGCGCCCGAGTCGAGATAGACGATCGGGCGCCCGTTGATCTCCCGCCGCAGGACGGGGAACTCCGAGGAGACGTCAGGGAGCGAAACGGTGGTGCTCACGCGGCCGCCTCGATCTCCTCGCGGATCCAGCCGTAGCCCTTGGCCTCGAGCTCGGTGACGAGCTCAGGACCGCCCTGCTTGACCATCCGGCCGTGGAACATGACGTGCACGTGGCTGGGCTGCACGAGGTGGAGGATGCGCTGATAGTGGGTGATGATGAGCACGCCCATGTCCGGGCCGGCGACCGAGTTGACGCCGTTGGCCACCACGCGGAGAGCGTCGATGTCGAGCCCGGAGTCAGTCTCGTCGAGGATCGCCATCTCGGGTCGCTGGAGCGCCATCTGGAGAATCTCCATGCGCTTCTTCTCACCGCCCGAGAATCCCTCGTTCAAATACCGGCTCGAGAACTCCTTGGGGACCTCGGTCAGCGCCATCGCCGCCTCGACGGTCTGGCGGAAGTCCTTGAGCGAGATGAGCTCCTCGCCCTTGGCCTCGCGGTGAGCGTTCATCACCGTGCGCAAATACTTGGTGACCGTCACGCCCGGGACCGAGACCGGGTACTGGAAGGCCAGGAACAGGCCCATCCGCGCGCGCTCGTCGGGATCGGCCTTGGTGATGTCCTCGCCCTTGAAGAGGATCTGCCCATCGGTCACCTCGAGCCCGGGATGACCCATGATCACGTTGGCGAGGGTCGACTTGCCCGACCCGTTGGGGCCCATGAGAGCGTGAATCTCCCCCTTGTCGACGACGAGGTCCAGACCGCGGAGAATCTCCTTCTCTCCGGCCCGGACGTAAAGGTTTTTGATTTCTAGATCTGCCATCTCCCGCTTTCCGTTCAAGTTTGTTGGTGCTAGGCCGCTGCGCTGGCCGGTTCGCCCCGGCGCGAAAACTCCACCAGCTCAGCGAGCGTGGTCTGCTGCAAGGACCGGATTACCCCGCCCTGCACGCGAGTCCACAGCAGCTTGGTCGCGCATCCCCTGCCGGCGTCGGGCTCGTGCGAGCACAGCACGCGCTCGGTGTGCTCGTTGACGAAGCACTCCATCGGTGCGATCGAGCCCTCGAGCGCCTGTACGACCTCGTCCATGGAGATCTCCTCCGGCGCGCGGGCCAGCCAGTAACCCCCGTGGGCGCCGCGGGCGCTCATCACCAGTCCTGCCTTACGTAGCCTCGCCACCACCTGCTCGAGGTAAGCGAGCGGCAGGCCCTCGGCCTCGGCGAGCGCCTTCAGGCTCGTGGGGTGCTCGGGCCCCTGGCGACCGAGTTCGACCATCAGCCGCACTCCGTACTCAGCCTTGGAGGAGAAAATCATCGAAATAAATCCTACCAGCGCGCTAGGTTAAGCGCCAACGCTCGCCTTTTTCCGGATAGGGTCTCCCTATGGAACGCGTAGAGACCCCCCCGCTCGGTACCTCTGAGGATGTCGCGGCCATCGCCGCCGCGGCCCGCGCCTCCGGTCGCCTCGGGATCGATACCGAGTTCATGTCCGAGGGCCGCTACCGCGCGCTCCTGTGCCTGGTGCAGGTGGCCGTCGACGACGGCTCGGGCTCCGAGCCGCAGATCGTCCTCATCGACACCCTCAAGGACGTCGACGTCACGCCGCTCGCCGAGCTCCTCGCCGATCCCGCGATCCAGATCGTCCTGCACGCCGGCCGCCAGGACGTGGCCATTCTCCGCCGAACCTGGCAGACCGAGATACACAGCGTCTTCGATACCCAGATCGCCGCCGGCTTCGTCGGCGCCAGCGCCCAGGCCGGCTACAGCAACCTGCTCGGCACCATCCTCGGCCGCCGAGTGGGCAAGACCGCGAGCTACACGCGCTGGAATCAGCGCCCGCTGACCGCCGAGCAGCTCAGCTATGCCCGCGAGGACGTCGTCCACCTGCTCGAGCTCAGCGACACCATCCAGGCTCGCCTGGACGAGTCCGGACGGCGGGAATGGGCCAGCGAGGAATGCCGTCTGCTCGAGGCGGCCACCGACGAGCGCGATCCCGAGACCGCGTGGGAGCGGCTGCCGCGGGTCGGCCAGCTCGACCCGCGCTCGCGCGCCGTCGCGCGCGAGCTCGCCGCATGGCGCGAGCGCACGGCCTCTCAGGAGGACCGACCCGTCGGCTCGGTCCTCGCTGATCCCGCGCTCGTCGAGGCCGCCAAGCGCAGGCCCACCTCGGTGGCGGCGCTCGAGCAGATCCGCGGGGTCCATCCCTCCAACATCCGCCGCCGCGGCGAGGCCATCCTCGAGGCCATCCGGGTCGGCGCGGAGCGCCCCCCGATCCCCCGCGAGGACCGGCGTGGGACCTCCGAATCCGGCGATGCGCCCCTGATCGCGCTGGCCGAGTCCCTGATCCGCGCCCGCGGCATCCAAGCGGGCCTCGCCTACGAGCTCATCACCTCGCGAGCCGAGCTCGACCAGATCGTCGCCGCGGCCCGTCGCGGTGACCCCGAGCCGTCGGTACGCACGCTCACAGGCTGGCGCCGCGAGCTCGTGGGGGAGGACCTCCGAGCACTCCTCGCGGGCCGGAGCGCGGTGTCCGTGGGCGACGACGGGCGCCTCGAGGTGCAGCCCCGCGACGGAGGCCGTAGCTGAGGGCCACGTGGTTCCATTCGCCTTGAGGGGTGTGGCGGATGCTGTTGACCGCGGCGGGCTGTTAATCCGGGCCGGTGATCGCGTCCGGGGCCGGTGATCGCGTCCGGGGCTCGTGGTTGTCCCGGGCGATCGGGGTGATGATGAGCTGGCGCGCCCGAAGCGCGGTGACCGAGGCTCCGGGCGCGCCGCCGGGCGCGCGAGGATGCCGTCACGTCCCGCGCGCCCGGGGGGCGGCGGGCGGCGGGCCCCGGCGGCCCGGCCCCGGCGGCGCGGCCCGGCCCGGCGGCCCGGCGCTCCCGCGTGTAAATCTCGCTACCCACGTCACTCGTGTGTGACGCGTCACCAGAGCCGGTGGGCTCAAGCGTCGCTGGGGGGCGTTTAAGCGCACGGCCTCCCGGGCGGCCCCGGCCCCGCGCCCCGGCCCCGGCCCCGCGCCCCCGCGCCCCGCGGGCGGCCCGGCTCCCGCGCTAAACCGACCTCAGAACGCGATATCAAACCCCCCCGACCTCCAATGCACCCAGTCGCGCGTAGCTAAGACGGCCCCGCCACGATGTTGACGGACATCGCCGGCGAGCCGTCGTAGATGGCGTCCGAGAGGGCCAGCGAAATCGCGCGCGGGCGCTTGATCCAGCCCAGATCGATGTCCTTGAGGTCGAGGGCCGCGGTCGAGTAGGTAACCCGGAGGCGATTGCCGGGCGAGTTGGCGGCCTGCTCGTCCCCGGTCTGGGCGGAGACCCGGATCCAGCCGCTGCGTTTCAGCCACCGGCGCTCGTGGGCGACCAGGTCCTGCGCGGTCTTGAAGCTGGGGTTGACGAGGACGACATCGAGCGCGCAGTACGCGTTGGCGCCGGCGTCGCACGCGTTTGCACTGACGACTACTCGCCCGCCCGGGACGAGGGGAACCGAGCTCAGGCTCGGGTGCCGTGGCGCATTGCCGCCGCACCCCGCGACGGTCGCCGCGACGGCCAGCAGCACCAGCAGGCCAGTGCACAGACGACTCACGACACTAGTGTTACAGCGAATGCGGGGGTGGAGCAGCAGGTGACGGTCGGGCGCTACGCGGTAGCAGTCGCCGCGCTCCTCGTCGTGTCCGCGTCGATGGCCGTGGCCGCGACGTCGCTCCGCGCCCGGCTCCTGCCGAGCTGGAGCGGCGCGCCCGCTCGTCTCGCCGAGTTCGTCCTCGGCTTTGCCGTCCTGATCGGGGTCCTCGAGGTCCTCGGTGCCCTCGGCCTGTTCGAGCTCGGCCCGGTCGTGGCGGTCTGCCTGGTGGCGGCGGTTGCCGCTCGCGCGCGGTCGGTGCGCCCAGGTGCCAGGGGCGCCGGCACCCCGCCGGGCGGCCCCGCCCAGCCGGGCGCGAGGGGCGCCCCCGCCCAGCCGGGCGCCAGGGGCGCCCCCGCCGCCCCCGCCCCGCCGGGCGCCCCCACGCCCGCTCTCGCCGTGGCCGTCGCCCTGATCGCCGCCGTGCTCGTGATCGTCGAATGGGCGCAGCCCGCGCTCGCCTCCTACGACATCGGCATCCGCAGCTTTGACTCGCTCTGGTACCACCTGCCGTGGGCGGCGTCTTTCGCCCAGACCGGCCGGGTGACGAGTCTGCGCTTCACCGACGTCGAGTACCTGACGGCGTTCTATCCCGCCACGGCCGAGCTCGTGCACGGACTCGGGATCGTCCTCGTCGGCCGCGACACGCTGTCTCCGGCCATCAACCTCGGCTGGCTCGCGCTCACCCTGCTCGCGGCCTGGTGCATCGGCTCCCCCCGCGGCCTGGGTCCGGCGACGATGACCGGCGCCGCGCTTGCGCTCGCCACCCCGATGCTGCGCATCTCGCAGGGCGGCACCGCCGCCAACGACATCGCCGGCGTCTTCTTCCTCCTCGCCGCCGCGGCCTTGGTGGTGAACGCGTGCGCGGGATCAGCCTCGGCGCGCGCGCCCAGCCGCGCCGCGCTCGTCCTCGCGGCGGTCGCGGCGGGCCTCGCCGTCTCGGTCAAGCTCAGCCTCCTCGCGCCTGTGCTCGCGCTCAGCGTGGGAGCGATCCTCGTGACTCGACGCGGGCGCCGGGGGTCCGCGGCGGCGGCCTGGTTCCCCGCCCTGATCCTCGCCGGCGGCTACTGGTACCTACGCAATCTCATCGCCGTCGGCAACCCCCTCCCCTGGCTGAGCCTCGGGATCCTGCCCACGCCGACTTCGCCGCTGCAGCAGCACACCGGGTTCGCGATCGTCCATTACGCGACCGACACCGGCATCTGGAGCCGCTTCTTCGGCCCGGGCCTGGCCGCCGGGCTCGGTCCGTGGTGGGTCGCCGTGGTCGTGGTCGCGGTCCTCGGCCCCGTGCTGTGCGTGGTGGCACGATCGGACGCCACGGCGCGGATGCTCGGGCTCGTGGCCCTGGTAGCCCTCGGCGCCTACCTGATCACCCCGGAGACCGCGGCCGGTCCCGCCGGCGACCCTTCCGGGTTCGCCTTCAATCTCCGCTACGCGGCCCCGGGCCTGACCCTGGCCCTGGCCGTGACCCCCCTCGCCGGGTGGCTCGACGGGGCGCGAGCGCGCCTGGCTGTGCTCGCCGTCCTCGCGCTGCTCCTGGCCGCCACCCTCGCCGAGGGTCGGCTGTGGAACGGCAGCTACGTCCTCGGCGCGACCGTGGTGGCGGCGGCCGCGCTCGCCGCGCTCGGAGCCGCGCTTGTTCTCGCCGGTCGCCCCGCCGTCCGCGTGCCGGTGATCGCGGGCGCGGGCGTGCTCCTCGCCGCCCTCACGCTCGCCGGCTACGCCGGCCAGCGCCACTACCTTCGCGGCCGCTACACCTTCCAGCCCGGGGTGTCCTCGCTCTCGAGGCTGTGGGCGTGGGCCAGGGACGTCCGCCACGCGCGCATCGGCCTGGTGGGAACGTTCGGCGGCTTCTTCGCCTACCCGCTGCTCGGCCTCGACGACTCCAACCGTGTCAACTACCTCGCTCGCCACGGCGCGCACGGGTCGTTCACCCCGATCCTCACCTGTCGCGCCTGGCGCGCCGCCGTCAATGCCGGGAGGTATCGCTATCTCGTCACCACGCCGGCCCGTGACCCATGGCACCCGCGCGGTCTCGAGTACTCGCCCGAGGGCCGGTGGACGGCCTCGGATCGAGCGGCACGGGTGGTGTTCCGCCAGGCTGCTCACGGTCAGCCGATCTCGGTCTTCGAGTTGACCGGCCCGCTCACGCCGGGCACCTGCCCGGCCCAGGGAACCTAATAACCTCTCCTCGTATGTCCGCTACCACTGAACTGCTCGCCGACCCCGAGCTCCAGAACACCGCCTGGGACCTGTCAGACCTCGTCGAGGGCGCCGGCGAGGATGGCGTCGAGCGCCAGCTCGAGCGCGCGACCGAGCTCGCCGGGGAGTTCGCCACCACCTATGCCGGCCGCGTGGCCGGGCTCGACGGCACTGAGCTCGCCGCCGCCATGGGCCAGCTCGAAGAGATCAACGAGCTCGCCGGACGGGCGGGCTCGTATGCCGCGCTGCAGTTCTCCACCGACACCGCCGACCCGGCGCGAGGTGCGCTGCTCCAGCGCGTGCAGGAGCGCGGAACCGAGATCGAGACCAAGCTGCTGTTCTTCGAGCTCGAGTGGGCCGCCGTCGATGACGCCCGCGCCGATGAGCTGTTGAGCTCCGACGAGCTCGCCTTCGCCGCCCACCACCTGCGCAGCGTGCGCCGCTACCGCCCGCACCTGCTCTCAGAGCCCGAGGAGAAGATCCTCGCCGAGAAGGCGATCTCGAGCCAGGCGGCCTGGGGCCGGCTGTTCGGGGAGCTGACGTCGGCCCTCACCGTCTCCCTCGACGACGAGGAGGTCAAGCTCGAGATCGCGCTCAGCCGCCTGCAGTCACCTGAGCGCGAGGTGCGCCGGGCCACCGCCGAGGCCGTCTCCGCCGCGCTCGAGCCCGGCATACGCACGCGGTCCTTCATCTACAACACCCTCCTTCACGACAAGGCCGTCGAGGACCGTCTGCGCCACTACCCGCACTGGCTCGCGAGCCGCAACCTCTCCAACGAGGCCTCCCACGAGTCGGTCATGGCCCTCATCGAGGCCGTCCGCGGTCGCTACGACATCCCCCAGCGCTGGTACGCGCTCAAGGCCCGGCTGCTCGGGCTGCCGCGCCTGGCGGACTACGACCGCGCCGCGCCCGTGGTCGCCGAGGACGTCAGCTACGGCTTCGGCGAGGCCCGGGACCTCGTTCTCGACACCTATAGCTCCTTCTCGCCCAAGGCCGGGGAAGTCACGCGCCGGTTCTTCGACGAGCGCTGGATCGACGCGCCGATCCGTCCCAGCAAGCGCGGCGGCGCGTTCTGCGCCTACACCGTGCCCAGCGTCCATCCCTACGTGATGCTCAACTACACCGCGCGCCGGCGCGACGTCCTGGTCATGGCCCACGAACTCGGCCACGGGCTCCACGCCGCCCTGGCCCAGCCTCAGCGCGTGTTCCACCAGGCGACGCCGCTCACCCTCGCCGAGACGGCTTCGGTGTTCGGTGAGACGCTGGTCTTCGGGCGTCTCCTCGACGCGGCTACGACGCCGCAGGATCGCCTCAGCCTGCTCGCCGAGAGCCTCGAGGGCGCAATCGCCACCGTGTTCCGGCAGATGGCGATGAACCGCTTCGAGCATCTCGTCCACACCCACCGGCGCTCCGATGGCGAGCTGTCGGTAGATCGCATCGACGAGTTCTGGACCGAGACCCAGACCGAGCTGCTCGGCGACGCCGTCGAGGTCACCGAGGGCTACCGGATGTGGTGGTCCTACGTGCCCCACTTCATCACCACGCCCGGCTATGTCTACGCCTACGCGTACGGACAGCTGCTCGCGCTCTCGGTCTACCGACGCTATCTCGAGGAGGGCGAGTCGTTCGTCCCCCGCTACCTCGAGCTCCTCTCCGCGGGCGGATCACGCAGCCCCGAGGAGCTCGGGGCCATCGTCGGGATCGACCTCGCGGATCCGGGGTTCTGGGACTCGGGCCTGAAGCTCGTCGAGGACCAGCTCGTGGCGGCGGAGGCCGCCGCCGCCGAGGTCGTGGGCGAGAGCGATAAGGGGGCGTGACGGCCCACGTCCCGCCCGCCCGCCACCTCCTGCGCGCCAAGGATCTCGCCGACGCCCGCTATTTCGAGCGGCTCGATGTCGACGATCTCGCCCGGGCCGCCAGGCTCTCGCGCGCCCACTTCAGTCGTGAATTCCGCCGCGCCTTCGGCGAGCCGCCGCACGCGTATCTCCTGACCCGCCGCCTCGAGCGCGCCGCGGCGCTCCTGCGCAGCACCGATCGCTCGGTCGCCGACATCTGCTTCTCGGTCGGTCTGCAGAGCGTCGGCTCCTTCACCACCAGCTTCACGCGCACCTACGGTAAGTCGCCGACGGCGTATCGGGCGACGTTCCCTCCGGCGGCCCAGTACGCCCGCATCCCCGGATGCGTGTTGCGCGCGTACGGGCGACCGCAACGCAGCACGTTTCGAGAAGACAGGGGTCCGGCACCGCGGTAGTTTGGGCGAACACTTTGTCGACCGCCCAGGAGGTAACACACCCGATGTTCCAGCTCTCGATCACTCAGCTGTGGGTCCACGACCAGGACGAGGCACTCGCCTTTTACACCCAGAAGCTCGGCATGGAGGTGCGCATCGACGTCACCATGGCCGAGATGGGTTACTTCCGCTGGCTCACCGTCGGCCCCGTCGGACAGCCCGATGTCGCGATCGTGCTCATGCCCATCGCCGGTCCACCGATGATGGACGACGAGACCGCTGAGCAGGTGCGGTCGCTGATGGCCAAGGGGTTCGCCGGCGCCGTCTTCCTCACCACCGACGACTGCCGCGCCGCCTACGAGGAACTCAAGGCCCGCGGGGTCGAGTTCTCCGAGGAGCCAGAAGACCGCCCGTACGGGATCGACTGCGGGTTCCGCGACCCGTCGGGCAACAGCTTCCGACTCACGCAGGTACGAGACCTCTCGCCGGTTTGAGCTCCGCGGCGCGTTCCCATAGAACGCTCGCTCCACTAGCTATAGCTATGTGGTGCGCGTCGCGTCGCGCATGAGCTGAGCGACCGGCACCGCGTGCAGGCCGTCCTGCACGAGCCGCTGGTGGAGGGCGATGAGCATCGGCAGCAGGCTCTGCTCGTCGCGCACCTTCAGCTCGATGACCTCGCCGGCATGGAGCCGTCCGATCGCCTGGCCCGCCTGAAGCTGGACGGCGCCGGCGATCGGGCGGCCCCCGGCGCCGTGGGCGAACAGGTACTGGCCGACCGAAAAGCCGCGCGAGGTGTAGAAGAAGTGGTGGCCGAAGCCCATCGAGTGGATCAGCCGGTGGAGGTCTCCGCGCGTGCCCAGCCAGCGGACGAGTCCGCTCGAGGGCAGGAGCGGCACGGCCTGCTCCTCGTCGGCGCGCAGCGCGGCGAGGAGGCCTGCCGACGGCACCTGACCGAGCGAGAAGGTGACCTCGTATCCCTGCCGGGAGGCGGCGCTCGCCAGCGACGGCACCTGGGCCCCGGGCGCGTCGATGAGGACGCCGACGACAGGGGCGCTCGTCTCCACCGTGTTGACCGGCCGCATGCCTCCGAAGGCGTTCGAGAGCAGCGAATAGGAATCGGTGGTCGTGAAGGTCCAGCCGCCGATGGCCAGCACCGCGGCGGCCGTCGCCGCCGCCTGCACGGTGCGCAGCCGCCACGCGGGCATCGGCTTGATCCGGCGCTCGTCGGTGAAGATGAGCGAGGCGGTCGACGGGCGCCGGGCGAACGAACCGTCGGGCTCGGGGTGCTTGGCGAGGGCGCGTTCGATCGCCGGGCCCAGGTCGCGGCGGTTGCGCACGACCTCGGCGAGGCCGAAGCGCTCGAGCGCGGCGTTGCTGGCGCGCACGTGGCCGTAGCCGAAGCCGAAGGAGACAACCGGGCAGCCGCGGATGATGGCCTCGAGCACCGTAAGCCCGGCGCTCGAGTGCACGAGCGCGTTGGATGCTGCCAGCACGTCGCCCATCCGATCGGTAAAGCCCATCAGCCGTAACCTCGGCTCGTCCGGGAAGCGCTTGGCGAGCCGGGCACGCAGCTTGTCGTTGCGTCCGCACAGGGCGAGGACGATGGCGTCAGGGACGGCGAGCGAGGCCTCGACCGCGCTGGCGAGATCGCCAACCCCCCAGCCACCACCGGAGACCGCGATGACCAGGGCGTCATCGCCGAGGTCCAGCGAGCGGCGAGCCTCGGCGCGCTCGCGCGGGGCCAGGAAGGAGGGGAGGGTCGGCGGCTTTGCCCACCTGACGCTCCCCGCTCCGGCGATCCCCTCGGCCTCCTCGAGCGACTCGGGATGGGTGATGAAGTGCAGGTCGATATACGGGTGCGCCCAGAAGCGCAGGCCCGCGAGGTCGGTGATCGACGAGTAGCACGGGACCTTGAGCTTGCCTCGCCTTCGCAACTCGCCGAGGATTCCCGTCACCCCCGGGTAGGTCGAGAGGATGACGTCGGGATTCTCGGCCCGGATCAGGCGCATGAGACCGCGGCGGCCGAGTGCCGTGAGCAGCCGTGAGGCAAGCCAGCGCGTGGGGGGGAAGTACATGAACAGCCAGTACTGGATGTCGAAGAGCCACGGGATCCAGCGGAACATGAAGGCCGAGTTCTCGCGCAGGACCTTGGTGAGGAGGGGGCCCATGGCCGGGAGGCCGTTGACGATCGAGACGCGGGCGTCCGGGTCCTCGTCGGCGAATTCTCTCGCCACCGCTCGCGCGGGAAGGTCGTGGCCCTCGCCGATGTCGGCGGAGATGATCAGCACCTTGCGCGGTTCGGCTTCGGTGTCCGGTTCGCCCGCCGGGATCACCGCCTGGGCCACCTCGTGCTCGGCCGCCGTTGCCTGTTCCGCGCGCCAGCCCACGTAGCGCCGCACGCCTTCATGGAAGGGAGTCGCGGCCGTCCATCCGAGCTCGCGCTCGGCGCGCTCGCTGGAGACGACCTTGCCGCCGAAGTCGCCGGGCCGGGCCGGGGTGTACACGATCTCGACCTCGCCCATGAGGTCCCTGACGGTCTCGGCGATCTGCTTGATCGTCACCGTCTCGTTGCTCGCCAGGTTGTAGACCCGGTTCGCCGCCAGCTCGTTCAGCCCCAGGGCGACGCCCTCGGCCAGGTCCTCGACGTAGACGAAGCGCCGCGACTGGCTCCCGTCGCCCGCGAGGGTCAGGGGCTCGCCCTTGAGCGCCTTGTTGACGAAGGCGGGGATGACCGCGGCCTCGCGGGCACGCGGGCCGTAGGGGATGCCGAAGCGGAGGATCGTGAAGTCGATCCCGTAGAGCTCCTGATAGGCCTTGCAGTAGAGCTCGCCGGCCAGCTTGGTGCTCGTGTAGAGGTGGCTGGGCGGCGGGAGCAGTGTCTCCTCGTTGACGTCGTCTTCGGCGCAGTCGGAGTAGACCCAGATGGTGCTGGCGTAGATGATCCGCTTCACACCAGAGCGCCGCGCGGCCTCGAGCACGGTGACGGTCCCGCGAGCGTTGACGCGCTCGGCGTCCTCGGGCTCGCGATGGACGTCGTTGACGTCGGCAACCGCGGCCAGGTGGGCGACGGCGTCACAGCCCTGGAGTGCGAGCTCGAGGGCGGCGCGGTCGGTGATCGAGCCGAGCACGGTCTCGACGCTGCCCGACTCGTGCCACGGCGAGGGCCGCAGGTCGTAGATGACCGGCTGATGTCCGCGCAGGCGCAGCTTGTCTACGACATGCGAGCCGATGAAGCCCGAGCCTCCTGTGACCAGGACCCGCATGTCAGTCGTTCACGGGCCGGTAGTAGAGCGGAACGCAGGAATGGTTTTGCGCGACCCAGTCGGTGTTGGGCAGCTCGACGTCGTGACCCATGATCCGGTGACAGGGCTCGTCGTAGACCCGGCCCGTCGACCGCTCGAGCCAGTCGAAGACGATGTACTTGTAGAGGCCCGAGAGCATGCCCTCTGGGAGCTCGAGCCGGCTCGCGTGCGCCGGGTCGAGATGCTCGCGCGCCACCTGGTTCTTCCAGGCCACGATTTCCTCGAGCCGCTCGATCTCCACGAGGCCGAGCGCCGCGGTGAACTCGTTCATGCGGAAGTTCACGCCGGCGACGTCGTAGTCGGGCTTACCGTAATTGCGGTACTTACGGGCGAAGTCAAGGAGCTCAGGGCGGCTCGAGACGAGCACGCCGCCCTCGCCCGTGGAGATCGTCTTGGTGGCGTAGAGCGAGTACACGCCGGCGTCGCCGAAGCTCCCGGGCCGGCGGCCGTTCCAGCTCGCGCCGTGGGCGTGGGCGCAGTCCTCGATCAGGAAGATGTCGTTCTCGGCGCAGTACGCGGCGATCTTCTCGGTGTCGAAGGCGATGTGACCGCCGATGTGGACGAGCATGACCGCCCGCGGACGGTGACGTGCGGCCTTGGCCTCGAAGTCGCTGAAGGACATGCACAGGTCCTCGCGGTTGCAGTCGACGAACTCCACGCGCGCGCCCGCGTGAAGGGCGGCCAGCGGGGTGGCCATGAAGGTGTTCGACGGGCACAGCACGGTTTCCCCCCGCACGCCGGCGAATTCGAGCGCCGCCACCGCTCCCCCCGTCCAGCTCGAGCAGGCGAGGGCGGGAATCTCGTTCCAGCTCGCCCACGCCGCTTCGAAGCGCTGCGTGATCTCCCCTTCGGACCACCGGCCCGAGTCGAAGACCGCGTCGATGAGCTCGTGCACCCGCGCCCGGTCGCGCTCGTCGAAGCCGATCGCGAACCGACCGTAGTCGGGCACGCTCGGGCGCGCGAAGTCGGGAGCGCCTGTATCGGAAGCGATGGTCATGTTCTTTGGGCGGCGCTTGCGCTCTACTGGGCGTACCGTGCTCGGTCAGAAGGCTGACCGATCGGCCGGCACCCAGCCCCGCGCGCAAGCATCGTCTCAGGTGCCAAGCCCACAGGTCAAGGCTCTCAGACCGGTAGGACGGTACCGAGTTCTCGCCGTTTCAGCTCTGCGATCACCAGCGGCAGCGCTTGCGCCGTGCGCCGGTGCGACCCGCGCGAGCTGTAGAAATCCGCATCGTGCAGGAGGATCACGTCGCCCCCGGCGATCCCCGTCGTCGCTCGCGCCGTGATCCGCTCGGGCGTGGTGAACTTGCGCCAATCCCGGCCCCACTTCGACCACAGCAGCGGCCGCAGCCCGCTCGCGCGCGCCGCGGCGAGGCCGGCGCCGCTGTAGATCCCGTAGGGCGGGCGGTGGAGCTCGGGGGTTCGGCCCGTCGCCGCTTGGACCGCCGCCGCCCCGCGCCGGTAGTCCTCGACGAGCGCGCGGGCGGTCAGGCGCAGCTGACAGCGGTGGCGGTACCCGTGCAGGCCGACGGCATGGCCCGCCGCGGCGATCTCGGCCGCCAGCTCGGGCCGTCGCTCGACCTGCTCGCCGACGAGGAAGAACGTCGCCGCGATGTTGGCGTGTCCCAGGATCGCCAGGATCGCCGGGGTGCCCTCGGGATGGGGCCCGTCGTCGAAGGTCAGGGCGACGGCGGCGCGGTCCGGGACGGTGCGCGGGAGACCGAGCCGGTCCGCGACGGCGGGCACCGCCGGGGCGAGCGCGGGGAGGGCGTGTCGGAGGATCGGGGGCACGGGGGGATGATGGCGCGGTTACCGAGTGGGGGGTCCGCGCGGGAGTCCGGCCTTCATGCCTGACTGGCGTCACGGCTGGCTCTTCGGCGGACCCTACGTGAGCGGCTCGGAGGCCCCCGGGTACCCCGACGGCCATTTCGCCGGGGTGACGCTGCCGCATACCGTCACCCCGCTCGCTTGGGGCGACTGGGACCCGAGCGCCTGGGAGCGGGTATGGATCTACCGACGGCACTTCGACGCATCAGCGGCGGCCGCGGGCAGGGCCTTCGTCGACTTCCAGGGGGTGATGACCAACGCCACGGTGTATCTGGGAGGCGTAGAGCTGTGTCGGCATGAGGGGGGATACCTGCCGTGGTCGGTCGAGCTCACCCCTCATCTCGTGACGGGCGACAACGTCCTGGCCGTTGTCGTCGATGCGGGCTGGCTCGCCGTGCCTCCAGGTGGAAGCTCGGGCGGAGCCGCGTCGGTCGATTACCTGCAGCCCGGCGGCATCTACCGCGATGCGGCGCTACGCGTCGTCCCCGAGGTGTTCATCACCGATGTGTTCGCGAAGCCCATGGATGTCCTCACCGCCAGTCCGAGCATCGAGATCCAGGCCACCATCGACGCGCCGCGGGTGCCCGCCGGGCCCGTGACGCTCACCGCCGAGCTCCTCGACGGCTCACGCCTGCTCGCAACGGCGGCGACGACGGCATCGATCACCGCCACGGGAACGACAGTGGCAACGCTCACCATCTCAGCGCTCGGCGCGGTGACCCGGTGGGCGCCGGACACGCCCAAGCTCTATCAAGTGAGGACGACGCTGACCGGTCCCGATCTCGAGCCGCACACCGTCCACGTGAGGACCGGCTTGCGTCACGCGCGCTTCGCCCGCGACGGGTTCTACCTCAATGGCGAGCGTCTGCAGATCTTTGGCCTGAATCGCCACCAGCTGTTTCCCTACATCGGCATGGCGGCGCCCGAGCGGCTCCAGCGGCGCGACGCCGAGCTCCTCAAGACCGAGCTGAACTGCAACATGGTGCGCTGTTCGCACTATCCGCAGTCGCCGTACTTCCTGGACGCGTGCGACGAGCTCGGGCTCATGGTGTGGGAGGAGCCGCCGGGGTGGCAGTACATGGGGGACCACGAGTTCCAGCGGATCTTCCTCGAGAACGTCCACGACATGGTGATCCGCGACCGCAGCCGGCCGTCGGTCATCGTCTGGGCCACGCGCCTCAACGAGAGCGCCAATCACCCCTCGCTCTACGCCCGCGCACGCCGGCTCGCCCACTCCCTCGACGGCTCGCGTCAGACGACGGGGGCGGTGGACTTCCACTCGACTTCGGGCTGGACCGAGGACGTCTTCGCCTACGACGACTACCACTCCACCGCGGGCGAGGCGATCCTCGAGCCTCCCGTTCCCGGCGTCCCATACCTCGTCAGCGAGGCGGTCGGCGCCCTCTCCGGGGCGCCGCTCTATCGCTGGATCGACCCGGAGGCGACGCTCGCCCTCCAGGCGCGGATGCATGCCCAGGTGCATGACATGGCCGGGTCTGATCCCACCTACGCCGGTGTGCTCGGCTGGGCCGGGATCGACTACGCCTCGCTCCATGGCGGTGACCGGATCTGGAAAGGACTGAAGTGGCCGGGGGTCCTCGACACCTTCCGGGTGCCCAAGCTCGGCGCCGCCTTCTATCGCTCTCAGGTCGACCCCTCGACCAGGCCGGTCATCCTCCCCGCCTTCTTCTGGGACTTCGGGCCGAGCTCCCCGGCAACCGGACCCGGACCCGGGGTGATGATCGCCACCAACTGCGAGCGCCTCGAGCTCTACGTCGGCGGCGTCCATTTCCGCACCGGGGTCCCGGACCGCGACGGCTCTCCCAACCTCGCCCACCCGCCGGTCTACGTCGACCTCACCGTCGTCGGGTTGCCCGAGCTCCTCGACGAGCTCGGTGCCGTGAGTACGCTCGCGCACGCCCGCCTGCCCGAGCTGCGCATCGACGGGTATCTCGGCGGGCGCCTCGTCGGCTCCTTGCGCATGTCCGCGGACCCGTCCCGCGACCGGCTTGCCCTGCTCGTGGAGGATCCGGCCATCGAGGCCGACGGGAGCGACGCCACTCGCGTCACCTTCCGGGCCCTGGACGCGTACGGAAACCAGCGCCCCTACCCGAGCGGCGACGTCACCCTGGTGGTGACGGGGCCGGCCATTCTCATCGGCGAGAACCCGTTCGCGTTCGCCGCCTACGGTGGCGTGGGAGGGGCGTTCCTCCGCTCACAGCCCGGGCGCACCGGCGTCGTCACCGTGTCCGCCGAGCACCCTGTCCTGGGCCGGGCGACGGCGACGCTCACCGTTGGGGCTAACTGAAGCGATCTCCACGACTGGTGATCGAGATCGCCCGCCGGTACGTTGAAACGCCTCATGGAGCCCGACCTCGATCACTGGCTCGATCGGCCCACCGTGCGCATCCGGCACGTCCGCGAGACGGACGCCGACCCCGAGTCGCTGTGGGCGGCCGCGCAGGCGGTGCGGACGTCGGAAACGCGGCGGCTGGGGAGGCTGCTGCGGCTGCGCATTCCCGGCCTTCCGACCGACATGTCCTACGACGAGCTCTTCCGAGAACCGCCGTTCAACGTCCTCCACGAGGACGAGTGCGCGCTCCTCTCGGGCGTTGTCGGGAGGATCTGGACGGTGCGGCGCGATTACCCGACCCTGTCCGAGCCCGACGAGTTCCGGCGCTGGTCGAGCCGGGGGACCGTACGAGTCCTCTTCGCCAACTGGGTCGAGCCCGTCGGTTCCGATCGCGCGGCGCTGATCAGCGAGACCCGGGTGGCCGCCGGCGATCGCCTTGCCAGGCTCGGTCTCGCCGCGGTGCGGCCCCTCATCGTGGCCTCCCACGGGCTCATCGCCAGCGAGGGCCTCGAGCGCGCGGTCGACCGGGCGCGCTGACGGTAGCCATTCAGAAACGGCGGAGTAACAACTTTGGCGGCGCGGTGGTGACACCGTCGGTCAGGGCGATAACGTCGTGCCACGATGGACTACAACGCCCAGGTGACGGTCAGGCGCACCCGTTTCGCCAATCAGGACACGGGATGGGCGGTGCTCGAGGCCATCGATGACGACGGCGAGGAGGTGATCCTCGTGGGGCCGCTCCATCACCTCGAGGAGCGCGAGCGCGCGCACGTCGTCGGCACCTGGCAGGACGACTCCCGTTTCGGCCCCCAGGTCAAGGTCGCTCAGGCCGATCCGCTCCCCCCCTCCGACGAGCAGGCGCTGCTCGCCTACCTGGTCCGGGTGCGCCACATCGGCCCCCGGCGCGCGGCGAAGCTCCTCGAGCGCCACGGCGAGGCGGGGGTGCTCGAGGCGATCGATCGCGACCCCGGTGGCACCTTCCTGCGCGCCGGGCTCTCTTCTCGCCGCGCCCGCGAGGCGGCCCAATCTTGGGATGCCCTACGGGTGACGCGGCGCCTGCACCTGCTGCTCGCCCCCCACGGGCTCGCTTACCTGGTCACCGGGATTCAGCGGGAGTTCGGCGACGCCGCGCACCGGGTCGTGCGCGAGCGGCCCTACGAGCTGACGAGCGTCTTCGGGGTCGGCTTCAGCGTGGCCGATCGGATCGCCGCCACCGCGGGCATCTCACGCGAGAGCCCAGAGCGGGCCCGGGCGGGGATCCTCCACGTGCTCGCGGAAGCCGAGCGCAGCGGGAGCACCTGCCTCCCCCTCGACGTGCTCCTCGGCACCTGCGGCGAGCTCTTGGGGAGGGGGGCTCCGAGCGAGGAGTTCCTCGACGACCTGGTGGCGCGCGGCGACCTCGAGCGCGCCGGCGAGTGGATCTACCGGGCCGCGACGGCGCGGCTCGAGGCCGAGCTCGCCGAGCTCATCCGCGCGCTCCTCGACAGCGCCCCCTCACGCCGCCTCCGCGAACCACCGCCGCCAGACAAGGCGAGGGCCCCGGTCGCGATGGAGGCGATGGAGGCGAAGTCCCTAATCCACCCCGGAAGTTCGGCCCCGATACCCCCACCGCAAGCCAAACCCCCGACCGAACTTCCAATGGAGTCGGCGCCAGCCGACTCCACATTGTCAGACGAGCAATGGGCCGGCGTCCGCGCCGCCTTCACCGAGCGCCTGTCGGTGATCACCGGCGGTCCGGGCACGGGGAAGACCGCGAGCATCCGCACGATCGGATCGGTCGCGGTGGGCCGGGGCGCGCGCGTCCTCCTCGTTGCGCCCACGGGACGGGCCGCGGTGCGGATGACCGAGGCGACGGGCATGCGGGCCTCGACGGTGCATTCCGCGCTCGGGTGGATCCCTGGGGAGGGGCCGACGCACGACGAGGACGACCCGCTTCGCTGCGACCTGCTCATCGTCGACGAGACCTCGATGGCCAACCTCGAGCTGCTCCTCACGCTCCTGCGCGCGGTGGGGCACGACACGAACGTCGTCCTCGTGGGCGACGCCGACCAGCTCGCGCCCGTGGGAGCGGGGAAGCCCTTCGCCGAGCTCGTGGCCTCGGAACTCGTCCCCACGGCGCGGCTCACGCATATCTTCCGGCAGGCGGCGGGGAGCATGATCGTCCAAGGGGCGCATGCGATCCGCCGGGGCGAGGCCCCCGACTTCGCGGCCACCGGCGACATGCGCCGGGACCTGTTCCTGATCGAGCGCGGCGACCCCGCCGCGGCGCGCCGGGAGATCGTCGACCTGGTGTCAAAGCGCCTGCCCGCGCACTACGGGATCGACCCGATCACCGACATCCAGGTCTTCGCCCCGGTCTACCGCGGGGAGCTCGGGATCGACCGCCTCAACGAAGCGCTGCGCGAGGCGCTGAACCCCGACGGCGCCCCGGTGCGCGGAGGCCGCCTGCGGCTCGGCGACAAGCTCATGCTCACCGGACGCAACCTCCACGACCTCGGCCTCATGAACGGGACGCTGCTGCGGCTCATCGACGAGGTCACCGCCGCCGACGCCGGCGACGACGAAGAGGCCGCGCTCGTGCTCGCGGCCGAGGAGGCGATCTTCCGCCTCCCGCCCGAGGATGCCGAGCGGCTGAAGCTCGCCTACGCGTGCTCGGTTCACCGCGGGCAGGGGATCGAGCTCCCGGTCGCGGTCATCGTCGCCCATCAGGCGGCCGGGGCCTTCTTCCTGCGCCGCGAGATGCTCTACACGGCGATCACCCGCGCCAAGCTCGCGACGGTGATCGTCGGCACCCGAGACGTTCTCGCCCGCGCCGCCCGCACCCCGGACACCGGGCGTCGCCATGGCCGGCTCACCGACCGGCTGGCCGAGGCGCCGCGGTGGGGCGCCCCTACTTCGCCAGCACACCCTCCACCGCGGCAATGATCTGCGGATCCCCGGGCCTCACTTTCGTCGGCCACCGCGCCACGAGGTGCCCGTCGGGACCCACCAGGTATTTGGTGAAGTTCCATACCGGCGGCCCCGAGCCGGGCTGCCGGGCGAGGTCGCGCCAGAGCGGGTGGGGATCGGCGCGGACCGACATGCGCTCGGTGAGCGGGAAGGCGATCCCGTAGTTCTTGGTGCAGAAGGATCCGATGGCCTCGGCCTCGTCGTATTCCTGGTCGGCGAAGTCGGCCGAGGGGGACCCGAGGATCTGGAGGCCCTGCTCTCCGTAGCGCTCGTGGAGGGCCTGCAGACCGCCGTACTGCGGGGTGTAGCCGCACTTGCTCGCCGTGTTGACGATCAGGGTCGGGCGGCCGCGGAGGTCCTCGAGGTTCAGCTCGCTGCCGTCGAGGAGTTTCACGCGGTGGGCGTAGATGTCCGTCGGGTCCTTGAGCTTCGGAGTCCGGCGAAGGTACATGCGCAGTATCGAGAGGACGCTCATACCGCTGCATACGGTAACGACCCGCATTCCGGTTCAGCCCCTAGTGTCGCGATTCATAAATTCGCACGCATCCTGCATCCGAATTTCCGACTCACGACCCTACCCGAGCGCCGCCCCCAGCGATCCCAGCCGTTCCATCACCCCGAGCTCCCGCGCCTTCGCGCCCGCCCGCGCCCGCTCCCGCGGGCTCAAGCCCGAGGCCACGGGCACGAGCCGGCCCTGCAAGGCCGAGTCGAGCGCCACCAGGGGGAGCAGAATCGACCACATGTCGTGGCCGGCGACCACGGAAACGATGCGCACGAGCACGTCACCCTCGAACCCGGCGGCGAGCGAGGCGACGATCTCGCGTGAGGCCGCCGGAAGGTGATCGACGACGGGCAGCAATGCCGCCCACAGGTCGTAGCGCCCCGCCGTGTCGAGGATGGCCGCCAGCGCGTCGCGGTCCTCAACCACGCGCAGCCGCGCCAGGCCCAGCCTCGACGCCTCGGTCATGAAGGGGATCACGGGCAGGATGACGTCCCACAGGCCTTCGGCGTTCGCCGTGTCGGCCAGACTCTCGAGCAGGCCCTCGGCGGCGGCGATCTCGGCCAGAGCGCCCTTGCGCTCGTCGCTGAGATGATCGAGGAGATCGAAGGCCTCGGGCCACAGGCCAGCCCGATCGGCGGCGTGCATGACGCCGGCCAGCCGCGTCTGGGGAAGCAGGGAGACGACATGGTCCAGGCGGTCCTTGCCCTCCATGACGAAGGCGATCCGCAGTAGGCCCGGGTCGTCGATCTGTTCCATCGCCGCGGTCAACGCGTCGTCGCCGAGGAAGCCGACGAACCGCCCCATGGCCACATGCTCGTTGCGCCGCGCGAGTTCGGCAGCAACCTCGCCCACCTGCCAGGCGGGCATCCGCTCGATCACCTCGCGGGCGCGCCGCGGGTCGAGCTCGACGGCGATGTCGGCGAGGAAGGAGGCGGGCAGGTGCTTGGCGATCTCCACGGCCTTGCGAGGGGCGAGCAGGCCGGTGACACGGGCGCTGAGCAGGGCCCCGAGGGCCCAGCGGGCGATGGCGGCGCCGATGGTGGCGGGGAGGAGCCGGCTGGCCAGGGCCAGCTTGTGGAGCCGGTCGCGGTCACCCTCGAAGAGCTTGTCGGTGGCCTGCTCGCGCAGCGCCCGCAGGTCCTCGGGCGAGGCGCGCTCGAGGTACCCGAGCTGATCGGCGGGCGTGCCGAGCACGCGGGCCAGCTTGATGATCTCGGCGCGGGTCTCGAGCGCGGTGCTCATAGGAGGATCAGCTCGACGGCACCGCGGAAGACGAAGGGGACGTGCCCGAGGGCGTCCTTGATGGCGCGATCGAGCGCCTCGGACTGGCGGCGCTTGGCCGTGCGCAAGCTGTCGGCGAGCGTCTGCAGCTCGCTCGGAGCGAGCACCGCGACGAGCCCGCTTGGGGGTTCGCCACCGAGCTCGCCACCGAGTGCGCTGGCTCCCAGATTGAACTCCATGAGCGCATCCTCCCGCAATTCCGACACCTGTGTCAAATTGAGGTGAGCGGACCTGCCCTACGCCGCCGGCGCTCGGGTCAGGCCAGAGCGTCCGCGGGGAGCACGTAGCGCAGCGCGCGACGCTGCTCCTCCCGCAGTGGCTCGGAAGTCCGAGAGCCGTGCAGCCCGCCCGAGGCAGCCTTGGTGGTCGCCGTGTCGGGACCGCCGTCGTGGTCGATGATCCACTCGACCACCTCGGTGAAGTCGGCGCCCTCGGCGAGGATCGCCGCGCGCTCTACGACCTTCCCACCCGAAGGGTGAGGACGTGCGAGCCGCGTTAGCAGAGTGCGTATCGCGGGGTCATCCATCCTTGACACCATAGCCCTCCGGCGGCCGCCCTGCATGCCGACACCACAGGGGCTAAGCTCGGTGACCGATTATGGCGCATCGATGACCCGAGCCTGTCGCCTCTTGCCGGCGTTAGCAGCGCCGCACGGAATGCTGCAAGAGTCCGGTTGCGCCTGAGCGCACACAGGCCGCGACCAGCGTCGCTGCGCCGCCGCCTGGCGCTCAGCTTGCTCGGTTTCCTCATCGTCACCGGCGTCCTCGTGGCCGAGCTCGCCGGGCGCCGCCACCAGTTCGCCGCCGCCCTGCACGCCGCGCCCCTGTGGGTGCTGGGGATGGCGGCGCTCCTGTCGATCGTTGGCCTGCTCGCTCGCACCGAGGCGTGGTACCTGTGCGTCCGCGCGGCGGGCGCGACGGTGCAGCGCAGGCTGATGTTCCGCGCCGCCGGGGTCGGTTACCTGGCGAGCGTGCTCAACGGGTCACTCGGGGTGGCCGCCCGCATCACCTCGCTACGCCGCTCGGCCCCGGGTAGCACTCCGCGCGTGCCGGCGCTCGTCGCAGCGGAGATCCCCATCATCACCGTCGAGGTTGCCCTCGTCGCGATCTTCTCCTTCACCCTGATCTCGCCCCTTCACCTGCCGTGGTGGATACCCATCATCGCCGTGCTCGTGACGGGCAGCGCGGTGATCGCGCTGCGGCGCTTCTCGCAGCGTCACCGCGCCGGGCTGTGGGCCGGCCTCGCGGCCATGCACAGCGGTCGCGCTCGCATGGTCGCGCTCGTGCTCGTCAACGTGTGTGTTCAGATCGCGCGCAACTGGCTTGTCCTGCGAGCGATCGGCGTCCATGTCTCGGTCTTCGACGCGATGGCTCTGCTCATCGCCACCTTCACCCTCGGTCAGCTTCCCATCGGACCGAGCCTGGGCGCCGCCGCCACCGTGCTCATCCTCGGCTCCCACGGGGTGGCGGCCACGGCCGCCGCCGGCGTCATGCTCACCGTGACGGGAACGGTCGGGTCCCTGTGTTACGCCAGCTGGGCGATCGCCGACCGGGTCTTGGCGGGTCGATCCGGCGTTGCCGCCGAGGTCGCGGTTGCTCCGATCCGGGCCTGACGACGGGCTCGGGCTGTAGGCTCACGCCCGGTGAATCGGTGGAGCGCGCGAGCAAGGGGGTGATCGCTTGGACAGCATTGAGTTGAGCCTCGTCACCGGGGAGCGCTACTCCGTGCGGGGAACGCTCGAGGAGGTCGAAGCGGCGATCATCGCCGCCTCCCGCGGCTCGATCATGCAGCTGGCATGGCTGACCGACCAGGAGGGCGAGAAGATCGGGGTGAACCCCAGCGCGGTGGTCTCGCTGCGCGTGGCACACTGACGCGCCATGCCGCTCGCCGAGGGTCCGCATCTCGACCGCCTGCTTGAGGCAATCGCCGTCGAGGGACGCGGGCAGCGGGCCGTGCTCGCGGGCGACGAGCAAGCCGGCAAGGAGGCGCTGCTCGAGGCTTCCCGCCTGTACCGCGAGTCCTGGGAGCTCGCCTCCCCCACGGCCTTCGGCCGGCTCATCGGGATGCTCAAGGCGGCGGTGATAGCCGGGGAGGCAGACTCGGCCGCCGCCTACGCGCGTACCCAGCTTCCCGATCCCGTCGAGAGCGCGCCCTCGAGCTACACGCTGGCCATCGCCGCGCTCATCGAGGGCGACGACGCCACGGCGCGCCAGGCGACCGCCGGCATGCGCAGCGCGTCGCCCCCCTTCGTCCGTGCCGCGGAGGCGATCGACGGCCTCGTCGATCACGACGCCGACCGGTACCGGGCAGCGGTGGGCGAGATCGTCGCGGACTTCGAAGCTCGCGAGGAGCACCTGACCGGGGTGCCGATCGCCGACACCGCGCTCATGCTCGAGCGGCTGGCCGAGGCGCGCGGGATGGCATGCCACCCCCCGTCGCCCCTGCTCCCTGGCGACTCTTAGCGCCAGAACGGGTCCTCGTCACCGCGCGGTACTTCGGTCGAGGATCCGTGTTGGATGTCGTGCATGCGGGCGTAGTGACCGTTGAGATCGATCAGCTGTTGGTGGCTGCCGCGCTCGACGATGCGGCCGTCGCGGAGCACGAGGATCTGGTGGGCCCTGCGGATGGTGGAGAGGCGATGGGCGATGATCACCGTGGTT
>DASZLV010000161.1:0-4532 GCA_035552215.1 Solirubrobacteraceae bacterium | reverse complement strand
CGTTCGTTGAGGAGAAGATCCTGATCGCCCGGCCGGAAATCCTCACCGGGAAAGTATCCCGGCTCCGCGTGCAGTCCGGAAGCGCGACGGCTTGGCTTTGGCGAACAGACGGACATGCGTCTCGCTCACCCGACACGGCCGGGTCGCGAAGACGAAGGAATACTCGTTCGTGCACTACGGGTTCCGTCGCGCCGGCGGAGCGTGCGCTCGTAAGTGCCGACGCGCAAACGTCAGCGGGCGCGTCGCCGGCGAAGCCAAACAGCGGACCGATTGCCTACGCAGATCCACGACTCTCCAAGTTGATGTGTGCGCCCCGCTCCCGGCGAACTCCAAGGCTCCGGCTGCGTTGACGTCGGGCCGGTCCCCGACCCGGCCCGGTCATGTCCGGACGCTCGCAACCCGCGATCTCGCGCGTCCGGCTAACTGGCCTCAGCACGATCGCTTTTGGCCTCCCGCCGCCTCGCGTCGCTCGACGTGTTGGCGAACGTCGAACTCGTCTGAAGGGCCGCCGGACTTCTGCGTCCGCGGTAAACCGGATCATCCCGCTTCGATGCGAGCGATGAACGCGGTTACGGCAGCGGCAGCCTCTTCGACGTCGGTGATCGGCATCTCCAGGTTCCGCGCCATGGCGGTGTAGGACTCGCTCCAAGATGGATAAACGGCGATCTCAGGAGGCCAGGTGTGCTTGGCCCGCAGGGCGAACGTCTCTTCGCAGGCCTCACGGATGATGCTGAGCTCACCGATGGTGACGGCTTCCAAGAGCTGGAGATCGATCAGATCCCAGAAGCGCACGTTCTCCCGTCCGTCCTGGAGCGGGGTCTCGCTGACAGCGTGAAGTTTTTGGGCAATCTGCCAGCGGAGGGCCAATACCGGCACCCTGTCGGGACCGTTGAGTCCCAGCTTGCTCAGGTCGTGGCCTGGCAGTTCATCGAACTCGTGACAGCCGGCCTCTGTCGGAGCGAACTCGACCTGCAGCGTGGTGAAGCGTTTGGTGTTGAAGGAGACCTGGATCTGGAGACGACGAACCTCGGGCCGGGCGCGAAGTGCTTCGGGCTCGCCGGCTATGAAGCTGAATCCCTCGTACGGCTTGGAGAAGACCTCCTCGAGGTGATCAGCCAGCTCCTCCGCGTCCCCGACCATGACGATGTCCACGTCCTGGCTCGCCCTGGCCCGATCAAGCAGTCGGAGCTCGATCGCGATCCCGCCCTTGGTGAGAAATTTCGGCTGACCCTCTTCGTCGACCAGGCGGCTGAGTGCGCCGGCGAGCATCATCGAGGCCACGCGCATGTTCAACCGCCGAACCGGCAGGCCTGATTGCTTCGCAAGCTCGGTGATGAGCTGCTGGAGTCGGTTGAGCGTCTTTGGAGGGTTCTTGGGAGGTAGTTCAGTCACGCTCGGGGGCGTCCCACCCGCTCCAGGTGAAGATCCTCGACTAGCCGTTTCGCCTGTCGGCTACGGAGCAGCCCGCGTTCGCGTCCGTGACGAACCGCCTGCTCAAGCAGATCCCTTCCTGCATGTGCCTCGGCGCATTGACGAATCGCTGCCTCCAGCGTGACGACGGGGACGCCCTCGATCGCGGTGATGTCCTTGGGATCGAGATCTGCGCGATGGATGACGTATCCGCCCGGGATCTTTCGTTGCGGACGATGGCGCCGCGGAACGGTGATGTGAATCTTGCTCGGGTTGATGTCACACACATCCCATAGGTCCAGAGCCGTCTCGTGTGTCAAGACTCCCTGAACACCGCGTGGCCAGAGCGCCGCAGCCATATACGTGCCGAGAGCTCCCCCACCGACGAAGGGCACGCGGTACATCCCATGGGCGACGCGCTCCAGCTGCCCGCGGCGAGCCATCGTGTCCAGGGTGCCAGGTGCGTAGCCGATCTCGGCAGCGTCCTCGGTGCGGACCAGCCCTTGCCGATCGGCGGCAATCTCGGTTAGCTCTCGAAAACGTGCTGTTGGCATCTGCTCATTATACGACAAAGTGTCGGACTTCAAGCCGCCGATGTTGGCGCTCTAAATACGACACTTTGTCGGATGTCAAGCAAGCTGATCTTGGGAGCTTCCGAGTCGCGGCGGCTCGCCCCTTTCGCGCCCCGATTCCGCCAGACCAGGAGGACTTTCGGCAGCGGGGTCAGGCGGCGTGTCCAACGCTGTGCGTTCGAGCTTTGCGGCTCTTCCGTCTCCGTTGGCGAGTCGTGCCGCCACCAATTGCCACATGGCTCTGGGGAGCCGCCGCTCTCGGGCTCGTAGCGCTCCCGGCGAGCGCGCGGCTGAAGCGCTCGGCCTGCTCGCTCGCAGGCCTCGCGTGGAGATAGCGCTCAGTGGTGGTGATTCGCGCGTGCCCCATCGCGGCCTTCACGCTCGCGAGATCTTCCGCCGGCGACGAGCAACGATCCGTAGGTATGCCTCAGATCGTGGAAGCGCAGCGGCTCGAGCCCGGTCGCGTCGCGCGCGCGCTCGTAGCGTCGGCGCAGCGCGGAGGGGTCGAGCCGGCGACCGAGTCGGTTGACGAACACATAGTCGTTGGGGCCCGTGAAGTCGCCGCGGCGGCGCAGACGATCGAGCGCACGCTCGGCCTGGTCGGGGATCGGGACCTCGCGCGCGCGGCGGCTCTTCGTCGATGCCATCTCCACATCCCCGGAGAGCGCGCGGTGAACGTTGATCTTGCGGGCGCCAGAGTCGATATCACGCCAGCGGACCGCGATCAGCTCGCCGCGCCGCAGGCCCGCGTACGCAGCGACCCGCACGATCTCCGCGTCCTGCGCGTCGTCGGCCGCGCGCGCCGCTATTTCCTCGCTATCCACGGCCGGTCGGCGCTGATCGCGGTGCGCGCCGGATGCCATCCCGCCGGCCAGCGCCTCGATCTGGTCAGGCGTGTAGAACGCGAGCGCGGCTGCCTCGGGCTCGGTTCGGCGGTCGGCGTGCGTGGCCGGGTTCGCCGGGAGCGCATAGGTGCTCGGCCGCGTGCCGTAATTGAAGATCGCGCAGATCACCGCGCGCGTCTTGTTCACCGTCCGCGGCGCGACTCCCGTCGCGGCGATCGAGCGGAGCAGATCCTCGACCTCGCGGGTCGTGATCTCACGCGCCGGGCGATCGCCGAGCGCGGCCATGATCAATCCCCGTGCCGAGCCCTGACCGCGCCGATAGGCCTGGCCGGGCTCGGCCAGGACGCTGCGATGGTCACGGAGCGTCGAGGGCTTGGCGCCCTTGACCTCCTCGAGCCAGCGAAGGTAGTCGCGCGCGAGCTCGCGGAACGTGACGCCACGCCGACGACGTTCCTCGGCGTCGCGCTCTAGCAGCGTCTGCTCGTCGTGGTGTTCGCGCACGAGCCGGAGCATCGTCTCAGCGGCTTGCGCTTCGGTCAGCGTTCCTCGCGGTGCCCGGCCCCGCTTGCGGCGCCAGCCCCCCTCGCCGTCGGGCTCGACCCAGGCGCGGCCGAGTGCACGAATCACTGGCGTTCCGTCGCGCGACCACTTCCCGTACCAATGCGGGCCGCTCGCGCGCTCTCTGATGTAGGGACGAGCGGTGGGGTTCGGTATGGACACGCCAGCGGCCTCCAATCTCGGTCACCGCGACCTCGCTCACGTCAGCCGCGGACCACCAATCTTACCCTCGGCGCCGGACGGGCAACGGTGCGGGCAACGGTCCCTCGGGCAACGGTTCCGGGCAACCTTCTCCCTCACAAAGCCCCAATTTGCTCGCTATCTACGCCTAGAATCGCCAGTAAACGCGGCAATTAGAAACCCGACTTCGGCTCCCAAGCCGAAGGTCGCGGGTTCGACCCCGTCGTCCGCTTGGAACGAGCGCCGGGTTCTGCGCGCATGCGGGTGCCTTGGAGATCGCGCGACAGGACCGACGAGCGAAGACGCCGCCACCCGCAGCGGCCCTCAGCTCTCTGAGGGCCGCCGTGGCAGATCCTGTCGCCGCCTAACGTCGTGCGACGACACTTCCGATGCCCCTAGGGCGTCAGATCAGATTCCGAGGTCGGCGCCGTCTGCCCGACCGCATCGTGCGAGGCTTCGCCCGTGGACGGATCGCCGCTCTGCTCGTCCAGCGGACCCTTCGCGACTTCCTCCTTCAACTTCTCGGAGACGTCGGCCTGACCTAGATCTCCAGCAGGGTGATCGGTGGCCTCCCTCTGCTCAGACACAGCAAACCTCCATACTCGATTGACACGCTGTCAGGTACCCGGTCGCCAAGTCGGGAAACGCTTGAATCCCGCGGTGGGGACGATGGCGAGCGGCAGAGCGGTGCCAAGCGATTTCGCCCTCGCGGTCAGCTAGCCTTCTAACTGCCGGGGGGCGAGCGCCCGCGTATCAGCGGGCGCTGATCGCATCGATTGACAATAAGGAGAGTACGTTGAGCTACAAGGTCAACCCCGATCTCTATTGCTCGGATGAGGGCTGCACGAGGCCGAAAGAGACGGGCCGGCAGTACTGCACGCCCTCGATCAAGCTCGCCAAGGCCGTGGGTCGGTATCTGGACGACGACCCTGCGGAGCCTATGCCAGCGGTCGACAGGCTTCAGGGC
>DASZLV010000160.1:0-48813 GCA_035552215.1 Solirubrobacteraceae bacterium | reverse complement strand
CATTCATCGAGGAGGTCAAGCAGAGCCGGCAGTCCGGCTTCAGCGCCGACGCCCTGGTCTACGTCCTCACCACGGGCCCGACCACGGCGGGCATTACCGACGAGCGGATCACCGACGTCGTCATCCCCGCGGTCCGCGCCGCCATCCAGCAGACCAACGATGAGATCTTCACGAGCGCCGATCCCCCACTAACCATCCTCCAGCGCGAGCTCGCGCAGGTCCCGCCGCTGAAAGATCCCGCGGTCCTCGCCACCGCGGTCTCGATCGTCGACGACACCTTCGCGGGCACGGTGGCGGCGCGCAACGCCTTCATAGCCGCCGACTTCAGCTCTTTCGTCGACGTGCCCACCGCCGAGAGTGAGCTCGCCCCGCTGCCCGGCGGCCTCACCGCCTCCCAGCGCCAGGCCGCCGTGGACCAGCGCGCGGGCGAGCTCCTGACCCCGCTCGCGACCTTCCTCACCCAGACGCGCGTCATCGCCGCGCTCGCGCCGAGCCTCGGCCTCCAGGCCGACGTCACCGCGCTCCTCGCGGAGCTCGATCTCCCCGGGAGCACCCGCACGCTCCTCACCGTCCTCACCGATCCGAACCTCATCGACAAGCCGGGCGGCGCCTACCAGCCGGCCACGCGCGCCAACCTCCCCGACCAGTTCACCGCCATCGACCTGCTGGACAAGGTCGGGACAGTGGTGAAGGCCCTCCACCTCGTCAAGGCCGACCTCGCCTGGCTCCTGACTCACCACGGCGCCTACGGAGGCCTTGACCTGACCCAGCTTCCCGTCACCACAGCGCAGCCCGCGCAACCGCTCGCGGCCCTGCTCGCGACCTCACTGATCGTGAAACTCGAGCGCGCGCTCGGCACCGCGCCCGCGCCGGCCACGGTGACCGACCTCTACGGCCTCATCGCCGCCGTCTCCGGCGGAAGCATCGCCAGCGAAGCCGCCGCCCAGGCGGCCCTGGCCGCGATCGCCGGATGGCAGCCCGTGGACATCGCCGCCTCGGCGGGTGCGCTCGGCGCCACCTTCCCCGCCGACTACACGAGGCCCGCCATCTACGAGGCCCTGCGCGCGCTCCAGGCGATGCTCATCGCGGCCGGCGCGAGCGGAGCGCAGCTCGTGGCCTGGGGGGTCGCCGCCCCGGACGAGACGGCGGCGACCTCGGCGCGCGGCGCGCTCGAAGCCAAGTACTCCCACAACGACTGGCTCGGGCTCGCGCCCAAGATCATGGATCCCATCCGTGAGCGCCGCTCGGCCGCTTTGCAGGCGTATCTCATCGCCCAGCGGGACGGGACCGGAAAGCTCATCTACGGAGACGCCGACGCGCTCTTCGACGCTTTCCTCATCGACGTGCAGATGAGCTCGTGCGAGGTAACGACCCGGGTCGTCCAGGCCTACGCCGCCGTGCAGCTGTTCGTCGAGCGGTGTCTGATGGGGCTCGAGGAGGCGGCCGGGGTGACCGTGGACCCGACGCGGGACGACACCTGGACGCAGTGGAAGTGGATGAAGCGCTACCGGATCTGGGAGGCCAACCGCGAGGTCTTCCTGTACCCGGAGAACTGGCTGATCGAGTCACAGCGCCCGAACCGGACCGAGATCTTCGGCAAGCTCGAGCAGGAGCTGCGCCAGAGCGAGAGCACGATCGAGAACCTCGAGGCCGTGGCCGAGAACTACATCGAGCGACTCGACGAGCTCGCCCACCTGTTCGTCACCGGCACGTGCACGGACCCGCGAACGGGCGCCATCCACGTGGTTGCGCGGACGGTGGCGGATCCGCCGCGGTACTACCACCGCACCTTCCAGGATCGCGCGTGGTCGGGCTGGGAGCAGATCCAGCTCGACATCAAGGCCCATCACGCCGTCCCGGCCATGTATCGCAACCGGCTGTGCCTGTTCTGGCTCGACGTCCTCGTCGCCAACGAACCCCACCAGGACCTGCCCGCCGCGCAGGCGGACCCTTCTCCTCCCTCGCAGGAGGTGGCGCAGTACGTGTCGATCGGCCTGAGCTTCACCATCCACGGCCACGACGGGTGGGCGCCCATGCAGAAGGCCAAGGGCCACCTCTTCGACATCCCCCTCCTGAGCACCGACGCCGTGAGCCACAACGGCGCCGTCGAGGCCCTGTACACGCTCAAGGTCCAGACGCCCGCGCCCGTTCCCGGCTTCGGATCCTCGCTCTTCGTCGATGTCTTCCGCCTCGGCGGCTATACGCCGGTCAACTTCCTGTTCTTCTGGTTCCCGATCGAGGACCGGCCGTCCTCCGGCGTCCACATCGGCCGCGCCACCTTCGACGGGCGCTTCAGCGACCTCGAGCTCCGCAACCTGCCCGTCATCGTCGGCGGCTCCGAGACCGGGCTCC
This sequence comes from Solirubrobacteraceae bacterium, assembly GCA_035552215.1. Taxonomy (GTDB): domain Bacteria; phylum Actinomycetota; class Thermoleophilia; order Solirubrobacterales; family Solirubrobacteraceae; genus Palsa-465. The sequence goes on along the minus strand of DASZLV010000160.1, from coordinate 46,461 downwards.
TCGACCACGCGCGCACAACGTACGGACAGGACGCAGACCCCCTCATCGCCCTCCCGGACTCCCAGGCGGACCCCGACCTCCAGGGCGAGCCGGGGTTGGTGCCCAAGGCCGGCAGTCTCACCACGATGGCCTTGAACGCCCCGACGTTCCCGCTCGTCTTCACCTCGTTGGGCGCCCTCGAGCAGAACGGGGGGCCGCTCCTGAACACGGCGCGCGTGCCCTTTCGGGTGGTGGGGGCGGTCTCCGAGCTGTCCTTCGATCCGAGCTCGTACTTCTTCTACCAGGACAACCGCCGGTGCTACTTCGTGGAGGGGAGCCGCTACTACCAGTGGGGGAGCGCGTGGCTCCCGGTGGCCCCGTCGAATCCGGGCTCGGCTCCCTTCGAGGTGCGCTACCAGTTTCACCGCTTCTACCACCCGTACACCCGCCTGCTGGGGCATCAGCTCGGGGCCGGCGGCTTCCCCGCCCTCTACGAGCGCAACCTGCAGACGGCGCCGGACACCATCGACCCGAGCGGCGCCGACGTGTTCAGCTTCAGCGGCACCTATGAGCCGCAGCACCCACGCGTGTCCTGGGGTGAGAACAACGAGATCCTCGACTTCTCCCGCGACGCCGCCTACAGCGTCTACAACTGGGAGCTCTTCTACCACGCCCCCCTGTTCATCGCCGAGCAGCTCAGTCAGAACCAGAAGTTCGAGGACGCGGTGACATGGTTCCGCTACATCTTCGACCCGACCCGTCAGGGCCCCGAGCCCGTGCCCCAGCGCTTCTGGATCACCCAACCGCTGGGGAGCCTGACCGCACCGGCGATCCTCGGCGAGCAGATCAACAACCTCCTCACCCTCGTCAACGAGCACGACCCGAATGCGGTGGCCGAGGTCACGAGCTGGCGCCGGGATCCCTTCAACCCGTTCCTCCTCGCCGACCAGCGACCCGTCGCCTACATGAAGCGCGCGGTGATGTCCTACCTCGACAACCTCATCGCCTGGGGTGACAACCTGTTCAGCACCGACTCCCGCGAGGCGCTGGGCGAGGCCACGCTCCTCTACGTGCAGGCTGCGGAGATCCTCGGCCGCCGGCCCGACGCGGTGACGCCTCCCCAGCATGCCGACGCCTCCTACGACGACCTCGAGCCCCAGCTCGACGCCTTCGCCAACGCGATGGTCAACATCGAGAACTACGTCCCCGCGGGCGGCGGCGGCGCCGGCAACGGCGGGGCTCCCCTTCCCCAGCCCCAGACCTTCTACTTCAAGGTGCCACCCAACGAGCGCCTGCTCGGCTACTGGGACACGGTGGCCGACCGCCTGTTCAAACTCCGCCACTGCCAGAACATCGCCGGTCAGGCGCTCGATCTGGCGCTCTTCGACGCCCCCATCGACCCGGGGCTGCTCGTCGCCGCGCAGGCCGCGGGCGTCGACCTGGGGAGCGTGCTCAGCGACCTGGGAGCCGCCCGTCCTGGCTACCGGTTCGCCACCCTCTACGCCCAGGCGCTCGATTTCTGCGGGGCCGTCACCGGATACGGCGCCGCCCTCCTCGCCGCGCTGCAGCAGAAGGACGCGGCCGCGCTCGCCCAGCTCCTCGTCGGCCAGCAGCAGCAGATCGAGACCGAGAACGGCGGGATCCTCCAGGCCCAGATCGACGCCGCGGTCCAGGATCTCGCGGCCCTCGAACAGGCCTTGGCACTCGCTCAGGCCCAGCAGGAGTTCGCCCACAGCCGGCCATGGGCGAACGCCTACGAGGGCACGGCGCTGGCCCTCAAGGGCACCCTCGCCGCCTACAACCTGGCCGTGTCGATCGGCTACATGCTTGCCTCCGGCCTCTCCATCGTGCCCGACTTCATGCTCGGAGCCGCCGGCTTCGGTGGCACCCCGACGGTCACGGGAACGGACGGGGGCACGCAGATCAGCGCCGCCGCACAGCGTGGCTCGGACGCCGGCAAGGCGATCGCCATCGCCTTCGACAAGGGGAGCGACGCGACGAAGATGGCCGGGGACTTCCAGGAGCGCTCGGACCAGAACGCGGAGAAGGACAAGGAAGGGCAGATCCAGGTCAAGCAGGTCCAGGCCCAGATCGCCGCCTCGCAGATCCGCCACGACCTCGCCGTCCAGCAGCTGGCCAACCACCGCAACCAGCTCGACCGCCTCCAGCACCAGATCGACTTCCTCACCGACATGTTCACGAGCGAGGACCTGTACGACTGGATGGTGGGCAAGCTCTCGGCCACGTACTTCCAGAGCTACCGCCTGGCCTACAAGCTGTGCCAGCAGGCCGAGCGCTGCTACCGCTACGAGCTCGGGCTCACCACCAGCTCGTTCGTGCAGTTCGGCTATTGGGACAGCCTCAAGAAGGGGCTGCAGGCCGGCGAGTCGCTCGTCCACGACCTGCGCCGCATGCAGGCCTCCTACCTCGAGCAGAACACGCGGCGGCTCGAGATCAGCCGCTACGTGTCACTGGCCGCGCTCGATCCGCAGGCCCTGCTCACGCTCCTCGAGCACGGGGCGTGCGACGTCGAGCTTCCCGAGAGCCTGTTCGACGGTGACTACCCCGGTCATTACCAGCGGCGCCTCACGCGGGTGAGCGTCACCGTGGTCTATCCCGATCCCGGGCCCTTCGACAACGTCAAGGCCACCCTGACCATGAAGCACAACAGCGTGCGCATCAGCGCCGACCTGGGGAGCGCCTACCGGCGGCAGGGCCCCGCCGACAGCCGCTTCGTGGACGAGTTCGGCGCCGTCCCGCAGAAGATCGTCCTCGGCAACGGTCAGGACGATCCGGGCCTCTTCCTCAACGCCATCATCGACAACATCAGCGACCCGCGCTATCTCCCCTTCGAGGGCGCGGGGGCGATCAGCTCGTGGCACCTCGAGCTTCCGGCCGCCACCAACGAGATCGACCTGAGCTCGGTGGCCAATGTCTTGTTCCATCTCCACTACACCGCGCTCGACGGCGGCGACACCTTCACCCAGGCGGTGCAGGCCGACAACGCCGCCAACGCCCCCACGGCAGGGGCGGTCGTGCTCAGCGTGAGCAACGACTTCCCGAGCGCCTGGCAGGCGTTCCTGGCCCCGCCCGCCGGTGGCGGCGATCAGCTCCTGACCGTGACGGTGCCCGCCTCGAAGTTCCCAACCTGGGCCCGGGGCAAGACCATCACCGTGAGCGCGCTCACCGTGCTCGCCGCGTCGGCGGGCCCGGGCAACTTCGTGCTCGCGCCTGAGGCCCCGCTCCCCACCGGCCAGGTGACGATGGCTCCCGTGGCCGGGGTCACCGAGCCCAACGTGGTCTCCGGGGCCGTGGCCCCGCCACCGGGCACGCCCGGGACCTGGTCGTTCAAGCTCAGGACGGCGGGCGCCGGGGACTTCCGCTCGCTCTCGGCGACCGACATCGGCGACGTGCTCCTGCTCATCGCCTTCACGGTGGCCTGAGATGACCGTGGTCGCTCCGCCCGGGTTTCTGCGCACCCCCATCGAGCGCCTGGTGCGCGCGCTCGCGCCCACCCGGATCGTCCTCTTCGGCTCCTACGCGAAAGGCGCCGAGCATCCGGGGAGCGACGTGGACCTCCTGGTGGTGGCCGACGCGGCCGGCGAGCCCGGAGACCCCGCTCGCCGTGCGCGCCAGCTCCTGGCCGCGAGCTTCCCGCCCATCGACATCGTCCTGTGCACCCCCGAGGAGGCCGAGCACGCCGACGAACAGCGCTCACCCTTCCTGCACTCGATCCTCGAGAGCGGGGTCACGGTGTATCGGCGCTAGACACCGATCGCGTGAGCGAGCTCGCTCCGCGAAGCTATGTTGAGTTTGCGGTACGTGCTCGTAAGGTGCATCTCGACGGTCTTGATGGTCACGAAGAGATCTTGGGCGATGGTCATGTTGGAGTGGCCGCCGGCGGCCATCAGGGCGATCCGGCGCTCGCTCGGGGTGAGCGAATCGAGCCCGGTGCGCAGGGGCAACCGGGGCCGCGCTCCGGTCGCGCTGAGTTCGGTGTGGGCTCGCTCGGCGAGCGCGCCGGCGCCGGTGGCGTGGGCGATCTCAAGGGCGGTGCGAAGGTGCTCTCGAGCCTGAGTGCGCTGTCCTGCCCGGCGTAGCGATGCCCCTAGGTCGGTCAGGGCGCGGGCGTGCTCGACCGGCGCCTGGGACGCGGCAAGGGTCGTGCAGCAGTCGCGGAGGAGGGGGATCGTGCGTTCGTCGTTGTAGGCGAGGGCCAGCGCGCGGCGAGCCACGCCGAGGGCCCGCGGCGTCGCCCAGCGGCAAGCCAGGGCCACCTCTTCCTCCGCCAGCGTTACCGCGCGGTCGTGCGCTCCGAGGGCGGACAGGGCGAGCGCGGCGTGGGAGCGCCAAGCGCAGACGGTGGGGTTATGCAGGCCCCAGGCCTCGAGCCGCTCCCCCGCCGCGAGGAGATCGTCAACGGCGGCCTCGGGGTCGCCCAGTTCGAGGCGCAGACGTCCGCGCGCTTCGAGGAGCAGCGCCCCCTGGGTGTCGGCGGGAGGCTCCCGGGACTCGAGCGTCTCCTCGAGGGTGGCGGCAGCCTCAACCGTCCGCCCGCGGGCGAGGAGCGCTTCGAGCGTCATCGTCAGCGTATGGGTCTGCCAGAGCTTCCAGCCATGCAGGCGAGCGACGTCTACGGCGGCGCGGGCGTCGGCCTCAGCGTCGATGAGCATGCCGCGACGGACGTGGAGCAGCGCCCGCTGCCCCGACGCGGCCACAAACCCGGGAGCGGAGCCGGTGCTCATGGCCTGGGCCAGCGCCTGATCGAGGAAGTGCTGGGCGGGCACGAATGCTTCGGCGTAGATGAGCATCGAGCAGGCGAATGCGGCGACGGCGTCGCCTCGCTCGAGCAGGCCGCCATCGGCGAGGGCACGCTGGGCCAGGAGCGCCGCCTCGAGGGCGGAGCCCGTGGACGCCGTGAGCTCGACGGCCTGGTGGGTCAAGCCCGCCGCGTCGGTGGACGGGGCGAGTTGACGCGCGCGCGGCGGTACCAGCGAACGATCGACCAGGTCGCCCAGGGAAACGAGTTCGGAGAAGACGTGGCCGGCCAGCTGGGGGTGCGAGGCAGTGAGATCGTCGCCGACCGCGGTGAGAATCTCGATGCCCTCCGCCGCCCGCCCTCCCGCGGCCATGGCGTGGGCCAGGCCAGCGCCGCGTCGACACGCCGATCGGCGCGCTGCGCGCCCCGCATGGCGGCGGTCAGATGCTCCACCGCGTTGGCGTCGCCCGCCTGCACCTCCGCGGTTCCGAGATCGATGAGCAGCCCGACACGCTCCTCGCCGGTCACCGGTTCCCCGAGCGCGCGTCGTAGATATCTGGCCGCCACCTGCGGCGCGCCCCGAGCGAGGGCGGTCCGGGCAGCGCTCACGAGCATGGCCACGGCGTCATCCTCGCCCGGCGGGCTGCGCAGGAGGTGGATGGCGATCTGGGTCCGGCGCCTTTCAGGGCACCGATCCGTCCAGCGTGCTGCTGACGAGCGCGGGCTTCCTCGTGTCCTCACACAACCCCGGACTCAACTTCATCAGCGTGCAAGGTGGAGCGCTTACCGCCAACGGCGCGGACCTCACGCCCCCGGGCGGGTTGACCAACATCGGCGGCTCGACGCTCGGGCTCGCGGGCGGGGGCAGTCTCGGCAATCCCGTCGAGGCGTTCACGCTGGCACAGGGCAGCCAGCCCTCGGCGATCGAGTTTCGCAGCTACACGGGCGCGGGCGATGCCAACGATGTGACGAACTGGAGCGCCGCGTCGCGGGTCACCGGCGGCATCCTGCCGAGCCTGGCGGGCGGCCCCACCGGCCTGTTCCTGGCCTCCCAGGACGCCGCCAACGGCACCTACACGCCCGTCGATGTCCGCAAGTACACCCCGGGGTCCGGCTTCGGTTCCCCGATCACCCTGCAGACCGATACCTCCAACGACAACGCCGGAAACATGTTCCAGACGCCCACGAGCGGCCGGCTGCTCGTCGCCTGGCAGGGCGCAACTCGTGCCGACAGAGCCGTCGGCATCCGCGTTTACAGTTCGGTCAACGGTGCCGCAAGCTTTACCAGCGTCGGGGACGTGGCGGAGGGAACGCCGAACTACGCGGTCTATCCGGACTCGATCCGGATCGCTGCCGCCGACGACGGTCAGGGCTTCATGAGCTTCCTCGATTACGGCGCCGGCCAGCGACTCCTACGGGTTGCGGATCTCAACGCGATTCCCGACCTGAGCGCCGGTTCGGTCACCGTCACCGGCTCTTCCATCACCGCCAAGGTGACGGTGACCACCGGTGGAAGCCTGGCGGCAACCTCACTGATCAGCAACGGCCAGGCACTCGCCGCATCCGCCCGGCACACGGCCTGTAAGAGCGGTCAGGTCCTTGTCCGCAGTCACGGGAAGCGCCGGTGCGTGTCCAACTCCTTCGGCGCCAAGACGCTGAAGATTCCCGCCGCCGGTATCTACACAGTCAAGCTAGCGGCTGGTGGCGCTGCCAAGCGGGCCCTGGCCCGCCGCAAGTCGCTGCACGTCATCGAGACGCTGACCTTCAGCCCCGCGAGTGGCGGCAAGCCGATCGTCAAGGTGCTCACGGTCACCGTGCACGGCAAGAAGACACACGGCAAGCACTAAGGCCTCGAGATGACACGATCATCATCCTCGCGAGGGATAAAGGGCACGGCGGCCGCCCTCGCGGGGATGCTGGGGCTCGCCGGAGCCCTCACGCTGGGGGTGGCCACCGCGGCCAACGTGGCCGTTGAGGGTGCCGTCTTCCCGAGCATCGTCGTCTCGGCGCCCGCGGGATGTCAATCCTTCTCCGCGGCGCCGACGATCGACTGGGGCGACGGGCAGCCCGCCTCGACGGGCCAGTGCGGGAGCGACGGGGTCAGTGTCGTCACGGGTCCGCACACCTATGCCGAAGAGGGAAGCTACTCGGGCGTCGCGAGCTACACGAGCCCCAATGGGGCGAGGACGAGCTCGTTTCAGGTCCAGGTGTCCGACGCGGCCCTGAGCGGATCAGCGGTCGCCGTCACCGGGGCCGCCAGTGTGCCCTTCGCCGGTCCCCTCGCGAGCTTCGGCGACGCTGATCCGGGCGCAACCGCCTCGGACTACACGGCCACGATCACCTGGGGCGACGGGAGCAGCTCGCCGGGAGTGGTCCAGGCTTCGGGAACCGGCTTCAGCGTGACCGGCGCTCACACCTATGCGGTGGCGGGGAGCTTCACCACCTCCACCACCATCAACGACGCGGGCGGCTCGAACACGACGGTCGCCGGCGCCGCCACGGTGACGACAGCGCCGACGACCGCCCCACCCCCGGGTGGCACCTTTCCCCCCCGCGCCACCTTCACCATGCCCGCGAGCATCGGCGCCGGACAGACGTTGACCCTCGACGCCTCTCCCTCACGCCAACCGGGAGTGACCATTGCCACCTACCGGTGGACGGTCAACGGCCGGCAGCTCGCCAACTGCGCGGGCGCGACGTCGCAGCTGATGACCCGAACGCTGCCGGTGGGCAACGACACCATCGGTCTCACCCTCCTCGGGCCTTCAGGTCCTCTGGCCACAGCGACGCAGAACGTCCTCGTGCGCGCGACCGCGGCCGTTGCTCGAGGGCGGGTGCGCATCGTCAAGCTTCCCGAGGTAGCAACTTGCCTGCTCGCGCCCAGTGACCCACCGAGTGGCCGGGTCTCCCCGGGGGTGGCCTACGCACCCAGCCCCGATTGCCGGACCCAGGTGCAGTCCGGCGTCGTCGACGCGGTCGGCTGCCTCACCGAGTACCAGGACACGATCCAGGTGAGCTTTGTCCGCCACCAGCGCGGACACCTGGGCAGCCAGCATGTGAGCCTGCCCCCCGGCCAGCAGGGCCTCGACGGAGTCGGGTCGGCGGCCGACACCACCCAGCTGCTCCAGGATGTCGAGAACGCACTCAATCCATCCCTGCCCCGGACCTGCGTCGACAGCAACGGGAACGACTTCATCTGCTCGACGGTGGGGCAGGAGCAGCAGCCGGCGGGGCCGACCTTTGGCGGGGCGCCCGTTCAGGGCGGGGGACCGGTGAACGGGCTGGCGAGGAGAGCCGCCGCCGGTCGCGTCGTCGCCGCCGCGGCACGCGCCCCCGCCCAGTCCATCGCCTTCGCGGGTGCCGCCTGCACGACGGCGCCATCGGGGAAGAGCCAGGGTGAGCCCGAGTGCCTCGACCTCTGGGTCTCGGGCGGGCCGGTGAGGGTCAACGGCATCGACTATGCACCGCCGCCCGGCGGCGAGATCGTCATCGCCCCCCAGTTCAACCTCGTCGTCTCCGAGCGCGCCTCGACCTCCCTGGACGGGCTCTTCCTCAATGCCTCCCACCCCTTCCAGCCGGTCAACTTCGAGCTCCCGGCGAGCTCGGCGGGCGGGGGCACCTCGGGGATCGACTACCCCGCGCTCACCGTGCCCGACCTGCCCGGCGACATCAAGCAGCAGCGCAGCTCTCCCGCGGCGGCGGCGATCATCGCCGCGCTCGGCGCAGTCGGAGGTTTCCCCAGCACCGGCGCCTTGGAGATCTCCTTCGACGACCAAACGGCCACCGTCACCTTTCACGTCCAGCTCCCGGCGCCCTTCGACGGCGGCGACGGCGCTCCCGTGACCGCCGAGGTCAAGGCTCGCATCGGCCCGACGGAGCCCTTCCACGTCGTCTACGGGTATCTCGGAAACACCAGCGGCGGTTCATCGGTGGACCTCGGCCCCGTCGCCTTGAACGGCTTCGGCATCTGCTATCGCCAGCACTACAGCACCGACGCGAGCGTCGATCCGTGCCCGGGGATCACCGGCATCGACGACGCCGGCTTGGGCGACGGCGTTTGGACGGCGAGCGCCAGCCTGAACATCGCCGACGCCCTGAACGTCGAGTTCAGACCCGGCTCGAACACCATCCCCGGGTGCTCGCAGGCCATCCCCCTCGGGTTCGCGTTCAGCGGCGACGGCGGGCTCTCGCAGGCCGGCGCCGCTCTCGATCTCGCCGGCTCGGGCGGGGTGCCCATCTTCCCCGGCGTGTCGATCACCGGCGTCGCCGCCGGGTTCTCCTCGAAGGCGAACTACGAGGTGTATTCCGGCTGCGTGGGGCTCAGCGTCGTCGATCTGTTGTCGATTACCGGCAACGTATTCGGCGTCCACACGGTCAACGGCTACCGCTACAACTTCACCGGCACCGAGTTGGCCCGAACGTGCTGCAGGAGACGGGCGGGACCTTCCCCTACACCAACCATGTCGGGATCGGCGCCAGCGGCGTCGCATCGCTCACCCTGCCCGAGCTCCCGGCATTCCAGGTCGGGGACGCCTACGCGCTCTCCGTTGACGACCCCGCGGCGATCTTCTTCGGCGCGGGGATTGACACCGGCTTCCCGCACGGCAATTACGAGGACCCGCCGGGCACGGGCATTGCCCTCAAGGGTGGGATCAAGGGAGCGATCGGCCTGGGCGCCGGCTTCCCGCCGCCCTTCGACTTCGAGGGCTACGCCGCGGTCTCGGCTAGCGCCTTGGGGTTCAACCTGATCAACGGAAGCGCCGAGCTCATCGTCTCCTACTCGCCCCACGGACCCGCCGGCGGCCTCGGCGTGTGCTTCGGCTTGGGCTCGCAGGCCCTCGGCGTCTCGGGGAGCGCAGGGTTCGCCTACCACTGGGGTGACACTTGGCTCAACGTCCTCGGTGACATCAACATCGGGAGCTGCGACAACAACTGGCTCGACCGGCAGGTCGGCGTCAACGTCCAGGCGGCGAGCGCCGGCCGAGGCGGTCCGCGAGCGAGCATGGCAAGGGCTCACGTGCCCAGCGGGCTGAGCGCGGTCAACCTTCATGTCTACTCGGCCACCGGAGCTCCCGACATCACGGTCACAGCGCCGAACGGGGTCCGCGCGAGCACCGCCGGGTCGGTGCTCGGTCGCGCCGTCAAGGGGCCGTCATTCGAGCTCGCCCGGGTGCCGGTGCTAAACGAGACGATCATCGTCCCCACCCACCCGCTCGCGGGCCGCTACAAGATCACCACCAATCTCGGCTCTCCACCGATCACGAGGATCGTGCGCTCGGACGGCTATCGTCCCGCCATCAGCGCCCACGTCACCGGCCGGGGCGCACACCTGCACCTCGCTTACCGGTTCCCGCGCCGGCCGGGTCAGCTCGTGCGCTTCTTCGAGATCTCCGGGCAGGTCCACCGCCTGCTGGGCACCACCACCGGGGGCCTCGGCTCGATCGCCTTCACCGCAAGTACGGGACACGGCCGCCGTCAGATCGTCGCCGAGGTCTACGGCGACGGCGTGCCCCGCGTGCGCCAAACGGTGACCAGCTATCTCGCACCCGCGCCGGTGCACCTGGGGCGCCCGGGGCACCTGCGCGTGAGACGGATCCGCTCCCGGGCGACCGTCACCTTCACTGGCGTTCGGTCCGCCGCGGAGTACAGGATCAACATGACCCTCACCGACGGCACCCGAAAGGTGATCACCACCAGAGCGCGCCGGGTCACGTTCGGCCCGATCTTCGTCGACATCGGGGGGACGATCACCGTGCAGGCGATCGGCGACGGCCTCCACAGCATCACCGGCCCCTCGGTCAGGCACCGGCTCGCCCCGCTCTTCGGTCCCAAGCGGTGACCTCGCCGTCGTATATTTGACGAGCGCGCTAAAGCAGGGGCCGCGAGAATCCGTTGCTTGGTCCATGAGGCGCACACGCGTGCTGCGGCAGCTGATCACAGATTCGATGTACGTGGTCGACGACCGGCTGGTGGCGGAGGCGATCCTCTCGCGCGTGCAGGCGCGGATCATCTCCCCCGGGATCTCGTTCGGTAACGAGCCGAATTCGGCCGCCGTCCGCTCCTTCCGGCTCGAGCACGAGGCACGCTCGTTCCGGCTCGGCGTGCGGCCCCGGGCCCGCCGCTAACCCGGCCCCCGCCCGCACCCTCCGAGTATCGTCGCGGTGGTGCGAAGACCCCTTCGCAACCCGATCGTGGTCTCCGCGGTGGCCATGGCGCTGGCGGGCGTCGCCGTCCTGGCCATCGCCCACGCGACGGGCGCAGATGCGATCGGACGCGCCTTCGACCACGTCGATCCGCAATGGATCACCCTGATCGCGGGCGCCGAGCTCCTCGCCTATCCGGCTTACGTGGTGGCCTACCGGTCGATCGCCCAGGTCCACGGTCATGCGCCCCTGTCGGTGCCCGTGGTGGCACGCGTGGTGGTGGCCGGGTTCGGCCCGTTCGCGATCGCCGGCGGCTTCGGCTTCGACCGGCAGGTCCTCCACGGGCTGCAGGAGGACGAGCGCAGCGCCAAGGTCCGGGTGGTGGCCCTGGGCATCCTCGAATGGGCGGTGCTCGCCCCCACCGCGTGCGTGGTCTCGATCATCTTCCTCGCCGGGCACGCGAACATCCTTCCCTCGCTCCTGTGGCCCTGGGCCGTCGCGGTGCCCTTGGGCTTCGGCTTCGGGCTGTGGGCGAGCCTTCCCGACCGAGCCGAGCGGCTGTCGCGGATCGGGGGCCGGCGGCGCGACTGGCTGGCTCGGGCCCTCGAGGGCATGGGGGTGCTCCACACCCTCATCCGCCATCCGCGCGATTACCGCGGCGCCTGGATCGGCACGGCGGTGTACTGGGCCGCCGACATCGGCGCCTTTTACGGGGGCCTGCGCGCCTTCGGCCTCGATCCCGGTCCCGGCAAGGTCATCCTCGCCTATGCCACCGGCTATGCCGCGACGCGCCGCTCGCTCCCGCTCGGAGGCGCCGGCGTGACCGAGGCCCTGATGACCTACTCGCTCTACTGGGTGCGCGAGCCCCTCGCTCCCGCGCTGGCCGCCGTCGTCGCCTACCGCATCTTCAACTTCCTGCTCGCGGCGACACCGGCCCTCATCGCCCGCCGCCAGCTCCAGCCCGTGCTCGCCGTCGCCGAGCGCCTGAGCCGGACCAAGTCCGACACCTCAGCGTAGGGCCCGGGGTACCGTGCGCAGGTCGGGCGCGGGCGGCGGGCGCAGGCGCTGGTAGGCATAGGCGCCGAGGAGGAGGAGCAGGCCCAGGGCGATAAACGACCCGATCCGGTAGCCCGAGTCGAGGGTGGAGAGGTCGTAGAGGAAGACCTTGCCCGCGGTGAGCAGGAGCAGGCCGAGGGCGCCGAGCCTGAGCAGGCGCACGTCGCGGCGCAGGCCGACGACCAGGGCGCCCACTCCCGCCAGCGCCCACAGGCAGCTCAGGAGCATCTGGCCCTGCTGGCGCACGCCGAGGGCGAGCAGGGCGTCGCCCGCCGGGACCGGGGCCGCGCTCGGCTGGAAGGCGGTGACGATGAGGACCGAGGCGAGGTAGAGCACGGCGAGGGAGGCGGCGCCGACGAGCGGCCCTGCGGTCTCGCGACCGCCGACGCTCAGCCGCGCCCGCGCCACCATCGCGCTCGCGCCCGCGAGCGCCCCGAGCGCGGTGGCGGCCGCGGCGAGATCGGCGACCCCGAGCACGAGGGCCCGCGGCGGCGCTTCGACGCCGAGGGCGTGGACGGCGGCGCCGGCGAGGAAGGCCAGCGACGCGACGCCAGCTACGGGGTCGCCGCGGCGCCGAGCGATGCCCGCCAGGGCGACACCTTCGAGGGCCCAGGCGACGACGAGCGCGCTCCCTCCGAGGGTGATGGCCGTGAGGTAGGCGGTGACGGCAAGTGCGACGGCGTCGAGGGCGATGCGCCACGCCGGGTTCGACCCCGTGGTGAGCCTGGCCGAGGTGAAGGCGCCGGCGGCCACCGCCGCCAGCGCAATGGTGGCGGCGAGCTCGCTGCCGGGACCGTCGCCCTGGCCGAGCACGCCGAGCGACGTGGCCTGGGCGACGGCGATGAGGAGCGCGCCGGCGACATGCCCGCCGAGCCCGAGCTCGGTGAGGGCGCGGTCGTGAGGCCGCGCGGCGGTGCGTGCCAGGAGGCGGGCGAAGATCACGGTGCTGGCCGCGAACCCGGCGGCGAGGACCGGTCCATGGGCGAGGAGCGCGAAGGCCACGTCCCCGAGGAGGACCCCGATGGTGAGCAGGAGCAGCCCGATGTCCGCGGAGACGCGCGCGAGGCGGCGGGCCAGGAGCGCGAGAACCAGGTGGGCGCCGGCGAGCGCTCCCAGCCACAGGGCCGCGGCGAACGGGCGCCCGGCCTGCTCGAGCGCGCCGTAGCCGGCGATGGCGAGGACGACGGCGTTGAGGGCGAGGAGCAGGCTCGAGGAGGGACGGAGCTTGCTCTCGGGAAGGCGCAGCTCGAAGCCGATGGCCGCCAGGTGACCGAGGGCGCCGAAGCCGACGAGGACGAGCAGGCCGCCCGCGAGGCTCGGACCGCCATCCAGCCACGCCAGCCATTGCGGTGCGCACAACAGCACGACCGCGAACCCGAGCCAGTCCCATCGGCGCCAGAGCAGGACCGCGATCGCCGAGAGCGCCGAGGCGAAGAGGACCGCGAGGGTGGCCCCATCGCCCGGCGCGCCGACGAGGACAGGAGCGAGGAGGGCGCCGGTGATGCCGAGGGCGGCGATGACCTTGGCGCTCCAGCGCACCGCGAGGGCGGCGGCGGCGCCGCCCACCACAAGCGCGAGCGCGAGGCCGGCAGCCACCGGGATCACCGCGTAGACGCGGCTGGCCACCACCACGGTGATGAAGAGTCCCGCCACCGCGGTGCCCACCACCGTGCGCGTGGCGTCGGTGCGCCCACGCCGGTCGTGGAGCCAGATCCCCAAGCACAGCAGCACCAGCGAGGCGGCGCCGCCCCCGGCCACCCGGGCGCTCTCCCCCACCCAGCCGAGGGAGATTGCGTAAGCGAAGAACAGGGCGATCCCGGTGATCACGGCGACGCCGCCGAGCCACGCGAGCATCCGCCCGCCGAGGATGTCCTCGAAGCGCTTGCGCGGCTCGGGCGGGCGCGGGTCGGGGACGCGCGGCGCGGGGACGCGCGGGCCGGGGTCGCGCGGCGGGGCGGCCGTCGGCGGCGGGGCGGCCGTCGGTGGCGGGGTCGAGAGCGGGACGGTCGGCAGGGGTGCCGGCTCGACCGGGCGCGGGCGCCGCGGCGGGCGGGCCGCCGGAGCCGCAGGCGCTGCGCGCTCCAGCTGCTCCAGCCGGCCCGACAGCGCGCTCGCCCACCGCTCCAGGTTCTCGATCCGCCGATCGTCGACAACGCTCATCTCGGACTCCTTACTGACCGTAGGTTGACACGAGCGTAGCAGCTTGTCGACCTGTGGTCAATAGGTGGGTGGGGGTCCGGGGGTGGCGCCGGGGGCCGGGGGTGGCGCCGGGCCGCCAGGGCCGCTCCCCGCGCCACCCGTGCTACGAAACGCCTGAAGGTCAGGCCTTTCGTAGCACGCCCCCCGCTCAACAGCCCCGCGCGGCCGGCCGCACATCGGCTTGACCGGGGCGCTTCCCGCCCGTCCCGGCCCACCCGCGGCAGCGCCTACCCCAGTTTGAGCTTCAGCTTCGGATCGGCGTGCTGAGCGGTCATGAGCGCGGCCCCGAAGGCGGCGATGATCAGGTCCCTGACCTGATCGCGCTTGAGATCGCCGGCTTCGATCCAGTCGAGGATCGCCGCGTCGACGTAGCCGAGCCAGCCCTTGAGGGCGTTGCGGAGGATGGGGCGGGGCTTGCGCCGGCCGGTCAGGCGCAGGATGAGCTGCTCGAGGGTCTGGGTGCGGAAAGCGTCCACGAAGTCGCCCGCCTCGGGCATCGTCGCCGCGCTCTGCATCATCTTCGTCCACGCGCGCGAGTTGTTCTCGATCCACCCCAGGTAGGCGTCGAGACTCCGCGTCAGCTGCTCGAACGGCGACCCGTCGCCGCTGGGCTCGATCATCCGCTGGAGCTCTGCTGCCTGTTCGGCCACCGCCGCCTTGAAAAGCTCGATCTTGCTCGGGAAGTAGTGGTAGAGCAGGGCCTTGGAGATTCCCGCCGCCTCGGCGATCTGGCGCATGGAGATCTCCTCGAAGGCATGCTCGGTGAACATCCGCGCGCCCGCCTCGACGACCTGGCGCCGGCGCTCGTCGACCTGCAGGCGGGTGTAGGCGGGCGCGGACATGACTGAGCTCGACATCATATTTGACCGCCGGTCGACAGCAGCGGCGCTGCGAGAAAGGGGAAGCTCGCGTCGGCGCCCAGGCAGCTTCGGAGCAGGAGGGCCACGCCGACATCGCCGGTGAAGAGGGTGTAGCGACCACGCCCCTCGGCGACCCGGCGACGGTCCACGTCGGCGACGGCGTCCATGGCGAACATGCGCGCCCGTTCGAGCCAGCGTTCCTCGCCCGAGCGCGCATAGAGCGCCAGTAGCGCGTAGGCGTTCCCCGCCGTGCCGTGACAGAGACCGGCGCCCTTGACGAGCGGCCCGGCCCGCCAGGTGAGCTCGGCGCCCGCGCTCAGGAGCCGATCGGTCTCCTCGTCGGCGGGAAGGCCGGCGAGGGAGATGACGATTCCCGGCGATCCGTGGCACCACTGCAGCGGCCGCCGCGCCTGTTCGGCACCGAAGAGAGGCAACCACTGCGCGACCCCGTCCTCCTCGACGGCGATGTCACAGAAAACGCCGCGGATGCGAGCGGTGACCTCGCCGGCGCGATCGCCGAGCAGATCGCGGCCGCCGAGGAGCGCGAAGGCGTTACCGGCGAAGCCGTGCCCGGCGCCGGTGAACCTGCGCGTCTCGCCGTACAGGTCCTGGACCCACACGGTCTCGCGCCACTGGGCGAGCAGCCCTTCGGCCGACTCGAGCCACGCCCTGCGCCAGCGCTCCTCGCCCGTCCCCCGCCACATCGCCAGCGCGGCGAGCATGGTCCCGGGGGAGCCCCAGCACGTCTCGAGGGTCGGGTTGCGGGCATTTCCCGTGATGCACGCTTCGAGGTCGGCGAGGTGCTCGCCGGCTCCGCGGATGGCCTCGACGGCGAGGAGGATCCCGCTCTCGCCGAAAAGGAGAGAGGGCGCCGGAGGGGTGGCCCAGCGCAGGAGCTCGGGCGCTCGGCGAAAGCCCTCGGGAAGGCTGTCGGCGAGCTCGGCCACGCCGGGGAGCTCGGGGGCGAGCCCGTCCCGGGCCAGCACCGAGAGCGCCCACGCCAGGCCGGCGGCACCGAGATAGACGCCGCGAAAGGGCTGGTCGGGGTCGTCCTCGAGATCGGCGAGCGCGTTGGGCCACAGCTCCTCGGGGCCTCGATAGGCGGTGATGGCGTCCCCGGCGATGGCCTCGATGGCGGCGCGCGCCTCGGCCTCGCTCCACGCCCTGCCGTCGAGGGGCCGGTGCTCGGCCGGATCGTAGAGCCGGGTCTCCATGTGGGGACTGTACGCTGGGATCGATGGTCCCGGCGTATCGTGAGTATCGGCCGCCCGCGGGTCTCGAGTCCGTGGTGGCGTGTCTCTGGGAGCACGAGCCGGCGTGCGCTCACCGCCAGCGGATCATCCCTGACACGTGTCTCGATCTCATCTGGCTCGCCGGGAGCGAGCTCGTTATCGCCGGCGCCGACACGACGGCACGGGTGGCCGAGCTTCCCGCGGGAGCCCGGACCTCGGGGGTGCGCCTGCGTACCGGGGCGGCGGGGGCCGTGCTCGGTGTCCCCGCCTCGGAGCTCCGCGACCGCCAGGTGCCCGCGGCGCTCGTGTGGGGAGCGCAGGCCACGGCGCTCGAGGCGGAGCTGGCGGTAGCGGATCCCGCGCGGCGCCTCGAGCTCCTGACCGGGGTGGTGGCGCGCCGGCGCGTCGAGCCCGACCCGCTCGTGCGCGCCGCCGCGCGATCGCTGGCCGGCCCGCGGGCTCGCGTCGCCGGCGTCGCCTCCGAGCTCGGGGTGAGCGAGCGCCAGCTCCACCGCCGGGTCCTGGCGGCGGTCGGCTACGGGCCGAAGATGCTCGCTCGCGTCGGGCGTCTGCGGCGCCTGATCGCCCTGGCCGACGAGCCCCTGGCCGGGCGCGCCTTCGCGGCCGGGTACGCGAGTCAGGCGCACATGAGCGATGAGGTGCGTCGGCTCACCGGGACCACCCCTGTCCGATTCCTGGAAGACGCCGCCCTCACCGCCGCCTAGGGTGGCGGCATGCCCATCGATCTCGACGCCGCCGAGCGCTTCGTGCTCGCCAACGCCCGTTTGCTCGACCGCCATCGCCTGGCCGTGCTCCTGCACGGTGCCCCGGCCGCGCCCGTCCTCGCCACCCTGCACGCCTACCGCAACCCTGACGGTGGCTTCGGCCACGCGCTCGAGCCCGATGTGCGCGCCCCCGAGAGCGAGCCGGCCTCGACCCTCCACGCGCTCGAGGTGCTGCTCGGAATCGGCGCCGGCGAGGACCCGCTGGTCGCCGGCGCCGCCCGCTGGATCGCCGCCGTCGCCGCCGACGACGGCGGCGTGCCCTTCGTCCTCCCTACCGCCGCCGAGTATCCGCACGCGCCGTGGATGGTGCCCTCGGACGGCGGCTCGTTTCTCACCTTCGCGCTCGCCGCCGCCCTGTGGCAGACCCCCGTGCGGGAACCGTGGCTCGAGCAGGGGACAGACTGGTGCTGGGCGCAGCTCGAGGACGCCGAGGCGCCCGGCGGCTACTGGGTCAAGTTCGCCCTCGAGTTCCTCGACAGCGTTCCTGACCGCGAGCGCGCGCTCGCCGCCATCGCGCGCTTGCGCCCGGCGCTCGGCGAGGACGGGTCGCTGCCCGTCCCCGGGGGCACCGAGAACGAGCGCATCACGGCGCTGACCTTGTCACCGGGACCGGGCAGGCGCAGCCGAAACCTCTTCGCGGAGGAGCAGATCGTCCATGACCTCGACGAGCTCGAGCGCGAGCAACTAGAGGACGGCGGCTGGACCTTCGACCACCTCGCGTGGTCGCCCGGGCAATCGGTCGAGTGGCGCGGGATCGTGACCCTGCAGGCGCTGGGGACCCTGCTCGCCCACGGGCGGATCTAAGAGCGGGCGGAGCGGGCTGACACCTGAGGGGATCAAGCTTGCGCCGGCTTGGCGGCGGCGTCCACGTTGGCCGCCAGCTGGCCGAGCACCCCTTCGAAGAGGGCAAGCTCGTCGGAGCTGATCCCCCGGCGCAGGCGCCGGTCGAAGGCGAGGGCGGCCTCACGCAGTCGCACGAACGCCTCCTCCCCTGCCTCGGTGAGCTCGATGACATGGATGCGCCGGTTACTCTGGTCGCGCCGGCGGGTCACGAGGCCTTCCGCCTCCATGGCATTGAGGTGGTGGGTGAGCGTCGCCTCGCGTACCCCGACCGCCTCGGCGAGCTCACGCTGGTTGGCCAGCTTCCGCGCTTTCATATTCAGGAGCACGAGCCACACCGGGAGCGATCCCCCCACCTCGCCGAGCGCCTCGTCGAAGGCCCGGCTCACCACACGCGCGCTGCGAGCGAGCTGGAGTCCGATGGGAACGCGCGCCGGTCGCACCGGGCGAGAGAGTAACACACACATTCGACGACAAAGCGTTTGACATCAAAGTCTTAGATCTCTATGCTTTGGCTCGCCACCGCTTGCCAGGAGGATGCCATGACCGACGATCCCAACCCCGAACCAGCTCGCTATCCCGACCTTGACGGCAAGATCGCCCTCGTCACCGGGGGCTCCCGCGGCATTGGCGCCGCCACTGCTCGCGCCCTCGCCGCCAACGGCGCCGCGGTGGCCATCGTCGGCCGCGACGAGCAAGCGCTCGCGGCGGTGGCGGCCGACGTGCACGCGGCGGGCGGCCGGGCGCTAGCGGTGCGCGCCGACTGCACGGTGCAAGCCGACCTCGAGCACTGCGCGCGCGTGGTCCACGAGGAGCTCGGGGCGCTCGACATCCTCGCCACCTTCGCGGGGGGCAACGGCATGCCCGTGCCCACCGCCGAGGAGACTCCTGGCCACTGGCGTGAGGTGATCGAATCCGATCTCACCTCGACCTTCCTCACCGTCCACGCTTTTCTGCCCACCATGCTCGAGCGCGGCTCCGGGTCGATCGTCACCATGTCCTCGGCCGCGGCTCGCCAGGCGGCCCGCTCCAACGCCGCCTATGCCGCCGCCAAGGCAGGCGTGATCGCTTTCACGCGGCATCTGGCAGCCGAGGTCGCCCCGCGGGGCACCCGTATCAACTGTGTCTCACCGTCGGCCGTCGAGAACGACCGCATGCGCGCGTGGATGACCGAGGAGCAGCGCCGGCACCTGGCGAGCGAGTTTCCGCTGAGACGCATCGGTCAGCCCGAGGACATTGCTGGCGCCGCGCTCTTCCTCGCCTCCGACGCCTCGTCGTGGATCACCGGCGTAACCCTCGACATCGCAGGGGGCAAGATCATGATCTAAGCGCGACCCCGTCCTGGCAGAGAAATCCTGAAGGGAGTTAAGCGTGGGAAACATCGTTGTCTCTGAATTCATCAGCGTGGATGGTGTCATCGAGGACCCGGGGGGAGCCGAGGGGTTCGCCCACGGCGGGTGGTCGGGCAAGTTCTCGAGCGGGCCCGAAGGGGGCAAGTTCAAGTACGAGGAGCTGATGGCGGCCGAGGCGCTCCTGCTCGGGCGCGTGACCTACCAAGGGTTCGCGGCGGCCTGGCCCCACATCGAGGGCACCGGCGAGTTCGGCGAGAAGATGAACGGCCTGCCCAAGTACGTCGTCTCGTCCACCCTCGAGAGCGCCGACTGGAACAACTCGACCATCCTCGAGGGAGATCTCGCCGCGGAGGCTCGCGGGCTCAAGGACCGGCTCGGCGGGGATATCCTCGTCTTCGGCTCGGCCAAGCTCGTGCAGGGGCTGATCGAGGATGACCTGGTCGACGAGTACCGGCTCATGGTGCACCCCGTCCTCCTGGGCAGCGGCAAGCGCCTGTTCGGCGAGTCCGAACAGCCGTCGGACCTGCAGCTCGTGGACGCGACCAAGGCGGGAGAGACGGTGATCCTCACCTTCCACCCGGCGCGCGCAACGTGACCTGATCCCAGCACCCCAACCTGCGGACGCGTGCGGAGCTTTGACCCGGCGGCGCGATTCATCTTGCTTCGCACGCTCACATTGGGTCCTCGCCGCGGTGCGCCGCGCGCCTGATCGCCCCCGCCGCGCGCGCCCATGCGAGTCCGCGAAGGCATCCGCTATCTGCGCCACGAGCCGCTACTGCGGTCGCTGACGCTCTTCGGTGGCACCTCGAACCTGGCGCTGACCGGCTACCAGTCGATCCTCGTCGTCTTCCTCCTGCGCGAGACCCATCTGCGCACCGACGTGGTCGGTCTCGTCCTGGCCTTGGCCGGCCTGGGCGGCGTCACCGGCGCCTTTTTGGCCAGGCCACTCGCGGCCCGGCTGGGATCAGCCCGCGCGCTCCTCGCGACCAAGGCGGCGGGCGGAGCCGGCGCCCTGCTCATCCCCCTCGCCACCTCGCCGTCGCGTGCCGCCTTCGTCGTCGCTGGTGGCACCCTCGCCGCCATCGTCGGCCTCACCCCGGCGTTGTGGATCACCACCGCCATGGTGCCTCTGGCTTCGCTGTTCCTGTTCCTCGGCCCCGTGCCGGGCCTTCGCGATCTGCCGAGCGGCGCCCGCCGAGACGTCGGCGTGAGGTAGGGTCCGGCAAAACTCATGTGGGGGTCTCGTGTACGACTCGATAGTTGTGGGAACTGACGGATCCGAGACGGCGCAGCGCGCCGTCGCCGAGGCGGGTCGGCTGGCCAAGGCGCTCGGTGGCGTGCTCCATCTCGTCTCGGCCTACTCGCCGATTCGCGGAGCCCGCGTCGTCGGCGCCGAGGGGGCCGCCGAGAAGTGGGAGGTGAAGCCCGACTCCATGGTGCAGTCGGTGCTCGACGAGGCCGCCGCCGCCGTTCGCGTCAACGGCGTCGAGGCCGAGACGCATATGGTCACGGGCGACCCCGCCGACGCGCTCCTCGAGGTCGCCGATGCCCAGAAGGCGGACCTCATCGTCGTCGGCAACCGAGGCATGCACGGAATGACCAGGGTCCTCGGCAGCGTGCCGAACAAGATCTCGCACCGCGCCAAGTGCAGCGTGCTCATCGTCTCCACCGACGCGCCCGACTGAGCCGTCCCTCCCGGCGCCGGCGGTGTGCGCCGGCGCCGGAGCAGGGCGAAGCGGACCTGAGCTACTGGGTGACGACGATCGACCCGCGCATGAACGGGTGGACCAGGCACGAGTAGTTGTAGGTGCCCGGAGTGGTGAAGGTGATCGCGCCGAAGACAGGATTCGGAGTGGCGCTGTCCTCGTCGAGCGCACCGGTGCTCCCGAATCCGTTGCCATGCGAGGCCGGGGTCAAGACGATGGGCCCGGGCGGCGGGGAGCTCGGGTATAGCGCGGCGGCCGCGGGAGCCGGACCCGCGAAGGTCTTGGCGAGGGCCGCCACGTACGCGGCCGGCCCGAACGTCGCGGTATGTACTTCACGCGAGTTCGTCGACATCGAGAACTTCACGGTGGTGCCCGCCTTGACCGTCAGCGTGGAGGGGAACATGGCGAAGAGCTCGAGCCCGCCGGGACCCGACTTGCCCAAGCTCACCTCATTCGCGGGGACGGCCGACTTGATGGTGAGCTTGGCCTCCTTGGCGTATTTCTGCTCCTCGCTCGTGAGCTCAGCGGCGTTCTCCTTGGCGGTTGGGACGGTCGCCCCTCGGTGCTTGACGATCACCACACCACCCATCCCAGGGTGCACGTCGCAGAAGTACTTGAACGTCCCCGCGGTGGTGAACTTCACCTTGAAGTTCGCGACCGGGCCCACCGGCAGGCCCGAGTCGACCCGAGTTGAGCCCTTGTAGGAGTGGCCTCCCAGCGCCTTGAACAGCACCCCGTTAAAGCTCAGAGCGGGCAACCCGTTGAACCAGAAGGGGCTCCCGGCGGCGTCGTTGGCTCCGGCCACCTTGGCCCCCGTCGGGATGATGAGTGGCAGATCCTTACCGTGAGGCACGGGAATGTCCACGCTGTGGAAGCCCCCCGCCAGACTCGCGCCGTCCCACTTGACGGTGTCGCCGACATTGATGACAACCTTGTTGATGAGGAAGCTGTTAATCCCGGCGCCGTATCTCTGCTGCAGCGGTAGGGCAAACTTCCCCGCACCACCGGCATAGACGGTCACCGTATGGGCCGAGGCCACGGATGAAAACATCAGCGCCGCCGGCACAGCCAGCAGCACAGGTAGGGACAGCAACCGCCTCATGAAGCCCTCCGGTCTCGGGTTCGAGCGCAGCCTATCCGAGTTGATGCACCAAATGTCAAGTTTTTTGGAAGGCTATGGCGTCTGGGGCCCGAGACGATGGATTAGACTCGCAATCGCTTCGCGACCCGGGCCAGGCGCAGGGCCGGGGTCGGACCGTCGTCAACCGATCTGGGGTGCAGGAGATGAATTCGTTGCATCCGAACCGCGGGCCGGCAGGATGGCCGCGGGCCACCGGCATCGTCGCCGCCCTGGTTGCCGGGCTCGCTTTCACCCTCGCGGGGTGCGGGAGCTCATCGGCGCCGAGCTCGGCCGCCACCTCCACGGGCGCCACGCGTACTGCCACCACCACCCCGCACGCCGCCAACGGCACTACCGTCGTCTACGACGGCCCGACCGTGCAGACGCCGGCGCAGGCACCGCCGCTGGTGCTGCGCGACTACCTCGGCCACCGCGTCGACACCGGCGCCTACCGGGGCAAGGCGGTCCTCCTCACCTTCATCTACACGCACTGCCCCGACGTATGTCCACTCATCGTGGCCAACCTCCACAACGCGCTCGCGCTCCTCGGCCGGCGCGCCTCCGAGGTCCGGATCGTCGCCGTGTCGACCGATCCGAGGGGGGACACGTCGTCGGCTATCGCTTCGTTCCTCGCCCGGCGAGACATGACCGGCCGCTTGGAGTACCTCGTCGGCAGCCGCACGACCCTGACCCCGGTATGGCGCGCGTGGGGCATCAGTGCGTCCAAGCCGACCAACCAGGACGAGGTCAACCACTCGGCGCTCGTCTACGGGATCACCGCGAGCGGCAAGGTGACCACCGTGTACCCGTCCAACTTCACGGCCGCTCAGCTCGCCCACGATGTGCCGCTGCTGGCGGCCAATTAGCGCGTGCGCCTGCTCACGGCCGGACTCGTGGTCGCGGCCCTCTCGGTCGCCCTCGTAGTCCACCTGACCGCGGGATCGCGAGCCGGACAACCTGCTCCGGCGCTCCCCGTGCGGATGCTCGCCGGGCCGCAGACCTCCCTGGTCACGCTGCGGGGCGAGCCGGTGCTCATCGAGTTCTTCGCCAGCTGGTGCGGTCCGTGCGTCGATGAGGCGGGAACGGTCCGTCGAGCCGAGCGCGCGCTGCGCGGACACGCCCGGCTCATCGCAGTGGACTGGAGCGACAACCGCGATTCCGCGCTCGCCTTTCTGGCCCGCTTCCACTGGTCGTTCCCGGTCCTCTTCGACCCGGTCGGGACGGCGGGTTACGCCTACGGGATCCAGGGGCTGCCCACCGCGTTTGTTCTCGACGCGCAAGGCCGTCTCGTGCGGAGGCTGGTCGGGCCGCAAACTCTCGCGAGCCTGCGCCAGGCGGCCGCCGGGGCCACGCACACCTGACCAACGATCGCCGACCGGAGTATCAAACCGCTCCCTCGCCCCTCATACCCGTTGTACATCAGTTCGGGCGTAAAGGGGGCGAGGGTCAGTGTTTGTTACGAAGATCCGACCGCGAATCGGGCCATGACCGGACCTCGACTGCGTCAGGTCAGCCGCGTCTCGTCGACGCAATCGAGTCGCACCTCGCGAGGCGGCGTCCGCTCGAGCCGCACGCGTAGCTCACCACCGTGGAGCTCGAGGGTGGCCACCTCGTTCTCGAAGTACGGCCCGTGGCTCATGGTCCAGGTCATCGACGGCTTCGGCACCCGCGCCGAGCGGGCGAGCATCGCGCCGACCCGCTCGGCCGTGCGCCCGAAGGCAATCTTGTTGGCGCGCTCGAGCGGCGGGTTCAGGGAATGGCGAAAGGGAGAGCAAACGGCCTGAAAGATCTTGGTCGCGAAGGGCTGATCGGGGAATCGGCCCTCGGCCAGGTACGCGTAGTGAACATCGCCTGAGAGAAAGACGATCGAAGCCGGCGGGCGTCCGCGTTCGCCGGCCGCAACCTGCCGCACGGTACGCGTTAGCCGCGCGAACGACGAACGAAAGGCAGCCCAGTGTTCGAGATCGATCGCTCGTCTCAGGCCCTCCCCGAGCCTCGCGGCTGCGGCGCCCCAAGCGCCTGCGCACACCGCTTCGTTCCAGCCCTCGACATCATGGATGGCACGGGGAAGCAGGAACGGGAGCGAGGTGGCGATGAGCAAATGGTCAACGTCACCGTGGAGCTGGTCGTCGACCCAGCGCCACTCCTCGTCACCCACCATCTCCCGGCGGTCTCCGCACAGGAGCCGCCCGGCACGGGAATCGATCACCACCAGGTGCGAGGAGCCGAGGCGGCGACTGTAGCTCCAGCGAATCCCCGCGGTACCGCGGTCCGCTCGGAGCCCGAACTCCCGCAGCAGCGGCCCGGCGTCCTCAGCGGCGCGCACCTCGCCATAGAGGCGGTCCTCGCGCAGCTCGGCCGGGGAGAGGTTGCCTAAGTGCTGGTAGAGCCAGTAGGACATGAACGCCCCGACGATCCGCTCGGACCACCACGGCTGCGCCTGAATCTCCCGTCTCCACGCCGCCGAGATGTTCCAGTCGTCGATGACCTCATGGTCGTCGAAGATCATCGCGCTCGGCACGGTGGAAAGGAGCCAGCGGATCATCGGCTCGCTCCAAGCCTCGCGATAGAGCATCGAATACTCCTCGAAGTCCGCCACCTCCTCCCCGGGCGGCTCGTTCGTCGCCCGACGCGAGCGTATCAACGCCCTCGTCTGCGGAGAGGCGGCGTCCGCATAGACCTGGTCGCCGAGCATTAGGAGGAGCGATGGCCACTGCTCCGGCGGCTGATCGCGCATCCGCTGCGCCAGAGCCGCGAGCGCGTCGACACCGACACCGCGCCGGTCTTCCCTTCGTTCCAGGACCCATGGCTGCTCGTGAGGAGCGGCCACGCGGCAGGAGCCGAACGCGAGCATCAGGCCTCGCTCGGGGTCCAGCGTCCTGATTCGGCCCGCCGGCATCGAGCTCTCGGGATCCGGCCAGCGGCGCTCCCCATCGAGCGCCACTTCGTAGGGCAAGCTGGCCCCGGGATCGAGCCCCTCGATGGCCACCACCGCGTAGTGATGCCCGGAGACCTGAAAGGTGCTCGTGCCCCGACCCAGCACCTCGACTTCGCATGGCGTGTCGGTCTCGACCCAGACAGTGGCCTCGTGCTCGCCCGCGTAGCGGAGCAAGGGACCCAGGACTAACTGCGCCAAGGATCGATGTGGTGGGCTCGCATCGGCACGTTCGTAGGCTGTCAGAGACGGCGGTGCCGGGCCAGAGAGCCGTCCGATCCGTGACCCAGAGGAAAGTTCACGGTGTGCTGTAAAACCGGCGCCAAGCTGTCTCTGACCAGCGGCCCGGCCGGCCGGACTGCGTCCGTCTCGGTATCGCTGTCGATAAGTGCCCCGCCTTCGCCTTCGCCCTAGGTCTTTGGCCGGTCACAATGCGTACGTGGGCATTGACGCTGATGATCTGAGGATCTGCCTGGCGGTGCTTGCTCACCTTGACGAGCTTCCCGTCGAGCATCCCGACGCAATCGCGGTGCGACAGGCGACGGCTCGGATCTTCAAGTCGGTCAAGGAACGTCGCCGAGCCGAGCGCCGCGCCGCCGTCTCCGCCGGGGACCGTGCCGTGCTCGCCAACACCGCCACGGCGGCGCCGGGACGGGTTGACGACGAGACGAGCGGCGTGGAGCTCGTATCCCGCGTTCCGGGCGCGAGCGCGGGAACGCTGATCCGGGCGCGACCTTGCTACCAGTGCAAGCGCAGGTACACCGAGGTCGACGCCTTCTATCACCAGCTGTGCCCGTGCTGCGCGGCCATGAACCGCGAACGCCGCGAAGCGCGTGCGGACTTGACCGGACGCCGGGCGCTCCTAACCGGCGGCCGGGCCAAGATCGGCATGTACATCGCCCTGCGGCTCCTCCGTGACGGCGCCCAGACGACGATCACGACGCGTTTCCCGAGGGATGCGGCACGACGGTTCTCATCGATGCCCGACAGTGGCGACTGGATTGACCGCCTGGACATCGTCGGCGTTGACCTGCGCCAGCCGGGCCAGGTCGTCGCCCTCGCGGATGCGGTCGCCGCCGACGGCCCCCTCGACATTCTCATCAATAACGCGGCCCAGACCGTTCGTCGCTCGCACGATGCCTACGCGTTGCTCGTCGCCGGCGAGAGCGAGTCGCTTCCCAGCGCTCCTCAGGTCCGCGAGCTCGGCGCTGCCCACGACCTTCATCCGGGCACCACCCTCGCGCTCACGGCGCGCAGCACCGCGATCGATGCCGGTGGACTCATTCCCGATGAGGTCGACCACAACAGCTGGACGCAGAGGGTCGAGGAGATCGACCCCGTCGAGATGCTCGAGGTCCAGCTGTGCAACACAACCGCCCCGTTCATCCTCATCAGCCGGCTACGAGCATCGCTCGCGGCCTCAACCGCCCGCCGAACCTACATCGTCAACGTCTCCGCCATGGAGGGCAGCTTTGGGCGCGGATACAAAGGCCCGGGCCACCCTCACACCAACATGGCCAAGGCTGCCCTGAACATGCTCACCCGCACGAGCGCGCGGGAGATGCTCGGGCCGACGGCATCCTCATGACCAGCGTCGACACGGGCTGGATCACCGACGAGCGACCGCATACCACCAGGCGGAGATTGGCCGATGAGGGCTTCCATGCCCCGCTTGACCTCGCCGACGGCGCTGCCCGCGTGTATGACCCAATCGTGCGAGGCGAAACCGGCGACGACGTGCACGGCGTCTTTCTCAAGGACTACGCGCCGACGAGCTGGTAGCGACCAGGCCCGAGCGTCTCGCTCCCTGTCAGGTCAGCGCCTTCTCGAACCAGTGGTCCGCGAACGGCTCGTCGTTGAAGGCAGAGACCTCGACCCAGCCGGTCGACCGGTACAGGGAGAGTGCCTCGAGGAGTGCGGCGCTCGTCTCGATGCGTGCGACCCGCGCCCCGCCTGCCAGCGCGCACGCCTCCAGTCGCTCCAGGAGGCGGCGACCGAGTCCAAGTCCGCGAGGCTTCGGGGCGATCCACATCCGCTTGATCTCGGCCGGCGCGTCGGCGTGGTGCTTGACCGCGCCGCAGCCGACCGGCTCGCCCTGCAGGTAGGCGACGAAGAACTCTCCCGCCGGCGGCCGGACCTCGTGGGGCAGAGCGGTGGCACCAACGGATGGGTCGAAGCCACGCTCCGAGCGGCGATTGAGCTCGGTGACGTACTCCGCGAGGCAGTACTGCGCATCGGGGTGCTCGGGATCGACGACCGTGAGCTGCACGCTCGACGCGGTCAGGAGGCGCTCGACATCATGCATCGCCGCGAGCAGCCGCTCGCGCTGCTTCGGACTCAGAGGGGCAAGCAGTGATTGGGCGAGCTCGTCAGAGCGCCTATCGAGGGCACCGCGTTCACGGTGACCCGCCGCGGTGAGCCGCGCAACCCGAATCCGCCGGTCGCTACGGCCAAGCGTCACCTTCACCAACCCGGCCGCTTCCAGTGATCGCAGCAGTCGACTCAGATACCCGGAATCGAGGCCCAGGCGGCCGCGTAGCAGGCGCACCTCGCAGCCGTCGAGCCCGATCTCCCACAGGAGCCGAGCCTCTCCAAGGGGCCTCTCCTGACCGAGAAAGCGCTCGTTGAGCGCGCCAACGCGCTCGGTGACGACGCGGCTGAAGCGCCGGACCTGGTCAACCGTCGCATCGGACATTCTCTGACCTTAGTCAGCAAAGCACGATAGGTCAATCCGGAGCCGACGGTCACATCTGCGTCGGCCGCTTCGTCATCCGAGAACAACGTCCGAACTTCAGGAGGTCTCTCCATGGCGACCGAAACGCTGATCCCTTCACTTCTTTCCACCACCCGCGGCAGACTGACGCTTGCGCTCTTGTGCTCGATCGCGTTCCTGGACTTCGTCGACGCCTCGATCGTGAACATCGCCCTGCCGTCCATACGACGCGCGTTGCACTTCTCAGTGCAGGACCTGTTGTGGGTTCCCAGCGGGTATCTGCTGACCTACGGCGGCTTCATGCTCCTCGGCGGTCGAGCGGCCGACATCCTCGGGCGCCGCCGGGTCCTGGTCAGCGGGATCGTCCTCATCGGGATTGCCTCGATGATCGGCGGGGTCGCGCAGTCTTCCGGCGTGATGATCGGCGCGCGCCTCGCTCAGGGCTTCGGCGCCGCTCTCACCCTCCCCTCGGCCCTGTCCATCCTTACCACCACCTTCCGGGAGGGCAAGGACCGCAACACTGCGCTCGGCGTGTGGGGTGGCGTCGGTGGATTGGCGTCCGCCGCCGGCGTCCTCCTCGGCGGTCTGCTCACCGAAGGGCCGGGGTGGCGCTGGGTGATGTTCGTTAACCCGATCGCCTGCGTGCTCGTGCTCGGTGGCGTCTTTCGCCTGATTGGCGTCGACGAGCGCCGCCGGCGTTCCGGGAGCTTTGACCTGCTCGGGGCGACGCTGGTAACGGGCGGCATGCTGCTCCTGGTCTATGCGCTCGTCAAGGCCCCCAGCGTCGGTTGGGGCACTACGCGCACAATCGCGGAGCTTGGCGGTGCCCTGGCCATGCTGCTGGCCTTCGTCATCAACGAGCAGCGCGTCAAGAATCCGCTCGCGCCGCTCTCGATCTTTCGCATCAACGGTCTGGGATTCTCCAACCTCACGCAGCTGATCGCCTTTGCGGGCTTTCTCGCCCTGTTCTTCTTCCTCACCCTCTACATGCAGAATGTCCTGCACTACTCAGCCATTCAGACCGGGGCGGCCTATCTGCCGCTGGCCTTCACGATCGGGATCTCCGCCGGCATCAGCTCGCAACTCATTGCCCGCGTCGGCACCAGGCCACTGATCGTCTCTGGCGCGCTGGTCGCGGCCGGTGGGCTCTATTGGCTCTCGCGGATACCCGTCGATGGCTCGTACCTGTCAAACCTCCTGCCGGCCATGCTCGTGCTTTCGGTGGGCTTCGGCCCGGTGTTCGTCGGCGTGACAACCGCGGCCAACGCCGGCGTGCCCGCCGATAAGGCCGGCCTTGCGGCAGCTCTGCTCAACGCCTCCCAGCAGCTTGGGGGTGCGCTCGGCCTGGCCATCTTCACCGCGGTGGCGACAAGCCGCACCCAGCATCTGCTGACCGCACATACTCCGCCGCCGCAGGCCCTGACCGGCGGCTTTCGCGACGCGCTGCTCGTCGGCAGCATCTTCATCCTCGCCTCGGCCGTGATCGCCCTACGGGCGACCAACACTCGCGGCGAAGCCGTGCCAGACCGATCTGCACCGGGTCCCGAGGATTACGGCGAGCCGGAGGCTCTGACCTCAGGCTCGATCGCCTGATATTGCGGACGCGCTGCCGTGTTAGCGTGCCGTGAAGGTCGCGACACGAGGTCCGCTGGGTGGGGAAGACTTGTCGCGAACAAGACCCCTAACCGAGGAGGGACGGAATGGGCAAGATCATGGCGGCGGCGCTGGCCTTGGTGGCCGGCGTCCTCGTCGCCGTAGGTTCGGCGATGGCCGCAAGTAGCACCACACCGAAGCAGTACACCGTAAAGATGACGGGCGCTCAGGAGGTACCCAAGGGCAGCCCGACGGGCAAAGGCACTTTCAAGTATCAGCTCGTGACCAAGAACTCCACGCTCTGCTACAGCCTGAAGTGGTCCGGCATCTCCACCCCGTTCGCCTCCCACATCCACGCGGGCAAGAAGGGCGTCGCAGGTAATGTCGTCATCCCCCTGTCCGCGAAGGCTCCGGTCGCCCAGAGCGGCTGCTTGAAGGTAAAGAAGTCGCTGCTGCTCGCGATCCAGAAGAAGCCCAGCAACTACTACGTCAACGTCCACAACGCGAAGTATCCGGCCGGCGCACTCCGCGGCCAGCTCTGAGCTCGCTGACGCGAGCCTCGTCTTCCCGCGTGGCCTCCCGGCGCATGTTCAGGAGGCCACGCGGGTCGCTGACCCGGTCATGCGGTCGCAGGCGTGGCGGGATCGGCGAGCAGACGCGCCACTTCGTGGCGGATCTTCTCGGCGTCCACCCCAAAATCGAGCAGGATGCGAGAGGCGACACCGGTGTTCTCGCGCGCGATCCCGAGGAGAATGTGCTCGGACCCGATGTAGTTGTGGCCCAGGCTCAGCGACTCACGAAGCGACCACTCCAATACCTTCTTCGCGCGCGGCGTGAACGGGATCTGACCGGGGCTGTCCTCCTCGCTGGCGCCGACGATCCGCACGACCTGGGCGCGGACACGCTCAAGCGTGACATCGAGCGATGCGAGCACTCGAGTGGCGATGCCTTCCTCCTGACCGAGCAAGCCGAGCAGGAGGTGCGCGGTGCCGAGCTCGTTGTGCTTGAGCTCACGTGCCTGGACCCGCGCCAGTTGCACGACCTGGTCCACCCTCCCCGACCTCTGGCTCGTGGCGAGCAGACGCGACACTTCGTGGCGGATCTTCTCGGCGTCCACCCCAAAATCGAGCAGGATGCGGGAGGCGACACCGGTGTTCTCGCGCGCGATCCCGAGGAGAATGTGCTCGGGCCCGATGTAGTTGTGGCCCAGGCTCAGCGACTCACGAAGCGACAACTCCAATACCTTCTTCGCGCGCGGCGTGAACGGGATCTGAGTGCCGGTGGACTCCTCACCAGCGCCCACGATCTCGACGACTTGGGCGCGGACACGCTCGAGCGTGACGTCCCGCGCCGCCAGCACCTCAGCGGCGATGCCTTCCCCCTCGCGGAGCAAGCCGAGGA
Source organism: Solirubrobacteraceae bacterium (assembly GCA_035552215.1). Taxonomy (GTDB): domain Bacteria; phylum Actinomycetota; class Thermoleophilia; order Solirubrobacterales; family Solirubrobacteraceae; genus Palsa-465. The sequence goes on along the minus strand of DASZLV010000160.1, from coordinate 15,788 downwards.
GGATGTGTTCGGTCCCGATGCTTTGGTGATTGAGCTGACGCGCCGTGTCCTGCGCCAGGACGACAACCTCACGGGCTCCCTCTGTGAATCGCTCGAACATGCCTTAAGCATCCCATCCCAAGCAAGAGTCCCACGCCGGCGCCCGCCTGACATTGCGTACTTGTCGAGCGATCTCGAGGTCCTCGCGAGGGGTGATCGCCACGGTGCGGACCCGAGCGCTCGGTCACAGGCGCGGCACGGCCTTTTGGCGGGTGGCTGCCAGGCCCGGACCGGACCCCGGTCGCAGGCTCGCCGGCCTCAATCCGGCGCAGGGTGGCGCGCAGCGACTCGGCCGAGGCCTGCTCGATCACCAGGTACATAAATTCAATCGAATTAGATGGGTTTTTCGGAGACGCGGGAGTCCCGAGCCCTCAACCATCGCGCTGTTCTCTTCCTCGTTGAGGGCAACGTGGTTGTCGATTCCCCGGCTTGGGTATCCATCTGTTCGTCGCATGTCAACGCAGACGGGAGAATCTTGATGGCGCAAACCAAAGCAGATCGGTCGGCGGCGGCCAAGAAGGCCGCGGCCACGCGTGAACGAAACCGGAGCAGGGCTCAATCCGAAGCGGCGGGAAAGAAAGCTGCCGGCACCCGGCAGAGTCGTGCTGCCGGACAAGCCGCGAGCCAGGCAAAGCGCGCTGCGGGCGGCGCGGTGAGCGGGGCAGCATCGGCGGTGCGACTGGCCGGCAATGCGGCGAAGCAGGCGGGCAAGGCGGCCGCCACGAAGGCGAGCGGAGCGCTGGGTAACCAGAAGAAGTAGGGCAAGCCGCGGTATCGTCGACTCCATGCGGCGGGACTCCCGGGTTGTCTACTCGACCACCGGCGGCGACTTGCGAAAGGCGCGTGATCCCGAACTCGGCAAGCGCCAAGCCGACGGCAACCGCGTCAAGGTCCGTCGCGAGGTCGCGGGCCGGCGCGGCAAGGCGGTGACCACTGTCTCGGGCGTGCCGGTCGACGACGCGAAGCTCAAGGAACTCGCAGGCAAGCTCAAGAAGCGGTGTGGCGTCGGCGGCTCGGTCAAGGATGGAGTCATCGAGATTCAGGGCGATCACCGCGGCGTGGTGGTCGAGATCCTGAAGGCCGAGGGCTACACGCCCGTCCTCGCCGGAGGCTGATGCGCGTCGCCACGACGCCCGCCGCCGCTAGCCCTCTCCCCAGGCCGGCGATCCTCGGCCGCGCGCTCCGGCGCTGGGTTGCAGCCCGGGTGCGAGGGATTGCGCGACGGAGAGAAAACTGATATCTAATTGGTATCAGTTTTTGGAGGCACCGCGCAACGGAGAAGGGATCATGAACCAGGCCGTACAGCCATACCGCCAGCCCGAGGCGACTCCGGTCGGGCACGCGGGCACCCGCGTGGAAATCCACGAGCGTGCCGCATGGGCGATCAACGGCTGGATCGGCGTGCTCGTCATCGCCGGCTGCATCGCCGGCGCCGTCCTGCTCGCCGGCTCGGCGTGGATCGTCGCGCCGATCGTGATCGGCGCCCTCGTCGCCACCTCGCTGGTCATCGTCCAACCCGGCCATACCAAGGTCGTGCGGTTCTTCGGAAGCTACGTCGGCACCGTACGTCGTACCGGCCTATGGTGGATCGTGCCGCTGACGGACCGGCGGAGCCTGAGCATTCGGGTCAGGAACTTCGAGACGAACCATCTGAAGGTCAACGACGCTGACGGCAACCCCGTGGAGATCGCCGCCATTGTCGTATGGCAGGTGGCCGATACCGCACGGGCGGTCTACGCCGTCGATGACTACGTCAACTTCGTCCAGGTGCAGGCGGAGTCGGCGTTGCGCCACGTCGCCACCACCCATCCCTACGACGACCCCGCGAGAGAGGGCACGTCACTGCGCGGCTCGGTTGAGGTCGTCGCCGAAGAACTCGGCCACGAGGTGGCACAGCGCGTCACCATCGCCGGGGTGGAGATCGTAGAGGTACGCATCAGCCATCTGGCCTACGCGTCGGAGATAGCCCAGGCCATGCTGCGCCGCCAGCAGGCCAACGCCGTCGTCGCGGCGCGCTCCCGTATCGTCGAGGGCGCCGTGGGCATGGTTGAGCTCGCGCTCGCCAGGCTGAGTGAGCGTGGCATCGTCGACCTCGACGAGGAGCGCAAAGCGGCGATGGTGAGCAACCTGCTCGTCGTACTCTGCGGTGATCAACCGGCATCCCCGGTTGTCAACACGGGATCGCTCTATACGTGAGCCACGAGCGCAAACAGGTGCTCCTGCGCATCGACCCGGCAGTCCACGACGCCCTGGCCCGATGGGCCGCTGACGAGTTCCGCAGCCTCAATGCCCAGGTCGAGATGCTGCTGCGGCGAGCCCTCGAGGACGCGGGCCGGATGCCCCACCACGCCGGGCCTGTGGCCAAGCGCGGCCGCCCCCCCACCCGAAGCCGCTAAAGGACGACATCCATGAAGACGCGACCCAATACCTACACGTCGTACAGCATCGCCTGCGCCGCCGTGTGGGCCCTAATCTTGATCGTCACTCAGATCGAGGCTAACTCTCACACGCAGAGGACGTTTTGGCTGGTCTCCCTAGGATGGTGGATCGGTTGGACGTCGGCCACCATCGCCCGGGCTGTCTACCCCCCGCCGAACAAGCGGCGGTCGACCACAACGACGACCTAGGGTAAAGCCGCAAAGTCACTGCGGCTTACGCGGTGCCCTACGGTCGCCTCGCTCCTACCTGGCGTCGTAGATTGCGCGCACCTCGACTCGAGCCGGGCGAGTCGGCGGCGCGAGCGAGAGAAAGTCGCGTGCCGGTGCGCGGTGGCTGCAGAACGGGCACGTGAGCGTGTCGGTCGCGATCACCGGACCCGCGGTCAGCGCGACCGGAGCGTCGCAACGATTGCAGGCGAGCGTGCCCGTGCCCACCCAGCCCGAGCGCGCGGCGCGACGCTCCTCTTGGTGGGCTGCCGGGACCGGTGCCATCCGGTCCCACTGGACGCGCCGCGAGTCACCGGTACCGCGGAAGACGGACATAGACGCCCAGTCTAAGCCGTGGCTCGATTCTCATCTTGGCGACGGCTCGTCCTGATGGGTCGTCCGAGCCGGTGAGGAGCCAGTAGGTGGCGCCGCCTGCCTGGTCGCGCAGTGGCGAGATCACGAGGTCGTCGACGTCATTCCGGGCTACGGTGTTCCCATGGCTCTCCTCCGTACGACATTCAAGGCGTGACCAACCCGACCTACGATCGCGACTTCTGGGAACAGCTGTGGTCACAGACCCTGCGCGAGCGCTCGGAGCACATCGCACGTCGTCCTCCGAATCTGCACCTGACTAGAGAGGTCGAACACCTGCGCCCCGGCCGCGCCCTTGATGCGGGCTGCGGGCACGGGTCCGGCACGCTCTGGCTGGCAACGCGCGGATGGCAGGTCACCGCGGTCGACTTCTCCGCGGCAGCCCTCGCCCACGGCCGTTCGACGGCCGTGGCCGCGGGGGCGGGCATCGCCGCGCGCGTCGACTGGGTCGAGGCCGATCTCGCGACCTGGACTCCACCACCGGACCGTTACGACCTCGTGGCGTGCCTCTACGTTCACGCGACCCGGTCAGTGGAAGAGATGGTGCAGCGGATAGCGGCGGCGGTCGCCCCTGGGGGGACGCTGTTGCTGGTCGGGCACCGCCCAATCGATCCGGCCACTGGAGCGCCGACGCCCGCCGCCGGCCAGGTCCAGGCCTCCGTCGACACCGCGACCTCTGTGCTCGATCCCGAGAGCTGGGAGCTGGCCGTCGCCGAGGATCGCCCCCGGGCCGAACCTGGCACCGGCGTCGACGCCGTCATACGCGCGCGCCGGATTCCCTGACGTCCGCCGGGGGGGCACCCGCGTGCGTCGAGGATGCCGTGGCTAACGACATGGGGAACGGCACTACCTTGGTTGAGGCAAGCCATATATATATACGCGATTAGTGATAACGGGCCCGTGGAGGCTTTCGACGTCCTCGGCGACCCCGTCCGGCGGCGGATCCTTGAGCTGCTCGCCGCTGGCGAGCGCCGCGCCGGCGACGTCGTCGAGACCATTCAGGCGGAGTTCGGGCTCACGCAGCCCGCGGTCTCGCGCCACCTGCGCGTGCTCAGGGAGAGCGGCTTCGCTGGCGCGCGCGCCGAAGGCACCCGCCGGCTCTACGCCCTCAACGGCCAGGCCCTCGAGAGCGTCGAGGACTGGCTCGCCGAACTGCGCCGGCAATGGAACCAACGCCTCGACGCCCTCGAGACCGAGCTGACGCGAGGCCGCCAGCGCAATTGCAACCAGCGACCCAGGAGAGATGGACGTGGATGACCTCATCGCCGCACTCAACCGAGCGGGGCGCACCGTTGCCGACACCCAGCTGCACGGCGCCCCGGCGCACGTCGTCGAACTGCGCCGCGCGCTTAGCGCGCCCGTCGCCGACGTGTGGGAAGCCTGCACCCGACCCGAGCGCGTTGGCCGCTGGTTCCTACCGCTCAGCGGCGATCTGCGACCCGGCGGGAGCTATCAGCTCGAGGGCAACGCCGGCGGCACCATCACCACCTGCGAGCCCCCGCACCGGCTGCAGCTGACCTGGCAGTTCGGCGACGCCGAGCCCAGCCTCGTCTCGCTCGACCTCGCGGCCGCCGGTGACGACACCACTGAGCTTGTCCTGCGCCACACCGTCCCCGACGACGACCACTGGGCGCAGTACGGCCCGGGCGCCGTCGGCGTCGGCTGGGACGGCGCATTGTCTGGGCTCACCGCCTTCGTCGCCGGCGACGTCGGGCCGATCGACGACCAGCTCATGGCGGATTTCATGCGTATGAGCGCGGATCTATGGGGCACGGCTCACCAAGCGACCGCTGTCACCCCCGAAGCGGCACAGGACGCGGCGGCGCGCACCCGCGCCTTCTACGCCCCCGACGAGCAACCGGGCTCTCACTGACGTGCGGCACGGAGCCGCGTTCAGAGCCCGGGCCGGAGCCCTCAGCCGAGCCGCTCCGCCAGCTCGACGATGATTCCCTCCGGGCCGCGGACGTAGCAGAGCCGATAGCTGTCTTCGTAGCGCTCCACCTCGCCCACAAGCTCCGCCCCGCGGGCTCGCAAGCCGGCGACGACGGCATCGATATCGTCGACTGCGAATGTGACATGGCGCATGCCCGGGGTGTTAGCCGGCGCGTGCCGATCGCCAGCCTGGCCCGAGGGGGCGTGAAACTTCGTCAGCTCGAGCCGTCCGTGACCGTCCGGGGTCTCCACCATCGCGATCTCCGCCCGGACGCCCTCGAGCCCAACCACGCGGTCCACCCAACCGCCCTCGACGGACCCCTCGCCAAGCAGCTTGAGCCCGAGCTCGACGAAGAACGCCGTCGCGGCCCCGAGGTCGTCGACCACGATGCCCACGTGATCCATACGTAGGATCGTCATCCACTCGACTGTAACGACACGACGGCCCGAGCGGCAGCGTCTCTCGGCTCCCGATCGTGGGACGGTGACTGGGCCGCCCCCTACTCCTCCACTGCAAACTTATACCAGACAGGTCGCGCTCATGAGGCCGTGATTCGTGCCCCATAATCGCCCGCCGCAGGCTGGAACAGTTAACAAAGTGGAGTTGACGGGTCAACTCCAGGGGAGGTGAGCGGATGGGCTACGTGTTGGATTTCGAGGAGATCGACCAGACCCAGGTTGCCGTCGTTGGCGGCAAGGGCGCGCTTCTGGGGGAGCTTTCGCGGATCGAAGGCATCCATGTGCCGGGTGGCTTCTGCGTGACGACGGAGGCCTTCCAGCGGATCCTGGCGGAAGCGCCGTCGATCGACGATCGGCTCGATCAATTGTCGCGCCTGAAGCCGGACGACCGGGAGGAGATACGCGCGCTCAGCGCGGAGATCCGCCGGGCCCTCGAAGGGATCGCCATCCCTGAGGAGCTGGTGTCGGCAATCACGCGCCCGCTCGCCCGGCTCGGCGAGCAAGCCGCCTACGCAGTCCGATCCAGCGCGACGGCCGAGGACCTGCCGACTGCCTCCTTCGCGGGCCAGCACGACACCTACCTGAACGTCGTGGGTCCGGCGGCGATCCTCCAGCACGTCAGCCGGTGCTGGGCCTCGCTCTTCACCGAGCGCACCGTGACCTACCGCCTGCGAAACGGCTTCGACCACCGGACGGTGCGCATGGCCGTGATCGTGCAGCAGATGGTCTTTCCGAACGCGGCGGGCGTCCTCTTCACGGCCGACCCGGTGACGTCAAACCGGAAGGTCGCGTACGTGGAGGCCAGCTTCGGCCTCGGCGAGGCCCTGGTCTCCGGCCTGGTGAACGCGGACGTCTACAAGGTGCGCGACCGCGAGGTCATCGCCAAGGCGGTCGCCAGCAAGCAGCTTGCCACCCACGCCTCGCCGTCAGGCGGGACAGAAGAACTGGGGATCGAGCCGGGTCGGCAGGCCCAGCCGGCGCTGGCGGATACGCAGGTCGTGCGACTCGCGCAGCTGGGCCGGCGGATCGAGTCGCACTTCGGCCATCCCCAGGACATCGAGTGGTGCCTGATCGACGACGGATTCCAGATCGTCCAGAGCCGACCGATCACCACGCTGTTTCCCATCCCCGCGGCCAGCGATCAAGCGAACCACGTCTACGTCTCCGTCGGTCATCAGCAGATGATGACCGACCCCATGAAGCCCCTGGGGCTCTCGCTATTCCAGCTGACGGCCTTACCGCCGATGCACGAGGCCGGCGGGAGGCTGTTCGTCGACGTCACCCGGCGACTGGCTTCGCCAGCGAGCTCCGCGGGCGTGATCGAGGCCCTCGGGAAATCCGATCCGCTGATCGGCGACGCGCTGGAGACCATCGTCGAACGCGGCGACTTCATCCCGACCCTCCCGGACGAGGGTCCCGGCGGGGCTCCGGCCGGCGGGTCTCCGGCCGGCGGGGGGCCAGCCCCGATCGAGACCGATCCGGCCATCGTCACCGAGCTCATCGAGCGCAGCGAGGCCTCCATCGCCACCTTGAAGGGGGACATCCGGACCAAGTCCGGATCGGCGCTGCTCGACTTCATCCTGGCGGACATCCAGGAGCTGAAGCGGATCCTCTTCGATCCGCGAAGCCATCAGGTGTTCATGGGGGCGATGGAGGCCTCGTGGTGGCTCAACGAGCAGCTGGAGGCGTGGCTGGGCGAGAAGAACGCGGCCGACACCCTCACCCAGTCCGTCCCCCACAACGTCACGTCTGAGATGGGACTGGCGCTCCTGGACGTCGCGGACGTGATCCGCCCGCATCCGAACGTGGTGGCTTTCCTGCAGCACGTCGAAAACGAGAGCTTCCTGGGCGAACTGTCCACGCTCGCAGGCGGGGCGGAAGCGCGAGACGCCATCCGGGCCTACCTCGACAAGTACGGCATGCGCTGCGTCGGCGAGATCGACATCACCAGGCCGCGTTGGAGCGAACGCCCGACCACGCTCGTGCCCGTGATCCTCGCCAACATCAAGAACTTCGAGCCGGGCGCCGGCGAGCGGCGCTTCGAGCAGGGCCGGCAGGAGGCCTCGAGGAAAGAACAGGAACTGCTGGAGCGCTTGCGGGCCTTGCCGGACGGGGAGCGGAAGGCCGAAGAGGCCAAGCGGATGATCGATCGGGTCCGGACCTTCATCGGGTACCGGGAGTATCCGAAGTACGGCATGGTCAGCCGCTACTTCGTTTACAAGCAAGCGCTGCTGGAAGAAGCCGAGCGCCTGGTGCAGGCCGACGTGCTTGATGAGGAGGAAGACATCTTCTACCTCACGGTTCAGGAGCTCCACGACGTCATGCGCACCAATCAAGTAGATGAGGAGCTCATCCGCCGGCGCGAGGACGCGTTTCGGTCCAACCAAGCGCTCACGCCGCCCCGGGTGCTCACCTCGGATGGCGAGGTCATCGCCGGGGCGTACCGACGCGACGATGTCCCGGCCGGCGCGCTGGTCGGCCTCCCGGTTTCCGCCGGCACCATCGAGGGGCGGGCCCGCGTCATCCTCGATATAGCGCAGGCCGATCTCGAAGCCGGCGACATCCTCGTCACCGCCTACACCGACCCGAGCTGGACGCCGCTGTTCGTCGCAATCAAGGGCCTGGTGACAGAGGTAGGGGGCCTGATGACCCACGGCGCGGTGATCGCTCGGGAGTACGGCTTGCCCGCCGTCGTCGGGGTCGAGCGAGCTACCCAGCTGATCCGGGATGGGCAGCGGATCCGCGTGCATGGCACGGAAGGATACGTCGAGATCCTGCCCTAGCCGGGCCATAACCCGGCAGGTAGCCGGGCTGCCCGCGGTCGCTTGCGCAACGTGCAATACTGAACCAGATGGTTCAGTATCCCGTAAAAGTCGACCGTACTTTCGCGGCGCTGGCCGATTCGACTCGGTGCGAGGTGCTGGAGCGCCTCAGTGGCGGGAGCGCGACGATCAGCGAGCTTGCCCAGCCGTATGGGATGTCGCTGACCGGGATGAAGAAGCACATCCGGGTGCTCGAGGACGCCAACCTCGTGACCACGGAGAAGGTCGGTCGTGCCCGTCGGTGCAGCCTCGTGCCCTACGCCTTTGAGGGCATCAGCGCTTGGCTCGCGCGGCTTGATCGCTTTGCGCAGGTCGTCGAACGTACGAAAGGAGCGCAGTGAACACCACCGTCAGCACCCCAAGTGAGCGCGAGATCCGGATCGAGCGGGTCTTCGACGCGCCCCGCACGCACGTCTACTCGGTATGGACCGACCCGGATCTGATCCCCGAGTGGTGGGGTGAGGGCACCGTTGTGGAGGAGATGGACGTTCGGACAGGCGGCCGTTACCGGTTTCGGACCAAGCACGGCGCCGTCGAGGGCGAGTTTCGCGAGGTCGACCCGCCGGCGCGTCTCGTGCAGACGTTTCAGAACCATCTGCAGATCCTTGAGTTCGAGGAGCTTGGCGAGCAGACCAAGTTCACGCAGACGATGCGTTTCGAGACCACCGAACAGCGCGACATGTCGATGCAGTACGGCGTCGAGAAGGGCGCCAAGGCCGGCCTTGACCGCGTCGACGCGCTGCTTGAGAAGCTCGCTGCGTGAGATGGTTGCCGCGTGCTGTCGGCAGGCGGCCTTCCGGAAGGAAGGTGGCCGGCCGGCGCCATCTCCGCACGGCTACTCGAACATCCGGAACGAGCCGATCTCCTGTAGCTCGGTAACGATCGGCTGCTCGTCGCAACGCTCGGAGATCGCGGTCTGGAATCGCTTGAACGCCGCGAGCGCTGACAGCGGGTTGGCACCATCGGAGGTGTCCGTCTCGGATAGGTGCGCGAAGCTGACGCCGTCCTCGAGCCGGAAGGTCGCGTAGCGAATCCCGGCCGGTCGCGTCGTCACGAGTTCGTCATACACGGCGCGCACGAGCGCCTCGTTCTCGACCACCCGATCGGGCTTGACCCGGTATTGCACGAGTACACGCTTCATCTCAGCTCCCTCCGGTCGCTTGGAGGGAGGGTACCGCGCTGGCGGAGCCTCGGGTGCGGGCGCGGAGCGCCAGCCCGGTTAGCGCGCCGCACAGTGACAACGCCGCCGAGACGCCGATCGCGGGGCCGAAGCCGTTGCTGAACGCCTCAGGCGACGTGTAGCTGCCGGCGCCGGTGAACACCGCCACGGCGACCGCCAGTCCGAGCGAGCCGCCGAGCTGGCGCATTGTCGAGAACGTTCCGGCGGCTTTTCCGATTTCCCTTGGGGGCACGCCACCGAGGGCCGCGTTCTGAGCGGCGGGCAACGCCGTCGAGACCCCAACCCCTGCCAGGATCAGCGGCGCGATCATGTGGGAGTACGGGAGCCCGGTACGCGCAGTGAGCGCGATCCAGGCGAAACCTGCCGCCTGCATCAGCAGGCCGCTGACGATCAGAGGCCGCTCGCCGACTCGGTCGACCAGCGCGCCCGCGAGCGGCGAGACGAGAAACACCGTTCCCGTCCACGGGATGAGGCGCAGGCCGGTGTCGAGCGGAGACTGACCGAGCACGGTCTGCTGGTACTGGGCCATGAAGAACACCGCGCTGAAGAGGGCGGCGAACATCAGCAGGCCGACCATGTTCCCGGCAGCGAACCCGCGCGAGCGGAACAGTCCCATCGGCAGCATTGGCTCGGAGGCGCGCAGCTCCCAGAGCACGAACAGGACCGAGAACAGCACTCCGCCGGCCAGGGTGCCAACGACCTCCGGGCTGCCCCAGCCGACGGTGTTACCGCGAACGAGACCCCACACGATCCCGAGCGCCGCGCCGGTGACCAGCGCCAGGCCCGGGACGTCGAGCCCTGCGCGCGGCCCGTAGCCCTCGTCGATCCTCGCCAACACGAACGGGATCGCCGCGAGCCCGATCGGCACGTTCAGCCAAAAGATCCACTGCCACGCCAGACCCTGCGTGACGGCGCCGCCGACCACGGGCCCCGCGACGACGGCGAGCCCGGTAATCGCACCGTAGATTCCGAGCGCAGAACCACGCCGCTCGGGCGGGAAGGCAGCGCTCAGCAGCGCGAGCGAGACCGGCGCGATCAGCGCAGCGCCAGCACCCTGAACTGCCCGGGCCGCGATCAGCCATCCGACGTCTGCGGACAACGCGCACGCGACAGAGGCTGCCGAGAACAGCACCAGGCCGCCGACGAACAATCGCCGCCGGCCGAGCCGGTCGCCGAGGACCGCGCCGGTCATGAGCAGCACAGCAAAACTCAGCCCGTAGGCGTTGACCGTCCATTCGAGCTCGTCGATTGAAGCGTGCAGGTGCAGCCGCATGGTGGAGAGCGCCGTCGAGACGACAGTCACATCGAGCGCCACCATCAGGGAAGCGATCGCCGTGAGCACGAGCACCCATTTCTGTTTATTGGTCATTTGAACATGCCTCCTGGTGGGTTTGCCTACTTAGACACGCCCCTTCGAGACAATTGACCGATGAATTTCCGCCCGCGCTGGTGTCTGAGTTAGTGATGAACGAGGCCACGATGAGCCGAGCGCGCCAGGGCGACGAGGAGGCATTCCGCGAGCTCACCGACCCCTACCGCCGCGAACTGCAAATTCACTGCTACCGGATCCTCGGGTCATTTCAGGACGCTGAGGACTTGCTCCAGGAGACACTGTTGGCCGCATGGAGAGGACTCGACCAGTTCCAAGGGCGCTCCTCGCTGCGCGCCTGGCTGTACCGGATCGCGACCAATCGCTGCCTGAACGCGCGGCGCGACTCAGAGCGCAACGCGCTCGCCACTCGCCCCGACCTGCCGTCGCCGACCCGGATGTCCGAGCCACTATGGCTGGAGCCCTACCCCGATGCGATGCTCGAGGGCGTCCCCGACACGGCCCCCGGGCCGGAGGCACGCTACGAGGTCAAGGAGTCCATCGCGCTCGCGTTCGTTGCCGGGCTTCAGCACATGCCGCCGCGACAGCGGGCGGTCCTCGTGCTACGCGACGTGCTCGGGTTCGGCGCGGCGGAGGTCGCGGAAATGCTCGACTCGAGCGAGGCGTCCGTCAATAGTGCCCTGCAGCGAGCCCGGGCGACGCTCGACGCTCGCGTCCCGGCAGCTCGGGAGCGAGCGCCGCTGCCCCGATCGGACCAGGAGCGGAGGCTCCTTGGCCGCTTCGCCGACGCCTTCGAGAGCGGCGACATCGACGCGATCGTCGCACTGCTCACCGATGACGCCGTCCTGACGATGCCGCCAGAACCGGGCGAGTACGTCGGGCCCCCGGCGATTGCCGGGTTCCTCGCCAACCGCTTTGCCACCCACGCCGGGCGTCGCGTTCGGCTCATCCCGACGCGAGCGAATGCCCAACCCGCGTTCGGCCACTACATCGAAGACGCGCAGTCTCCCATCTGTCACTCCTTCGGGGTCCTCGTGCTCACGTTGGAGGGCGAACGCATTTCACGGCTCACGCGCTTCGGCGACACCGGGGTCCTACCGCAGTTCGGCCTACCGCGGACCCTCCCCGAATAACCATCGCTCCCTTGCCTGCGAGGCGCCGCATCGAACGTCGGGCTATTGGCTAGCCTCTAGCTTGCGTACCCGCTTGTCGAGCTCCATAACGATCCGCTCGAGGCTGGCGCCTTCAATCGACCTCGGAGCACCGCTTCCGCATTCGCAACCGCCCGCGGAGTCGGTCGCACATTCACAACCGCCCGCGGCGGCCGCCTCGCTCGCGTCGGTCGGGGTACCACACTGGCAAGGCATCTGGATCACCTCGAAGAATCAATCTTGGTTTGCCGGGACAGTGCGTCGGCCGGAGGTGGCCCCGGCGCGATTTTCGGTTCGCTCGCCCGGTGTCGTCGATAAGTGTATTTTACATCTAGCGTCAGGTCAAGGGTGATCCACTTGCAACCGAAATCACCGAGCGAGAACGACTGGCATCTCCATCTGTGCCGGTTTGATCGCGACCGAGCGGCGCCCCGAGGATCGCGGAGCAGCGCTAGCGTTCCCTTCGTCGCCAATTCGTCGAGGAACCGCTGGATTTGGTCGATCGCCACGTAATCAAGCGCCGGCTGGGTTGGATCATGATCGGGTTGGTGCCGGTGGTGGTGGTGGTGGCCATCGGCGTGCTCTTCTTCTCGGGCGGGCTGACCGCGAGTGTCGGATCGGTGCTGATCTTTCGCTTGCTGGCGTCAGCCGCGGCGGTTCTCTTCGCTTCCGGCTATGGCCTCGTGATGTGGGGGCATCTTCGCGAACAGGAGCACGCGATCGTGCTCGCGTTGACGTGGACCGTCGTCGTCGCCGTGAGCGGTGCGGCGCTGCTCACCTCCTGGCAGCTGCTCCTCGTCAACGATACGGTGCCCGCCGGTGTTCAGGCAGCGCTATTCGTACTCGTCTTGACGGGGGTGGTGGGCACCGCGCTCCTGCCTCTCGCATTGTGGCTCACGTCGAGCTAGTTCTGCTCGTCTCCGGACGGAAGCACACCGCGAAGTTCTCAGCCGCCCGCGAGGCGATCTCCGCGCTCGGAGCCACGGTCCATCATCCCAACGAGGCAATCGCCGTCGAGGGAGCCAGGCTGGGGAATGCGTGCCGGTGTGCTCGGGTGAGAGCAGAGGGAGTTACCGGCAGTCGCCGTCGTTCGGCGCTCAAACCGTCACGCGCGCGCGTGAGCTCCTTCTCCTTGGCCAGCAGCCGCTTGCGGGCGACCACCCATTCCTCTCGGGATGCGACGTGCGGATGAGCCATGCGGATCTCCTGTCGTGGTTCTCGTCCCGTTCCGCAACGGTAGACCGCCCACGCCGCTGAAGCTCATCGCCGGCGTAGGGCTCGCAGTCGCCTTGAGGGGGTGTCGGGTGTTGTTGACCGCGGACGGACTGTTGATCGGGGACGGTGATCGTGTCCGGGCTCGTGGTTGTCCGGGCGGTCGGGGCGATGATGACCTCGCGCGCCCGAAGCGCCACGGGGCGGCGGCGGTGGGGCCGGCGCGCGGTGGGGCCGGCGCGCGGTGGCGGCGGTCCCGGCGGGGGCGGCGCGCGGTGGCGGCGGTCCCGGCGCGCAGTGCGGCCCGGCGCGCGGGCGGCCGGCGCGGCGCTGGCGGCAGCCCCGGCGCTCCCGCGTGTCAATCTCGCCACCCGCGTCACTCGCGTGTGACGCGTTACGAGGGCCGGTGTTCTTAAGCGCCGCTGGGGGCCCTTTAAGCGCATGGGCCTCCCGGGCGCCGCCGCCTCCCGCCCGTCGGCCGCCCCGCACCCCCGCGCGTGCGCCCGCCCGCGCCCGCGCCCGCCCGCCCCCCGCCGCGCGGGCGGGCGGCCTCGCGGGCGGCCCGCGGCGGCAGCCCCGGCGCTCCCGCGTGTCAATCTCGCCACCCACGTCACTCGCGTGTGACGCGTTACCAGGGCCGGTGTTCTTAAGCGCCTCTGGGCCTGGGCGTAGGGCTGCCGCGGCAAAAGGGTCAGCCGGAATCGGTGCCTGACCATTGGCGTGGCGGTGTCTCTAGCCCGCCTGGTAGAGCAACAGCTTGTAAGCGAGGAACGCGAAACACACGGCGAACAGGGTCCAGGTGATCGGCCAGCTAACGGTGCGTAAGAAAGCAGTTTCGAACCGTCCGAAGCGAAGGACATAGACGAGGATGACCACCAGTAGGACGGCGTAGCAGATGATCGCCGCCACGGACGTAGGCGCGAGACCGAGGATCGGCGCGATTATCAGGCCGAGGAGAACCCACGTAGTGATCCCCAGCACATCGACCGTGATGCTGGTCCGCTTGCGCCCCACGATGGTCATGAACCCAGCGGCGCCCACCAGAGCCGCGACCATGAACACCCCAAGCGACCAGTGGGAGCTAAAGCCGAAGATCGCGCTTGTCAGCTCGCCTCCACACCAGAGCACGAACGGGTTGACCAGGGTGACGAACGCCGCGCAGACGAACATGTCGGTCTCGGAATCCCACGGATTCCCGAAGACGGGGCGGTGAGGCACCAGCGCCGCTCTCACGGCGGCGGGGGCCAGCGCCGCACGGAGCGAGGGCGTGTCGTGTGGTTCCGTTTCCAAGCCTGAGGGACCTCCGCGCCCAATCCTACGCAATAAATGAGGCATGAACGCATCCCCGGCCGGAGATCCGGCTGCGTCGCTAGCACCGAATCCGTCCGCTCGACTGGCGGACCGTCGACGTAATGCGACCGGTCGGCGCCGCGCGCGCGAGTTCCGCCTACGTCGAAGTGGACCGTCTGGTGCCGAGTGCGGCGTCGGTCGGCCGCGTCGCGGGCGATGGTGCGCCGATAGGCTGGACCCATGAACGACGAAAGGGCGATAGCCCGCGCGCGTTGAGCGCGCACAAATCGGTTCCTAGCGAGATTCGTCGTGGCCGCCGCCGACGCGGCCACAGCTGCTGGGACCATCTCGTAGTAGCGCCTCTCTGGGTCGCATTCCAAGCGAACCTGGGCACCCTCCTTCGGACCTGCGACGCAGTCGGCGCGTGCATCGCCGTCCCCGATACCAGCCACTACCGCAGCGCGCTCACGCACGGCGACACGCTCGGCCCTCGAAGGCGGCCATGCGTGCATTGGATCCGCGGCGGCAAAGACAGATGGATCGAGCAGCAGCGCGCCGATGGCTGGCGGATCGTGGCGGTGGAGCTGGCCGACGGAGCGATCGCGCTGCCTCGCCTCGAACCTGCCCGCTCGCGAACGGTCATCCTCCTCGGCCACGAGTGGCACGGCATTCCCGATGAGCACGTCGCGGCGGCCGACCTCTGCGTCGAGATCCCGATGATCGGCCGTGGAGCGAGCTTGAACGTGGCGGTCGCGGGAAGCTTAGTTCTCTACCGCCTCGCCGGCATGGCGTAGCTCGTCGAGATTGCGCGCCGGATCGCCGCTATCTCCGCGCGTGAGCGTTTGGGGCCATGTCCGCGACAGCGGTCCTTGACGCCGCGTACCCCATGGGCGGGTTCGAGACCAGCCAGCCGGCGAACTTGGGCAACAACATCGCTGGCAAGCGTGTCACCGGCAGTTGACAATGACCCGAGCGACCGCTTTGGCCCGTCGCATGGGCGTACTTGGCAAGGTTGCAGGCCGCGCGGAAATGCCCAGGGCGGCAATTGGACCCGCGATCGCGTTTGCGGGGAGCGCTTCTAAGAGCCGCGACGTTGCCAGTTTGTCAACCGAGCGTCGGTCGGCCGTGTCGACAGTCGCCCCGAGATGCGGCATACTAGGCCCCTGGGTCACGAACAGGGTCGCGGAGAGTGTCAAGGATCGAGACAAAGACCAGGGGGCCGGCGCGGTGGCATGCGCTCGCGGCCGTCGCTGCCCTGCTCGCCGTCGCCGCCGTCATCGCAGCGATTCCGGCTGCCGCGCGCGCGGCGATTGCTGATCAGAGCGTCGCCTACCAGCTGGACCCGCAGCACGACGG
>DASZLV010000159.1:0-1564 GCA_035552215.1 Solirubrobacteraceae bacterium | reverse complement strand
CTTCGGCTCGACCGGCGCCTCGCGTAAGGGCATGCTCGCCGTGCTCGAGCAGGCCCAGGCGGCAGGCCAGAAGAGCCAGCAGGACGCCCTCATCGGCCAGGGTTCGATCTTCGACCTCGACCCGGCGCCCGGGGCGGGCGGGACCAATAACGGCTTCGCGGCGCCCAGCCGCCCGCCCATCCCCGCCGAGGAGTTCGACCAGGCGAGCATGCTCGCGGCCGAGAAGGAATCGATCGGGCTGTTCATCTCCGCCCACCCGCTCAAGCAGGTGGGGCCGGCGCTGCGCGCCCGCATCGACTGCTCGCTCGCCGAGCTCGCCGAGCGCCGCGACGGCGACTGGGTCACGGTCGGGGGCATGATCACCCAGACCAAGCGGATCCGCACCAAGAAGGGCGACCCGATGATGTTCGCCACTCTCGACGACCTCGAGGGGGCGGTCGAGATGCTCGTCTTCGGCAAGCCCCTGGCCGCCTGCGAGCAGGCCCTGACCGTCGACTCCATCGTCGTCGTTCGCGGCAAGGTCGACCACAAGGATCGCGACAAGATCTGCCTCCTCGTCCAGGACGCGACCCGCTTCGAGCCGACCGAGGGCGAGGTGGCGCAGGCCCGCGAACGGGCGGCCAAGGTCGCTCCCGTGCCCCGATCCCTTCGCCTTCGCCTCGACGCCTCCCGGCTTCCGGCCAGAGCGCTCGTCGACCTCAAGGACGTGCTCGAGGGCTTCCCCGGCGACCTCGACGTCGTCATCGAACTACACACCTCCACCGGCCCGCGCTGCCTGAAGCTCGGCCCGGGCTTCCGCGTCACCCGCACCGCCGGCCTCCAAGCCGAGCTCGACGCCCTCCTCGGCTCCGCCGCGCTGCACGAGACGGCCGCGCCGGCGTAGAACAGACGCGCCGGGAGGGTTCGCCAGCGACCGGGGAGTTTGCGCCAGCAAACTCCCCGCGCCCCAGAACCGACCCTGACACCAGGCACCGTGACGTCAAACGGTGTAACGTTCGCACCTGTGACGGCAGCTCGGACGGCAATGATGGACCCCTCGACGCCTGTCGACCCGGCGCTGGTGGGCCAAGCGCCGCCGTCCCCCGCGGGCCCGGCTGACCCGGCGGACCTCGGGCTCCCCGAGCCGCCGTCGGTTCCGCTCCCGAGGGCACTCCAGGTGCTCCGCATCAACCTGCGGCAGATCGAGTTCGTCTTCCGCTGGCAGCGCGAGCTCGGGGAGGTGTTCAGGACCCGCGGCATTCTCCCCGGGCGCCCGGTGATCACCAGCCATCCCGATCACGTGCGATCCCTGTTCACGGCCAGCCCGGATCTCGTGCCCTCGATCACCGCGGAGTCGCCGCTGCGCCCGATCGTCGGACCGAACTCGGTGCTCACCGCCAACGGGCCTCGCCACCTGCGCCAGCGCAAGCTGCTCCTGCCGCCCTTTCACGGCGAGGCGATCGAGCGCTACGTGAAGATGATCTCCGAGGTCACCGAGCGTGAGATCGATCGCTGGCCGGTGGGCACGCCGTTCGCGCTCGCGCCGCGGATGCAGGCGATCACCCTCGACGTGATCATGTCCGGC
>DASZLV010000158.1:0-26235 GCA_035552215.1 Solirubrobacteraceae bacterium | reverse complement strand
AGAAAAGCTCACCCCGTCCAGTACCGGCCGCCCCGCCTCATAACCGAAGGTCACGCCCTCCACAGACACCTCGCCGCGTACCTCCTCGAGCGTCACCGCACCCGGACCATCCTCCACATCCGCCGGCGCATCCAACACCTCGACGACACGATCGATACTCGGCCGTGCGCCCTGGAGCGTCGAGTAGATCCCCGTGAGACCGCCGATCTGGCCTTGGAGGATGCCGACGTAGTTGGCGAACACCAGCAGGTCGCCGATCGTCAGATGTCCGTTGAGGACCGCGTGCGCGCCGACCAGGAGGACGACTCCCGTGCCGAGCGTCGTGACGATCCCCGAGCTCAGGCCGGCGAACCCGCCCAGCAGCGCCCCCCGCGTCTGCAGCCGGATGGCGGTATTGGCGAGTTGCTCGAAGAGGCGGTGCTGGCGCGTCTCCTGCCCGAAGGATTGGACCACCGGGATGCCGGCGAGCGTCTGCTGGACGTGTGAGTGGATCCGCCCCTGGACCTGGCGCTGCTCCTCCCCGAGCGAGCGCATCCGCCGGCCGAGGAGGATGGGCGTCAGCGCCATCAGCGGGGCGACTGCGAAAGCGAGCAGGGTCAGCCCAGAATCGAGGTTCCACAGCACCGCCGCGACGGCGACAATGGTGACGAGAGAGTGCAGGGGCGTGAAGATGAGCTCGTCCATAACCGTGTGGGCAGACCAGGTATCGCCGGCCACGCGCTCGATCGTGTCCCCCACGGGGTGACGCAAGTGGGCGCGCAAGGAGCGCCGCTGCACCTTGGCGAACACGTCCCGCGCAAGATCGAAGACCATGCCTTGCCCGACGATCGTCCACAGGAAGGTGCTCGCGACATCGATCAAGCTCGCGGCCAGGAAGACAAGGATCTCGGCGATCACGACCCACACGAGCAGGCCATGATCGGTACCCGCTCCCGGGAGCCACCGCATGACCGCAGGGGCGGGGTGGGACCCGAGGACGCTGTCCACGAGGACCTTCAGCGGCAGCGGCGCGAGGAGACTCGCGCCTGTTCCGAGGAGGGTAGTGGCGATGATGGCCGTCCATCCGCGCCACCGTCGCCGCGCGTACGAGAGCATGAGCCCGTAACGGTGGCGCGAGCGTCCGGCGCGAGAGCCGGGGGAGAAAGCTCGCCAGAGGACCTTCGCCGGTCCTCGAGATCCAGGGAATTCCATTCCGTTACCGGCAGATCGTAGTGCGCGCCGATCGGTGAATGTAGGTCCTGACTTTGGCGGCACCCCTGCGTGGATAGAGGTACAGGCGTCGCAAGGCGCCAACCCCCGGGCCTGTCTGCGATGCGGACGCCTCGACCAGAAAGCGCTCGTGAAGATTCATCCCATCACCACACGGCCCCGTCGTCTCCCGGTCCTCGTTGCCCGGACGGGGGTCGTCGCCCTGCTGACCCCCGTGATCCTGGTGGCCGGCGTGATCGCCGTGACGGTCATGACGGCGGTAATCCTTACCCGGCCCGTCTTCGCGCGGGTGGTGGCCCCTCGCCAGCTCGAGCGTGCGCCTGTCCTTCAATTGGAGACCTCACCTGCGAAGTCGGGCGTCGGCCTGTGAGGCGCCGCGGCGCAAACGCGGCTTGAGCTCCATGGGGGCGGCGAGCGCAGGACCCGCGCGCATGTAGCATCACGCCGGCCCGTACGTTGACATGCGTCCTTCGCAAGCCGATACGCCGATTCCGGACGCCGTTCCCTGCTTTCGACCAGCCGCCCCGGCTTCTCCGCTCGCAACACGGCAGGCCGGGGCGCGTCCGGAGGTCCATGGGAAGTTCTTCCGCTTCGGCGAGGAGAAGCTCTACCTCCGCGGAGTGACCTACGGTCCCTTCGCCCCGGGCTCTGGCGGGGAGCCCTACGACCCTGGTCGCACGCGCGAGGACTTCGCACGCATGGTGCAAGCGGGCGTCAACGTCGTACGGCTGTACACGCCGCCGCCGCTGTGGCTGCTGGACGCCGCCGCCGCCGAGGAGCTGCTGGTGTTCGCCGGTCTGGCCTGGGAGGAGCACATCACGTTCTTGGCCGAGCGCCGGCGCGCGAGCGAGATCGTCGAGCGCGCGCGCAGCGAGATTCTCGCTCGCGTTGGTCACCCCGCCCTGCTGGCGTGGGCGATCGGCAATGAGATCCCGGCACCGATCGTACGGTGGCACGGAGCCGACGCCGTCCGCAGCTTCCTCGCGCGCCTGTACGACGCAGCCAAGGAAGCCGATCCCGGAGCGGCGGTGACCTATGTCAACTACCCGACGACCGAATACCTGGAGCTCGACTTTCTCGACTTCATCTGCTTCAACGTCTTCCTGGAGCAGCCAGGCCCGTTCGAGGCCTACCTGGATCGACTGCAGAACCTCGCGGGCGACCGTCCGCTCGTGCTCACCGAGATCGGGCTCGACAGCGGCAAGCACGGCGAGGATGCCCAGGCGGAGTCCATCGACTGGCAGGTCCGGAGCTCCTTCGCGGCGGGGTGTGCCGGGGCAATCGCCTTCTCGTGGACCGACGAGTGGCATCGCGGCGGCGCGGAGATCACCGACTGGCGATTCGGCCTGACCGACCGCGACCGAGTACCCAAGCCGGCGCTTTCCCGGTTGAGCGAGGCGTTCTCGTCAGTTCCCCTCGATCCCGGACCCACCGCGCCGCGTGTCTCGGTGCTCATCTGCACCTACAACGGGGCGCGCACGCTCGGCGAGACCTGTGCGGCGGTCTCCCGGCTGGACTACCCGGACGTGGAGGTGATCGTCGTCGATGACGGGTCGACGGACGACAGTGCCCGGATCGCCGAGCACTACGGTTCCAGGGTCATTTCGACCGACAACCGCGGACTCTCGAGCGCGCGTAACACCGCCCTGGCCGCCGCGACCGGTGAGATCGTCGCGTTCCTCGACGACGACGCCATGCCCGATCCGGATTGGCTCACCTACCTGGTGGACACCTTCGCACGCACCGACTTCGCCGCTGTCGGTGGGCCGAACCTGCCGGTGCCGGGCGACGGTGCGGTCGCGGACGCGGTAGCCGCTGCGCCCGGCAACCCGATTCATGTGCTTGTGGGCGACCGCGAGGCCGAGCATATCCCGGGGTGCAACTCCGCTTTCCGCACGAGCGCCCTTCGTGAGATCGACGGCTTCGACCCACAGTTCCGCACCGCGGGCGACGACGTCGACGTCTGCTGGCGCTTGCAAGACCGCGGCTGGCGGATCGGATATTCGCCGGCGGCCGTCGTGTGGCACCACCGGCGGACGACGGTGCGCGGATATCTGCGCCAGCAGCGCGGCTACGGCCACGCCGAGGCAAAGCTCGAACGCAAATGGCCCGCGCGCTACAGCGCCGGCGGCCACGTCACGTGGCGGGGGCGAGTCTATGGGGGGGCGGTACCGCGCCGTGCGACCGGGCCGCTGCGCTGGCGCGTCTACCACGGCGTATGGGGCACGGCGCCGTTCCAGTCGCTCTACGAGCCTGCTCGAGGTGACATGAACGCCTTCATCCTCATGCCAGAGGTCTACCTCGCGATCGGTCTCGGCACGATCCTCGTGGCGGTCGGCGCGCTGTGGACGCCTCTGCTGCTCCTCGCTCCGGTCCTCATCGTCCTCGCCGGAGCCTTGGCCGTGCGCGCCGTCACGACCGCCGCGGCCGCCCGGTTCCCGACCAGGGGGTTGTCCCGCGGGGAACGGATCGAGCGGCGCGTGCTAACCGCGCTCCTGCACGTCGTCCAGCCGCTCGTGCGCCTCGAGGGGCGCCTGCGCGACGGCCTGACTCCGTGGCGTAGATTCATGAGAACGGGGGTGGCGGTGCCCGTGACGCGGCGGCTCGAGCGATGGAGCGAGGACTGGATCGACCCGACTGATTGGGTGTGCTCTTTCGAGCGTGAGATAACCGCCGCAGGCGCTGTCGTGCGCCGGGGCGGGGATTTCGACAGCTGGGACCTCGAGACGCGCGGGGGAGTGTTCGCAGGTGTGCGGGTGACGACAGTTGTCGAGGAGCACGGCGCCGGTGGTCAGCTCGTACGAACGCGCTGCCGGCCCACGTGGTCCAAGCCGGCATTGGCGATCACATCGCTGCTCCTCGTCGTCGCTACGCTCGCCGCGATCGACGGCGCTGCCATCGCGGCCAGCGTGCTCGCCGTACTCGGTGTGGCGCTGGGACTGCGAACGATCACCGAGGCGTCGTCAGCGTTGGCGCTGACCGCCCGCGTGGTGCGCGGCCCGAGCTCTTGACCAGCCGTGGTGACGCCCTGCGCATCGCTCAGGTGGCTCCCGTGGCCGCACCGGTCCTCCCGGGCGAAGGGGATTCGGTCGAGCAGCTGATCTCTCTCCTCACCGAGGGGCTGGTGGCGCGCGGGCACGACGTCACCTTGTACGCGACCGCCAACTCGCAGACGTCCGCGCGACTTCGCTCCGCGCTGGCGCGCGGGTACGACGAGGAAGACGAGCTGTGGGACTGGTACCGGGCCGAGAGCTTCAACGCCGCATCGGCCTTTGAGCACGCATCCGACCACGATGTGATCCACGCCCATGACTTCCACTTCTCGCTGCCGTTTGCCGGGCTGACCACGACTCCGCTGGTCGATACGCCCCACACCGAGATCGCCCCTGAGGTGATCGCGGCTTACCGGCAGCGACCGGATGTTCACATCGTGGCGGTATCCGATTATCAACGCCGTACGCTGGGCGAGCGCACGAACGTCAGCGTCATCCCCCACGGTGTCCAGTTCGACGCGTTCCCCGTGGGCGAGGGCTCCGGCGGCCATCTGTTGTTCCTCGGGCGCATGCTCGCGGACAAGGGCCCGGCGAATGCCATCCGCATCGCGCGAGCAGCCGACATGCCCCTCGTCCTCGCCGGCCCCGCCCAGGACGGCTATGACGTGCGTGCGGAAGCCGGCCTCGACGGCGAGCGCATCCGCTGGGTCGGCCCAGTGGGAGTCCAGGAGCGCAATCGCCTGCTGGCCGGCGCGGTCGCGCTCCTCTTCCCGCTCGTTTACCCGGAGCCGTTCGGCCTGGTGCTGCTCGAGGCGATGGCGTGCGGAACGCCAGTCCTGGCTACCGCCCTGGGCGCCGCGCCGGAGGTCGTCGAGCAGGGTGTCACGGGTTACACGGCGGTGAGGTGGGAGGAGTTGGCCGAGCTGGTTCCCGCAGCGGCAGCACTGGATCGGGGGACGGTGCGGTGCGCAGCCGCCAAGCGCTTCGACGCCGAGCGCATGATCGACCTGCACGAGGATCTGTACCGGCGGATCATCGAGCGTCGCGGGTGACCGGCTCGGTCGTGGTCGTCGTCGCGCACCCCGACGACGAGTCCTTGATCGCTGGAGGAACACTGGCGCTCCTCGCCGACGCCGGAGCTGCGACCGGCGTCGTGTCGCTCACCCGCGGCGAGCAGGGTCCGATCGCCGACGACATGCCGGGCGCGCGCGGGAAGCTGGGTGAGGTGCGCGAGCTCGAGCTGCGAGGGGCAGCTCGAGAGCTCGGGGTGGCCTGGACAGCGTGCTTGCGCCACCCCGACGGCGAGCTTCCCTGGATCGATCATCAGGCAGCGGCCGATGAGCTCGCCGCACTGCTCGTGCCCCACGCACCGTCCGTGGTTCTCACCTTCGGCCCGGACGGGCTCTACTGGCATCCCGACCACGCCGCCGCTCGCGAGATCGCCTTGCTCGCGATCGCCCGGCTTCACAAGCACGTCGACCTCTACGAGGCCGCCTGGCCCTTCGGGGTAATCCCGCAATTGGTCGCGGCGGCCGCGGCCCGAGGGCTGCCGGTCGGGCTATGGGGACTGGAGCCCGAAGCGTTCGGATCGGAGCGCGTGCCCACCGTGGTGGTCGACGTGCGCGGCGCCCTTGTCCGCAAGCTCGCAGCGTTGCGTGCCCACCGCAGCCAGATCGGTGCTGATCATCTCTTCGCCGCGCTTCCCATCGATATCGCTGAGCGCTTCCTGGCCCTGGAGCCATGGGCCGGGCCCGACGGCGGGGCGCTAGAGGAGCTGATCGGCAGTGGATGAGGAGCGCCGCATCGTCGTGCTCGGGGCGATGACCGAGATGCCAGTTGCCGGCGTGGTGTGGCAGGTCCTGCACTATCTGGAGGGTCTACGCCGGCTCGGCCACGATGTCTGCTACATCGAGGACACCGGAAGCTGGCCTTATGACCCAGAGCTCGAGACGGTGACCGACGACCCGGCGCCGGCGGCGACGTGGCTTGGGCGGACGATGGAAGGCGCCGGGTTCGCACAGCGGTGGGCATTCGTCAGCGCCGCGCGGGAGCACGAGACCTGGGGCATGACGCACGAGCACATGCTCGACGTGCTCAGCAGGACGGACGCGCTCATCAATCTGAGCGGCCATACCATCCTCAAGGACGCTCATCTAGAGGTCCCGGTCCGGATCTACCTGGAGACCGATCCGGTGACGCCGCAGCTGGAGATATCCATGGGCCGCAAACACACGATCGAGCTCCTCGCCGCCCACACCCACCATTTCAGCTTCGGGGAGCGCCTCGGTTTGCCCGGGTGCACGGTTCCCGTCGAACGGTTTACCTTCCGGCCGACGCGCCAGCCGGTCGTGCTCGACTGGTGGCCCCCGCCCCCGGGGTTTCCCCAGCCGCCAGCCGGCGGCGTTCGCTTCACGACGGTCGCCAACTGGGAACAGACCTACAAGGATCTTGTCTACGCCGGCGAGACATATACGTGGACCAAGAGCGCCGAGTTCCTCAAGCTGCTCGATGTCCCGCGCCGGGCGGGAGTGGCCGTTGAGCTCGCGCTCGCCCTCGACGACGCGCCAACGGCCGCCCTGCTCGAGCGCTCGGGGTTCAGCGTCGTCCGGGCCGGCCCGCTATCACGCGACCCCGACGCCTACCGAGCCTTCATCACGGCCTCGGGCGCGGAATTCACCGCCGCCAAGGACCAGAATGTCCGCCTGCGCAGCGGCTGGTTCAGCGACCGGACCGCGACCTATCTGGCGACGGGCCGGCCCACCGTCGTCCAGGACACTGGCTTCGACGTGTCCCTGCCCACCGGAGAGGGCCTGCTCCCGTTCCGCACGGCGGACGGGGCCGTCGAATGCCTACAGCGAGTGGTCAGCGACTACGAGCGTCACAGCCGTGCCGCCCACGAGATCGCGGTCGAGCACTTTCGAGCCGAGACCGTGCTCGAGCGCCTGCTCTGCGAGGCGGGGATCGCATGAGCTTCGACGTGCGCACAGTCACGGGAGACTGGGACTATGCGACGCTCCCCGCCAACGTCCGGCTAGGGCATGGTTGCTGGATCGAGCGACCGCAGAGTTTTGAGCGCTTCCGGAGCACGCGGATGCCCGGCGCCGTGCTCGGTGACGGCGTCGTCGTGTACGGGTGGACGGTGTTCAACGTCGAACCGAGCGGACTCGTCACCGTCGGCGTCGGCAGCGTCCTCGTCGGCGCCGTTCTCATGTGCCAGGAGGAGATCGCCATCGGCCGCGGGGTCGTGATTTCGTACCAGGTGACAATTGCGGACTCCGACTTTCACCCCCGCGACCCCGCCCGGCGCAGACGCGACGCCGAAGCGAGCGCTCCGTTCGCCGATCCCGGCCGCCGGCCCGAGATCGAGACGGGGCCCGTGCAGATCGGCGACGAGGCGTGGATCGGGATCGGGGCGATCGTTCTCAAGGGGGTGCAGATCGGCGCCGGCGCGCGCGTCGGCGCGGGCGCCGTGGTGGCACGCGACGTCCCCGAGGGCGCGACCGTGGAGGGCAATCCGGCGCGGGTGGTGGCACCATGACGGCACTCGAGCACGACTGGTTCCCGCGCCCCCTTCCCGACAGGATCATCCTCGGCGAGCGCAGCTGGCTTTACAGCTCATATGCGTTGCATCACAGCTCCGGCAGTGTCCGCATCGGGCCGGACTCGGGGGTCTACCACGGCACCCATTTCGAGCTCGGCCCCGATGCGGAGGTGGAGATCGGGGGGTTCTGCACGATCGTCGGCGCGATCATCCGGACGAACGGGCGCGTGGTCATCGGTGACCATACGTTCATCGCCCATGAGGTCGTGATCGCCGATACCCCGTTCGCGACGCCGCCTCGCGGAGAGGCCGAGCCGACGGCAGCGGGGGTGCGAATCGGATCCTGCGCGTGGATCGGCGCGCGTGCGATCATTCTCGGCGGCGCGCGCATCGGAGACGAGGCGATCGTCGGGGCGGGGGCCGTGGTCGCCTCCGAGGTGCCGAGGGGTGCCACCGTCGCGGGCAACCCAGCACGAGTGGTTTCCTCCTGATGGCCCGCCTGATCGCGATCGAGGATCTCGTCGGACCGTCTGTCGCCGGTCGTGGGGGACACGCCATGCACGTCCTTCAGATCCTCGAAGGCCTGCGTCGTCTTGGCCATGAGGTGCTGTTCGTCGAGTTCCTGGCGCACGCGCCGGCGCCCGGAGCGGCCGCGGCTTTCAAAGCGATCCTGGGGAACCGCCCCGGTGCCGTACTCGACGCTTCCACCGGCGACAGCTTTGCCGGGCTCTCGGCTCGGGCAGTGTCGAGATTCGCCGGGCAGGCCGACGCGGTGATCTCGCTGGCTGCGCACTACCGCAGCGAGCCCTGGCCGCTCCTGGCCGACGTCCGACCGCGCATCCTCATCGAGCAGGACCCGGGCTACACGCATCTGTGGGCGGCCGACGGGGAGCCGCGGGACATCTTCGGCGATCACGACATGCACTTCACGGTGGGCGCCAACGTGGGCACTACGCGCAGCCTGATCCCTACCTGCGGCATCGCCTGGCGAGCATTGTGGCCGCCGGTCGTCCTCGACTGGTGGGCCGGCGCGGCGCGGCTCGAGCGTGACCGCTTCACCACCGTCGGGGCGTGGCGCGACTACGGCTATCTGGAACTCGACGGGCAGACGTTCGGCCCGAAGGTGGAAGAGTTCACGAAGTTCATCGACCTTCCGCGGGTCGCGGGCGAGGAGATCGAGCTCACCCTCGCGATCGACTCCGACGACCCCGATCGAGAACTGTTGCGGGAACACGGCTGGCGCCTGGAGGATCCGTCGCTCGTCAACACCCCGGAGCGCTTTCACGATTACGTGATCGGTTCCCTGGCCGAGTTCTCCTGCGCCAAGGGCGGGTACGTGGGGACGCGCAGCGGCTGGTTCAGCGATCGCTCAGCCTGCTACATGGCGGCCGGGCGGCCAGTCGTCCTGCAGTCAACGGGCTTCGAGGACGTGCTGCCTGTCGGCAACGGTGTGTTCGCCGTCCACGACACCCAGGAGGCGGCAGCAGCGATCGCGGAGATCCGCGGCAACTACAGCCACCATGCCCGCGCGGCGCGGGAGCTCGCGCGTCAGTACTTCGATGCGGAGACCCTGCTCGCACAGATGCTCGAGCAGGCGGGCCTGGCACCGAGGCAGGCGGCATGAGAATCGCTCTCGTCGCCGACGAAGACCCCGGCTGGGGCGGCATCGGCACCTACACGGGAGTCCTCGGCAAGGCCCTGAAAGACCTGGGGCACGACGTTCACCTCGTGCTCCGCGGGTGGGAGGAGGACGGCCCCGAAGAGCTCGATGGCCTTACTGCGCACCGCCTGACCGTTCCCGATCCAAGCTGGCGGCGGGGCACCGTGGCGTGCGTGAGCCGGCTCCACGTAGCGCGCGAGTCGATCATCTTCTCGGCGCGGGTCGCGCGCCTGCTGGCCACCATCGAACCGGACGTCGCCGAGGCGCCCGATTTCCACGCTGCCGGGCTCCTGGCCGTCCTCCGGGGCCGCCTCCCCTGTCGTTTCCCGCCCGTTGTGGCTCGTCTTCATGCGCCTTCGTTCGTGACCGCCAGGCTCGCCGCCGAGGGTCGCGATCTCGACCTGCGCGCCGGTGAGCTGGCCGAGGCCGCGAGCGTCCGCTGGGCCCGCGCGATCAGCTCTCCGAGCCACGCCCTCGCAGAGATCGTCGAGGCTCGCTGGCGGCTGCGCCCGGGACGGGTGCGGATCGTGCCCAATCCGATCGACGACGAGCTGTTCGCCCCGCTGGCCGAGGATCGCGCGACCGCGGGGTCGATCCTCGTCGTCGGACGGGTCGAGCGGGCTAAAGGCCAGGACGTGCTTCTGGAGGCGCTGCCGGCCATCCGCGGAGCCGTGCCCGAGGCACACGTCCGTCTCATCGGCGCCGACGGTGGGGCTGTCGAGCGGCTGCTCGGGCGCGCGCGCGAGCTCGGCCTCTCGCAGGCAATCGACTTTGAGGGCGCCGTCCCGCGGGCAGAATTGCCGCACGCCTACTGCTCGGCTTCGGTCTGCGTGGTGCCTTCGCGCTTTGAGGCCTTCTCGTACACCTGTCTGGAGGCGATGGCGTGTGGGCGTGCGGTGATTGCGGCGAGGGTCGGGGGGCTGCCCGAGGTGGTGAGGGACGGAGTGGACGGGCTGCTCGTGCCGACGGAAGACCCCGCCGCGCTCGCCGGCGCCGTTCGTCGCCTGCTCCTCGACCCAGCCGAGCGTCGCCGCCTGGGAGAGGCCGCTCGCGCCCGCGTGCTGGCGGCGTTCGCCGCGCCCACCGTGGGTGCCCGGATGGCCGAGCTCTACGCGGAGGTCGCGAGGTGAGCAACCGCGTGCTCATCGTCAACGCCGACGACTACGGCGCATCGAAGGCCATCAACGAAGGCATCGTGGACGCACACGCGCGCGGGATCGTGACGAGCACGAGCCTGATGGTGACGGGCGATAGCGCCGATCACGCCGTCGCGCTCGCCCGAGAACATCCGGCCCTGGGAATCGGACTGCATTGGGATCTCGATGCGCCGACCCCGGGACCGAAGGTCGAGCTCAACGACGCTGACGCCGTCCAGACCGAGCTGGCTCGCCAGCTCGAGGTGTTCCATGACCTTGCGGGTCGGCCGCCGAGCCACGTGGACTCCCACCACCACGTCCATCGCGACCCAGTAGTGGGGCCGGTCGCGCGGGAGCTCGTCGCTCCGCTTGGCGTTCCCCTGCGCGAGGACGGCCGCGTGAGATTTGTCGGCGGCTTCTACGGCCAATGGGAGCACGGCGTTACCGACCTGCATCACATCAGCCCGGAGTTCCTCATCTGGATCCTGCGCAACGAGGTCGGCGAGGGATGGACCGAGCTCGGCTGCCACCCCGGCCATGTCCGAGGCGACTTCACCTCGATCTACTCACATGAGCGTGAGGTCGAGCTCCGGACGCTGACCGACCCCGGCGTGCGCGAGGAGATCGTAGCGCTCGGGATTCGCCTGGCAAGCTACGCCGAGCTCGATCGGGAAGCTAGTTGACCGGCCTCAAAGCGTGAGTGTCACTTGGCGCAGATAGCTGATTGGGCGTCCCGTGGTCGGCGTGACAATGGTCTTGAGCAATAGCGACAGACGGTGGTGGCGCCTGAGCTCTCGCCGGTAGAAGCCGCTCACTTCGAGCGCGAGCGGGTAGGTACCGGCCGATACGGCATGGCGGGTCAGGCCGGCGACGTAGGTTCGACGCCCATGCGGATCAAGCGCGAACAGCGTCGCGCTCAGCCGCGCCGCCGGCTGGGCGAGCACGACTCGGGCTCGGACCTTATTCCCGCGCTGGCGCCGCGCGACGGTGATCGATTTCACGATCGGCCCGGACCCAGCACCGCCATGCGTGCCGCCGGAGCCGCCCGAGCCGCCGGAGCCGCCCGTGCCACCAGGACCCGTGGTGGTGGTCGGCGCGGCCATGGCCACCGTGTAGGTGGGCTGGCCGTCCCCCAGATTCCCGTTGCTCTCCATGAGCAGGTAATAGGTGCCTGGCTGGGCGAACGTCCAAACGATCGTCTCGGTATCCCCGACGGTAGCGACCGTGCCCGCGGTGCTGGCGTCCCCGCCGACCTGCTGATTGGTCTGATCCATCAGCGTCGCGTACACCGGGCAGGAGTCGCCGTCGGGGGACGCGCAGATCTGCATCGTGTTCGATACCGCGAAGTAGAGGCTCTCGCCCGCGGAGGCGACGGGAAATGCGAGATAGTCGACATCGCCGGGGCTCGCGAAAGCGCCCGAGTAGCTCGCGTAGGGGACGAGCGGACCAAAGGCCTGCGAGATCGTTTCGTCTGGCCCCGCGCCCACGACGTCCCCATTCGCTGCCGAAGCCTGCGCGCCCGTGCCCACGATCGCGAGGATGAGCACCGCGACACGCCGAGCGGGCGAGATCCACCGCTTGATGGGCCGAGGCTCGCTCGAGGCGGCCATCGAATCGCTCGCTCGCTCGATTGGCATGGCCGGTGGCATTATCCCACGCGTTGATCCGGAAAACAGCGGGTCGGCGCCCCGTCACAGGCCGCCCTTCTCGGCGGATATTGATCCTGACTCTAGGCCTTGGCCGACGTTACCGATATATATGGGTGATGGATACGACGCCGATCGTCGCAGCGCCCGCTCCGAAAAGCGGGTTGCCCGTTCGCTTGGCCGTGTTCGGAGACGAGCGGCTCGCACGTCTTGTCGGGAGCGGAAGCGAGCGGGCGTTCGCGACCTTGTACGAGCGCTACCACCAGCAGCTCTACCGCTATTGCCGCTCGATCCTGCGCGAGGACTCCGACGCCGAGGATGCGCTGCAATCCACGCTGGCGAGTGCGTTCGTAGCGCTGAAGCGTGGCCAGCGCGACGCGCCCCTGCGCCCGTGGCTGTTCCGGATCGCCCACAACGAAGCGATCTCGCTGCTTCGCCGGCGTCGCGCCGACACAGAGTCCGCGCAGGCGCCCGAACGGGTCGCCCCGTCGGCGGAGGATCGTGCCGGCGAGCGGGCGCGTCTGGCAGTGCTGGTCGCGGATCTGCAGCAGTTGCCCGAGCGGCAGCGGGGCGCATTGGTGATGCGCGAGCTCAGCGGCCTCTCGCACGAGGACATCGCGATCGCGCTCGAGACCTCGGTCGGCGTTGCCAAGCAGGCGATCTTCGAGGCCCGCCGTGCACTAATGGAGTTCGCGGAGGGCCGTTCGATGCAATGTGAGGACGTGCGCCGCGCCGTGTCCGACGGTGATCGGCGGGTGCTTCGCGCACGCCGCGTACGCGCGCATCTGAGTGATTGTGGGACATGCGCAGCGTTCACCGCCGCGATTCCAGCCCGCCGCGAGGACCTGCAGGCGCTGATGCCCGTGCTCGCCCCCGCCGCCTCCGCTGCGATGCTGGCATCCATCACGGGAGTCGGGTCCGGGCACGGCGCTACCGCCGGGGCCGGGGCTATGGCCGCCGGCACGGCCGGCAAGACAGTCATGGGCACGATTGCCGCAAAGGTGCTCGTTGGTGCCGCGGTCCTCGTCGCCGCGACCGCGGGAGTGACCGGTGTCCGCGCGGTGCTCGGGCACCATGCCCATCCCATCCTGCGCTCCCCGCACGGGCACGGCGGGGGAACGGCCGCGGGCGGTGGCGCGAGCGGCGGAGTTATGCCCATCAGGCGTGCTCGTGGCTCTGGGGCCACCGGACGGGGCGCGAACGACACCCGCCACGGCACGGCCGGCAAGCACGGCACCGGAGCCGTTTCGAGCAGCTCGGCGCCCTTGGCCGGCGGCCTCTCGACCGGCTCCCAAGCCGGACACAAGGGCCTCGGCAGTCACCGGGTGCTGCCTTCGCAAGCTCACGGCAAGCCGGTGCGAACCGTCGCCCGCGGCCACGTCGGCGGTTCAAAGGCAGTAGCCAGGCGGCGCGGAAACCATTCATCATCAGCGGGGCCCGCTGCGGGGCATCACCGTGGCGCGCCGGGGTCGCATAGCCAGGGCGCCGGTGGTTCGCATGCTCCTGGCCACGGCTCAGGGCCGTCGCCGGCCCACGTTCCGAAAACTCCCGCCCCGCCCTCGCCCTCCCGGCCTGCACATAGCTCAGCAGGAGCGCACCCCCTGTTGGGCACTCGCTGAAGTTGACCGAGGCCGCTTCGTCGGCGCCAGGGACCAAGCGGTGAGCTCTCCGAGCCTTACCGGCGCGCGGCCGCTCGCGTGCTCGGCGGCGGCGCGGCCGGGCGGGCCGCGGTGAACCCGGGAAGCTCGAGCTCCAGACGCGCGCCTCTCCCATCGACGGTCTCCCGGACATAGGCGCGGCCGCCGTGGCCGTCGGCGATCGCGCGCACGATCGCCAGTCCCAGCCCGGCGCCGCCCGCCGCCCGGGTGCGCGAAGGATCCGTGCGGTGGAAGCGATCGAAGACACGCTCGTGCTCCTCGGCGGGGATCCCCGGGCCGTCGTCGATGACCGAGAAGCGGATCCCGTCCGGGGGGACGCGCTCGAGCTCGACCCGGACGAGGCCGTCGGGCGCCGCAGTGTGCTCGATGGCGTTGCGCGCCAGGTTGCGCAGCGCCTGGGCGAGCCGGTCCGGGTCGGCGAGGAGGGTGCCCGACGGGACCTCGCCCAGCTCGAAGCGCCGCTCGGCGGTGAGGGTGATCCCGTCGAACAGTTCTTCGACGAAGCTCACGAGGTCGATCGGCTCGAGGCGCAGGAAGTTCGTCTGCTCGGACTGGGCGAGGAGGAGAAGGTCGTCGACCAGCCGGCCGATGCGCGCCACCTCGGCCTGGACGAGGCGCTCCACGCGGCGCACCTCGCCCCCGGCTGGGCTCTCCTGGGCGGCCAGGACCTCGAGCTGGCCGCGGATCACGGTGAGCGGGGTGCGAAGCTCGTGCGAGGCATCGGCGATGAACGCTCGCTGGCCCTTGAAGGCGTCCGCGAGCCGGTCGAGCATGTGATTGAAGGCGTCGGCGAGGACGCCGACCTCGTCGCCGCGCGCGTCCGAGGTGGGCATCCGTGGCTCGAGGTCGCCCGCGTCGACCCGGGCGGCGATCGCCGCCATCCGCCGCAGCGGCGCCGACACGCGGGCCCCGGCGAGGTAGGAGGCGACGAGGGCGATGGCAAGGATGAGTGCGCCCGCGAGGAGGAAGGCGCGAACGATGCCCCGCTCGGCGCGGTCGACGATCGCCAGCGGCTCGCCGGCGCCCACGACGACGTGAAGCCGGCCCACCGCCACGCGGCGCTCGAGGATCCGGATGTCGCCGACATCGGGCACGTGGTGCGTCCGGTAGCCGATGACGGGAACCATGAGCTTGCGCCCGAGGGCGTTCTCGTGGACCTGATCGGCCGCCGTTTCCCCGGCTTCGGGTTGCGCTGCGCCGAAGAGCTCGGGGTGGTTACTCACCGTCCCCACGCCGGGGACGATCACGAACAGGAGGGTCGAGGTGGCTCGGAACGGCTGGGCGTGCACGTACCTGCCCACCGCCGCGGCGACCTCGGGCGCGGAGTCACGGTCGAGGGCGAGCAGGAGCTGCTGGAGCTGGCCGGTATCGCCGGCCACATCGCGGTCGATCTGGCCGCGCAGCTGGGCGCTGGTGTCGCGGTAGACGACGACGAACATCGCCGCCGCGGAAACGAGTAGGACCCCCGCGACCCAGGCCGTGAGCCGCCAGCGCAGCCTTCTCGTCGACGACAGCCTAGTCCGCATCGTCCAAGCGGTAACCCACGGAACGGACGGTGGCGATGGGCGCGTGGTGGTCGCCGTGGCGCAGCTTGCGGCGCAGGTAGCCGACGTAGACGTCAACGACGTTGGTCCCGGGATCGTGCTCGTAGCCCCACACGGCGCGGAGGATCTGCTCGCGCGAGAGCACGCGCCCGCGGTTGTTGACCATGTAGACGAGGAGCTCGAACTCGGTGCTCGACAGGCGCACCCGTTCGCCCGCGTGCCGCACCTCGCGGGTGATCAGGTCGACCTCGAGGTCGCCGGCACGCACCGCGGTGGCCGGCGTCTGCATCGCCGCCCGCAGGTGCGCCCGCACGCGCGCGGCGAGCTCGGCGAGCGAGAAGGGCTTGACCAGGTAGTCGACGGCTCCGGCATCGAGGCCGGCGATCCGGTCCTCGATGTCTCCGCGGGCGGTGAGGACGATCACGGGCAGCCCGGGCTTGACCGCCGCCAGCTCCCCGAGCACGTCGAGGCCGCTTCGGCCGGGGAGGAGCATGTCGAGGACGACGAGGTCGACGTCTTCGGCCAGAGCGCGCTCGGTGCCCGTCACGCCGTCGACGGCGGAGATGACGTCAAATCCGTGGGCGCGGAGGCCTCGCTCGAGAAAGTCGACGATTCCTGGCTCGTCCTCGACGACGAGGATCAGGCCGGGCACGCAGAGCCACCTTGGCCGCTCGCAGCGGCGTAATGCATGCGGCGATGATAGGGGCCGGGCGGGCGGCCCAACGGGACGAAGAGCTTTCTCACGGCGCGGTAAAGGGGTCTTTAGGGCGTGGGGGAACACTAATAGCGATGGACACCAGCCCAGCAGTCGCGGGCGCCCGAGACGCTGCCCGCCGACGGTCAGTCGCCCGTCAGCGGATCGCGACCAAGCTCACCGGCGGAGGCACCGACGGCAACGAGCAGATCACCACGATCGTCGGCACCATTCTCCTGGTGCTGCTCGCCGTCGTCGGGGTGACGATCGTGTGGATCGGTCAGCTCCTCTGGCTCCACCTCTTCATCGGGCTGATGGTCATCGGGCCGGTGGTCCTGAAGCTGGCGAGCACGGGCTACCGCTTCGCCCGCTACTACACCCGCGACGGCGCCTACCGGCGCAAGGGGCCACCGGTGAGCGCCCTCCGGCTCATCGCCCCGATCGTTGTCGTCACGACCCTGGTGGTGTTCGTCAGCGGGGTCATCCTTCTCTTCGTGGGTCCTGCCGATCGCGGCCAGCTCGTCCTCATCCACAAGGTGAGCTTCTTCGTCTGGATCGCCTTCACCTCGCTCCACGTCCTCGGACACCTCCCGCACATGCCGGCCACCCTGCGTTCGGTGCGCCGCCCGGTTCCCGAGCTGCCGGGCCTGCAGACCGGCGCCGCCGGTCGCTGGCTCTCGATCGCCGGCGCTCTCGTCGGGGGACTCGTGCTCGCGGTCGTCCTCATCCCCGACTTCTCGATCTGGACGGCGCACACCGCCCTGTTGCATCACCACCATCACTGAGGTTCTGCGATGCCCCGAAGTCCATTGCTCGCCCGCGACGCCGCGCTGCACCGGATGCGGCGCATGAACCGCTGGCTCATCGCCGGCGCCGTCGTCGTCACCGGCCTGCTCACCGACGTGGTCGCCCAGGCCTTCCCGGGACGCACGATCACCCGCACCGCCCGCTCGTCCTCGACCCCCAAGGCGCAGCCCGCCACCACGCACCACCGCCGCCACCGCGCCAAGCACCATGCCCTGACCCCGCCCGCCGCGGCCCCCGCACCGGCGCCCGTGCAGTCGGCCCCTGCCCCTGCCCCTGCCCCTACGCCGGCCCCCGCCCCCGTCCAAGCCGCTCCCACCCCGGCGCCCGCTCCCACCCCGGCGCCCGCTCCCACCCCCGCGCCCACCCCCGCGCCCGCACCCGCTCCCGTTGTCTCCGGAGGCTCGTAGCCGCGTGCCGACGCTCGCCTCGCCGCTCCCATCCCCACCCAGCGCCGATCTCGCGACCGCGCGCTGGACCGCGCTCGGCACCACCGCCGTCCTGCGGATCACCAGGTCGAGCGCGCTCATCGACGCGCGTGCCATCGTCGAGGACGAGCTCGCCGCCATCGACCGGGCGTGCAGCCGCTTTCGCGCCGACTCGGAGATCGAGCGGGTGAACGCCTCGGCGGGCCGCTTCGTGACCGTGAGCTCGCTGTTGCTCGAGGCGCTCGAGGTGGCGCTGCGCGCGGCGCGGCTCACCGGCGGCGCCGTCGACCCCACCCTGGGCGAAGCCATCATCCTCGCGGGCTACTCGCGCGACTTCTCAGAGCTCGAGCGGCCGCGATCCGAGCCGCCGGCGCAGGCGCGCGCGCCCGCCTGCCGTCCCATCATCAGAGCGCGGCGCGCCTCGGGCTGGAAGCTCATCGACATCGACCACGGCTCCTCGCGGGTGCGGATTCCCGCCGGGGTGCGGCTCGATCTCGGCGCCACCGCCAAGGCTCTCGCCGCCGACCGCGCGGCGGCGGCGGCGCGCGCGGCCACGGGCGCGAGCGTGCTCGTCAGCCTCGGCGGCGACGTCGCCACCGCGGGGCCGGCCTACGGGGCGGGCTGGGCGATCCACGTGACCGACGACCATCGCGACGGGCCCGAGGCTCCCGGGCAGACCATCACCATCGCCGGTGGCGGGCTCGCCACCTCGAGCATCACCGCGCGCCGCTGGCTCCGCGCTGGTCGCGTGATGCACCACATCCTCGATCCCGAGACCGGCGAGCCTGTGGAACCGACGTGGCGTACCGCGAGCGTGGCCGCATCGAGTTGCGTCGACGCCAACATCGCGAGCACCGCCGCCCTCGTCCAGGGCGAATCGGCGCTTGCGTGGCTGGACGAGCTCAGGCTTCCCGCCCGCCTCGTCGGCGTCAACGGCGATGTCCACGCGGTCGCCGGTTGGCCATGAGCTTGGCGCTGGCGAGCACCGTCGGTCCGAGCGCGTACTGGTACCTGACGCGATCGACGGGAACGATGGCGCTGATCCTCCTCACGCTCAGCGTCGTGCTCGGGGTGATCGATGTCGGGCGCTACACGACAGCGCGCATGCCCCGGTTCGTGGTCGACGGGATGCACCGCAGCGTGTCGCTCCTCGCCGTCGTCTTCCTCGTCCTCCACATCGTCACCGCCGCGCTCGACAGCTTCGCGTCGATCCCGCTCATCGACGCAATCGTGCCCTTCGTGGGCAGCTACCGTCCTCTCTGGCTCGGGCTCGGGGCCGCCTCCTTGGACCTCATGCTCGCCGTGGTGATCACGAGCCTGGCGCGCCGCCGGTTGGGCTACCGCTCCTGGCGCGCGGTCCACTGGCTCGCCTACGCCTCATGGCCCCTCGCCCTCCTCCACACCTTGGGCACGGGCAGCGATGTCAAGGCCGGCTGGATGATCGCCATCAGCGGCGGCTGCCTCGCCGCCGTGCTCTTCGCGGTCATCGTCCGCGCCGCTGCCGGCTGGCCGGGCCAGGTCCGCCTGCGCACCACTGCCCTCGGCCTGGCCGTTTTCTTCTCCGGAGGGGTCGCGTTGTGGCTGCCAAGCGGACCCCTCGGCGCGGGCTGGGCCCAGCGTTCTGGGACGCCGTCCTCGCTGCTCCACCACACGACGAAGCGGAGCCGGGGATGAGCGTCTCGGCGCCCCCCACGGGGCTGCCGCGTCTGCTCGCCGGGGTGAGTGGCACCGGGGCCCTGTCGCTGGCCCGCCACCTCGAGATCCACGGCCCCCTGCCGGCCGTGGAGCGGCGCCGCGCGCATTCTGCTCTCGCGCTCGTGAACGAGCTCGAGCGCTCCGGCCTGCGAGGACGGGGCGGCGCCGCCTTCCCTGCCGCCACCAAGGTGTCGGCGGTGGCCGCCGCGCGTGGCCGCGCCATCGTCGTCGCCAACGGGTGCGAGGGCGAGCCCATGAGCCTCAAGGACCGGCTCCTGCTCGAGCGCGTTCCCCACCTCGTCCTCGACGGAGCCCTTGTCGCTGCCCACGCGGTCGAGGCGACCGACGTGCTCATCGCCGTCGACGAGTCGGCGACCCGCGCCGTAGATGCGATCGAGCGGGCCGTGCGCGAGCGGCCCGAGCTCGGTCGAGGGGGCTCCCGCGTGCAGCTCGCCACTGTGCCCTCCGGTTACGTGACCGGGCAGGAGTCCGCGGTCCTCAGCTTTCTCGGCGGTGGCCCCGCCAAGCCGATGGCGATGTCCGCTCCCATCTACCGGTGCGGCTTGAAGGGGCGCCCGACCCTGGTCAGCAACGTCGAGACGCTCGCCCACATGGCGCTCATCGGCCGCCACGGCGGAAACTGGTTCCGCACCCTCGGCGCCCACGGCGCGCCCGGCTCGACCCTGGTCACGGTGGGCGGCGCGGTCGCCCATCCCGGGGTGTTCGAGATCGAGACCGGCACCGAGGTGGCCTCCCTCGTCCAGGCCGCCGGCGGCGCCACCGGCGAGCTCCAGGCCTTCCTCCTCGGCGGGTACGCGGGCACCTGGGTCCCCGCCGATGTCGGGTGGCAGCTCGCCCTGAGCCCGGAGGGGCTCCACGAGGCCGGCGCCGCGCTGGGGGCGGGCGTGGTCTTCGCGCTCCCGAGCTCGGCGTGCGCAGTATCGGAAATCGCCTTCGTCGCCCGCTGGCTGTCGGGGCAGAGCGCAGGACAATGCGGGCCCTGCGTGTACGGGCTCGACGCCGTCGCCACCGGTCTCGATCAGGTGCGTGCCGGCGCCGCCGGCGAGGGAGCGCTCGGGCGCATCACCCGCTGGGCCTCGCTCGCAGGCGGACGCGGCGCCTGCGCCCACCCGGACGGCGCCGCCAGCTTCATCATCAGCGCCACCCACGTGTTCGCCGCCGAGCTCGCCGACCATGCCCGGCGCGGCCCCTGCGCGCGGTGCGCCCAGCGGCACGTGCTCCCCACGCCCGCCGCCCCGGCCCGGAGGGCCGCGTGATGAGCCGGCTGCACATCAACTGGATCGCCTGCGAGGCGCACGGCATGTGCGCGGAGCTCCTGCCCGAGCGGATCACCCTCGACGACTGGGGTTATCCGATCATCGACGGTCGCCCGATCCCTGCCGAGCTCGAGGCCCACGCGCGCCGGGCTGCCGAGGCATGCCCGACGTTTGCGCTCGCGCTCGAGAAGGCCCGGCGCCGCTAGCGGCTAGTGCATGTACACCGCGAAGAAGTCGCGGTCGTCCTGGGTCAGGTAGCGGTAGCGTGAGCGGCTCATGGCCGCCAGGAGGTTGGCGGGATCGGCGGCGCCGGGGAAGCGGTAGCTGATGAAGCTCACCCAGTAGGAGTTGATGTCGAGCTCCATCGCGCGGACGGCGCCCGCGTGCATGAGGATGCGGGCCAGCGAGCCCACGGTCTGGTAGTTGGCGGCCGCGTAGATGAGGTTGCCCTGGCTGTCGACGCCGAGGCCCGAGCGCCACACGCGGATCGCGTTCCCGAGGGTGGCGCCCCACTGCGGCCCGTCACTGAGGTTGGGGTTGGGGCGCCCGTTGTTGACGATCAGGGGCAGGTTCTGACGCGCGAAGCGGACCGTCGGCCCGACATTGGGTCCGCCCGTCCATGAGACCACGTCGGTGCTCCCGTTGGTGTAGCCGACCACGGTGGCGAAGCCGTTCTTGAGCGGAGCGTAGGTGTGGCCGGCGAGGGCGAATCCGCCGCCCGAGTCCTGAAGCTTGAAGCCGCTGTTGAAGGTCGCGACGAGGCGGCCGCGGTGGTTGATCGGCACTTCCATGGGCCCGCGGGGGAGGGGGACGGCCGGCTCCTGCAGGCCCGGATACAGCCTCACCCGGGTCCGGGTGTGGTCGAGCCAGGCGACGCCGGCCACCATCTGCGGGTACGCCGGGTCGCTGCGGAAGCTGGTGACGAGCACCGGGGGCTGCGATCCGCCCCCTGCGAAGGTGGGATGCCAGACGCCCTCGCCCGGGAGCGCCGGCTTGATCAGCGGCGTGAGCGCGGCCGGGGCGTAGTGGGGGGCGATGGGCGCAGCGGCGACCGCGGTCTGATGGGGGAGGCGCCGGAGCGCGGGACCGCCCGTGGCGGGCGCCGTGAGCGAGTAGTAGATCGACTCGACCCGGTTGACGAGGCCACGGCCGCCGTTGCTCGTGAGCCACTCGACCGTGCGCACCCCGAGGCTCGAGTCTGAGCGCTGTGTGAGCATGGTGATGTAGGAGATCACCACCGG
This sequence comes from Solirubrobacteraceae bacterium, assembly GCA_035552215.1. Classification (GTDB taxonomy): domain Bacteria; phylum Actinomycetota; class Thermoleophilia; order Solirubrobacterales; family Solirubrobacteraceae; genus Palsa-465. The sequence goes on along the minus strand of DASZLV010000158.1, from coordinate 4,709 downwards.
CACGAGGCAAACGGCAACGGCGATCAGGGCCACGCGCCGGACCCGGTACAGCGGCGAGGTGGGAATCTCTCGGCGCCGGCGGCGGACCGCGGATTGGGGTTGTCGCAGCGGTTCGTGGGTGATTCCCGCCATCCGGCGAATTGTGCCAAGCGTGCCGAGTCGGCAAACGTGAGAACCTACTCACTCCCTGCACATCTCCGATTGAGGTAGCCCGCCCACGCTACCCGGATGTCTATGGTGGAGGGAACCGCGCAATTTTCGCTGCGCGAGTCGAGTCCACGGCATCCGTCCCCCACCGGCGCATTGAGCTCAGCTACGTCCGTAACCCGTCCCGCCGCCGACGCCAAGCGCGCCGTGCGCCAGCCCGCCGAGGTTGTCCCTCGGCGCGGCGTCGTGCGCGCCGCGCTGGTGACCATCCGTCCCCGGCAATGGGTCAAGAACTCGCTGGTCATCGCCGCACCCGCCGCGGCCGGCGCGCTGGCCCACGACGACGTGCCCGGACGGGTGGCCCTCGCCTTCGTCGCCTTCTCCTTGCTGGCCTCGGGCATCTACGCCTTCAACGACGTCCGCGACGCCGAGGAGGATCGCCGCCACCCACGCAAGCGCTATCGCCCCGTCGCGGCCGGCGAGCTGCAGCCGCGCACCGCGCTCGCCGTCGGCGCCACGCTGATGATCCTCGGGCTCGTCGGCTGCTTCCTCGTCCAGCCCACCCTCGCGCTCGTGGGAGCCGGCTACCTCGCGCTCACGCTCAGCTACACGACGCTCTGGCGCCGGGTGGTGATCGCCGACGTTCTCGCCATCGCCGGTGGATTCGTCCTGCGCGCGATCGCGGGTGGGGTCGCCGCGCCGGTCGAGCTGTCGCGCTGGTTCGTGCTCGTAGTGGTGTTCAGCGCCGTGTTCATCGCTGCCGGTAAGCGGCACGCCGAGCTGCGGCGCACCCGCTTCGGCCAGGGAGGTGGACGCCCGGTTCTCCACCTCTACACCGCGTCACAGCTCACGCTCATCGTCACCGCGAGCATGGCCCTCGCCATCGTCGCCTACCTGATGTGGGCGGTGAGCGGCCCCCTCGTGGAGGGCGTGCCGTGGAGGATGATCACCGTCGCCCCCTTCGCCGCATGCCTGATGCGCTACGCCATCCTCCTTCGCCGTGGCGACGGGGAGGCGCCCGAGGACCTGGTGTTCGGAGACCGCTGGCTGCGCCTGTTCGCGCTCGCCTGGGTTGTCACCTTCGCGGTCACCATCCATGCCACTCACTGACGCCGGCACCATCGTCGGGCGGCCCGCGAGCGTGCACGGCTGGGGTGGTGGCGACTCGGCTCGGGTGACGGTGCTGCGAGCTCATGACCGCGACCAGCTCCGACAGGCGCTCGCGAGCTGCCGGGGCGCAGAGATGTCATCGCCTGGAGCGATCGCCCGCGGGCTCGGGCGCAGCTACGGGGACGCCGCCCAGCTCTCGGGCGGATACGTGCTCGACCTGAGCGCTCTGCGGGGCTTCGAAGTCGACGACGAGGGGGGCACGGTGACTGCGCAAGCCGGGGTGAGCCTCGGCGAGCTCGTGTCGAGCCTCGTCCCGCGCGGGTGGATGCTTCCCGTCGTTCCCGGGACTCAGCACGTCACCGTTGGTGGTGCCATCGCCAGCGACGTCCACGGCAAGAACCACGCCGCCGTGGGGAGCTTCTCGCGCCACGTGCAGGAGATCGTGCTCCTGACCGCGTCGGGGGAGATGCTCGAGCTCGAGCCGGGCTCGCCCTCGGGGCTCTTCGAGGCGACGGCCGGGGGCATGGGCCTCACCGGCCTGATCGTCTCGGCCCGGATCGCCCTGACGCCCGTCGACGGCCCGATGATGGCCGTGGATACCGACCGGGCCCGGGACCTCGATGACGCGCTCGCCCTGCTCGCCGGCCCGGGGGGGCCGTATCGCGTCGCCTGGCTCGACCTGCTCGGCTCACGGCCGGGTCGCGCCGTGGTGACGCGGGCGGCGCACGCGCCCGGCGACCCGGATTCAGCGGCGGCCGCGCGCCCCGACCGCGCCAGCGTGCGCGCGGGCGTCAGCGTGCCCGAGCGCTGGCCCGCGGGCCTGCTCCGCGCGAGCACCGTTCGCGCCTACAACGAGGTCCGCTACCGCCGCGCCCCTCGCCGCGAACGCGGCCGCGCCCAGGGACTGGGCGTGCACATGTTCCCGCTCGATGCGCTCGCGGCATGGCCGCGGCTGTACGGACCCGAGGGCCTGCTCCAGTACCAGTTCGTCGTGCCCTTCGGTCGCGAGCAGGTCCTCCACGACGTCATCGCCGGGCTGCGCCGCGCTCGCGTCCCGTGCTTTCTCGCCGTGCTCAAGGACCTCGGTGCCGGCAATCAGTCGCCCCTCTCCTTCCCCCTCGCGGGCTGGACGCTGGCCCTCGATCTGCCGCGAGCGGCCAGCGGCGTACGCGAGCTCCTGGACAGCTTCGACGACCTCGTGGCCGCCGCGGGCGGTCGGGTCTACCTGACCAAGGACGCGCGCGCAGGGTCGGATGCCGTCCGGGCCATGTACCCGCGCCTGGCCGACTGGCAGGAGGTGCGCGAGGCGGTCGACCCCGACGGCCTGTGGCGCTCTGACCTGGCGCTCCGCACCGGGTTGGTGAGAGCGTGAGCAGCGCGGGCACGGATGCTCGCGCGCCACAACGCGTGCTTCTCCTGGGCGGGAGCTCGGAGATCGGGCTGGCCATCGTCCGCCGGCTGGCCACGGACGGCCCGGTGCATGCGCATCTGGTGGGGCGCGACCGCGAGCGCCTGGAGTGGGCCGGGCACGAGCTCGCGCGCGAGGGAATCGAGGTCGCCCCCGTCGACGTCCTCGACGCTTCAGACCTCGAAGCTCACGCCCGGGTCATCGGGCGCGCCTTCGAGCAGGCCGGTGGCTTCGACGTGGTCGTCCTCGCCGTCGGCGTCCTCGGCGCCCAGGAGGGCCTCGACGCGGACCCCGCCCTCGCCGCCACCGTCCTCGGCGTCAACTTCCTCGGCAGCGGATCGCTGCTCATGCACAGTCTGCGCGCCTTGCGCGATCAACACCACGGCACCCTCGTCGTGCTCTCGACCGTCGCCGGCGAGCGCGTTCGCGCCAGCAACGCCGTATACGGGGCGGCCAAGGCCGGGTTGGACTCGCTGGCCCAGGGCTTGGCGGACGCCACCGCGGGCAGCGGCGCTCGCGTACTCGTGGTCCGCCCGGGATTCGTCACCACCCGGATGACCGAGGGTCTGCCCCGCGCGCCCCTGTCGACCACGCCAGAGGCCGTCGCCGACGCCACGGTGCGCGCTCTCGCGGGCAGGGCCCACACCATCTGGGTACCGAAAGCCCTGCGCCCCCTCTTCGCCGTCCTGCGCCACCTACCGCGGCCGGTGTTCCGCCGGCTGCCGCTGTGAACAACCGGGGCCGTCTCGTCGTCGACGTGCTCATCGCGGTGGTCGTGGCCGCCATCGTCCTCGTTCTCGCCGCCGGCCTCGGCGTGGTCGCCATCATCGTCGGGATCGTCGTGCTCGTGTGCGCGATCAGCTTCGCGGTCAGCGCCGCCGTTCGCCGGTGGCGAGGGCAGACCGGCGCTCACCGCGCTCGCGACGCGAGCGGGCGCTGATGGGCGATGAACGCGGCGAGCGCACATAACCAGGCCGACGGCCTCGCGCTCCCTGACCCGCGCTCGGAGCTCGCCGCTCGGGCGCGCGAGCTGGTGGCCAGGCTCGTGGCCCTCCCCTGGGGCATCTGTGCGATAACGGCGATCGCCGCCGCCCTGCGGCTCGCCGAGCTCGAGGACGTCGTCGGGAACCCGTTCTACGACGCCACCGTCCACAGCATGGGCCTGTCGTGGCACAACTTCCTCTTCGGCGCCTTCGACCCGGGCGGGGTGCTCGCGGTCGACAAGCCGCCGCTCGACCTCTGGCTCCAGGTCGCGTCGGTCAAGGCCCTGGGCTGGACCCCGTTCGCCCTGAAGCTCCCCGAGGCGATGGGCGGGACGCTGGCCGTCCCGCTCCTCTACGACGCCGTCCGCCGGGTCATGGGGCGCGGACCGGCGCTGGCCGCCGCGCTCGCGCTCGCCGTGATGCCGGTTTCCGTGCTCACCGCCCGCAGCGACACGATGGACTCGCTGATGATGCTCTTCGTCGTCGCGGCCCTGTGGCTCACCGTGCGGGCGACGGAGCTCGGCAACCGGCGTTTTCTCGTGCTCGCCGGGGTCGCGCTCGGGCTCGCCTTCAACGTGAAGCTCCTCGAGGGGCTTGTCGCGATCCCGGCTCTGGTGCTCCTCTACGCCGTCCGCGCTCCGGTCCCCCCCCGGCGCCGGGTCGTGGACCTCGCGCTCGCCGGCCTGGCCATGGTCATCGTCTCGCTCTCCTGGGCGGTCATCGTGACGCTCGCCCCCGGCAGGCATCCGTTCGCCATCGGCTCGTCGAACGGGACCGTCTTCGACGCGATCTTCAACTTCAACGGGTTCGGTCGCTTGGCCGGCAAGCTCGCGGCCGGAGGCGTCTACTCGGCTCCCCCGGGCGTGTTCCGTCTCTTCAGCGGCGTCGGGAGCATCGGCCAGTTCTTCGGAGCGATGCTCGTCGCCGCCCTCGCCCTCGGCGCCGCCGGCCTCGTCGTGAGCTGGCGCCGGCGCTCGGCCGCCGAGAATCAGCGACGTCCCCCGCTCGCGCTCGCGTTCTCGCTCGCGGTGGTCGTCTGGCTGGCATGCGGGGTCGCGGTG
>DASZLV010000157.1:0-6149 GCA_035552215.1 Solirubrobacteraceae bacterium | reverse complement strand
AGGGCGAAGGCGCGCGTGACGCTGCGGAGATCGCCCATCGTCGAGGCCGCCGGGATTCCCTTTCCGGCGACATCCCCGAGGACGATGCCCACGCGGGCGCTTCCGAGCTCGAACACGTCGTACCAGTCCCCGCCGACCTCCCCGACGTCCTCAGCGGGGTCGTAGTGAGAGGCGAGCACAAGCCCGGTGACGTCGGGCAGCCGCGTCGGGAGCAGGCTGCGCTGCAGGGTGTCGGCAATGCGGTGCTCCTGCTCGTGGAGCTGGGCCCGGCGGATCGCCAGCGCAGCCCGGTCGGCGAGATCTCCGAATAACGAGCGGTCGGCGTCGGCGAACGAGCCCTCGGCCGAGGGCACGAGGCGCAGAGCGCCGATGGCGCTGCCGTCGATGGCCAGGGGCATCTCCTGCCAGGCCCCGGCGGGCAGGGCGACGCTCTCGCCGCCGCCGCTGACGATGCGCCTCTCCGAAGCGCGGACGACGGTCGCCCGCTCGTGTTCGGGCCCCTCGATCCGGACTTCCGCGAGCTGCGCCTGGAACTGCTCGGCGAGACGCAGGGCGAGTTCGGGCAGGAGCTCGCTGAGCGAGGTGGTCTCGAGTGCATCGGCGAACCTCTGGCGCTTGTTCAGGCGCTCCACCCTCGCTTCGGCCTGCGCCCGCGCCGTGTGCTCGACCTGGAGGGCCGCGCGGGCCTGGTCGGCGTGGCGCCGGGAGGTCAGATCCACCCATTGGATCATCAGCAGCGGCTCGCCGACCTCGGTCGGATCAATCGAGGACAGGTACGCGCACGCCCACACCTCCGAGCCCGAGCGCGAGCGCAGATGCACATCGAAGCCGGAGCGATCGGGGTCATCGGGTCCGAGGTCGCCGCCGGCGACGCGGCCGAGCGCTCCGGCGAGCCTGCTCCCGTCGCCCGCCCGGGCGAGGCGCGTGATCTCGAGCCCGAGGAGCTCCTCGGGCTCGCGCTCGATGAGAAGCGTGAAAGCGCGGTTCGCCCGCACGATCCGCCAGGCGTCGTCGAGCACCGTCTTGCCGATCGGAGCAGCTTCGAAGGCGCCGCGCAGGAGCGCTTCTGAGCGCATCAGGGCGAGGCGGTCGGCGTCGCCCACGCCCTCGCCGCGATCGGCGGGGGGAAGGAGGACGACGGTGACCCCCCGCTTGCGGGCCGCGGCTTCGAGGTCACGGAGTCCATCTGGTCCCAGCCCATGCCCGCCGAGCAGGGTGAGGGCGAAAGCGTGCTCTCCGAGAAGCTCGAGCGCTTCGGCGCGCGAGGCGGTGATGGCGATCCGATGCCCCAGGGCGCCGAGTGCGGCCGCGATCGCGCGCGCCTGCTCGGGCCGCGCCCCCGCCACCAGCACCTCAGACATGGGTTGCCCATACCAGCTTCAGTCTTCCGTTGTGCACCGCATCCGAGCCTAGCTGGTCGGCGGCGACCACACAGGAGGAGCGCGGCGTTTGCCGACGACGGCCACGGGTACCCTCGGGCCGATGGATGAACGTGATCTCGAGAAGGAGCAGGAAGATCTCGCGGCCGCCGAAGCTGCGGCGATCGGCGGGCGCGTCAGCTCCGAGCCGCCGCCCACCGACACCGCCGATCTCGACGAGGCCCATCGCCCCCTGATCGAAGCGGGCGAGGGGGAATCGGAGGGATTCGAGGAAGCCGAGCGCGAGCTCGCCGAGCACGCCAGCCACGGTGACGAGCATGCGGCCTTCCGGGTCATCGAGGACGCTCCCGACGAGGACGACGACGACCGGGCGATCTCGGAGGGGGGCGAGGCCGACCACGAGTACTCGACCGAGCTCGAGGAGGACGAGCCTAGGTCCTGACGGCGTCGCCGGCGCCGAGCTCGGCCAGGCGGCGCTCGAGCAGGCGACGCTCGGCGTCGTCGTGGACCAGGGCCAGGGCACGGAGGTATGCCTCGGGGGCCTCCCCGCGGCGACCGAGGTAGACGGCCTTCTGCTCCTCCTCGGAGAGGCGCGCCCACGCCTCTGGGTCATCGGGAGTGGGCGTGTCGCCATGGTGGATCAGCAGCATGTACCTCATGTTCTTCCTCCTCGCTGTGGGAATGGTCGCGTATGAGACGAACGGGAGGCGGCGAAATCGACGGGCCGAGACGAGGAATTGATCCACCCGAATCCGGGTAGGTATCGATCACCACAAGCAGACCGGCTCTGAGACTCCGGCCTGCTGAAGACCAAGGAGGTCAGATCAGGTGTTTGCCCTAGTCATTCTCTTGCTCATTCTCGCCCTGTTCGGCGGGCTGGGCTTTGCCGCTCATTTCCTGTGGTTCGTGCTCATAGCCGCACTCGTCCTCTGGGTTCTCGGCTTCTTCATCGGCGGCGTGGAGGCATCCGCGGGCCGGCGCAGGTGGTACGGGCGCTGGTAGCAGGTGAGCTCGGGATCAGACAGCACCGAGCCGCCCGGCGCGGTCTCCAACCAGAATCAGGAGGAGGCCGAGAGTGGGCACGCCGACCCGGGTCCGGGAGGTCCCGGGTCACGCTCCGCCGAGGAGGCCAGCGGCGGAGCCGAGGATCGCCCCGGCGAGCGATCGCCGGATGATTCCGGGGACTCGACGCCCGGGAGCGCGACGGAAGGCTCCCAGGCCAGCGGGCATCCGGATAACGCCGGTTAGCACGTAGTTAGCCTGCTGCGAGGCCGCCCGGCAGGGGGCGGCTCGCGGTGAGCGCGCGGCCGCCGCTACGAGGCCGGCGCGAGCTCGCGAGCCTTCTGCTCGAGGGTGCCGAGCAGCGAGTCGTAGGAGTCGCGGAAGGCCTTGACGCCTGCGTCGACGAGCTGGTGGAGGACGATGTCGTCGACGTCGACTCCCGCCTCGCGCACCGCCTCCATCGTCCGGTGGGCGCCTTCGAGGTCACGGTCGACGGTCGGGGCGGGCGTAGCGTGGTCGCGGGCCGCGGCCAGCGTCTCGTCGGGCACGGTGTTCACCGTGTCGGGACCGATCAGCTCGTCGACATACAAGGTGTCGGGATAGTCGGGGCTCTTGGTCGAGGTCGACCCCCACAGCGGTCGCTGAAGATTCGCTCCGTGACCGGCCAGCGCCTCCCACCGGGGCCCCGAGAAGATCCGACGGAACGACTCGTAGGCGATCTTGGCGTTGGCCACCGCCGCCCGGCCGCGGAGCTCGGTCCGGCCCAGGCGCTCGAGCTCGGCGTCGACCTTGGTGTCGACGCGGGAAACGAAGAAGCTCGCGACCGAAGCGCTGCCGTCGACGGGCTCTCCCCGCCCCACCCGGTGCTCGAGGCCGCGCAGGTAGGCCTCGGCTACCTCCTCGTAGCGCGAGACCGCGAACAGGAGCGTCACGTTGACGTTGATGCCGAGGGCGGTGAGCTGCTCGAAGGCCGCCACGCCGGCCTCCGTGCCCGGGACCTTGATGAGGACGTTGGCGCGGTCGATCGCGCGCTGGTGCGTCTGCGCCGCCGTGACGGAGCCTTCGGTGTCGTCGGCCAGTGACGCCGCGAGCTCGAAGGACACGTAGCCGTCCTGGCCCCCGGTGCTCTCGAAGGTCGGGCGGAGCAGGTCGGCGGCATCCCTGATGTCGCGGTAGGCGACCTGCTCGAAGATCTCCTGGGGGTCGTCGAACTCGCGGGCGAGCTCGCGGATGAGGTCGTCGTAGCGGTCTGAGTGCCCGATGCTCTTCTCGAAGATGGTCGGGTTGGAGGTGACCCCGGAGAGTCCGTCCTCCTCGATCAGGCGGCGGAGCTCGCCGGTATCGAGGAGCTGGCGGCCGAGATTGTCGAGCCAGATCGACTGACCGAGCGCCTCGATCTCGCGGAGCCGGTTGTGTGAGCCCTCCATCTTCTCAGCCCGCCAGTGCGTGAGCGAGCTCGCGCGCTGCGCCGACGATCGCGTCAGCGTCGATGCCCGCCTGGTGGATGAGCTCTTCGGGCTTGCCCGAGCCGGGAAGCTCATAGACGGCGAGCTTGCGCATGCTCACCGGGTGTCCGGCCTCGGCGAGCGCGCCGGCAATCGCGTCGCCCAGCCCGCCTTCCGGCCGGTGGTCCTCGGCGGTGACGATCGCGCCCGTGTCCTCGGCCGCGGAAACCAGGGTGTCCACATCAATGGGCTTGATCGAGTAGACATCGATCACCCGCGCCTCGATGCCCTCCGCGGCCAGCCGCTCGGCGGCGGCGAGTGCCTCGTGAACGGTCAGGCCGATCCCCGCCAGGGTCACGTCGTTGCCCTCCCGGACGACGCGGCTCCCGCCGATGGCAAAGTCCTCGGCGGCGTCGTAGATGACCGGGGTTGCGCCGCGCTGGGTGCGCAGGTAGGTGATCCCGTCGCGGTCGGCCATGGCCGCCACGAGCTTGGCGGTCTGGTTGGCATCGCAGGGACAGAGGACGGCGCTCGAGGTGATGGCGCGCAGGGACGCCAGGTCCTCGAGTCCCATCTGCGAGGGGCCGTCCTCGCCGATCGCCACCCCCGCATGCGACCCGCACAGGCGCAGGTTCGCCTGGCTCACGGCGGCCATGCGCACGAAGTCGTAGGCGCGGCTGAGGAAGGCGGCGAAGCTGGAGGCGAACGGCACCCAGCCCCGGCGCTGGAACCCCACCGCGGCGGCGACCATCTGCTGCTCGGCGATGAACATCTCGAAGTAGCGCTCGGGATGGGCGTCCCCGAAGATCTCGCTGAATGTCGAGTTACCGACCTCGCCGTCGAGGGCGACCACGTCTGCGCGCATGTCTCCAAGGGCCTTGAGTGCCTCGCCGTAAGCCTTGCGGGTGGCCACCTCGTCGCCGATCGAATAGCGGGGGAGCTGGCCGCCGGGGACCTCGATGCGCGGTGGCGCGTAGTCGTCGGTGGGCTTGGCCACCTCGACGTGGATGTCATGCTCGCCGCCGAGCTCCGCGATTGCGCGCTGGGGATCAGAGAGGGGCTTGCCGTGCTTGCCGGGGAGATCCTCGACCTCTGACGCGCCCCGGCCCTTCTTGGTCCGGGCGAAGATGGCGCAGGGCCGGCCGCTCTGCTCGGCCTGAGTCAGCGCCTCGTCGATCGCCTCGACATCGTGCCCGTCGACGGCGAGGGCCTCCCAGCCGAAGGCCCGGGCGCGGGCGGCGTAGGTATCGAGGTCCCAGCCGTGCATCGTCTCGCCCGTCTGCCCGAGCCGGTTGACGTCGACGATGGCGATGAGATTGTCGAGCTGGAGGAAGGACGCGTGGTCGAAGGCCTCCCAGATCGATCCCTCGGCCATCTCGCCGTCGCCGCACAGGACCCAGACGCGAGCCGGAGATCGATCGAGGCGGCTCGCGGCCAGCGCCAGGCCGACTCCCACGGGCAGCCCCTGGCCGAGCGAGCCGGTCGCCACGTCGATCCACGGCAGCACCGGTGTCGGGTGGCCCTGGAAGCGGCTCCCGAGGCGCCGGAAGCTCAGCAGGTCGGCGTCGCTGATCGCGCCCACGGCCTTGAAGCACGAGTAGACGAGCGGCGAGGCGTGCCCCTTGGAGAAGACCAGGTGATCGTTGCGGGGGTCGCGGGCGTGCTCGAAATCGAGCCGGAGATGGCCATCGAGGAGCACGGCCATGAGATCGGCGGCGGACATCGATGAGGTGGGATGGCCCGAACCCGCGGCATCGCTGGCGCGGATCGAGTCGACGCGGAGCTGCTGCCCCAAGCGGCGCCTGAATTCCGTCCGGTCGCCGTTCTCGGTCACGGCGTCGGCGCGTCGCGTACGAGCGTGCAGGTATTGTCGACGCGGGCGATATCGAGTTCGAGCACCATTTCCGTCCTGCAGTCTTCCACGACGAGGACGTTCGCGCGCAACGACATCGGGGTGGGCGCGAAGGTCGCCCGTTTCACCCAATAGAGGGCTTCGCCGTCGGAGATGTAAGCCCCGGGCTGGAAGCGTGGATCGGCGGTGCTCGGCGGCGCCGCCACGGGTGAGAGATTCGATGGCATGAGCTTGGATTTACCCTTGACGAAAGCGATCAAAACGAACGTCCGGGAAGAGGCCTCGGGCCCAATCATCCCGATAGGCCAGGTCTCGACCCTGCCAAGCCTCTCCCACTAACCTGACCGCGGTGGTTTGCCCCGTCTCCTCGCCGGGAAGGCGAGACTTCGCCAGATGTGACCGAGGCTACGGTTCATCTCGAGTTGGATAGCCGTCCCGAGGCGCCGGCGGTCGTTCGTGCTGCGCTGACGG
>DASZLV010000156.1:0-167513 GCA_035552215.1 Solirubrobacteraceae bacterium | reverse complement strand
TCGGCGCCCCGCCCGCGCCGGTATACCTACCGCCGTGGCCGCCACTCCCACCAGCGCCGACGACGTCCGCGAGCTCGTCGCCGAGCAGGGGATCGAGTTCCTCTTCGCCCAGTTCGTCGACATGCACGGCAAGCCGAGCGCCAAGCTCGTCCCCGCCCATCACCTCGAAGACCTCCTGACCGAGGGCGCGGGATTCGCCGGATTCGCGGCCGGGGACATCGGCCAGGGGCCCCACGATCCCGACATGATCGCCATCCCCGATCCCCGCAGCTTCACCGTCCTCCCGTGGCGGCCGACGGTCGCGCGCTTCGCCTGCGACGTGACCGTCGAGGGCGAGGCGTGGCCCTTCTGCCCGCGCACCATCCTCCGGGGAGCGCTCGAGCGCGCCGAGGCGCTCGGCTACGAGCTCAAGGTCGGGGCCGAGCTCGAGTACTTCATCCTGCGCCGCACCGCCGACGGCGGAATCGAGCTCGCCGATCCGCTCGACACCCTCGAGCTTCCCTGCTACGACATGCGCGCCCTCACCCGCAACCTCGATTTCGTCTCCGCCGTCTCGCACAACGTGACCGGTCTCGGGTGGGACAACTACGCCACCGACCACGAGGACGCCAACGGCCAGTTCGAGCAGAACTTCAGCTTCGCCGACGCCCTCACCACCTGCGATCGCGCTGTGTTCTTCCGCTACATGGTCGAGACCATGGCCCAGGAGCGCGGGCTCATCGCTACGTTCATGCCCAAGCCCTTCGCGCACCTGACGGGGAACGGCTGCCACTTCCACGTCAGCCTGTGGCGCGACGGAGTCAACCTCTTCGAGCGCGACCCCGCCGAGGATCCCCGCGGCTTCGGCCTCTCCGAGCTCGCCTACCAGTTCATCGGGGGCCTCAAGGCCCACGCCAAGGCCTACATCGCCCTCACCGCCCCCACCGTCAACTCCTACAAGCGCCTGGCCATGGGCGCCCCCATGAGCGGCGCCACCTGGGCCCCCGCCTACGTCAGCTACGGCTACAACAACCGCACTCAGATGCTCCGCATCCCGGGCCCGGGCCGGATCGAGGACCGCACCGTGGACGGGTCCTGCAACCCCTACCTGGCCGCGACGGCGATGCTCTCCGCCGGCCTCGACGGCATCGAGCGCGGCCTTGACCCCGGTGAGCCCAACTCCGCCAACCTCTACGAGCTGAGCGCCGAGGAGCGCGCCGCCGCCGGGATCGAGACCCTCCCCGCCAACCTGCTCGACGCCACCCGCGAGCTCGAGAAGTGCACGGTGCTCCGCGACGCTCTGGGCAAGACCCGCGACGGCGACTACCTCGACTACTACATCGAGGTCAAGCGCCGCGAGGTCCAGGCCGCCCACGAGCAGATCACCCAATGGGAGCTCGACCGCTACCTCCAGCTGTTCTGACCCGCGTGCACGAGCGACGCCACCGTCTGGCGGGAAACACGATCGAGGTGGGTCGCGAGCGCGACGAAGGCCTGGGCAGTGGTCACCGCGTCCCCGAGGGCGTGGTGAGGGGGCTCGGCCGGAAGCCCGAGCGCGCCCGAGAGCCGGCTCAGGGCGATGCCCGCGGGCGCCTGCCCGTCGCGCTCACGTAGCCACGTGCGCCCGAGGACCTCGGTATCGGCGGGGTCGGGCAAGCGTACTCGGCGTCTCGCGAGCAGCGGGGTGAGGAAGGCGCGCTCGACGGCCGCGGTGTGGAACACCGGTACCCGGCCCGCCAGGGTCTCGAGCAGGAGGTCGACCGCGTACTCGATCGGGGGAGCGTCGAGGAGATCGGCGAGGCGCAGCTTGTGGACGAGGACGGCGTCGTGCTTGGGGGCGTGGGTCGGCCGCACCAGGGTGTAGCGGGCGCCACCGAGGACGACGCGCCCTTCCTCGACGGGAACGGCGCCGAGAGCGATGATCTCGTGCCGGCGCGGGTCGAGGCCCGTGAGCTCGAGATCGATCGCGCACCACCCCGCCCGCCGCCACCACTCCGACCCAGAAGGCCGGCGGGCGCTGTCAAAGACGGCGGCGGCGCCTTCGGGTGGGGACCGGCGTCTCACCGCAGCACCGTCCGCTGGGCGGCCGCCACGGCGCGGAAGACATCGCGCAGGTGACCGCGGGTGAGCGGGCTCATGACCGCCGGGTCGAGCAGGTCATCGGCGGCGTCGCCCACGGCGAGCTGCTCCATGTGGTGGGCGATGCGCAGCTCGTAGAGGGTCTCGAAGGCGTCGGCGAGCGTCCGCGCATCGGCGTCCTCGATCACCCCCGCCGCCGCGGCGGCGCGGAGCCGGTCGAGGGTCGAGCCCTCGGTGTGACCGGCCGCCGCACCTGCCCAGCGCGCGAGCTCGACGATCGGGCGCACGGCGGCGGCACGAATATCGAGGCGGTCGCCGCGCCGGCCCTCAAGGCTGAGGACCGAGGCAGCGTCGAAGCCGGTGGGCGAGGTGTGCGCGAGCGCGCGCTGCGCGAGCGCCTCGAGCAGCGGGCCGTCGGCGGCGCCGTCGAGCACGGGCAGCGGGTCGCGCGGGGTACCCCACAACGCCCGGTGGTCGACGAGCATGGTGAGCGCGAGCTCGTCTGCGGGCGCCGCCTGCCTCCACTGGCCGGCGCTGCGCGCGATCGGCACGCCATCGAACCCGCACCGCTCAAGGGCGGCCCCGAGCTCGTCCGTCCACGAGGACGGCGGCGGGTCTGTGCACACGAGCGCGCCGCCGGCGCTCGAGGCCGGGGTGAGCTCGCGCCGCGCCTGGCTCCCCACCGCAACCCAGACGAGCCCGTCGCCCCAAGGCGCCGGGCCCGGCACGAGCTCCAACACGCGCTGGGCCACCGCATCCACGAGCGCCGAGAGCACGCGCGAGATCTCGAGCGCCCGCAGGCTCGAGCGGTGCAGGTCGACCATGATCGACGGGAGCCGAGCGGCCACCGACGCGAGGGCGTCGACGTCGGGGGCGCGGTCGATGGCCCAGCGGGTCCCGAACCACGAGCGTGGCTGCACCGCGAACAGGTCGATGGCATCGACCACCCCCACGAGCTGCCCGCGCTCGGTGACCACGGCGGCATGATCGATCCCGCGCTCCAGGAGCTCGAACAGCACCTCGGCCCCGAGGCAGCCGCTCGTCACCGTGAACACGGGCGCGGTCATCACCGTCCCCACCGGCGCGGAGGCCGGCACGTCAGCGGCGACCACTCGCTTGCGCAGGTCGCGGTCGGTGAGGATGCCGAAATCGTCGCCCGGAAGGTCGATGATCGCTGCGCTCGCTCCCGCCTCGGTGATGCGGCGCGCGGCTTCGGCGATGCTCGTCTCCGGAGGGCAGCGAACGGTGGCGGAGCGGATCAAGCGGGCGACCGGCTGTTTGCCCGGGTCGTGGACGCCGACTGCGAGCTCGCGGTTGCGGGCGCGATCGAGCAGGGGACGGGCCACGGCGGCGGCGATCCGGTAGCACAGCGTGTCCTCGGCGGCGCGCGCCTCGAAGCCCGGCGGCAGGCCCGAGAGCATGGCCGCGTGCCCGAAGGTGTCGCCCGGCCCGATGAGGTCGAGGAGCTGACCGTCGTGCACCACGTCCACGGCACCACTGTGGATGACGCGCAAAAAGGTCACGGGCCCACCGTCCTCACTGAGGATCACCGCCCCGGCGAGATGGAACTCCACCTCCGTCCCCGACACCACCTCGGTGAGCTCATCGGGGGTCAGCGCGTCGAACGGCGCCCCCCGTGAGAGGAATCGGACGATCTCGGTGAGCCCCGCGTCCAGCTTCGCCCCCGAAGCCCTTTACCTTCTAGTGCCATTGCGCACGCACCCCATAGTAAACCGAGGGTGGACTGGGCCGCCCGTGGCGCCGAACTAGAATCACCAAACATGGCTTCTCCTGCCGTCAAACTCCTCGGCCGGACCGCTGGGCATCTTCCCGGTCTGCGCCGCATCCCCATCCTCAGGCTCCTCGCCCTCGCCGAGATCGCCGTGCTCGCGCGCGAGCACATCTCGAAGCTCGACTCCGCCGAGTGGCGCCGGGTCGCCGAACTCGTCAAAATCGGTCGCGGGCGCCCCAGCAACCTCTCCGCGCGCCAGCGCCGCGAGCTCCAGGAGCTCGTGGCCAAGGCCGAGCCGAGACTGTTCGCGGGCGAGGCGGTCGAGAAGCTCGCCCCGGTACGCGTCCCCAAGCGCCTCCTCTACGGCTCCAAGAGCCGCAGGAAGTAGCTCGCCTAAGCGGCCGTGGCGGCGCGGCGCTCCCAGCGCGCGCGGGCCTTGGCCGCCTCGGTCTCGCGATCGCGGGGCGGTGCCCCGGTCACGAGCTCGGCAAAGAGGTCCTGAGTGGCCGCCGCGATCGTCTCGACGGCACGCTCGAACGCCTCGGCGTTGGCCTGCGAGGGCTTGGTGAAACCGCTGACCTTGCGTACGTATTGAAGCGCAGCGTCACGGACCTCTGCGTCCGTGGTCGTGGGCTCGAAGTTGTAGAGAGTCCGGATATTTCTGCACATACGTTGAGGGTACCCCTAGCGGGCAGCGCGGTAGCGGGCGATCGCGCGTTCGCGCTCGGCGGCGTGGTCGACGATCGGGAGAGGGTAGTCGCGACCGAGCACGCAGCCGGCGGCCGACTGCTCGGCCTCGCTCATGCGCCAGGGTTCGGCCAGGCGCTCGTCGGGGACGTCGCCCAGCTCCGGGACCCAGCGGCGCACGTACTCACCGGTGGGATCGTGGCGGCGCTGCTGGGCCACGGGGTTCAGAAGCCGCCGGAAGTACGGCGCGGGGTCCGCTCCGACCGAAGCGATCCACTGCCAGTTGCCGTTGTTGTTGGCCTCATCCGCGTCGAGCAGGGAGCGCATGAAATGCTCCTCGCCGCGGCGCCAATCGAGATGCAGGTCCTTGGTCAGAAACGACCCCACGACCAGCCGGGCCCGGTTGTGCATCCACCCGGTGCTCCGGAGTTCGCGCATGGCCGCGTCGACGAGCGGGTAGCCGGTGCACCCGCGGCGCCAAGCCTCGAGGAGGTCCTCGTGATCGTCCCATTCCAGCGAGCGGTAGCGCTCCTGCAGCTCCTGTCGCGCGGCCTGAGGATGGTGCAGGAGCACGTGGGCGAAGAAGTCGCGCCAGCACAGCTGGCGCCGGTACTCGGCCGCGCCGGCGCCACGCCGGCGGGCCACCTCGCCCTCGAGCTCGCGCGCCGACAAGCAGCCGAAATGCAGGTAGGGCGAGAGCTGCGAGGTCCCGCCCGCGAGGCGGTCGTGGCGCGCTGCGTAGCGGGCCAGGCCGCCCTCGAGCCACGCCTTCATCGCCCGCCGCGCCGCCTCCTCGCCGGGCTCGACGAGGCGCGCGGGCGGATCCACGGCGCCGAGCGCCGCGAGGCTCGGAAGCCGACCGCGGGCGAGCCGCGAGGGCGCGTGGAGTACCCCGGGCACTGCCTCGAGCTCACGGCGCGGGGCGCTCTCCCAGCTCCGATAGAACGGAGTGAAGACGCGGTAGGGCCGGCCCTGGGTGGTGCGGATCGCCGCGACATCGGCGGCGAAGTTGCCCGGGTGGATGACCGCGGCGACGCCCGCGCGCTCGAGCGCGGCCCCGACTCGTCGGTCGCGCCCCTGCGCGTACGGGGAGACGTCAGCGGCCCAATACACGCCGCTCGCGCGCGCCTCGCTGGCCAGACGGGGAAGCTCGACCCACGGGCGGCCCTCGCGTACGACCAAGGCGCCACCGCGCTCGCGGATCGCGCGCGCGAGCTCGCGCAGGCAGGCATGGAGAAAGGCAGCACGCGCCGGCGAGGGAAAGCGGCCCCTGAGCAGCCCGGGGTCGAGGATGAACACGGGCACGACGCGATCGTGCTCGCGCGTGGCGGCGCTCAGGGCCGGGCTGTCGTGGAGGCGGAGATCGCGGCGCAGCCACACGATCGCCGTCGTCCCGTGCGGGCGTGTCAGTGCAACACCGTCCTCAGGGCGATGATCGCCAGGCCCATCACGGTGCCCGTAAAGATCTGCACGACGAGCTCCGACCCTCGCAGGTGGGCGCGGAAGCCGGCCAGCACCTCGAAGGCGACGATGGTCGCCGACGACGTCCACACCGCGGCGAGGACTGCCGTCTCAAGCGTGGCACCGACGGCGGAGGCGATGAGCAGGGCGAGGATCGGAATCATGGCCCCGCGGACGATCGCCCGGTCGCGAAGGAGCGAGCGCAGGACCCCCATGGCGCTCAGCGGGGTCGCCTTGTCCAAGCGCTCCCCCAGCGTCGCCGCGTAGGAATGCGCCAGCCAGTAGAGGAGGAGGGCGAGCAGGGTCGCTCCCACCGTGTCGAGCAAGGTCTCGCGACGGACGCTTTCGGTCGCGAGCACGGCGCCGATGATCAGGGTGCCGTAAACAACCCCGGCCGGGTTGTGGTCTGGCTCTAGCCAGTCGATCGCTCGGCTGGCCCAATGCCTCCAGCCGCTCGCTGTGGACTCCGGCGCGATACACGCATTATCGGGTAGTCGGCGGCGGCGAGCGGACCCGCCCGGAGCCCCCTGGCACTCTGAAAAACAGCCGCATGACCGACATTTTCGCCGCCTCGCGAATAAGCGCGAGCCATGCATTTACCGGCGAAAATCAATGGCTAAAAATGTCGCTATTTGCGGACCTTTCATTTTTCGGTACGCGAGCTTTCTCTGCGCGCTCTTGGGCGAGAAGATAGGTTGATGCGGCGCTTGTCGAGCGTGCCCGAGAGAGAGGGTTGGCCGTGCCCATCGCAAGTCTGTCGCCGCAGGGATCGTTGTCCACCCATCGTTCCTCTGCGCGCACGGCCCGGGCCCTCGCTTACCCATCAGCCAGCTGCGGGCTCATCGAGCTCCCGGCACAGGAGGTGTCGCTATGAATCCTCGCGACGTGTTCGAAATGATCGGACCCGTTCTCGCCGACGTGAGAAGCAAAGTCACCCCCTTGCTCAGCTTCTCCTTCGACGAAGCGAAGCGGCGACACGCCGAGGCGGGCCCGGTGACACGGATCGCCTCCGGGTTCGCGGCCGGGATGCTGGCGGGAAAGGCGGTGAGCAACCTTGCGCGCTGATCGCCGTCATTTCGAGCCCACGGTGAAGTCATGATCAAGGAAAAGATTCAGCAGTTCTTCCTGAGCCTGGGCGAGAAGCTCATGGCCCTCGCCGAGACGAAGGTCAAGGAGCAGCTTCCCCAGGTCATCGCCATGGGCGAGGCCGTGATCAAGGAGAAGATCCCGGCCCTCAAGGCCCAAGCAGAGGAGACGGTTAAGGAGAAGGGCGCGGAGGTAGCGACGCAGGTCCGGACGAAGGCGCAGACACAGATCAAGGCGCAGCTGAGCGGCGAGAAGATGATCCCCCGGGTAGAGACCTTCGCCGGCGGCGTGATGGCCGGAGACGGGCTGGTAACCACTCCCTTCGCCGTTGGCTTCCTGGCCAGCGGCGGCGTCGGTGGTGCGATGGGAATCCCCTTCAAGTTGATTCGGGTGGTAGTGCTGCGCCCGATCTTTGGCAGCCGAACGGAGGCGCGAGTGAAGATAGACAGGAACAGCAAAGAACTGGGCCGGGCGCTGGCCGCCCTCGCCGTCGCGGACAAGAGACTGCGCCGTAGGCGCGGCATCATCGGCCTGTTCTTGCCGAGCTTCAGGAAGATCGTCGTGCTCGGCGGGGCCGGTGCCGCTTACGTGGCCTTGAGCACCAACGGGAATCGCGCCGAGCTCATGGACTCGATCGCTCCCACGCTCGAGAAGGTCAGGGAGACGGTCGAGAGCAGCGAGATCTACACATTGATCGCTCCGGACATCGAGAAGGCAGTCGAGGCGCTCGGCGAGCGCGTCGACGCGATCCGGTAGTCGGGGCCGCTTCGCGGCCCCAGTTTCAGCGCGGGCCGCGCCGCCACGGCGCGGCCACGCGCGGGAAGCGCATCTCACAAACCCGCGGTGGTCGACGTTCAACGGTGGCGTATGGCTGAGACTCCGATCACGTGTCGACTGCCCTATCGGCGGCCGCTCGATGCCGAGGGGCTGATCGCCTTCCTCGGACGGCGTGCCGTCGACGGCGTCGAGGAGGTCGTCGAGGACCGCTACCGCCGTAGCCTGCGCCTGCCGGGCGGTCCCGCCGTGGTCGAGCTCGGGCCCGGGACGGAGTTCGTGGAGGCTCGTGTGTGGCTCACCGACGAGCGCGACCTCGGCACGGCGGCTCAGCGCTGCCGAGCGCTTCTCGATCTTGACCGCGACCCGGAGCCGGTGCTCGCGGTGCTCGGCGCCGATCCGGTCATCGGCGCGCTCGTCCGCGCCGCCCCCGGGCGCCGGGTTCCCGGGCACGTCGACGCCGACGAGCTGGCGCTGCGCGCCGTCCTCGGCCAGCAGGTCTCCGTCGCCGCCGCCACCACGCTGGCAGCACGCCTCGTGGCCGCCTGCGGAGAGCCGCTCGATCGTCCCGTCGGAGCCGTCACCCATGTCTTCCCGACCGCCGCCGCGCTTGTAGGGGGCGGAGCGCAAGCGCTCGCCATGCCCGCCGCGCGCCGGCGCGCCGTGCTCGGCCTCGCCGAGGCCCTCGCGGGCGGCGAGCTCATCCTCGACGCGGGCGAGGGCCGCGCGAGCACCGAGCGGGCGCTGCTCGCGCTCCCGGGCATCGGCCCGTGGACGGTGGCCTACATCGCCATGCGCGTGCTCGGCGACGCCGATGCCTTCCTCCCCACCGACCTCGGCGTGCGGCGCGGCCTCGAGGCGCTCGGGTGCGACGGGCGCCCGGTCGCGGCGGCGGCGATCGCTGAGCGGTGGCGGCCGTACCGAGCCTACGCGGTGCAGCATCTGTGGGCCGCCGCGGCCACCCCGATGCCCGCCTTGGCGGCCCGGTAGCGATGCTCTACTGCACGTTCGAGAGCCCGATCGGCGAGCTGTTCCTCGCGGGCGACGAGGACAAGCTCCGGATGCTCTACATGCAGGGCGGCGGCAACCCGATGCGAGCGGCGGGCGGATGGACCCGGAGCGCGGAGGCATTCGCGCTCGCGCGCACCCAGCTCGAGGAGTACTTCGCCGGCCGCCGCCGCGGCTTCGACCTGGCGCTCGCCCCGGCCGGCAGCCCGTTCGAGCTCGCGGTGTGGCAGGCGCTGCTCGCGATTCCCTATGGCGAGACGGTGAGCTACGGCGAGCTGGCGGCGCGGATCGGTCGCCCCGGAGCGCCGCGGGCGGTGGGCCTGGCCAACGCCCGCAATCCCATCTCCGTCATCGTCCCCTGCCACCGCGTGATCGGTGCCGACGGGAGCCTCACCGGCTACGGGGGCGGCCTCGAGCGCAAGCGCCTGCTCCTCGATCTCGAGGCGGGCGTGCAGTCGCTGCCCGTTTAGGCCGCCGCCTCCGCGGCCTCGGGCAGCTCTGGCCCGGCGCTCACCGGGCTCGTGTCCGAGCGCGTCGCAGCCTTGATGTCCTCGGCGGTGACGTTGCGCGGATGGTGACAGGCGGCGAGATGACCGCCGGCGTACTCGACGAGCGGCGGTTCGACCCGGCGGCAGACCTCCGTCGCGTGCGGGCATCGGGGGTGGAACCGGCACCCTGGGGGCGGATTGATCGGACTTGGCGGCTCGCCCTCGAGCAGGGTCCGCTTGCGCAGACGGTTCTGCCTGGGGTCGGGGAGCGGGATCGACCCGAGGAGGGCGCTCGTGTAGGGATGGATCGGCTTCGTGTAGAGCTCTTCGGCGGGCGAGACCTCCATGATCTTGCCGAGGTACATGACCGCGATCGAGTCCGAGATGTGGCGCACCACGCTCAGGTCGTGCGCGACGAACAGGTAGGTGAGACCGAAGTCGTCCTGGAGGTCGTCGAGCAGGTTGACGATCTGCGCCTGGATCGAGACGTCGAGCGCGGACACCGGCTCGTCGAGGACGATCAGGCGCGGCTCGAGCGCGAGCGCACGGGCGATCCCCACGCGCTGGCGCTGGCCCCCCGAGAACTCGTGCGGGAAGCGATTGACGTGCTCGGGCGAGAGCCCGACGCGGGCGAGGAGATCGCGCACCCGGCCTGCGATCTCCGCTTTGGGGGTGCCGTGGAGGGCCATCGGACTGCCGATGATCTGACCCACGCGCTTGCGGGGATTCAGCGACGCGTAGGGGTCCTGGAAGACGATCTGCATGTCGCCGCGGAGCCCGCGGAGATTGCGGGTACTCGCGTGCGTGATGTCGCGGCCCTCGAACTGGATCTGGCCGTCGGTGGGGTGGAGCAGCCGCACGATGCATCGAGCGAGCGTTGTCTTGCCGCAGCCGGACTCGCCTACCAGCCCCAGCGTCTGTCCTGCCCGCAGGCGCAGCGTCACGTCGTCCACGGCGTGCACGCGTCCGATCTCGCGCCGAAAGACGATTCCCTGCCGGATCGGAAAGTAGAGCTTGAGGTGGTCGATGAAGATGACGGTTTTCTCCGACTGCGTGGTAGTGCTCATGCCGGTGCTTCCTCCGGGCGCGCGAGGCCGATCTGGCCGGGTAGCACCTCACGGCGCTTGCGCTTGTCCTCGACCGAGAGCCAGCAGCGATCCAGGTGCCCGGGCGCCTCAGGAAGACGCGCCTCGAGGGTGGGCACCTCCGGGCAGCGATCGAACTCGTGCGGACAGCGCGGGCGGAAGTGGCAGCCCCGAGGTGCGTCGATGAGCGACGGCGGCACGCCGGGGATCGAGGGCAGGCGGCGCGGGCGCTCGCGATCCAAGCGCGTGATCGATCCGAGCAGGCCCCACGTGTAGGGGTGCTGAGGGTCGTAGAAGATCTCGTCAACCGTTCCCTGCTCGACGATCCGCCCGGCGTACATCACGGCGATGCGGTCGGCGACGTCAGCCACGACGCCGAGGTCGTGGGTCACGAGGATCACCGCGGTGTCGGTGCGATCACGCAGATCTTTGATGCGCTCGAGGATCTGCGCCTGGATCGTCACATCGAGGGCCGTCGTGGGCTCGTCGGCGATGAGGATGCTCGGATCGCACGAGAGCGCCATCGCGATCATCACGCGCTGGCGCATCCCCCCCGAGAGCTCGTGCGGGTAGGCGTCGACGCGCTCTGCCGCCTGTGGGATCCCGACCTGGTCCAGGAGCTCGATCGTCCGGTAGCGGGCGTCGATCTTGGAGACGTCCTCATGCGCGAGGATCTGCTCGATGATCTGCTCGCCGATCCGGTACACGGGGTCGAGCGACGACATCGGGTCCTGGAAGACCATGGCGATCTCGGCGCCGCGCACCCGCTGCATCTGCTCCTCGCTGGCGGTGATGAGATCTGTCCCGGCGAAGTGCGCGGAGCCCTCGAAGCGAGCGTTCACGCCGCGGGTGAGCCCCATGAGCGTCATCACGCTCACGGATTTGCCCGAGCCCGACTCGCCGACGATGGCCAGGATGTCCCGAGGCGCGAGCGTGAACGAGACCCCGTCGACGGCGCGGACGGTCCCGTCTTCGGTGGCGAAGGAGACGCCCAGGTCCTTGACCTCGAGGAGCGGGCCGGGGCTCACGCGAGCCTGATCCGCGGGTCGAGGTACGCGTAGAGGATGTCCGCGATCGTGTTGAACAACACCACGAAGAAGGCGATGAAGATGGTCAGCGCCATCACCGGCGGCACGTCGAGGGACTGGATCGAGTTGGCCGCGTACTGGCCGACGCCGCCGAGGTTGAACACCGACTCGGTGACGAGGGCGCCGCCGCCGATGACCGCCCCGAAGTCGAGCCCCCAGAGCGAGATCACCGGGATCAACGAGTTGCGCAGCACGTGCTTGACCAGAACCCTGCGCTCCGAGAGCCCCTTGGCGCGCGCGGTGCGCACGAAGTCCTCGTTGATCGTGTCGAGGATGTTCGAGCGCAGCAGGCGCGAGTAGACCCCCACGTAGAGGATGGACAGCGCCGTCCAGGGCAGGATCAGGTGGTAGGCCCACTGGATCGGGTTCTGGGTAATCGACGTGTAGCTCCCGTTGGGGAAGATTCCGGCTTTGAAGCCGAGGTAGTAGCTCATGAGGGCGCCGACCCAGAAGACGGGCATCGAGATCCCCACGAGCGCGAGCACGGTGAGGAAGCGGTCCGCGAACTTGCCCGCCTTGAGCGCCGTGTACAGGCCGAGGCACATCGCGAAGAACATCCACATCAGCGCGGCCCCCACTGCCAATGAGACCGTCGGCTGGAGGTCGTGTCCGATCTCGGTGTCGACGTTGGTCTGGGTGGAATAGGAGATGAGGCTCCCGTTGAAGATCTTCTCCATCGTGCGCACGTACTGGACGTAGACCGGTTTGTCGAATCCATACTGGCGGCGGATCGCGGCGATCGTCGAGGGGGTGGTGCTGTGGCCGGCGAGCCGCACCGCGGGGTCGCCGTTGGGGATCACGTTGAAGATCGTGAACGTCACCACCGAGATCGCGAAGAGCACAGCGAGCATTCCCAGCAGGCGCCTGATGATGAAGCGGGCCATCTAGAGCTCCATCCGCACCTTGGCGCGCGGGTCCAGCGCATCGCGCACGCCGTCGCCGAAGATGTTCAGCGACAGCACCGTGAGGATGAGCATGACGCCGGGCACGATGGTCAGGTGCGGGGCGGTGGTGATCCGGTTTATGCCCTCGCTGATCATTTCCCCCCACGACGGCGTCGGCGCCTGGACGCCCGCGCCGAGGAACGACAGGTAGGCCTCGAGGAGGATCGCGTTGGCGATCGAGAGCGGGAAGAAGACGACGATCGTCGAGGCGAGATTGGGGAGGATCTCCGAGAACATGATCCGGACCGAGCCCATGCCCTGCGCCCGCGCCGCCTCGATGAATTCCTTCTCGCGCAGCGAGAGGATCTGTCCTCGCAGGGGGCGCGCGATGTACGGCACGTAGACGCACCCGATGATGAGGATGGGGATCGCCAGCGACCCGCTCTGGATGGTGATGGGTCCAAGCGACAGGCCGCCGATCGAGAGCGCGGTACCGAGAGCGACGCCGAGGATGACGACCGGAAAGGCCCAGACGATGTCCATGGCGCGGGTGAGGATGGTGTCGACGATGCCGCCCAGATAGCCGGCCAAGAGCGCCACGATCACCGCCAGGATCGTCGTGATGAGCGCCGCGCTGACCCCGATCTCCAGCGAGGTGCGGGCGCCGTAGAGGAGCCGCACCATGATGTCGCGCCCATTGCCGTCGGCACCGAGGAGGAACTTGCCGCCCGCCTTGAACCATTGCGGGCCGATCGGGATGCCGCTGAAGGCAACGACGTTGACCGAGCCTTTGCCCTCCCTGAGCGACTCCGTGAGATGGTTCGCATCCGGGTCGGTGTGGGCGACGTCGTGCGCCCAGATCGGAGCGGCGAGCGCCAGCGCCACCAGGAGCACGAAGAGAACGAGGAAGCCGAGCGCCACCTTGTTGCGCCGCAGGCGGCGGCCCGCCAGCTTCCAGGGGCCGACGCCGACAGCATGCTCGCGCTCGGCGACGGCCTCGAACCCCGTCCCCTCGGTAGACGCGACGGGTGCGGGCTCAGTGGCCACAGCGGGCGATTATATGCTCGGCGAGAGGGCGCCTGTGCACCCTCCCGCCGAGCCATCGAGGACTACTTCAGACAGAGCAACGACCAGTCGACACGGTGGGCCAGGTTCGGATACCCCGAGCACTGGCTGACGTTCATGCGGGTGGAATAGAACGCCGTGTCCTCCTCGTTGCCGTAGGGCACAACGTAGGCGTGCTGCGGATCGTTGACGTACTTGTCCAGCGCCGCCCACCCGGACGCGACACTCGCCGCCGGCTGGGCGTCGAGCTTGTTGACCTGGCTATCGATGTACGGATTGCTGACGAAGCCGGAGTTGAACGACGGGAGGGACTTGGCCGCCGCGGTGGTGAGCAGGTTGCCCATGAAGTCACCCGGATGCGGGAAGTCCTGGAACCAGTCGTCGAATCCGATCTGCGCCTTGGTCTTCGGGTCCCCGATCGTCGAGAAGTACACGGTCTGGTTCACCGTCTTCGTCGACGCTTTGAACCCGATCTGGTCGAGCGTGGAACGCAGGTAGTCGGCGATCGCCGGCCGTGGGTCCTTGGTGTTCGTCCACACCGTGACCGGGGATCCCGTCAATCCCGCCGACTTGACCAGGGCCTGGGCCTTGGCGATGTTCCCCGGCCCATTGGGGTCACCCCACGGACAGGGCGTTATAGGCGTGTAGCCGACCATTCCCGGAGGCAGCAGGTTGCAGGTCGGGTGCAGGCGCCCACCGAAGATCCGTTCGAGGGCGCGGCTGTCGATCGCGTAGTTGACGGCCTCTCGCGCCGCGAGCTTGTTGAACGGCGCGAGCGTCGAGTTCATGAAGAAGTAGTACGTGTTCGGGTAGCCGGGGCCGATCAGGAAGCGATCCTTGTACTTGGCCTCCACCTGCGGGAGGAGATCGCCCACGGGGTCCTCGGTCATGTAGTCGAGCGTCCCGTTGATCACGTTCTCGGTCATGGTGTTGACGTTGGTCGAGACCATGCCATCGATCTGGTTGACATTGCCCTTGGCGATCGTCGGGATGTCGAACTTCGGGTTCTTGGTGAGGATGAACTCGCCGTTCGTCGGCGACGGGCTCACGACCTTGAGCGTGTACGGCCCGTCACCAGGGAACGGGTGCCCGGTCATGTTCTTGAAGACCGCCTTGCTCTTCGGGCCGACTCCCGATTCGCCGATCGCGAACGCGTAGAGCACGCGCGTGTCCGGAGTCATCAGGTGGATCGTCAGCTTGCCCGTCTTGTCGTCGGCGATCATGCCGGTAAGCGGTGCGCCGGTCTTCTTCGCCGCCGCGTACTTGGTGGCACCGACGATGTCGTTGAAGAACGAGGAGAACGGGCCGCCGAGGAAGAGGTTGCGCTTGACCATGTTGACGACGTCACTCGCCTCCACCGGCTCGCCGTCGGAATAGTGCAACCCAGACCGGATGTGGAAGACGTAGGTCTTACCGCCGTTGGTCGGCGTGGGGATGGCGTCGGCCAGTGCCGGCACCAGCTCGGTGCTCGCCTGTCCGGTGGCGTCCTTGAAGGCGAGCAG
Organism: Solirubrobacteraceae bacterium; assembly: GCA_035552215.1. Taxonomy (GTDB): domain Bacteria; phylum Actinomycetota; class Thermoleophilia; order Solirubrobacterales; family Solirubrobacteraceae; genus Palsa-465. Next base: position 152,595 of record DASZLV010000156.1, on the reverse strand, counting down.
GCCTTCGTAGACGAGATGCATCGCCGAGTCGGCCTGAACGGTCTGGTACTCCTGAGGATCGTAGGAATCAGGCCCGACTGTCCCGATCTTGATCGTCCCACCCTGCTTGGCAGCCCCCGTAGATGCCGCCCCGCCCGAGCTTGACGTGCTGTTGTTGCTGCTACTGCTGCCGCAAGCAGCGAGCACGAAGACCAGGATCAGGCCGATGGCAATCGCACCGGGCAGCCGCGCGCGCTTCCTCATATCTGCTCCATTCTCCCGTTGCAGATGCCGCGAGCGCGGCATTTCGGCAACCTTACCCAGGCAGAGCCGATATTCACCTTTAGGACATTGTTAGTAAGGAGGGAGCGCGCGAGCCAGCTTCTTGCCCGGGTTGAGCAAGCCCTTCGGGTCGAAGACCCCCTTGACCCGCTCGTGGAGCGCGACCGCGGCGGGCGGCCACTGACGCGCGAGCGCTCCCCGCTTCACCCACCCCAGCCCGTGCTCGCCCGAGACCGAGCCGCCGAGCGCGCTCGCGAGCGCGAAGAGCTCGTCGGCGGCGCGCTCGGCGCTCGCGAGCTCGTCGGGCTCCCCGGGGGAGATGAGCAAGGTCGAGTGCAGGTTGCCCTCGCCGGCGTGCCCCCAGCTACAGGCCTCGAGGCCGTGGCGGCCCCCGATCGCCACCGTCTCCTCGATGGCCTCGAGGAGCCGGTCGACGGGAACGACGATGTCCTCGCTCACCTTTCCCCCACGCTTCGCGGTGACTCCGGGCGAGGTCCCGGCACGCCAGCGCCACAGGGCGGCGACCTCGCGCGCCTCGCGCGGTGCGTGGACCGAGCGGGCGCCCTCGCTCAGCACCTCGACGAGCTCCGCGTGGAGCCGCGCCGCCTCCGCCTCGGAGCCGTCGGCCTCGGTGATGACCATGAAGGCGGCCTCGGCGGGCAGCTCCCCCGGGAAGGCGCCCCGCGTCGCGTCGAGGGCGCCGCCGTCGAGGTACTCGAGTGCCGCGGCCGCGAGCCCGTTGGCGAGCACGCCGAGGATCGCCGCGCAACCCTCCCTGGCGCTCGCGTAGCTCGCGGCGACGGGGAGCGCCGCTTCGGGCGCGGGGATCAGGCGCAGCCAGGCGGCGGTGACGATCCCCAGCGTCCCCTCGGAGCCGATGAGCAGGGATTTCAGGTCGTAGCCGGCGACGTCCTTGCGTACCGGACCGCCGATGGCGATGAGCTCTCCGGGTGCCACCACCACCTCGAGGCCGGTGACCCACGCGCCGGTGACGCCGTACTTGAAGGCGTGGGGGCCGCCCGCGTTGGTGGCGATGTTCCCCCCGAGCTGAGACTGCTCGGCGGCCCCCGGGTCGGGCGGGTAGTAGAGCCCGTTCTCGCGCGCGCGGCGCCTGAGATCCGCGGTGCTCACTCCGGCCTCGAGGTGAATGCGCCACAGCTCGGGGTCGAACTGGCGTATCGAGCGCAGGCGCTCGAGCGCGAGCACGACTCCGCCGTCGATGGGTACCGCCCCGCCCGCGAACCCGGTGCCGCCGCCGCGGGTGATGACGGGCACGTCGTGCTCGTAGCACCAGCTGACCACACGCGCGACTTCATCGGCGCTCCCCGGCAGGGCGACCGCGTCGGCCCGGCCCCGCAGGCTGCGGCTCTCGGTGGCGTCGGCGAGGTAGGCGCGGTCGCTCCCTGGGCGTGTGCCCTCGGGGCCGAGAATCGACGTGAGCGCTCGCTCGATGGCGCGGGTGGGGGCGCTCAATCCTCGGCGACCCGGATCATGAGCTTGCCGAGGTGATCTCCCGTGAACAGCTTGATCAGGGCGTCGGGGAAGGTCTCGAGACCGTCGACGATGTCCTCGCGCGAAGTGATCTCGCCGCTGCGGTACCAATCGGTCAGCGCGCGCCGCCCTTCCTCGTAGCGCTCGGCGTAATGGAAGACAACGAAGCCGGTCATGCTCGCGTGGTTCACGAGCAGCGACATGTAGTTGGCCGGGCCCCTCATGCCGTCGCTCGCGTTGTACTGGGATACGGCACCGCAGATCACCACCCGCGCGCGCCGGGCGAGGTGGGCGAGGGCGGCGTCGAGGATCTCGCCCCCGACGTTGTCGAAGTAGACGTCGATGCCCTCCGGGCAGCGGTCGCGCAGCGCGGCGGCGACGTCCTCGCGCTTGTAGTCGATGGCCGCGTCGAATCCGAGCTCCTCGACGATGTACCGGCACTTGGTGGGGCCACCGGCGATCCCCACCGCCCGGGCGCCCTTGAGCTTGGCGATCTGCCCGACGACGCCGCCGACGGCGCCAGCCGCACCGGAGACCACGACGGTCTCGCCGGGTTCGGGGTGCCCGATGTCGAGGAGTCCGAAGTAGGCGGTGAGCCCGGTCATCCCCAACGCCGCCAGATGCACGGGCAGCGGGGCCAGCACCGGGTCGACGGGTGTCAGGCCGCCGCCGTGCACGATCGCGCGTTCTTGCACCCCGAGAACGCCGATCACGTGATCGCCGACCCCGAAGTCGGGGTGGCGCGACTCCTCCACGCGACCGAGGCCGAGCGCGCGCATGACCTCGCCGATTCCCACCGGCGGAACGTAGGAGCGAGTGTCGTTCATCCACCCCCGCATGGCGGGATCAAGCGAGATGTAGAGGATGCGGACGAGGACCTCGTCGGGGCCGGGCTCCCCCACCGGCCCGTCGATGAACTCGAAGTTCTCGCCCGAGGGCAGCCCAACAGGGCGTGATATCAGGCGAAACGCGTGATTGACTGCCATCTGGGCAACACCCTACGCTCCGGCGATGGCAGCAAACGGGTTCGAGCCCGTCGCCCGCTCGATGCGGCTGGCGGACAAGGTGGCCTCGGCGGTCACCGACTCGATCGTTTCTGGCCGCCTCGAGCCGGGGGACAAGCTCCCCTCGGAGCGCGAGCTGTGCGCCCAGTTCGGGGTCTCGCGCCCAGTGGTGCGCGAGGCGGTGCGCTCGCTCATCGCCAAGGGCCTGCTCGTTGACAGTCCCCGGCGCGGCCACGTCGTCCGCGCCCTCGGGCGCGACACGGTGACCGAGTCGCTCACCCTCTACCTCCGCGGCCAGCGGCTCGACTACGGCAAGCTCATGGAGGCGCGCGCGCTCGTCGAGGTCGAGAACGCCGGCCTCGCGGCCCAGCGAGCCTCGCCCGAGCAGGTGCAGGCGCTGCGCGAAGCGGCCGACCGGCTGCAGCCGGGGATGTCGGCGGAGGAGGCGGCTCTCGCCGATGTCGAGTTCCACCGGACCATTGCCACCGCTACCGCCAACGAGTTCTTCGAGCTCCTGCTCGACTCGATCCGCGAGGCTCTAATCACCGTTCAACTGCCGACCCTGGCCAACGAGAAGATCGTCCGGGGGGCGCGTCGCATGCACGATCGGATCGTCGCCCAGATCGCTGCCGGCGATCGCGAGGGCGCGCGCGAGGCGATGCGCCTGCACCTCGCCGAGGCCGAGCGGGGGATGCGCTCGGTGCTCAAGTCCGATCCCGCGAACGCGCAGCTGGAGTGAGCCGCGCTTGACGGAGCCTCCCCGTCGCCCTACCGTTCAGGTCAGTTGGTAAGACCAAATGAGGCCCGCGGGGATTAGCGAGGAACCTTGAACCACCGATACGTGCCCTCCGAGCAACGGCGCAAGCTCGGACACATCACTCCTTCCAGCAACACCGTGCTCGAGCCCCTGACCGGGCTCATGAGCCGCGACTACGACGATCGCCTCTCGCACCACTTCACCCGGATCAAGGTCGAGGCGATCACCCTCGAGCGACGCCACACCGACCAGTTCTCGGCCGAGACCATGCTCGCGGCGGCCGAGCTCCTGAGCGACGCCGCCGTCGACGCGATCGCGTGGAATGGCACCTCGGGGGCGTGGAGGGGCATCGAGGCCGACCGCGAGCTGTGCGCCCTGATCTCCGAGCGCACGGACGTTCCCAGCTCCACCTCCACCCTCGCCCAGCTCGAGGTCATGACCCAGTTCGGCTTCGAGCGGTGCGGTCTCGCCGCCCCTTACACCGACGTGGTCGCGGACCGCATCGCCGAGGTTTACGGACACGCGGGGGTGCACGTCGTCTCCACCGCCAACGCCGGGATCAGCGGTAACCGCGAATTCGCCCTCGTCGGCGAGGACCAGGTCCGCTCCCTCGTCCGGGCTGCCGATTCCCCCGGCGCCGACTGCATCCTCCTGATCTGTACCGGCCTCGCCGGTGCCCAGCTCGTCGCCGAGCTCGAGCAGGAGCTCGGCAAGCCGGTCTTCGACTCCGTCGCCGTGACCCTGTGGAAGGCGCTGCGCATGGTGGGGATCGATCCGCGCCTGAGCGGCTGGGGCTCGCTGCTTGCCGGCGCCGAGCTCGCCGTCGCCCCGGCGCGGTGAGGGCCGAGGGCGCGGTGAGGGCCGAGGGCGGGGTGGGGCTGCGCGACCGCCTGCGGGCGCGCGAGACCTCCTGTGCTGAGGTCGCCTCCGGGTTTTTGGCTGCGGTGGGCGAGGACGACCTCCGCGCGTGGGCGGCGATCGACGCGAGCGTGCTGCTCGAGCGCGCCGCTTCGCTCGACGGTCTCGATGAGCGAGAACGGGCCGCGCTCACCTTGTTCGGCCTCCCCGTGGGCATCAAAGACAACTTCGACACCGTCGACTACCCCACCGAGTACGGCTCGCCCATCTACGCCGGGCATCGTCCCCACCGCGATGCCGGAGCCGTGCGCCTGCTCCGCGAAGCGGGGGCGATTATCGTGGGCAAGACCAAGCTCTCGGAATTCGCCTGGATGTTCGCCACCGATACCCTCAATCCGCTCGACCGAGCCCGCACTCCCGGCGGCTCGTCGAGCGGATCGGCCGCCGGCGTCGCGGCCGGCACCATCCCCCTCGCCACGGGCACCCAGACGGCCGGCTCGATCAACCGCCCGGGGTCTTACTGCGCGGTGATCGCCTACAAGCCGAGCTTCGGCACCTTCCCCCGCGACGGGGTCAAGCTCCTCTCCCATTCGCTCGACACCGTCGGGCTCTTCGCCCGCACCATCCCGGACCTGAGGCTCGTCGCGGGGGTGCTCGCTCCGCAGTCCGCTGGGTTCGCGGTGCCTGCGGGCGACGGCTCGCCGCCCCGGATCGCGCTCATGCGCACTCCCCATTGGTCGCGGGTCGAGCCGGCCGCCCAGACGGCGATCGAGAAGGTCGCCACCGCGGCCGCCGAGGCCGGCGCGCACGTCGAGGACATCGACCCCCCGAGCGGCTTCGCCGATCTCGTCGCGGCGCACACGACGATTCAGTGGGTCGAGTCCGCCGGCAATCTCGCCACCGAGCTGGCGCAGTCACCCGAGCTCCTGAGCGACGAGCTCGGCGCCGCGCTCCACGACGCGGCGGCGATGCCCGCCGAGCGCTATGCCGAGGCCCAGCACGCGGCCGCCACCTTCGGGCCGCCCCTGGCCGCTCTCCTCGACGGCTACGACGGCGTGCTCACCCCGAGCGCGAGCGGCGTTCCGCCCCTCGGCCTGTACTTCACCGGTGACCCGCTGTTCTGCCGCGTCGAGACCCTGATCGGCGCGCCGTCGATCTCGGTCCCCCTCGCGTGGACGGTGGACGCCCTCCCCGCCGGACTGCAGCTCATCGGCGCTCCCGGGCGCGACGCGCGTACCCTGGCATGTGCCGAATGGCTGCTCGACCGGCTCGGCGCTGCTACTCCGCGGCGACCGGCGTGACCTCCCGCGCGTCCGCCGCCTCCCCGCACGCTTGGCACGCGAGCTGAGGCACGAAACGATGACCGCAGCTGTGCTCGAACACGCGCGGCGGCCCCTCTTCCCCGGCCAGGTGCCGATCGCCCCACCTCATCAGGGTCATGATCACCGGGTAGAGCTCGCGGCCAGCCTCGGTGAGGCGGTACTCGTAGCGCGCCGGATGCTCTGAGTACTGACGGCGCTCGAGGATCCCCCCGGCCACCAGCGTCTTCAGGCGAGCGGCCAGCGTATCCCGCGGCGCGCCCGTGCGCCGGACCATCTCGTCGAAGCGCCGGTTCCGGAGGAATACCTCCCGCACGGCGAGCAACGCCCACTTCTCGCCCACGATCTCGAGCGTGCGGGCCACCGAGCACTCGCGCGGTTGGGTTGTCTGCGGAGCCATGACGCGCAGTCTAGCCCAGTTCGTCGCAAATCTGGACGGACTCCCGTCGGTCGTGCTAGGGTCCCCGGCCCCGGGTGCATCCAGATTTCGGACTGACTAGGAGCTCGCCGTGACCGATCCCGCCCCCCACACCCCCCGCCAGGTCTCCGTCGTGGTCGGCGTGCTCGCCCTCGCCGTGTTCATGTCGAGCCTCGACCTGTTCATCGTCAATCTCGCCTTTCCCTACATCGGCCACGAGTACCGCGGCACGAGCCTGAGCTCACTGTCCTGGGTCCTCAACGGCTACACGATCGTCTTTGCCGCCGTGCTCGTGCCCGCGGGACGATGGGCGGACCGCATCGGGCGGCGCCGGATGCTCATCGCCGGCCTCGCCACCTTCAGCGTCGGCTCGCTGCTTTGCGGTCTCGCGCCCGGAGTCGGAGCCCTGATCGCCGCGCGGGTGGTGCAAGCGATCGGAGCGGGGATGATGGTCCCGGCATCGCTCTCGCTCCTCCTCGCCGAGGTCCCGGCCCACGCCCGCGCCCGCGCCATCGGGACCTGGTCCGCCGTCGCCGCCCTCGGCGCCGGGCTCGGGCCCGTGATCGGCGGCGGCCTCGTCGAGATCAGCTGGCGCCTGGTGTTCTGGATCAACCTCCCGGTCGGGCTCATCGCCGCACTTCTGGCGGTGCGGGTGGTGAGCGAGAGCCGCGACGAGCGCGTGGAAGCGGACGGCGCCGTCGCCGGCCGGCCCGATCTCGCCGGCGCCGCCCTGCTCGCGGCCGCCGTCGGCCTCGTCGCCCTAGCCCTGGTCAAGGCCCCGGACTGGGGGTGGACATCGGTCGGCTTCTTCGCCCTCCTCCTCGCCGCGCTGGCGTGCGGCTCGGCCATGGTCTTCCGCTCGGGCCGCCACCACTCGCCGGTGATCGAACTCGAGCTCCTGCGCTCGCGCACCTTCAGCGGGTCGTTCGTCGCCTCGATCCTCTACTACGCCGGCTTCGGCGCCTTCGTCCTGAGCTCCGTCGAGTTCCTCACCGGCGTGTGGGGCTACTCCGCCATCCGCGCCGGCCTCGCCATCGCCCCCGGTCCCCTCATGGTCCTCCCCTTCGCGCGCCTCGTGGCGCCGCGACTGGCGGTCCGCTTCGGCGGCGTGGGACGCGTCGCCGTCCTCGGTTGCGCCGTCGGCGCCGGCGCCCAGCTCCTGTGGTTGCTGTCCATGACCGCACACCCGGGCTACCTGGCGCACCTCCTCCCCGCCCAGCTCCTCGGCGGCGCCGGCGTCGGCCTGACCATCCCTTCGCTCCTGGGCGCAGGGAGCGCGTCGCTCGCCCCCGCGCGCTTCGGCACGGGCAGCGGCATCCTCAACATGGGCCGCCAGGTCGGCACGGTCCTCGGAGTCGCCGGGCTCGTCGCCGTCCTCGCCCATGTCGCGCCGGGCCATCCGCTGCCCGCGTACCGGCATGGGGTGATCCTGGTCGTCGCGTTCTTCGGGGCCGCGGGGGTGGTTTCGGCGGGGTTGCTCGGCGGGCGGGTGGTGGGCGCAAGCGTCCCGGGGGCGGCGCGAGCGTCGGCCGGCGGGGCGGTCGGCGGGTCCGGCGCGGTCGGCGGGCCCGGCGCGCCCGGCGGGCCCGGGGCGCCCGAGTTTGTACGTAACGTTGTCTCCGGATAGAGGGGGGTTTCGTTACGTTCAACGCGCGCCCGGACCGCCGCGCGCTCCCGACGCGCCCGGACCGCCGCGCGCTCCCGACGCGCCCGGCCCGCGCGCGCCCGGCGCGCCCGACGCGCCCGCCGCCACCCGCCGCACCCCCGCGCCCTACAACCCCAGCGCCCTCGCCAGCGCCCGCCACTCCTCGCGCGGCACGCCCTTCACGCCGACGGGCTGCAGGCAGACGTGGTCCGCCCCGGCTTCGAGGTGGGCGAGGGCCAGGGGGACGATCTCCTCGGCCGTCCCGTGGGGCACGATCGCGTCGATGAGGCGATCCGAGCCGCCGTCGGCGAAGTCGTGCTCCGTGAAACCCAACGAGAGCAGGTTGCTCGTGTAGTTGCTCATCGAGAGGTAGCTCGCGGCGTACTGGCGGGCGGCTTCGGCGCCGCGCACGGGATCGGGGTTCACGACGCACGCCATCTCGGTCGCCAGCAACGGCCCGTCGCCAAGCACCGAGCGGGCGACCTGGGTGTGCTCGACGGGCACGAAGTAGGGGTGGGCGCCGGCCGTGCGTTCTGCCGCCAGCGAGAGCATCTTCGGCCGCAGCGCCGCCAGCACCCGTTCCTCGCGCGGGAGCGGCGGGTCGGCGCCGTCGAGGCCGTCCAAGAACGAGCGCATGGTCGAGAGCGGGCGCGAGTAGTCGCTGGTGGCCTCGGGATGCCCGATGCCGATTCCCACCAGCAGCCGGCCCGGAAAGTCGCCCACCAGCGCCGCATGCTCGGCTGCCAGCTCGGCCGGCTCGTTGGCCCATACGTTGACGATTCCGGTGGCCACGGTGAGCTGGTCGCTCGCGGCCAGCAAAGGCCGCACCGACGGCAGCCGGGGCGAGCCGCCGAGCCACAAGGCGCTGAAGCCGAGCTCCTCGACGAGCGAAGCGGCCTCACTGGCGTTCTCCTCGCCGATCGCGCGGAACGACGTCCAAATCCCGAACTCGCCGAACTCCATGCCCTAATGGTTGCAGACCGGCAACCCGCGACTTGTCAGACGGTAAGACCAAATGTAGAACGGTGAGCGCTCAATGTTTGGACGAATGGCCAATGCGCTCGCCTGAGACCTCGCATTAGCTTCTCCGCCATGGCAGAGACGATCACCGAGCCCGCCGTGCGTGTCCCGCGCAGCGCGAAGGTGTTCTCGTATTCGGCCGCGCATCCGCCCGCCGTGACCGTCGCCCCGGGAGAGACCTTCGTGGTCGAAACGACGAGCGCGTTCGGGGAATTTCCCCTCGGTCCCGGCGATGACCTGAGCGGTCTCGACATCGATCGCTGCGACCCCCTCACCGGGCCGATCGCCATCGAGGGCGCGCTGCCCGGCGACGTCCTCGAGGTGCATATCGTCGACATCCAGGTCGAGGGCCTCGGCGCTCAGGGGGTCATTCCCGGCATCGGCATCCTCGACTGGCCGCGCCTCCCGCTCGAGTTCCATCCCGTGCAGGCCGGCGAGATCGTCTTCCCGGGGGGACTCCGGATCCCCGTGCGCCCGAACCTCGGCTGCCTCGGGGTGGCCCCGCAGGGCGAGCCCGTTCCCAGCGTGCTCCCCGGCGATCACGGCGGCAACATCGACACCCGCTTCGTGTGCGCCGGCTCGGTGGTGGAGTTCCCCGTCTTCCATCCCGGAGCGCTCCTCTTCATGGGCGACTGCCATCAACTCCAGGGCGACGGCGAGCTGTGTGGGGTGGCGCCCGAGACCGACGCCGTGGTGACCCTCCAATGCACGCTGCGCAAGAACGGCAGACCGCTATCGCGCCCGAAGATACGCACCGCCGAGCGCCTCATGTTCATCGGCTCCGCCGAGACCCTCGAAGCGGCCGGCGCGCTCGCGACCGCCGACCTCGTCGCCGCCCTCGTCGCCGAGAAGGGGATGAGCGAGGACCTCGCCTATCTCCTGGTCACGGTCAAGGCCGACCTCGAGGTCTGCCAGGTCGTCAACGGATTGCGCACGGCCCGCGTGGCCATCGACCGCAAGTTCTACGAGGAACTACCCGAGGCGCCCACGCCTCCCGCCTGAGCGCGCCTTCGCGCTCGAGCTCTCACATCCATCAATCACAGACGGGGTGATACGAAGTGGCTACCTCAGCCCCCAAGTCAGGCCTGCGCCAACGCTCAATCGGATTCTGGGAGTCGCTTGCCCTGTCGGTCGAGGCGATGGGACCGCTGCTCGGAGCCCTCTCCGTCGCGCCCCTGATCGCCATCAGCGCCGGCTTCTCGGCCCCGTTCATCGTGCTCGTGTGCGGCATCGCCATGTTCATCGTGGCGCTGACCATCGCCCGCTTTGCCCGCGTGCTTCCAAGCGCGGCGTCGATCTACTCCTACGTCAGCCACGGCCTCGGCGAGAAGACCGGCTTCCTCTCGGCCTGGCTCTCGTTCATGTACTACGTCCTCTTCGTACCCCAGCTCCTGCTCGCCTTCGGGCTTTACGCGCATTCCGGGCTGCTCTACGTTTTCAGCGTGAGCATCCCCTGGTGGGTCTGCTCGATCTTCGCGGCGGGCATCGCGCTGACCCTGTCCCTCATCGGGATCCGCCTGTCGACACGGATCGACCTCGGACTGGCCATCATCGCCAACCTCGTGCTCCTCATCGCGAGCATCGCGATCATGACCAAGGTGAGCCATGTGACCCTGTCCTCGCTCACCCCCAGCCACGCCGGAGGCGGCTTCACCGGCCTCTCGCTCGCCATCGCCAGCGGCGTCCTCATCTACCTCGGCTTCGAGCAGTCCTTCACCCTCGGCGAGGAGGTCAAGGACCCGCACGGCAACGTACCCAAGGCGATCTTCGTCGCCCTCGTGAGCATCGGCCTGTTGCTCCTCTTCGCCTGCTTCGCCATGGTCTCCGCCTTCGGCGTCCACGGCATCAGCGCCCTCACCACCGCCAACAGCACCGACGGCACCCCGTGGTGGGCGGCCTTCCACCGGGTCGGCCTGGGCACGGGCTGGCGCGACGCCCTCTCACTGGTGATCATGACCTCGGTGCTCGGTAACACCATCGCCAGCCACAACGCCGTGGTGCGCATCCAGTACGGGATGGGTCGCGCCAAGGCGCTGCCCGCCGCCTTCGGGCGCACCGGCCCGCGCAAGACGCCGTACTTCGCGATCTGCGTCCAGATCGGCGTCTCGGTGATCGTCGCGCTGGTCATGGGCGGCGCGTGGGACACGACCAAGGCCTTCGGCTTCCTCGGCTTCACCAATGGTCTCGCCGGTGCCGTGGCCTTCATCCTCATCCTCCTGGCCGCGATGGTCTACTTCAACAAGGTCGAGCCCCAGGCCGGCGTACTGCGGAACCTGGTCATCCCCGCGGTGGGCATCGCCATCCTCGTTCCCGCCGTCTACACGGCCTTCTATCCCAACCCGGGCGCGCCGCTCAAGTGGTCGCCGTACATCATCGTCGGCTGGACTCTGCTCGGGGCGATCTACCTGATGGCCCGCAACGCGCAGCGCCAGACCATCGACCTCGACTACGCCTTCAAAGACCTTGGTGAGGCAATCCCGCCAGGCGCGCTGGCCACCGAGCCGGCGTGAGATCTCCAACTGAGCCGGGCACGGCAGTAACCGGCGGGCCGCTCGATCTCCGGCGGTCCGCCGGTCTGCTCTACACCCTCTCCCCCCACCATCCGCCTGTGCTCAGCGTCGATCCCGGCGCGCGGATCAGGATCGAGACCGAGCTCAACATCGGCGACGTCCTCCACGAGGACGGCGACGAGTTCACCGTGGACATGGTCAAGCCGCCGTACCTGAACCCGGCCACCGGCCCGATCTACATAAACGGCGCCACCAACGAGCACGTGGTGGTGTGCGACATCGAAGAGATGGAGGTCATCAGCCCCGGGCTCACCGCGCTCGTCCCCGGGCTCTCGCCCTTCACCGACTGGATCCGCGAGCGCGAGTTCGGCGTCCACGCCTACGTCGTCCCCATCGCCGATGGTCTCGTCCAGTGGCCGGGCGGCCCCCCGCTCCCCGTGCGCCCCATGGTCGGGGTGATCGGGTGCGCGCCCCTGCTCGACGCGGTGAGCACGGTCGACAACGGTCACCACGGCGGCAATCTCGACGTCCAGGAGATCGCTCCCGGGTGCCGGGTCTTCCTTCCGGTGGCGGTCGATGGCGCCCTCTTCGCGCTCGGCGACTGCCACGCGCTGCAGGGAGATGGGGAGCTGTGCGGGGTCGGGGGGATCGAATGCCGGACCAACACCACGGTTCGGCTCGACCTGGCGGCGCGCCCGCCCGAACTGCGCTGGCCGCGCCTGGAGACCGACACCCACATCGCGGTGGTGGCCTGCGCGCGACCGCTCGAGGATGCCTTCCGCCTCGCCGTCCGCGACCTGGTCGCCTGGATGGTGGCCGACCACGGCTTCACCACGGAGGGCGCGGTCATGCTCCTCGGGCAGGTCGCCGAGGCCCGCGCCACCCAGATCGTCAACCCGAAGTTCACCTACATAGTGAAGATCGCCAAGCGCTGGCTGACGGGAGGCTGATCCGTACCGGGGCGGTGAGCGAACTATCGGCATGCGTCCCACGCCGACACCGTCCCTCCCGCCGCGCAGGCTCGCGCGCGGGAACCTACGGGCCGTCGAGCACGCCCCGCTCCGCGTCCTCCCGCCGGTCCCGCCCGCCCCTAAGCCCGGATCGAGAGGGTCCCGCTATGAGCTCCTCGACCGCGCCCTCGAGCATCAGCTCGCCCCCGACGCGCTGCTCCGCGCCGGGTCGCGCTACGGCGCCTGGGCGCGGGAGCGCCGTGAGTCCTCGGGCGGGGTGGTGGCCCAGGAGGAGCGACTGCGGATGCTCCTGCGCCGGATGTCCTCGGGGCCGATCGCCGAGGTGCCCGAGAAGGCCAACGAGCAGCACTACGAGCTCCCCGCCGCGTTCCTCGGGCTCATTCTCGGTCCGCGACGCAAGTACTCGTGCTGCCGGTGGGAGCCCGGCACCGAGACCCTGGCGCAGGCCGAGGACGGAATGCTCCGACTGTCCTGCCTGCGCGCGCAGGTCCGCGACGGGATGCGCATCCTCGACCTCGGCTGCGGCTGGGGGTCGCTTTCGCTGTGGCTGGCCGAGCACTACCCGGCGGCGCGGATCCACGGCGTCTCCAATTCGAGCCGCCAGCGCGCGTGGATCGAGTCACAGCGCCGGCGGCGCGGGCTCACCAACCTGGAGATCATCACCGCCGACATCAACGACTTCGCCCCCGTCGGTCGCTACGACCGGGTGATGTCGATCGAGATGTTCGAGCACATGCGCAACTGGCGCGAGCTCCTCCGCCGCGTCTCGACCTGGCTCGTCGACGGCGGCAAGGCCTTCGTCCACGTGTTCAGCCACCGCTCGCTGCCTTATCGCTTCCAGGGCACGTGGGCGGCCGAGCGCTTCTTCACCGCCGGTCTCATGCCGAGCCACGACCTCCTTCCCCGCTTCCACGAGCACCTCCGGCTCGCCGACCGCTGGGCCGAGTCCGGCACCCACTACGCGAAGACGCTCGAGGCTTGGCTCGCCCGCCTCGACGCTCACACCGACGAGGCGCTTGAGGTCCTGGTGGCCGACGGCCGCTCGCGCAGCGAGGCTCGCGCGCTTCTCGGCGGCTGGCGCCTGTTCCTGCTCTCAACCCGGGAGATCTGGGGCTACCGGGGCGGCAACCAGTGGCTCGTCAGCCACTACCTGCTCGAGCCTCGGACGCGGTAACACGGCCTGCGCGGCACCACCGGCGCTACGGTGGGCCTCGCGCATGCTCCCCACCCAGCACTTCCTCGCCTTTTTCCTCACGGTAGCGGTGCTCATCCTCGTACCGGGACCGAGTGTGCTCTTCATCGTCGGGCGGGGCGTCGCGCTCGGGCGGCGCGCCGCGCTCATGACCGTGGTGGGTAACTCGTGCGGGCTCGCTGCGCAGCTCGTTGCCGTGGCCTTTGGCATCGGCGCGGTGGTGGCGCGCTCCGATGCCGTGTTCACCACTCTGAAGCTCCTCGGCGCCGCCTACCTGATGTTCCTCGGGTTCCGCAACATCCGCGAGCGCAGGGCGCTCGGCGCCGTCGTCGCCGCGCATGTCGAGCCCAAGCGGATCCGGCGCATCGTGCGCGAGGGGTTCTTCGTGGGGGCCACCAATCCCAAGGGCGTGCTCATCTTCACCGCCATCCTCCCGCAGTTCATCGAGCGCAGCCACGGCGGTGTGCAGGCGCAGCTCCTCCTCCTCGGCGCCGTGGCCGTGGCCATGGGGTTCGTCTCCGATGGCGTCTGGGGTATCGCCGCCGGGAGCGCTCGCGCCTGGCTCGGCCGCTCGCAGCGCCGCCTCGAGCACCTCAGCGCTGCCGGCGGGATCACCCTCATCGGCCTCGGCGCTGCCCTGGCCCTCACCGGGCGAAAGCCGTAGCGCACAAATTTCTTCCCCGCGGTGTCGAAATCGCCCCCCTTGCGCCGTCGTAGAAGATGGAAGCGCAGATCTCAGCGCGGCGAAATCGAACAGGAGGCCTCCATGCCCCAGTACATGCTGTCCATCTATGTCCCCACCGAAGGCGGCCTCTCGCCCGAGGAGCAGGCGGCCGAAGGGCCGCTGTGGTTCCAGTACACCGAGGGTCTGCGCAACGCCGGAGTGTTCGTGGCCGGTGACGCGCTCCACGACATCGCCACCGCGACCACCATCCGGGTCCGCGAGGGCGAGACGCAGATCACCGACGGTCCGTTCGCCGAGACCAAGGAATTCCTCGGCGGCTACTACGTCATCGACGTGCCCGATCTCGACTCCGCCCTGGAGCACGCGGCGGGGATCCCCTCGGTCGGTCGCGGATCGGTCGAGGTCCGCCCGGTGGTCGACATGGCTGAGCTCACGGGAGCCGAGGACCAGGCGGCAGTTCAGGCATGACCCAGCGCGGCGCGTGGCGGTCCGGGGAAGACCCGGCCGCCACCGTCGAGCGCGCGTTCAGGGAGGAGCGCCCCGCCGTGCTCGCGACGCTGATCCGCCACGTCGGCGACTTCCAGCTCGCCGAGGATGCCGTGCAGGACGCCTTCGCGGCGGCGGTGGCGACCTGGCCCCGTGACGGGGTGCCTGCGAATCCCGGCGCGTGGATCACCGTGGCCGCCCGCCGGCGCGCCATCGACCGCCTGCGCCGTGATCGCTCGCTCGCCGACCGGACCGAGCGCCTGGCCGAGCTCGCCCGCATCGAGTCCGGGGAGCACGGCGCGCTCGAGGAGGAGAGCGCCGTGCGCGACGACCGGCTCCGGCTCATGTTCACCTGCTGCCACCCGGCGCTGGCGCTGCCCTCCCGGGTCGCGCTCACCCTGCGCACCCTCGGAGGTCTGAGCACCACCGAGATCGCTCGCGCCTTCCTGGTGGGCGAGACCGCGATGGCGCAGCGACTGGTGCGCGCCAAGCGCAAGATCGCCGAGGCCCGCATCCCTTACCGGATCCCTCCCGATGACGCGCTCCCCGACCGGCTGCGCGGGGTCCTCAGCGTCCTCTACCTCATCTTCAACGAGGGCTACGCCGCCACCGAAGGCGACCGTCTCGTGCGGGGCGAGCTGTGCAGCGAGGCGATTCGCCTCGGCTTCCTCCTCAGCCGGCTCATGCCCGACGACGCCGAGGTGCTCGGACTGCTGGCGCTCATGCTCCTCCACGACGCCCGGCGCGGCGCGCGCGTGGACGCGAACGGGCGCTACGTCGCGCTCGACGAGCAGGACCGCGCCCGCTGGGACCAGGGCCGTATCCGCGCGGGGCTGCGCATGCTCGAGCGCGCGTTCGCCCTGCGGCGCCCCGGGCCCCACCAGCTGCAAGCGGCGATCGCGGCGCTCCACGTGGCCCCCGTGGGCCCGGAGGCAACCGACTGGAAGCAGATCGCCGAGCTCTACGGGATGCTCGTGCAGCTCGAGCCCTCTCCGGTCATCGAGCTCAACCGCGCGGTGGCGGTGGCCTTCGCCTCCACGCCCGAGGCGGGCCTCGAGCTCCTGCAGCCCCTCCTCGAGGAGCCCTCGCTCGAGCGCTATCAACCTCTCCACGCCGCGCATGCCGAGCTGCTGCGGCGGACCGGTGATCTCGCCGGCGCCATGGGCGCCTACACGCTGGCGATCGAGCTCAGCGCCAACGCCGTCGAGCGGGCCGAGCTCGAGCGCCGACGCGACGCCCTGTAGGCGGCCTCACCGCACCGCCAGCCGCTGATGGACGAGGGCGACGGCCATCGAGCCTTCGCCCACCGCTGAGGCGACGCGCTTGATCGAGCCGGAACGCACGTCGCCGACCGCGAACACGCCCGGCTGGCTCGTCTCCAGATACAGCGGTCGCTCGCCGCGGTACTCGCTGAGATCCTCGTCCTCGACGTCGCGACCGGCGAGGAGAAAGCAGTGCTCGTCCATCGCCACCTGACCGCCGAGCCAGTCGGTGTGAGGCGAGGCGCCGATGAACACGAACAGCGCCCGGCATTCGAGCTCCTGTCGGCCGCTCGTCTTCGTGTCCTCGATGACCACTGACTCGAGTACGTGATCGCCCCTGAGCTCGACGACCTCCGCGCACGTCTGGACCTCGATTTCGCTGCGACGCTCGATTTCGTCCACCAGGTAGCGCGACATCGACTTCCCCAGGTCATCACCGCGGATCATGAGCCGGCAGCGTCCGGCGTGGTGGGAGAGGAACATGGCTGCCTGACCCGCCGAGTTCCCGCCCCCGACGATGATCACCGAATCCCCGGCACACAGCAGCCCTTCGGCCTGCGTCGCCGCGTAGTACACGCCGAGGCCCTCGTAGCGCTCGAGCTCGGGCACGTCGAGCTTGTTGTATTGGGCGCCGGTGGCGACGATGACCGAGCGACCGTTGACCACGTCGCCACTGGCGAGCTGGACCGCGAAGTGACCGTCGTCGCGGGCTAGGCCGACGGCCTCGGCGGGGATGACGAGGCGGGCGCCGAACTTGCCTGCCTGGAGGGCTGCGCGCTCGGCGAGTTCGCTCCCCGAGATCCCGGCCGGGAAGCCGAGGTAGTTCTCGATCCGCGACGACGTGCTCGCCTGTCCTCCGAAGGCGACCGCATCGATCGCCTGGGTGTCGAGCCCCTCCGAGGCACCGTAGACCGCGGCCGCGAGCCCAGCCGGGCCGCCGCCAACGATCAACAGGTCGCACAGCGCCGGCGGCGCGCTGCGCGCCCCGAGCCCGAGGAGCTTGGCGATCTGGGCGTTGGACGGGTTGCGCAGGACGGTGCTCGCGCCGGCGAGGACGACCGGCGTCTCGTCGGGATCGACGCTCAGCGCGCGCAGCAGGGTGTCCGCTTCCTCGTCTGACTCGACATCGATCCACTGGTAGGGCATCCGGTTGCGGGCCAGGAACTCGCGCAGGCGCCGGGTGTCGGGCGAGTAGCGAGAGCCCACGACCTTGACCCCGGTCCCGGCTTCGATGAGCAGCGCCCGCCGCGCCAAGAAGGCGCCGAGGATCAGGTTGCTGAGCTCGGCGTCCTGGGCTACGAGCTGGCGGAGCTGCGCGACCGGCACCTGGATCACCTCGCCGGCCTCGCGCACCACCGCGGTCAGGTAGATCCGCGATCCCGTGAGCAGGTTGAGCTCGCCGAGGAAGCTGTGGGGGCCGTGCACGACGATCACCCGGTTCTCACGCTCGTAGCCCTGGACGATGGCGACGGCGCCCGACTCGACGACGAAGAAGTCGCACGTGGGGTCGCCGTCGCGGAAGAGCACCTCGCCCGCCTCGACGGGCCGAACCTTGCCCAGGGCGCGCAGGCGCGCGCGCCGCTCGTCGCTGAGGCGGGGGAAGGCGCCGTCCTGCTCGGCGGGATCCGCGACCACCGAGGCGAGCGGATCGCTCACGCGTCGAGGGCCCTGATCGCCGCCACCACGAAGCCCGTCGCCATTCCGTCTCCGATCCCGCCCACGGGGAGGAAGCGGGGGACGGACAGGCTTGCCTCGACCTCGAGGCGGATCGTCGTCCGGGCTCCCTCCTCCAGGCGCCAGGTGACGTCGAAGCGCTCGTCGTCGCCTGAGTGGTTCGGAACCCTCGTCAGCTCCACCGTCCGCGGATCCGCGAGGGCGACCGCGAGCACGAGATCGAAGTCCTTGACGATCGGGCCGGCGGTGACATGGAGCACCGCCCGCGCCCGCACCGGCTCGCCTTCGGCGTCCCGCTCGCGCACCTCGACCGTGCGCACAACCTCGGGGTACCAGGCCGGGTACCGATCGACCGCGAGGAAGAACCGCACACACTCATCGACGGGCGCGGCGGTGACGCCGCTTGCGGATCCCCGGAGGTCCTTCATAGGGTGGAGGATATGAGTTCACGTGCGCGGACCCGCTTCGACGCCGTGATCGTCGGCGCCGGGCACAACGGTCTCGTCGCCGCCACCCTCCTCGCGCGCGCGGGACGCTCCGTGCTCGTGCTCGAATGCCGGGATGAGGTCGGCGGCGCGGCCGTCTCCGGATCCCCGTGGGCGGGGGTCGAGGCGCGGGTCTCGCGCTACGCCTACCTGGTCAGCCTCTTCCCGGTGGCGCTCCTGCGCTCGCTCGGGGTCGAGGTCGAGCTGCGCCCGCGCGCCGTCTCGTCGTACACGCCGGCCCGCAACGGCGTCGAAGGCCTGCTTGTCTCCAACGACACGGCCCTTACGCGCGCGTCGATGGCGGCGGCGACCGGAGATCCGGCGGCCTTCGACGCCTGGGAGCGCTTCTACGCGATGACCGGGGGGGTCGCCCGGCGGCTCTTTCCCACCCTGACCGAGCCGCTGCGCTCGCGAGGGGAGATGCGCCGGATCGTCGACGATGACGTCGCGTGGGAGGCCCTCTTCGAGCAGCCACTGTCCGGCGTTCTCGAGCGGACGTTCTCCTCGGATCTGCTGCGCGGGATCGTCCTCACCGACGCCACCATCGGCACCTTCGCCCCCGGCGACGATCCCCAGCTCCGCCAGAACCGCTGCTTCCTCTATCACGCGATCGGCAACGGGACCGGCCGGTGGGACGTGCCCGTGGGCGGGATGGGCGCGCTCACCCAAGCGCTGGCCGCCGGCGCCCGCCGCGCCGGCGCGGAGATCCGCACCCGCGCCGAGGTCGCCGAGATCACCACCGATGGGGCCACCGCCGAGGTCGAGCTCGCCGACGGCGAGCGCGTGCCAACGAGCCACGTGCTCGCCGGTGTCGCCCCCGCCGTCCTCAATCGCCTGCTCGGGAACCGAGAGCGCACCGGCACGCCCGAGGGCTCCCAGCTCAAGCTCAACATGCTCCTGAAGCGCCTGCCGCGGCTGCGCGACCCCCGCGTTGCTCCCGAGCACGCGTTCGCGGGAACCTTCCACGTCAACGAGAGTTACGAGCAGCTCGAGCGCGCCTACCGCCTGGCCGCCGCCGGCCGCATCCCCGGGTTGCCTCCGTGTGAGGCCTATTGCCATTCGCTCACCGACCCGAGCATCCTCTCGCCGGCGCTGCGCGGCGCCGGCGCCCACACCTTGACCGTGTTCGCCTTGCACATGCCCGCCCGGCTCTTCGCCGGTCTCGCCTCCGGGCGCTCGAAGGACGAGGCTGTGGCGGCGACACTGCGCTCGGTGAACTCGGTCCTCGCCGAGCCGATCGAGGGGTGCCTGCTCCACACCGGCGGCGCACCGTGCCTCGAAGCGCTGACACCACTCGAGCTCGAGTCACAGCTCGCCATGCCCGGCGGTCACATCTTCCATCGCGACCTCACCTGGCCCTTCGCCGGGTCAGACGAGGAGGAGGGCAACTGGGGGGTCGAGACCCAGTGGCCGAACGTGTGGCTGTGCGGGGCGGGCGCGCGGCGCGGCGGCGGGGTGAGCGGGATCCCTGGGCACAACGCGGCAAAAGCGATGTTGAGCGTGAAGAAGAAGCACAAGCACTGAGCACAGCGCATGATTCCGGCCTGATCGGGATCTATCTCATTGAAATGCCAAATGAAGGAGCGTCGCGATGAGGAAAATTCTTGTCCTGGCTGGGATGTGTGCCGTCGGTCTCGTCGGCGTAGCTCAAGCCGATAAGCCGCCGCATCCGTCCCATCCCGCGCACCCTGCCCACCCGTCGCATCCGGCGACGCCGAGTCCGAAGTCGTGCGCGCCGCGCGCCGTCGGCTACAACGCGCGGGGAACGCTCGTGGCCGCGACACTGACCCCGGCCACCACCGGCCATGACCGCTTCAGCGGGACGCTCGCGGTGAACGTCACCAACGCGAACCACCACGCGACGACGGGCTCGCAGTCGTTCACGCTGACCGGAGCGCACGTGGTCTTCCACCACGGCGTCGACGTGACGGCGCCCGCAGCGGGCAGCCGCGTCGGCCTCCACGGCAAGATCACCGTGCTGCCCAAGGACTGCGCGACGACGGGTTTCTCCCCGACGATCACCATCCACGGTGTCGACATTCGCGTGGCCAAGTCGTAGCCGAGGGGCGCCGCTCAGGGAAATCGTGGCTGGCCCGGTCACCGAGCGACCGGGCCGGCCGCGAAGCCGATGGACCATGCACTGCGCGAGCACACGGGGTAACGTGACGCCATGACTCCGAGACTGGGATTGCGGACTTCGCACGAGCGGACGCTGGAGTCCCTCTATCAGCGTCACGCCGCCGACGTCTATCGGTACGCGCTCATGATGCTCGGGAGTGCAACCGATGCCGAGGACGTCACCCAGACGACGTTCCTCAATGCCTACCGGGCGCTCTTGCGCGGCGAGCGGCCGCGCTCGACCGGGACCTGGCTGCGCACGATCGCCCACAACCTGTGCCTCCAGCACTTCCGCCAGGCTTCCCGTCGCCCGCGAGAGGTCGAACTCGAGGATGGGGCGCCCGAGCAGCTCGCCAGCGATCAGGAGCCCTTCCTGGTCGAGGACCTCAGCCGCGCGCTGCGTCAGATTCCCGTGAATCAGCGGGCGGCGCTCCTCATGCGCGAGCTCGAAGGGCGCCCGATCGCCGAGATCGCGGGCATCCTCGGCGTCTCATCCTCGGCCGTGGAGACGCTGCTCTTCCGCGCGCGCCGTGGCGTGCGCGAGCAGCTCGAGGGCGGCCTCACCTGCGCCGAAGCCGAACAGGCGATCTCGAGACAGCTCGACGGCGACCTCAAGCGCTCCGAGCGCGGGGCGCTGCGCGCCCATCTCCGTGAATGCGAGGAGTGCGCGCAGCTCGCGCGTAGCCTGCGCGCCCAGCGCGGGGCGATCCGGGGCCTGGCGGCAATCCCGCTCCCCGGCGCCCTGGCGTGGAGCAAGTTCGGGACGGGGGCCGCGGCGAGCAGCGTAGCCGCCGCGGGCGCGGGCCCCGCTGCCACGGGGGGCGCGTGGGTGGCGGGGTCGCTCGCCTCGAAGCTCGTCGGCGCCGCGCTCGCCGGTGTGCTCGCGAGCGGGGTCGGTTACGTCGCGGCGGTCACCCATCCTTGGACGGGAAGTGGTCCCGTGGCCAAGACGCCGGTGCGCATCGCCGCGACCGAGCAGCCGGGCACCTCCGCGCCCATCGCTGGCCGCACGTCCCCGTCCCCTTCGCCGGCGCTCAGGTTCACCACCGCGCGGCGAGCGGGCGGCCAAGAGCACAAGGGCGGCCCTTCCCTCAGGCGGGTCGGCGCGGCAACGAAGACGACGCGATCGCACGCCGCCACCGTGTCGGCGTCGGCGGGGCATCCCGGCACCTCCCAAACGACCCACGGCCACGGCGCCGGGACCGGCTCATCGCATGCAAAGCACAGCGCCAAGAGCAAGCGCGCGAGCCACCGGACCCATCCGGCGCACCCGACCCAGCCGGCTCATCCCGCGAAGCCGACCCACCCGACCCACCCGGCCCAGCCGGCGCAGCCGACGCACCCCGCCAAACCGAGCCAACCCGCCGCTCCCACCCAGGTGAGCACCCCCACTACCACGTCCAAGCAGCTGACCCCGCCCAGGAAGAGCTCGACGTCCTCGGGCGGATGAGGGCATGATCTCCGCGTGCTTGCCGTCTACGCCTCGGAGATCGATCGCGACGACCCGCTGCGCGGACTGACCGTCGGCGAGCGCCCCGAGCCCGAGGGGCCGCCGGGCTGGACGACGGTCAGCGTAAAAGCGGCGTCGCTGAACCATCACGATCTCTGGTCGCTGCGGGGCGTCGGGCTGAGCGCCGACCGGCTCCCGATGATCCTCGGCTGCGACGCCGCGGGCCTCGACGAGGAAGGCAACGAGGTCGTCGTCCACGCGGTGATCACCGACGACTCGTGGCGCGGCGATGAGACGCTTGACCCGAAACGCTCTCTGCTCTCGGAGAAGCACCAGGGTGCCCTCGCCGAGCGCGTCGCGGTCCCGCGCCGCAACCTCGTGCCCAAGCCCCCAGAGCTCTCGTTCGAGGAGGCCGCCTGCCTGCCCACGGCGTGGCTCACCGCCTACCGGATGCTCTTCACGCGCGGGCACGTGGTGCCGGGGATGACCGTGCTCGTGCAGGGTGCGAGTGGCGGCGTCGCCACCGCGCTCACCGTGCTCGCCCGAGCGGGCGGCGCGCGGGTGTGGGTCACGAGCCGCTCAGAGGAGAAGCGCGCCCAGGCGCTCGAGCTCGGCGCCGACGAGGCCTTCGAGTCGGGGGCACGCCTACCTGAGCGCGTCGATGCGGTGATGGAGACGGTGGGTCAGGCGACCTGGGCCCACTCGGTGCGCTCGCTCAAGCCCGGAGGGACGCTGGTCACCTCGGGGGCGACGTCCGGAGACGCCCCGCCCGCCGAGCTCACCCGCGTGTTCTTTCTCCAGCTCTCGATCATCGGCTCAACGATGGGCACGCGCGACGAGCTCGAACGGCTGATCCGCTTCTGCCTCGAGCGGGACATCCGCCCGGCCATCCACGACGTTCTCCCGCTCACCGAGGCGGCAACGGGATTCCAGGCCCTGCTCGACGGCGACGTCGTCGGCAAGATCGTCTTCACCGTCTAGATCCTATGGCGCGGGTCGCTCGTTGCAGGGTTGACCTGCCGGGCTGGTAGGCCGGACGCTCCTCGCGGGGATTTGTCTGGCCGGAGAATGGCTCCGGCTGACCCCAGAACTGTGAGGAGGTCCGGCCATGACCGGAACGATGACGTGGGTTGGTCTGGATGTCCATGCCCGGTCGGCGCATGCTGCGGCGGTGAACGTGATGTCGGGCGAATTGACGCGGATGCGGTTCGGGCCGGGAGTGGAGGCGCCGGTCGATTGGCTGCAGGGACTGCCGGGGCCGGTGTGGGCGTGTTACGAGGCCGGGCCGACGGGATACGGGTTGTATCGCGCGGCGGTCGCGGCGGGGATCCGGATCGATGTGATCGCGCCGGGGAAAACGCCGCGTGGTTCGTCTGACCGGGTGAAGACCGATCGCCGTGATGCGGAGCTGCTGGCGCGATGTCTGCTGGCCGGGTCGCTGCACATCGTCACGGTCCCGCCGGCGGGGGTTGAGGCCGCGCGCGAGCTGACGCGGGCGCATGACGCGTGCCGTCGGGATCTGATGACCGCACGGCATCGTGTATCGAAGATGCTGTTGCGTCACGGGCGGGTGTATCCGAAGGACAACACGTGGGGTCAGGAGCACCGCCGGTGGCTGGGCCGCCAGCAGTTCGATGAGCCGATCAGCGCGGTCGTGTTCGCTGACCTGGTCGCTCGCGTTGACGGACTCGCCGCCCGCAAAGCTGTGCTCGTGGAGCGGATCTCCGGCCTGGCGGGCGACCCGGAGTTCTGGCCGACCGTCGCACGGTTGCGTGCGTTCAGGGGCGTGGACACCCTGACCGCGCTGAGTATCCATCTCGAGCTCGGCGCGGACTGGCAGCGGTTTGAGAAACCCGCCCGCCTCGGGTCCTGGCTCGGACTGACACCATCACTGAACCAGTCCGGTGAGAGTTCGCGGCAAGGAGCGATCACGAAGACCGGGTCTGGGCTCGCGCGCCGGCTGCTGGTCGAGTCGGCCTGGCAGTACGCCCGCGAACCCCGGATCGGAGCGACACTCCAGAACCGCCAGCACGGACAACCCGAGCATGTGCTGCAGATCTCGAACATCGCGCAGCAGCGGATCCACCACGTGTACTCCCGGATGAAAGCCCGCGGGAAACCGCATCACGTAACCGTGGTCGCGTGCGCCCGCGAGCTGGCGTGCTTCCTCTGGGCAGCCGCGACAGCCCCCTAAACCCTTCCCGCACAACAGCCCCGGGTTCACGAGGCCGGGGCGTCGGGCCGCTCGAGCGGCCGGCACGCGCGATCGTCCTATGAGCAACACCCTCCCGGGTGTCACGCTCGTTCCTAGATTCCAGCGCACCGCCGGCAGCGAAACCCGGTTCTTGGGGTAGACAAATCCCCGCATCTCAGATTGGCAACGCCGATACCGAGCCCGACGCCCCGCCCTCCTGAACAAACCCAGACCGGCCCGCAGACCTCAGTCAGCGGCCGCGATCACACGCGACCGCTTGACAAACACCGCGCCATATCAGGACAGGGGCTGGGTCAGGTCGTACACGGTCTGGCCACCGATGCTCACGGTCTTGTAGTGCGCCTTGACCCAGGTGGTGATCGCGCTCGCGCTCGAGCTCCCGCCGCCCGGCCCGCCACCCCCCGGCGCCCCGCCGCCGCCGAAGCCCGCGCCGCCGCCCGGGCGGGCACCTGCGGGCGGGCCGCCGGGCCTGGCGCCGCCGGCCGGAGCACCGCCGCCACCGCCGCCGCCACCGGGGCCCCCGCTCGAGACGATGTAGTAGTGGACGTCGCCGTGGGCCACGTACTGCTGGAACTGGGCGAGGGTGAGGTTGCCGCCTTGGTTGTTGAAGCCGCCGATGGCCATGACCGGCGCACCGCCGGTGGCGAGCTCGAGGGAGGCCGCGTTCTGGGAGCCCGAGACGGCGGCCACCCAACGGTACTTGCCGCTCCCTGACTCGAGGGCGCTGACCAACGCGCTGCTCACACTCGCGTCCCCACGCCCGCCGAAGGCGAAGCCCGCGCTCGGACCAGCTGAGGGAACCGAGCCTGTGTGAGCGGTGGTGATGGTCTGCGCCGAATAGGCGACCGGCCCGGCCACGCATGCGACCGCCGCGAGGAGCGCCGTGGCGACGCTCACCCGGCGCCCGATCCGCCGCAGGGCCGGAGCCGCCAATAGTCCGGCAACCGCCGCCAGCCCGCTGATGAGGATGACCACGCGCAGCCAGGGCTCCCACTGCGGCGTGCGGTCGAGGAGCAACCACGACCAGCCGGCGGTCATGAGCACCCCCCCGGCCAGGATCGCGCGCGCCGCGACCGTCTCCCGAGCGCGCCACAGGATGCTCGCGGTGATGGCGACGAGCGCGGCGATCGCCGGCGCCAGGGCCACCGTGTAGTAGGTGTGGATGACCCCACTCGAGAGGCTGAACACCAGACCGCTGACGACGAGCCAGCCGCCCCAAAGGAGCAGAGCCGCCCGCGTGCGGTCCGTGCGCGGCGCGCGGCGCCTGAGCCACAGGCCAGCCACGAGCGCGAGCAGGGCGGCGGGGAGCAGCCACGACGCCTGTCCGGCCATCGCGTCGTTGAACAGGCGCAGCACTCCCGCCGAGCCGCTGAAGTTCGCGCCGCCGCCGCCGCCGCCCGGTCCGGTGGCGCCGAAGATCCGCCCGAGGCCGTTGTACCCGAGGATGAGGTTGAAGATGCTGTTGTCGGGCGAACCGTCGATGAAGGGCCGCGAGCCCGCCGGCCACAGGGCCACGATCGCCACCCACCAGCCGCCGCTCACGACGATGGCCAGGCCACCGGCGAGGAGCTGCCCGAGCCGCCGTCGTAGCCCAGTCGGCGCGGCGACAAGGTAGACAAGGGCAAAGGCCGGGAGGACGAGGAAGGCCTGGCCCATCTTGGCCAGGAAGGCGAAGCCGATCATCGCCCCGGCGGCGAGAACCCACCGGGTCGATGCGCGCTCGAGCGCCCGGGTCAGGCAGTACGCGCCCGCGACGAGGAGGCAGACGAGGAGGGCGTCAGGATTGTTGTAGCGGAACATGAGCGCGGCGACGGGGGTGACCGCGAGCAGGGCGCCCGCGAGCAGGCCGGCGCCGGCGCCGAACCACCTCTTCACCGCCGCGTAGAGCAGGGCTACGGCGGCGACCCCCTCAAGGGCCTGGGGCACGAGCATGCTCCAGCTGCTGAAGCCGAAGACCCGTCCCGACAGGGACATCACCCACAGCGAGGCCGGGGGCTTGTCGACGGTGATGAAGCTCGAGGAGTCCAGCGAGCCGAAGAAGAAGGCCTTCCAGCTCTTCGTCCCTGCCTGGACGGCGGCGGCATAGAAGCTGTTGGCGCTACCGGAGGCGCTGAGGTCCCACAGGTAGGCGGCGGCGGTACAGACGAGAAGCGCGATGAGAGCAGGACGCACCCACCTCGCCTCGCCGCGGCGCGCTGGCGGTCGGCCGGGGCCGGGTGGGGCCTGAGGCGGCGGCTTCGGGGTCGGGCGACCGAGGAGGAGTGTCGAGTTCATGGCCGGACACGGTGCTCGTCGCGGATAAGAGCGACTGACGATCGACCTAAGAACATCGTCTGAGCCGACGCAGGCCCGGCCGCCGCCCTACGTCGCGAGCTGGTCGATGAGCCAGGCGGCGTGGTCCATCAGCCGCTCGATCGGGAACTGCTCGGGATCGGTGAGGGTCAGGCGTGCCGCTTCGTCGGCCAGGGTGGAGAGCGTTCGCGCCGTGAGGACGGGGTCGGGGGAGACGCGGCCGGGCGCCAGACCGGGACGCACGAGCTCGGCGAGGATCGCCAGGACGGCGTCCCGGCCCTTGCCGATCTGCTCGCGCAGCATCTCGGGGGCGCCCTCCTGGGGCATGAGGACGAGCCGCCAGGTGACGGGGTCGCCGCTCACCGCCTCGAGGTAACCGCGCAGGGCGCCGAGGAGCATCTCGCGTGAGCTGCCGTGCCAGGTCACGGGCGGCAGGATGCGCGCGAGCTGAGCCCGGGCACGAGCCGTCTCCCGCGCGAGCATGGCCTCGAGCAGGCCCCCGAGGTCGTTGAAGTGGCCGTAGACCACGGGGCGCGTGATGCCCGCTCGGCGAGCGACCGCCTCGATCGAGACGGCGTGAAATCCCGCTTCGCCGACGATCGCCTTGGTCATGTCGAGGAGCTGCTCGCGCCGCTCGACGCCGGTCATGCGGGGATGGGGTCGCGGAGTGACGGACATGGGGCTTGACGGCCGAGCTTACACCAGTGTAAGTTACGATGCTGTAAGTTCCCCGGAGAAGAGGCCCGATGCCTGATCACGACCACACCGAGCAATCAATCCCGGCCGACGCCTTCGATGTCGTCATCGTGGGTAGCGGCTTCTCGGGCCTGGCCATGGCCATCGCCCTCGCACGCTCCGGACGCGAGGACTTCCTCGTCCTCGAACGCGCGAGCGAAGTGGGCGGAACCTGGCGCGACAACACCTATCCCGGCTGTGCGTGCGACGTGCCCAGCCACCTGTACTCGCTCTCCTTCGCCCCCAATCCCCACTGGACTTCGACCTTCTCCCCGCAGTCCGAGATCGGCGCCTACTTGCGCCGCGTCGCCGAAGAGCACCACATCCTCCCTCACGTGCGCTTCGGGTGTGAGTTCGAGCAGGCGGCGTGGGACGACGAGGCCGGGCGTTGGCTCCTTGAGACCTCGACCGGGCCGATCAGCGCGCGCGTGCTCATCACCGCCGCGGGACCGCTGAGCGAACCGGCCATCCCCGACATCCCGGGCTTGAGCGACTTCGAGGGGGCGGTCTTCCACTCCGCCAAGTGGGACCACGATCACGACCTCACAGGCGAGCGCGTCGCGGTCATCGGCACCGGCGCCAGCGCCATCCAGTTCGTGCCCGAGATCCAGCCCCGAGTGAGCAAGCTCAACCTCTTCCAGCGCACGCCGCCCTGGATCATGCCGCGCCCCGACCGCAAGCTGACGCGCTTCGAACGGGTCCTCTACCGCCGCCTCCCGCTCGCGCAGCGCGCGATGCGGGAAGGGCTGTATTGGGCCCGAGAGGTGTTCGCGATCCCCTTCCTGCGGGTCGCGCTCTCGCCCATCATCGAGGTGGCGACACGACGACACCTGCGCCGGCAGGTCCCGGACGAGAGCCTACGAGCCAAGCTCACCCCCTCATACCGCCCGGGGTGCAAGCGCATCCTCGTCTCCAACGACTACCTCCCCGCTCTCGGGCGCCCAAACGTCGAGGTGGTGTGCGAGGTGATCAGGGAGATCGGCACGAATTCCATCATCACCGAGGACGGCAGCGAGCGACCGGTGGACGCGATCATCCTGGGGACGGGCTTCCACGTCACCGATTCGCCGATCGCCGATCGCGTCCGGGGGCGCGACGGCCGCTCGCTCGCCGAGCATTGGGACGGCAGCCTCCGCGCCCACCGCGGGACCACGGTCGCGGGCTTCCCCAACCTGTTCCTCCTCCTCGGGCCCAACACCGGCCTCGGACATACCTCCGTGGTCATCATGGCCGAGGCGCAGGTCGCCTACATCGAGAGCGCCCTGGAGTACATGGGCACCCACAGCCTGGCCATCGCCGAGCCGCACGAGGAGGCCGAGCGAGACTGGAACGCCGAGGTGCAGCGCCGCATGAAGAACACGGTGTGGACGGCCGGCGGGTGCCAGAGCTGGTACCTGGACAGCAAGGGCCTGAACACAACCCTGTGGCCCGGCTTCACCTTCAGCTTCCGGCGCGCCCTGAGCCGCTTCGACGCGGCCGAGTACCACCTCTCCCCCGCCCCCCTACCGCGTCCGGCGCAGCCCGAGGAGATCACGGCATGAGCACTCGCATCATCATCACCGGCGCGGCCAGCGGCATCGGCGCCGCCACCGCGGCATCGCTGCGAGAGGGCGGCGCCGAGGTCATCGGCCTCGACATCAACGCCTCCGGCGAGGACATCCTGCGCTGTGACGTCCGCGACCAGGCCTCGGTCGACGAGGCCGTCGCCCAGGCCATCGAGCGCCTCGGAGGTCTCGACGTGCTCATCAACTGCGCCGGCATCGGCGATCCCCAGAGCGCGGGCAAGCGACCGGGCGAGGATGCCACTCGTGTCCTCGACGTCAACCTCCTCGGTCCCTGGCGCGTCACCGGGGCCGCCCTCGCCGCCCTGCGCGCCTCGCACGGCCGCGTGGTCAACGTGGCCTCGGGCCTCGCCCATCTCACCGTGCCCTATGCGCCCGCCTACTGCATGAGCAAGCGCGGCCTCGTCGCCTACTCGGACGCACTGCGGCTCGAGCACGGCGACGCCATCGACGTCACCACCGTCTACCCGGGCTACATTCGCACCCCGATCCACGAGGCGGCCGCCGCCAAGGGCCTCTCGCTCGAGGGCGCCGTCCCCGCCGAGAGCATCGGCGACGCGGTGCGCACGCTCACCCGTGCCGCGCTCGAAAGCCCCAAGCGCGACGTCGCCACCACCCGCCTGGGCGAGATCTCCTACACGCTTCTGCGCTTCACCCCCCGGCGTCTCGTCGACTGGGCCATCACGCGCCAGTTCCGGCGCGGAGCCTTCGATGACTCCGAGCTCGTAGCGCGCTCGCGGGAGTGAGCGATTGGCGCTAGGCCCTCGCGGGGTAGCACTCTGCCGTGAAACTCGGCCGTACGTGCTGCCTGACCTTCGACGACGGGCCCGACCCCGTGTGGACGCCCCGCGTGCTCGACCGCCTGCGCGGCGCGGGGGCGAGGTCGACGTTCTTCGTCATGACCGAGCGAGCGAGCGCCCACCCCGAGCTCATCGACCGCATGCACGAGGAGGGACACGAGGTGGAGCTCCACTGCGTCCGCCACGTCCGCCACACAGAGCTCGACGAGCCGGCCTTGCGCGAGGACGCCGAGCACGGGCTGCGGACGCTCGCGGGCCTGGGGGCACGGGTGCGACGCTGGCGCCCACCCTGGGGAGTGGTCACCGACGCCACGCGGCGGGTGGCGGATGAGCACGATCTCGAGGTGGTGTGCTGGAGTGTCGACACGCATGACTGGCGCGGCGACACGGCGGCGGACATGCACGACCTCGTCGCGGGTGACCTCGGTCCCCGCTCGGTCGTGCTCATGCACGACGGCCTCGGCCCGGGGGCGCGGAGGACGGGGTGCGGCCACACCGTCGAGCTCATTCCGCGCCTGATCGACACCCTCGCCGGCCGCGGAGTGCGGGCCGTGCCCTTATCGGAGAACGCAGGATGAGCATGACGGCCGTGCTCGACGGGACCCCAAAGCCGCTCGACGGCGCCACCCATGACACCGCGCTCGCCCGGATCGCCTCGGGCGCCGACGAGCTTGACCGCCACCCGGCCTTCCCCGTCGACGCCTTCGCGGAGCTCGCCGGCGCGGGCGTCCTCGGCGCCACCCTGCCGGGGCCCGAGGGCGCGCGCATCCCCTTCGCCGACGAGTTGCGGCTCGTCCGTGAGGTCTCGCGCGCCGACGGCTCGGTGGGCCGCATCCTCGACGGGCATTTCAATGCCGTCGAGCGCCTCACCGTGGCCTGTCC
The DNA here is from genome assembly GCA_035552215.1 of Solirubrobacteraceae bacterium. Lineage (GTDB taxonomy): Bacteria > Actinomycetota > Thermoleophilia > Solirubrobacterales > Solirubrobacteraceae > Palsa-465. The sequence continues at coordinate 122,503 of DASZLV010000156.1, read as the reverse complement.
CGACACCCTCGCCGGCGACGAGCGAGCGCGGATCGCCGCCGGCGAACTGCTGCTCGGGGTGTGGGGAGCCGACCCGGCGCCGGGCGAAGGCGAGCCCGCCCGCCTGCGCGAAGAGGACGGTGCTCTCACCCTCCAAGGTGTCAAGACCTTCTGCTCGGGAGCGGGCGGGGTGCAGCGGGCGCTCGTCGTCGCGCGCGACGAGGCCGGCGAGCGCCGTCTCGCCTACGTCGATCTCTCGCGCGGAGTGAGTATCGATCGCTCCTGGTACCGGGGCGAGGGCCTCCGCGCCTCGGAGAGCCACCGCGTCGTCTTCGACGGTGCGCCCGTCCCCGCCGTGCTCGGCGGCCCCGGTGAGGCATCACGCGAGCCGTGGTTCTCCCGCGACGCCATCCGCACGAGCGCGACGTGGGCGGGCATCGCCGACAGCGTCCTCGCCGCCGCCCTCGCCTTCTTGGGCGCGCGCGGCGAGCCCAGCGACATCGTCGCGCTCGCCGCGGGCCGGATGCGCGTCGCGCTGTCGACGGTCGACCGCTGGACCGAGCACGCCGCCGCCCAGGCGCAGGAAGGCGTGCCGCTCGCGGCCACGGCGATCGAGGCGCGATGGGCGATCGCCTCCGCCGCTCGCGAGCTCGCCGCCGAGGCGGCGCTCGCCTGCGGCTCACGACCGCTGGCCACCGGCGGGGCGCTGTCGCGCGGGCGCCGCGATCTCGACCTCTTCCTCCTCCAGCATCGCCTCGAGCCGATGCTCGCGCGCCATGGCGCCGCGACGATCGGCGGAGGCGACGGCAGGTGAGCAGGGCGCAGGCGCGTCCCCGGGTCGGGCGCGAGTTCTTCGAGGATCTCTACGCTCGATCCGCGGATCCCTGGGAGTTCGCCACCAGCGACTACGAGCGCGAGAAGTACGCCGACACCCTCGAGGCCCTGGAGGACGAGCGCTTCGCTCGCGGCCTCGAGGTGGGCTCGTCGATCGGGGTGTTCACCGAGCAGCTGGCGGAGCGATGCGACGAGCTCGTGGCCATCGACGTTTCCGAGCAGGCGCTGGCGCGGGCCCGCGAGCGGCTCGGCGACCGCCCCGGAGTGGTCCTCGAGCGCATGAGCTTCCCCGAGGAGATGCCCACCGGCCCCTGGGATCTCGTGGTGTGCTCCGAGGTCCTCTACTACCTGGACCCCACGGCCTTCGACCTCGCGGTCGAGCGCCTGCGCACCGCGCTCGGTGCCGGCGCCACCGTGCTCGCCGTCCACTGGCGCCCACCGACGAAGACCTATCCCCTCCGCGGCGATGAGGTGCACGACCGGTTGATCGCCGAGCTCGGCCCATGGCACACCTTCGACGGCCGCCGCCCGCGCTACCGCCTCGACCGCTTCCAGGGGCATTGATGACCCCCCAGCGCGTCGTCATTATCGGCGGAGGGCCGGCGGGCCTGGCCACCGCCCGGGGGTACCGCGACGCGGGCGGCGAGGGCTCGGTCACGCTGGTCGCGGCCGAGCCGCATCTGCCCTACCAGCGCCCGCCGCTGACCAAGGAGTTTCTCCGCGGCGAGCTCGACCGCACCGAGCTCGAGCTCGAGGAGGCGAGCTGGTTCGCCGAGCGCTCGGTCGAGCTCCGACTCGGCACCCCGGCGAGGGCGATCGACCGCGAGGGCGGCAAGGTCCGCCTCGCCGACGGCCAGTCGGTAAGCGCCGACGCCTGCGTGCTCGCCACCGGGGCGCGACCGCGGCGCCTCCCGGTGCCCGGAGCCGACCACGAGGACGTCTTCGAGATGCGGGTCCTCGCCGACAGCGAGCGGCTCATCGAGCGCGCGCAGAGCGCCGCCAGCGCGGTGGTCATCGGCTCGGGCTTCATCGGCTGCGAAGCCGCCGCCTCGTTGGCCATGCGCGGCCTCGAGGTGACGCTCGTAACCGTCGAGGCGGTCCCCCAGGCGCAGCGGCTCGGCCCCGACGCCGGCGACCGCATTGCCGGCTGGCTACGCCAGGGGGGCGTGACGCTGATCCTCGACGCCGAGGTCGAGGAGATCATCAACGCGCGCCGCGTGCGCCTCGCCGACGGCGCCTGCCTCGACGCCGACGTCGTCCTCATGGCCAGCGGTGTCGTCCCCAACGGCGAGCTCGCGCAGTCGATGGGCCTCGAGCTCCACGACGGAGCGGTTCCCGTCGATGCCTCGATGCGCAGCGAGAGGCCCTTTCTCAGCGCCGCGGGCGACGTCGCCTGGGCGCGCAACCGCACCGCGGGGCGTCGACTGCGCGTCGAGCACTGGGGCGACGCCCTCGCCCAGGGCGAGGTCGCAGGCCGAGCTCTGGCCGGCGAAGAAGCCGAGTGGGACGAGGTGCCCGGTTTCTGGTCGACGATCGGCTCGCACACCCTCAAGTACGCTGCCTGGGGCGATGGCTTCGACGAGGATCGCCTGATCGATCACGGCCAGGGGGCGTTCACCGTCTGGTACGCCCGCGCCGGCGTCGCCGTCGGAGTCCTGACGCACGAGCGCGACGAGGACTACGAGCGCGGACGCGAGCTCATCGCCCGAGGAGAGCAACTGTGAGCGCCATGCCCCCCGATCCCGGCCTCCAGGCGGTCGTGGTCGTCCCGGCCCGCGACGAGCAGGAGCGGATCGGCGACTGCCTGCGCGCGCTGGCCGAGCAGCGCGGGGTCGCGCCCGGCGCCTACGAGGTCGTCCTCGTCCTCGATCACTGCGGCGACGACACCCGCGCGCGAGCGCTCGAAACCTCGGCTCACATGTCGACGCCCCTGATCGTCCTCGAGTGCGACCGCCCCGGGGTCGGTTACGCCCGGCGCCTGGGGATGGACCACGCGTGCGAGCGGCTTCTCGCCGCCGGCCGTCCCGATGGCCTGATCGCCAGCACCGACGCCGACTCGCGCGTCGCGCCGGACTGGCTGGCGACCCAGCTCCTGCTCGCCAGCGAGGGCGCCCGGGCCATCGGCGGGTGGATCGAGCTCGACCCCCGTGAGGCGGCATTGCTTCCACCCGGCGTCCTCGAGGACCGGGGCATCCAGGCCCGCGAGCGCCTCGCTCGGGTTCGCGCCCGCGCGGCGCGGCACCGGTCGACCACGATGGGCGACTGCACGCACCACCAGTTCAGCGGGGCCTCGTTCGCCGTGACCGCCGATACCTACCGGCAGGTCGGCGGGCTGCCGATCGGCGAGGCGCTGGAGGACGAGGCCATGGAGCGCGCGCTCGAGGACTATGGGATCCAGATCCTCCGTACCGGGCGCGTGCACGTGACGACCTCGGCGCGCACCGAGGTCCGCGCCTCGCGCGGGCTCGCCCGCGACCTCGCGCTCGCCGACTGGCGCGCGCGGCGGAGCTTCCGCGCGTCGGAGTTCACCGCCGGGGAGCTGGTGGCCCAGAAGTCCGGCCCAATCAGCGTAATCCTCCCGACTCGCGAGGTGGCTGGCACCATCGGCCCGATCCTCGACGCGGTCTCCGTGCTCCGCGAGCTCGGCCTCGTCGACGAGATCCTCGTCGTCGATGCCGCCTCGCAGGACGGCACCGCACTCGTCGCCGCCGCCCACGGCGCCACCGTGCTTCAGGAGGACGACCTCCTCACCGCCTTCGGACCGGCACGCGGCAAGGGCGATGCCATGTGGCGTGGGCTCAGCACCGCCCGTGGGGAGATCGTCGTCTTCCTCGACGCCGACACCGCCGACTTCAGCCCGAGCTTCGTTGTCGGCCTGCTCGGGCCGCTCCTCGCCGATCCCGAGATCCGCTTCGTCAAGGGCTCCTTCCTGCGCCCGATGCACGTCGCCGGCAACGTGCTCCCGGGCCAGGGCGGCCGGGTCACCGAGCTCGTGGCACGCCCCCTCCTCAATCTCTACGCCCCTCATCTCGCCGGGTTCGACCAGCCGCTGGCCGGCGAGCTCGCCGCTCGCGGCGACCTCCTGCGCGGCCTGTCCTTTCCCGCCGGCTACGGCGTCGAGATCGCCAACCTCATCGACGCCGCCCGCGTGGCGGGAATCGACGCCCTGGCCCAGGTCGATCTCGGTACCCGCCAGAACCGTCACCAGCCCCTGCGCGACCTCAGTGCGATGTCCTACGCGGTGATGGTCGCCGCAGCCGCCCGCCTCGGGGCCGCCGGCCTCCCCCCCGTGCCTACTCCCGGGCCCCTCGCGCTTCCGCCGCAGCCGGGCTCGACGTCGGTCGAGCTGCGCCAGGTCCCGGTACTCGAGCGACCGCCGCTCGACTCCCTAGCGCGCGTGGCACGAGGGCTAGCGGACCCGCTGGAAACTCCGGGCGACCTTGAGAAAGCGGCCGAGCGCGACGTGCATGCTCTGGAGCTGGATGCTGTAGTGACCAGGGCCGCGCTCGGGCACGAAGACGAGTAGCTCGCCCTTGCCCTCACCGTCCCTGACCGTGCACTTCGGAACGGTGGGGCACTGAACGAGAACGTGAACATGCACGCCATTGATGACCGTCCTGGCGACCGCGGTCGCCTCGCCCGGCTGCCCGCACTGCACGCTGTTCCCGGGCTCGTAGAGGCCGAAGTGCGGTCCCTTACGTGTTCCCCAGCCGGCGAGGAGGCACCCATGGCTGATGAACAGGCCGGAGAGCTTGAGGCCGAGGGTCTCGTGCGGGCGGTAGACGTGGAAGCTCGCGCGCGCCGCGGCCTTGCTCCAGGTCAGGGGGGATGAGGCGGACTGCGCCCCGCGGTAACCGCTGGCGAGCCCGACCGCGGCGAAGATTGCCGCCGCGGCGATCACCGCCATGGTCGCGGCTCGCGTTTTCGGTCGCTTTGGCATCTCAGGTGTGCAGCTCCTCCCCGGGTGCGCCGGAGCGTAGTCCGGCGCACCGGCGGGGTCAATGCGACCGCCGCTTCAAGCGCCCGCCCTTCTTCCTCTGGGCCGGCGATTGATGCGGGCCGGGGTCGCTCCGCATCCTTTCGCTCCCCTGCGCACCTGCGCCGACGAGGGTGGGTCCGCGGCCAGGAGCGCGGGCACTGAGACTGAGCGCAGGTGGCGGCGGTGAAGCACGGGGAGCAGCGTGGTCAGAGCGCGAATCGTCTGGCCGCGGTTCTCGTGCATGAGGATGATCGCGCCGGTGTGCAGACCAGCCTCGACGTGCATGATGATCTGCGCGTAGTTGGCCCCGAGCGAGTCCTGGGAGTCGACGTTCCAGAGGATCTGGAGCAGGCCCAGACGCTTGGCGATGCGATCCACGGCTGCGTTGTGCAATCCGTAGGGAGGGCGGAAGAGCTCGACGTGCCGGCCCGACTGCGCCTCGATCTTGTGCGCGGTGGCCTTCAGCTGCCAGGTGATCTGGCTGCGCGGAAGGGCAATGAGCGCCGGGTGCGTGTAGGTGTGATCGCCGATCGCCGCGATCCTCAGCTCACGTCGGAGGTAGCCGGGGTAATGGTCGATGCTGCGGCCGACATCGAAGAAGGTGACGCGCTCACCGGCCCGGGTGAGCTTGCGGATGACCAGGCTCGTGTAGACCCCGGGGCCGTCATCGAAGGTGAGCGCGAGCAGGTGGCCACGGTGACCCCCGCAGTAGATGGGCAGGCCGAGTCGCAGCAGACGATCGATTGTCGTGTCCCCGACTTGCCTGGGTCCGTGGCCCACGAGGGTCGCCGGGAGCGGCGGAGCGGGAGGGCGGGCCTGCGTGCTCGAGCCGGCGCCACTGCCACCGCCACAGGCGGCTAGGAGTGCGAGCAGCGCGACGGTCCCGGCGATCCCCTCGAGTCGCCATCTACGCACGCTGTGCTCCTACCTGACGATGCGGTGCGCTCCCATGCGCGTCGCCCCGTAGGTGGTCCAGCCCCGTCCGCGTGGCGCAGGCGGCGGACCGAGACCGCCACCCGGAGGAAGGGTCTCGGGATCGTTGCCGACGCCGAGCAGGCTGCGGGTGAGCTGCTGGCCGCTGTCGAGCAGGTCGTCGAGCGCGCGCGAGGTGTGCGCGGCGGTGACGGTGCTCGCGCCGTCGTGCAGGGACTCGAGCATGGCGCGGCGCAAGAGCTCCTTGATGAAGGAGGCGGTCACGCCCTCGGTCCGTTCGACGACCTCCCGAGTCTCGTCCTCGCTCATGCGCAGCGGGACCGAGCGGCCGTAGAGGGCGAGGAGACGCAGCCGGCCGTCGGCGTCGGGAAGGTCGATCTCGATCGCGACGTCGACGCGACCGGGACGCGCGGCCAGCGCCCCTTCGAGCAGATCGGCGCGGTTGGTCGTGAGCACGAAGAGGAGATCGGCATCCCCGGCGGCGCCGTCCATGGCGTCGAGGAGATCGAAGAGCACAGGGCTCGACCCCGGGCCGAAGCTCCGATCCTCGGCGACGAGATCGACGTCCTCGAGCACCATGACCGCCGGCTGGAGGTCGCGGGCGAGTTCGGCCACCGATCCGATCGCGTGCAGCGCCCGTCCGGTGAGCATGAAGCGCGTGTACCCGGTCATCTGGCCGATCAGATAGCGGGTGGTGTGCGTCTTGCCGGTCCCCGGCGGCCCGTACAGGAGCAGGCCGCGCTTGAGGTGCTGGCCTGCCTTGAGCAGGGCTTCGCGATGGGCCGCGACCCCGAGCGCGTGGCGCTCGACCCGAGCGAGCACCGCCTCGGGGAGCACGACCTCGTCCCGCACCGTGCGCGGGAGCTCGCCGAACTCGAGCGACACGCCACCCGTGGGCGTGATGCTCACTTCGAGCACATGACCGCGATAGACGTTCAGCTCGCTGCGCAGCTCAGCCAGGCGAGCGTGCACGGCCTGCGCGACCGCGACCGGGAGCCCGACGATCTCGAGGCCGAGCCTCGGTTCGTGGTCGCTTGGGCCGGTGACCATCACCACGTAGCGACCATCCGCGTCTGTGACCAGGAGGACGGCCAGGTTGAGGCAGGCCAGGGTCGAGCCTGGCCCGTTGGGCAGGTCCACCAGCGGTGGCGCCGACAGCCGCAGCCACGGCATGCCCTGGCCGGTGACGAGCTGCTGCAGGCTGACAGGGGGATGATGGGGCGGGATCGAGATGCCGTGCACGGAAACCTCGCGCCCGGGCTCCTGCGACCACGCGTCGAGCGCGGTCTGGAGGTTCACGTGGTCGAATACGGGTAGCGAGCGCGCCACCACCGAGCTCTCCACCGCTTCCTCGCCCAGGAAGTCGCCGATCAGGCGAACGACCTCGTTGCCCTGCCCCGGCTCCTGCGAATGCACCCATTCCAAGAAGGACCGGAACGCCGCCGCGAACTCGCGTGCCTCTCCGTCCGACGCACCGGGCATTACCCAGAACGATAGACCGTGATGTTCAACCGCTGATCAAGGCCGCTTTGCTCGCTCGCGCTCGTCCCACTCCCTGGCGGCCTGGCACAACGTGAAGGCCCACCGGTCCCCGCGGCGCAATCGCCGCACGTTGAGTACCACGTAGGGAACTGCGATCACCGCGAAGAGGATCAAGAGACCGGACATGGTTACGGTACGCACCGGCACTCCGTTTGGATGAGGCGGCTGCTCACTATTAGCCTCGTCTATGGATCGCCATACCGACCCCATAATCAAGGAGCACAACATGCCAGCCAAGGGCAGGGCAGAGTGGAAGGGCGATCTCAAGTCCGGCAGCGGAGAATTCACCGCGGGGGACAGCATCTCCGGGGAGTACTCGTTCAAGTCGCGCTTCGAGGATGGCCCGGGAGCGAATCCGGAGCAGCTCATCGCCGCCGCCCACGCGGCGTGCTTCTCGATGGCCTTGTCGGCCGCGCTCGGCGATGCCGGCACGCCGGCCGATTCGGTGAACACGGACGCGACCGTGACCCTGCGCTTCGTCGTCGGGGCACCGACGATCACCGCCATCGCCCTCAAGACCGTCGGCACCGTTCCCGGCATCGACGAGGCAACGTTCAAAGCCGCCGCGCAGGGGGCTAAGGAGGGCTGTCCGGTGAGCCGCGCCCTCGCCGGGGTGCCGGAGATAACCCTGGACGCCTCGCTCGCCTGAGATCAAGCGGACGGTGATGGAGGTCCAGCCGCCCGAGTGGCTGCGGTGGGTCCGGGCGCTCCAGAGCGTGGGTCAAGCCGGTCTCACCTACTCCGAGGACCCCTTCGACCGCAACCGCTACGAGAAGGTCGGACAGGTGGCGGCCGAGATCGCCGCCGCCGTGTCCGGCCTGCCCAGTGCCGCTGTGGCCTCGGCCTTCGCGGCCGACACGGGTCACCCGACGCCTAAGGTGGACGTGCGCGGGGCGGTGTTCCGCGACGGGCGGGTACTGCTCGTGCGTGAGCGCGTCGACGGCGGCTGGACCTTGCCCGGCGGTTGGGCAGACCCCGGTGACGCCCCCAGCGAGACGGTCGCGCGCGAGGTGCGTGAGGAGAGTGGATACGAGGTCAGGCCGATTCGCCTCGTGGCCGTTCATGACCGTGACCGCCACAACGATCCTCCCATCGCCTACGCGGTCTACAAGCTGTTCTTTCTCTGTGAGCTCCTGAAGGCCACACCGGTCTCGGAGCCCGACCACGAGATCGAGTCCGTCGACTGGTTCGATCCCCTCCGGCCGCCGCCGCTGTCGACCGGACGCGTCAGCACCGACCAGCTGGAACTGATGGCGCGTTACCACGCCGATCCGGACCGGCCCGCCGAGTTCGACTAGTAATGCAAGCCTCAGGCGAGCGCCGGCGCCTCGGGCAGGCGCGCGAGCGCGGCGTCCCTGTCGGCCTCGGAGAACTCGGGATCCTTGAGCTCGCCCGCGAGGTAGGCATCGTAGGCCCCGAGGTCGAAGTTCCCGTGACCGCACAGCCCGAAGAGGATCACCCGGGCCTCGCCCGCTTCGCGTGCCGCGTTGGCTTCCTCGATCACCGCGCGAATGGCGTGCGCGGGCTCGGGCGCGGGGATTACCCCCTCGGTGCGGGCGAACTGGACGGCGGCCTCGAAGGTCTCGTTCTGGCGGTACGCGCGCGCCTCGACCAAACCCTGCTTGACCACGCCGCACAGGAGCGGCGAATCACCGTGGTAGCGCAGGCCGCCCGCGTGGACGGGTGGAGGAACGAAATCGTGACCGAGCGTGTACATGGGCATGAGCGGCGTCAGCCCCACCGTGTCCCCGAAGTCATAGGCGTAGACACCGCGGGTGAGGGTCGGGCAGGCGGCCGGTTCGGCGGCCACGAAACGCGTCTTGGCGCCGTCGCGGAGCACGCGCCGCACGAAGGGAAAGGCGAGGCCGCCGAAGTTCGACCCCCCGCCCACGCAGGCAACGACCACGTCGGGCTCCTCGCCCGCCATCGCCATCTGCGCGAGGGCTTCCTGCCCGATCACCGTCTGGTGCAGGAGCACGTGGTTGAGGACGGACCCGAGCGCGTAGTTGGTGTCGAGATTATGGGCGGCGACCTCGACTGCCTCGGAGATGGCGATCCCCAGCGAGCCCGTGGGGTGCTCGCGCTGGGAGCGACCAGCCTCGGTGACCTCGCTGGGCGAGCGGTGCACGGTGGCGCCCCACACCTCCATCATCGAGCGGCGGTAGGGCTTCTGGTCATAGCTCGACCCGACCATCCAGACCTGGCATTCGAGGTCGAAAAGGCGGCAGGCGAACGCCAGCGCCGAACCCCACTGCCCGGCGCCGGTCTCGGTGGAGAGTTTGTCGATCCCGGCCTCGGCGTTCTCGTAGGCTTGGGCCACCGCGGTGTTGGGCTTGTGGGAGCCGGCGGGCGAGCCGCCCTCGTACTTGTAGTAGATGTGCGCGGGGGTATCGAGGGCCTGCTCGAGCCGGCGCGCCCGGAACAGGGGCGTCGGCCGCCACAGCTTGTAGGCGTCGCGCACCCGGTCGGGGATCTCGATCTCGGGCTCAGGGGAGACCTCCTGGAGGATCAGCCCCATCGGGAAGATGGGCGACAGATCATCGGGGCCGGCCGGCTGCAGGGTGCCCGGGTTGAGCGGCGGGGGCGCCTCTCCCGGGAGGTCGGCCATCAGGTTGATCCAGTGGGTCGGGATGTCCTGCTCTGAGAGCAGGAACTTGAGGGGCGTCTCGCTCATCGGGGCAGTCTTGCAGTTGGGACGCAGCGAAGGGAGCGGCCAGTACCCCCGGCGGGATGTCCGAATGCTGACGTCCGCACTGCTACTGCCCAGCGTCGCGACGGTCTAGATAAGGGGATATAGGAGGAAAACCAATCGGAGGTTGCTCCATGCTCTTCGCACTTGCAGTAATCCTGCTGATCCTCGCGGTGGTGGGTGGAATCGCCATCCACCCGCTCCTCTTCCTGCTGTTGATCCTCGCGGTGCTGGCCCTCATGAGCGGCCGGCGCGGGATGGTCCCGTAATCCTCTTGGTCAGGTCAGGGCGGCGAGGAGACGATGGTGGCGGAGCTTCTCCGGCGGCGAGCCGTGAAGCATCCACACCCCGTCTTCTCGCCGGCTGACCGAACCGGCGCGCACGAGGTCACCCATCGCGGTGGTGACTGATGGCCGGTGCGCGCCGACCAGGTCGGCCAGCCGCTGGTGAGAGAGAGGCAGCGGCACTGAGATCCCGTCTTTCCCCACCCGCCCCCAGCGCTCGGCCAGGTGCCACAGAGTGAGAAGGAGGCGATCGTCGACGCGCTGGTGATGCGCGATGGCGAGCGCGACCGCCAGCGTGTGGGCCCGCCGCGTCCCCCGCGCGAAAAGCTCGACCCCGAGCTGGGGCCATGGGGTCATGCGCACGACGAGGCCGTGGTCGAGCACGGCCAGCCGCGTGGGTTCGAGCACCACCCACCCCACCTCGGCATGGACATGCGAGCCGTCGGCATCCCAGCGCCACGGGCGCAGGACGTCGCCGTGCCCCAGCAGCTCGACGCAGCGGCGACCGAGCACGTCGACCTCGCGGGAGAGCAGGCCGTCGATGATGAGAAACCCGCGATGGTGCATGTCCGGCTCGATCGAGTTCGCGGCGTCCCAGTCGCCGGTCGAGAGCCGGCGCTCACGCGTCAGCGCTTCCCGGCGCGCCTGCTCGCGCTCGGATTCGTCGAGCAGGCCGGCCAGGTCGGGGTCGGCATCGACGATGCTGATCAGATCGGTGACCGAGCCCACCAACTGGTGCTACCCACAGCAGCCACCGGCCAACACCTGCATAACTGTTCATGCAATAATGCGAGCATGGGACATGGCCTCGAATCGGAGCTTGCCTTCCTCTCCTCGGCGACGGCCCGGTCGGTGGCCGAGACCATGCACGCGCTTGCCGCGCCCAGCCGCGTGCGCATCCTCAGTCGGCTCGGGGTCGCCCCCTGCTCGGTCAGCGATCTCGCCCGTGACGTCAGCATGGAGCAGTCGGCCGTCTCCCAGCAGCTGCGGGTGCTGCGCCACCTCGGCCTCGTGGTCGGAGAGCGGGACGGGCGACAGGTCATTTACGCACTGCACGACGACCACGTCCGCGCCCTGCTCAGCGAGGCCGTCTCCCACACCGAGCACCTTCGTCTCGGCCTCGCGAGCAGCCCTCGCGCGGAGGCGATGCCGGCGTGAGCGGCACTACCCCCGCCCTCTTCGCCGCCGCCGCCGGAGTCGGCTTCGGGCACGCGATCCTGCCCGACCACTGGGTCCCCCTCGCGGTGCTCGGCCGCGCCCGCCGGTACCCGCTTTCCAAGGTCGCCCGGCTCTCAGGACTCGCCGGGGTCGCGCACGTCCTGCTCTCGATCGTCCTCGGCGCCGTGATCATCGCCGTCGGACTGCAGTTCCGCTCGACCGTCCAGAGCGCCCAGAACACGATCATCGGCTGCCTGTTGATCGCCACCGGCATCGGCTTCGCCATCTTCGAGCTCACCGGACACGGCCACAGCCACGGCCACGAGCATGGGCACAGCCACGAACATGGGCACGACCACCCCCACGACCACAAGCACGACCACGAGCACGAACACGACCACGGGCACGAAGGGCGCGGCCTCCGCGGACTCGCCGCGGTCATGGTCCCGTTCGGCGCCGCCGCCTCTCCTGACCTCACCATCCTGCCCGTGTTCCTCGCGGCCACAGCAGTCGGCGTGCCGACGGCGATCGGCTCGCTGGCCATCTTCGCCGCGGTGACGATCGCGACCATCGTGGGTCTGACCCTGACCGCCACCAAGGGCGGGTATCAGGTGCGCGGTCACTGGCTCGACCGCTGGGGAAACGGGATCACCGCGGTCGTTCTCGTAGTCATCGGCGCCCTCGTGCTCACCGGCACGATCTAGTCTCGCCACCGCGCAGCGCCCGCGAGGGCGCCGATAAGGCATGATGGGGCTGTGTCCACTCCTGACTCATCCCGAAGCGTCAAGATCTCGCCCGACGAGCGCACCGGCTGGTCCTCCGAGCGTCCCCGCCGCGATGGCGCGCCGCCACGACCTGTCGATATCTCCGTGCGCTCCCGCGTCCTCTCCCCCTCCGATCGGCTGCGCTACTCGCCCGGCAGCCTCCTCATCATCGTCGGCGCCAGCGCCGCCGAGCCCGCGCGATTCGCCGAGCGCGTGGTCGAGGAGCGCGGTGCCGTGCTCTCGCTCCGCAAGGTGCGCACCCTGCTCGCAGGTCGCGTGGGCGAGGACGAACTCGAGGCGCGCGCCAGCGAACTCCTCGGCGCCGCCGTGCTCAAGCGCCTGCAGGCCAATCAGACGGTGATCGTGGCCATCGACGGCTTCGACGCCGCCGAGCGCGAGCGTTACGTGCGCCTCGCCCACGGGGCCCGGCGCCCGCGCCACATGATCCTCCTCGAGACTCGCCGCGACCAGGTGCTCGACGAGGAGCGCCCCGCCCTCGACGAGCTCCGCCGCGCCCTCGACGCCAACGAACTCGGCAACGAAGGCTTCCAGACGACCCTGCGCCTCGGCGGCGCCGCGCTCACCGAGCTCAAGCGGATCGTTTTTCAGCGCCCACCGCGCGACGACTGACGCCCGCGCCGGGAGCGCGCGACAAGCCCGAGGTAGAACACACGATCGCCGAGGTCACGCGTGAGGCGAGGACGCCGTCCGCGCCGAGCGGTCACACCACCGGCACCGCGCTCGTCATAGGGGTGACAGTTCCCAGCGAAAGGATGTGACCGATGAGCGAGCGAGACCCCTTGACCGACGAGTTCGAGCGCTCCCGGGCCCATCTGAAGGCGGTGGCCTACCGGATGCTCGGCTCGGTCGGCGAGGCCGAGGACGCCGTTCAGGAGTCATGGCTGCGCCTCACGCGCTCCGATGCCGAGGCGATCGTCAACCTGCGCGCCTGGCTCACCACCGTCGTCGCCCGCGTCTCGCTCGACATGCTCCGCGCGCGGCGTTCGCGCCGCGAGGACTACTTCGGGACCTGGCTTCCCGAGCCCGTCGTCACCTTCACCGAGGACGGCTCAGGGGCGGACCCCGAATACGAGGCGCTGCTCGCCGACTCGGTGGGGCTGGCCCTGCTCGTCGTCCTCGAGCAGCTCGCGCCCGCCGAACGGCTCGCCTTCGTCCTCCATGACATGTTCGCAGTCCCCTTCGAGGAGATCGCCCCCATCGTCGGGCGCACTCCGGCCGCCGCGCGACAGCTCGCGAGCCGCGCGCGCCGGCGCGTGCAGGGGGAGGCCCCCGCGCCCGATGCGGACCCCGAGCAGCAGCGGGAGCTCGTAACGGCGTTCCTGGCCGCCTCGCGCGCCGGAGACTTTGACGCGCTCCTCGCCGTTCTCCATCCCGATGTCGTGCTGCGCGCCGACACGGGTGGCTCAGAGCAGCGTGCCCGGCCCACCTTCGCAGGTGCCGAGGCGGTCGCCGGCCAGGCGCTCGGGTTCGGCCAGCAATTCGTCCGCTTCGGCCGTCTCGCCCTCGTCAACGGTGCCCCGGGAATCGTCATCGCCCCCGCGGCCCGGGCCGTCGCCGTGGCCGCGTTCACCGTGGCCGACGGGCGGATCATCGGAATCGACGTGGTGGCGGACCCGGCGAAGCTGCGGGGGCTGACCGTGGACGCGTAAGCGGACGGTGCCTCCGGTATTGTTCTCGCGGCGGCATGGACGAGCTCACGATCACCATCAACGGCATGGACCGCGAGCTCGTGGTCGACGAGCGCACCACCCTCCTCGATCTCCTGCGGGAGGAGCTCGGCCTCACCGGGGCCAAGAAGGGATGTGACCAGGGGCAATGCGGCGCCTGCACCGTGCTTCTCGACGGTCGCCGCGTGCTCAGCTGCATGGCCCTCGCCATCGCCCAGGACGGGCGCGAGGTGGTGACGATCGAGGGACTGGCCCAGGACGGCGAGCTGCATCCCTTGCAGGAGGCCTTCGTCGCCCACGACGCGCTCCAGTGCGGCTACTGCACGCCCGGGCAGATCTGCTCGGGAGTGGCCATGCTCGCCGAGGCGGGCGAGGGATGGCCGAGCGCGGTCACCGCCGAGCTCACCGGCGACGGACCCGTGGCGCTGGACGAGCGGGAGATTCGCGAGCGCATGAGCGGCAATCTCTGCCGCTGCGGGGCCTACGTGAACATCGTCGCGGCCGTACGAGCGGTCAGCGGATGAGGCCGCTGCGCTACGTCCGGCCTCAGGACCCGGAGGAAGCTGCGGCCCTCGTCGCCGTCGACCCGAGAGCGCGGTTTCTCGGCGGCGGCACGAACATCGTCGACCTGATGAAGCTCGGCGTCGAGCGCCCGACACGCCTCGTCGACGTCTCGCGGGTACTCGACGACACTGTCGAGGAGACGCCGGCCGGGGGACTGCGCATCGGGGCGGGCGCGAGGAACAGCGACGTCGCGGCCGATCCCCTCGTCCGCGCCCGTTATCCCGTGATCGCCCAGGCGCTGCTTGCCGGGGCCTCCGGGCAACTGCGCAACATGGCAACCACCGGGGGGAACCTGCTCCAGCGCACCCGGTGCCTGTACTTCCAGGACCTGACCAAGCCGTGCAACAAGCGCGAGCCGGGCACCGGCTGCCCGGCACGCGAGGGCGAGCACCGTGGTCTCGCCATCCTCGGCGCCTCCGAGGAGTGCGTCGCCACCCATCCCTCCGATCTCGCGGTCGCGCTCGCGGCCTGCGATGCCCTCGTCCTCACCTCGAAGCGGTGGCTGGCGCTCGACGAGCTCTACCGCCCGCCCAGCGACAACCCCCACCGCGACACCATGCTCGACCACGGCGAGCTCATCCTCGCGATCGAGCTCCCGCCGTCGGCGCCGGGCTTGCGCTCGCGCTATCGCAAGGTCCGCGACCGCGCCTCGTACTCCTTCGCCCTCGTCTCCATCGCCGCCGCGCTCGACCTCGAGGGCGACACCGGCGCCGTGCGCGACGTGCGCATCGCCCTCGGCGGCGTGGCCTATAAGCCGTGGCGCGCGTCGACGGCCGAGTCGATGCTCATCGGCAGTGAGATCACCACTGCGACGCTCACCGACGCCGCCGAAGCCGAGCTCGAGCACTCAAGCCCCCTCCCCGACAACGCCTTCAAGGTGACGCTCGCGCGCAATCTCATCGTCGACGTGCTCGGGGAGCTGGCGGCGCCGTGAGCACCACTGTTCGCCCTCTCTCGGTCGGCGCCTCGCTCGAGCGCGCGGACGCCCGACTCAAGGTCACCGGCGAGGCGCGCTACGCCTACGAGTATCCCGTCGAGGGCGTCGCCTATGCCGCGCTCGTGCAGGCCACCGTCGCCTGCGGCGCCGTGGAGTCGATCGACACGAGCGCGGCCCTTGCCCTCCCCGGCGTGATCGCCGTCATCTCGCACGAGAACGCGCTCGCCCTCGAGCCCGTCGAGGACGCCGAGCTCGCCGTCCTGCAGTCACCGCGCGTCGCCTACCGCGGCCAGATCGTCGGCGCGGTGATCGCCGAGCGGATCGAGGTCGCCCGCGAGGCGGCGGCGCTCGTCGAGGTCGGGTACGCCCCTGAGGTCCACGATGTCGTGCTCCGCGACGACCACCCTCGGCTCCGGCGACCGGAGACCGTGCTCGGGAGTCCCGCCGACACCGACGAGGGCGATATCGAGGGCGCCCTCGCCGGCGCCGCGGTGACCGTCGACGAGCGCTACACGACACCCGCCGTGCACACCAATCCGATGGAGCCCCACGCGACCCTGGCGCTGTGGGACGGCGACTCGGTGACCATCTACGAGGCCAGCCAGTTCGCCGCCGGCGCCCAGGCCATCGTGGCCGAGGCGTTCGCCCTGCCGCCCGCGAACGTGCGCGTGATCGCCAGCCACGTCGGTGGCGGCTTCGGCGCCAAGGGCTATCCCCGCCCGCCCATGTTCGTCGCCGTCATGGCCGCCAAGCTCTGCGGCCGGCCCGTGAAGATCGCGCTCACGCGCCGCCAGATGTTCCCGATCGCCGGCTACCGGACGCCCACCGCTCAGCGCGTCCGCCTCGCCGCCGACTCTCAGGGCCAGCTGCTCGCCGTGGGCCATGACGCCTTCGTTCAGACCTCCCGGGTGAGCGAGTTCGTCGAGCCCGTGGCCTTCGATGCCCGCTCGCTCTACCGGGCCGAGAACCGTGCCACCTCGCACCGGGTCGTCGACCTCGACGTGCCCTCGCCCGGTTTCGTCCGCGGCCCCGGGCACGTGCCCGGATCGTTCGGTCTCGAGTCGGCCATGGACGAGCTCGCCGAGCGGCTCGGCATCGACCCGATCGAGCTCCGCATCCGTAACGAGCCCGACATCGACCAGGAGAGCGGGCTGCCCTACAGCAGCCGCAGCCTGGTGGCCTGCCTGCGCGAGGGGGCCGAGCGCTTCGGTTGGCCTCGCCCCCGGCGCCGGGAGGGCGGCTGGCTCATCGGCTCCGGCGTGGCCGCGGGGAGCTTCCCGTGCTTTCAGATGGCCTCCTCAGCGATCGCGCGCGCGGAGACGAGCGGGCGTTACACCGTCAAGATCGACGCTACCGATATCGGCACCGGCGCCCGCACCGTGCTGGCCCAGATCGCCGCCGACGAGCTCGACGCGCCCTACGAGCTCGTCGACATCGAGCTCGGAGACTCCCGGCTCCCCTACGCGATCGGCGCCTTCGGGTCGATGGGCACGGCCTCGTGGGGCCACGCCGTCGTCGACGCCTGCCGCGCGCTCAAGGCGCGACTCGAAGAGTACGAGGAGATCCCGGAGGAGGGACTCGAGGCGAGCGCGGACACCACCGAGGCGCTCGAGGCGCCCAAGCAGTACTCGAGCTCGGCTTACGGGGCCCACTTCGCCGAGGTCAGGGTCGATGCCGTGACGGGCGAGGTGCGCGTCTCCGAGCTCCTGGGGATGTTCGGCGCCGGGCGGATCATCAGCCCACCCCTGGCGCGCTCGCAGATGCTCGGCGGCATGACCTGGGGGATCGGCGCGGCCCTGCTCGAGGAGAGCCTGCTCGACGCCCGCTTCGGTGACTACGTCAACTCCGACTTCGCCGCCTACCACATCGCCTCATGCGCGGACGTCGAGCGGCTCGAGGTGGGCTGGGTCGCCGAGGACGATCCCCACGTGAATCCGATGGGCTCCAAGGGCATCGGCGAGCTCGGCCACGTCGGCGTCGCCGCCGCCATCGCCAACGGCGTCTACGCGGCGACGGGGGTTCGCATCCGCGACCTCCCGATCACCCCCGACAAGCTCCTCCCGCGCATCTGACCGCGGGTCAGGCGCGCTCGAGCGTCCCGTCGGCGAGCTGGGCGCGAAGAACCTTCTTGTTGAACTTCCCCACGGACGTCTTCGGGACCTCGCTGATGAACTCGACGCGCTCGGGGAGCCACCACTTGGCCACCCTGGTGGTCAGGAACTCGCGCATCCCGTCGCCGTCGAGCTCGCTGCCCGCCTTACGCACCACGCAAGCGCACGGTCGCTCCCCCCAGCGCTCGTCCGGGACCGCCACCACGGCGGCCTCGAGCACGTCGGGGTGGGCCATGATCTGGTTCTCGAGCTCGACCGAGCTGATCCACTCGCCGCCCGACTTGATCAGGTCCTTGGTGCGGTCGACGAGCTTGATGAAGGCATCGTCCTTGATCTCGGCCACGTCGCCGGTGCGCAGCCAGCCGTCCTCGGTGAACTTCTCAGCTCCGCTCTCGTCGTTGTAGTAGGAGCGCGCGATGGTGGGGCCGCGGACCTGGAGCTCCCCGCCCGCCTCCTCGTCGACGCGAAACTCGACAAAGGGCAGGACGCGGCCCTGCATGGCCCGGATCGCGTAGGCCTCATCGGAGTCTTCTGGGCCACCCGGGCGTACCCGGGAGATCGAGGCCATCGGGCTGGTCTCCGTCATCCCCCACGCCTGGATGATCGGCACTCCGAAGCGCTCCTCATAGAGGCGAATGAGGCTCTCGGGCACGGCCGAGCCGCCGCACACCAGGCGGTCGACCGAGGAGAGATCGGGCCGCGGGTCGAGCTGGGCCACGCCCTGCCAGATCGTGGGCACGGCACCTGCGAAGGTGACCTGCTCCTCGGCGATCAGCCGCGCCAGGTCGACGGGATCCATGCGCGGCCCGGGGAGCACGAGCTTGCTCCCGGCCAGCGCCGCCGCATACGGCATCCCCCAAGCGTTGGCATGGAACATCGGCACGATCGGAAGCACGGTGTCGCGCTCGCGCAGCCCGATCGCGTCGGCCTGGTTGGCGAACAGGGCATGAAGCACCGTCGAGCGATGCGAGTAGACGACGCCCTTGGGCATGCCCGTCGTCCCGCTCGTGAAGCACATCGCCGCAGCGCAGTTCTCATCAAGATCGGGATACTCGAATTCGCTGTCCCCGGAGGCAATCAGCGCTTCGTATTCCAGCGCCCCCGCGCGGGCCGTGTCGGCGTCGGGCATCAGCACCTCGTGCTCGACCGTGCCGCCAAAGCTCGGCATCCGGTCCGCCAGCGAGGCGTCGACAAAAATGATTCGGTCCTCGCCATGGGCCACGATGTAGCGCAGGTCGTCCTCGAAGAGACGGATGTTCAGGGTGTGGAGCACCGCCCCCATCGAGGGCACCGCGAGATAGAGCTCCAGGTGCCGCTGCGAGTTCCACCCGAAGGTCGCCACCCGATCGCCGGGCCGGATCCCCAGCTCATGAAGCGCGCTCGCCAGCCGCCGCGCCCGCTGCACAACCTCGCCCCAGCTCGAGCGCTCAACCCCGCCGGCGGTCACGCTCACGATCTCACGATCGGCGAACAGCACCCCTGCCCGCTCGGCAATCGAGCGCACCAGCAGCGGCGTGCGCATCATCAGGCCCTCCAGCGCGGTGGAGGGCTCATAGGTGGTCATCAGGCGGTCTCCTTCCTCGAATCAGTCGCGGGGAAGCGTACGCCGCGGCGAGGTGGGTGGCTAGTTTGAGGGGCGGGGCGGGCGGTCGGGGCGGTCGGGGCGATCCGGGCCGCGGGGCGATTCGAACCGATGTCGAATGGTCCGGAGGGGTCGGACTGATCGACATCGCTTGGAGGCGGGCGGCGCGACGCGGCCCGGTTCACACCAAGTTCCAGAACCCCCCCCGCCCTCTCCTCCACGCCGACAAGCAGCGGCGCGTGTGCGGCTGGAACCTCCGTTGGAGGCCGGAAGATCCCCAATCGATGTCGAATGGTCCGGAGGGGTCGGACCGATCGACATTTCTTCGGCCGGGCGGCCCGGCGCCGACACCCGCGCCGCCTTACCTGCGCGATCCCCCGGCGCCGCGCGATTCCATACCCAGCGGCCGCTATTCTCGCCCGCATGAGCTCCTCTCCGGTGGGCCCGGGATCGGCCTACGGCGCCGCCGGCATCGATTACCACGCCCTCGACGGCGGCAAGCGCCGCGCGCTGAGCGCCGCGCTCGCCACTTCGGGTCTGCTCTCGGTGCGCAATGCGGCGGCGATCGATGAGTCCCGGGGCGAGCCCGCCTTCGTGTTCGAGCTCGCCGGCCAGACCCTGGCCTTCGTGGTCGAGGGCCTGGGCACCAAGTCGATGATCGCGCGCCTGGTCGAGGACGACCTCGGCGTCGAGGGATACGCCCACGTCGCCTACGACACGGTGGCGGCGATCGTCAACGACCTGTGCTGCGTGGGCGCCCTGCCCCTCGTCGTCAACGCCTATTTCGCCACCGGCTCCTCGGACTGGTACGCCAACGAGGAGCGCTCGACCGCCCTGCTCGCCGGGTGGCAGCGGGCATGCGTGGACGCGGGCGCGACGTGGGGTGGCGGGGAGTCGCCCTCGCTGCCCGGGATGGTGGCGGGACCGGAGATCGAGCTCGCGGGGAGCGCCATCGGCGCCGTGCCCGCCGGTCGCCGGCCGATCCTCGGCGCCGACCTCGCCCCCGGCGACGAGATCGTCTTCGTGCAGAGCAGTGGCCTCCACGCCAACGGGGCTTCGCTGGCCCGCAAGATCGCCGGCGAGCTCGAAGAGGGCTACCGCACCGCGCTCCCGAGCGGCCGGACCCTCGGCGCCGCGCTCCTCGATCCCTCGCTCATCTACGTGCCCCTCGTCCAGGCGCTGATGGCAGGCGACCTCGGGATTCACTACCTGAGCCACATCACCGGCCACGGCATGCTCAAGCTCATGCGCCCCCGCCGCGACCTCGGCTACCGCATCACCCGGCTACCTGAAGTTCCCGAAGTGCTCGAGTTTCTCGTCCACGCCGCCGGCATGCCCCCCGCGGAGGCGTACTCCACCTTCAACATGGGGGCCGGGTTCGCCGTCTACTGCGCCCCCGGTGAAGGCGAGCGCGTGGTGGCGCTGGCGGCCGAGCTCGATCTCGCCGCCCACGTCGCGGGCACGGTGGAGCCGGGGCCTCGGCGCGTCGTCCTCGAAGAGGTCGACGTCGTCTTCGAGGACAGCGACCTCGACCTGGCGCCCCCTCCGGCTGCCCCGCGATCCGCTACCCCCCCGCCCCGATGAGCGAGACGAGCTCCGCGGCGTTGCGCACCGCGTAGTCGCGGTAGCAGTTGTTCATGAGCACGTGGGTCTCGCTCGCCTGCTCGGCGAGCTCGTGTGCGCATCCGGCGAGGTCGTCGAGCTCGTTCTCGTCGTAGCGGTAGCGAAAGCGCTCGGCCGCCGTCCCCCCCACCAGCTTCCACGCCTCGTCCGAGCGCCCGTGGCAGCGGAGCACCGCGGGCTCATGGGTGACGGCGAGCAGCCGTGGCAGTTCGGACGCCGCCGGGGCGTCGACGCACACGTAGGAGAGCTCGAGCGACTCCAGCAGCGCGAGCGTGCGCTCGCGGTCGCGCTCGGTCGCCGTCCAGCGCGGCGAGCGGAACTCGACCATCGCCGCCAGCCCCTCGAGGCGCTCGAGGAGCCGCTCGAGCTCGTGGCGTGTGTCCTTGCGAGGGTGAAACCACGGCGGGTACTGGAAGAGCAGCGTCGACAGCCGCCCGGCGTCCCGGAGCGGAGCGAGCGCGGAGATGAAGCGCCGCCACGCTTCATCGAGCGCCTCGGGCTCGAGGTGATGGGGGTAGATCCGGTCCTTGTCGCGATGCTCGGGGAGCACGCTGTCGCGCATGTCCTTCCACAGCGAAGCGGTGCGCGTGGGATGGCCGGTGAGGAGCGAGTAGGCCTTGACGTCGAACGCGAATCCGTCCGGGCTGTTGGCCGCCCACAGGCTGGCGGTGCGCTCGCTGGGTGGGGCGTAGTACGTCGAGTCGACCTCGACGAGCGGGAAGTGCGCCGCGTAGAAGGCGAGACGCTCGGCCGCCGTCATCGTCTTGCGCGGGTACCAATCGCTGTCCTTGACCAGCGTCTTGTCGGTCCACGAGCACGTACCGGCGCGCACCACGCCCTTACCGACATGGATGACCGGCCCGAGTACGACGTCTTCGCTCATGGCAGGCAACGGTACGGATCCCGCCAATCCCGCCCGCTAGGCTCTGGCCGCCCACGACCTAAGGTGACAGACATGGAATACCGGCAGCTCGGCCGCTCTGGACTGCGTTTCTCGGAGCTCATCCTCGGGACCATGACCTTCGGGGGCAGCGGTGACTTCCGTGCCATCGGGGAGACCGACCTTCAGGGCGCCCGGCGTCAGATCGACATGGCGCTTGACGCCGGCATCAACGTGATTGATACCGCGAACATGTACTCCTCCGGGGCGTCGGAGGAGATCATCGGTAATGCCCTCACCGACGGTCGCCGTGACCGGCTCCTCCTCGCCACCAAGGCGCGCTTCCCGATGGGCCCCGGACCCAACGATGCCGGTCTCTCGCGCCATCACCTGATCGAGGCGTGCGAGGCGAGCCTGCGGCGCCTGCAGACCGACCACATCGATCTGTACCAGATGCACGAATGGGATGGCCACACGCCGCTCGAGGAGACCCTGGCCGCGCTCGACCACCTCCAGAGCACCGGCAAGGTCCGCTACGTGGGCTGCTCGAACTTCGCAGGCTGGCAGGTCATGAAAGCCCTGGGGATCGCGCGAGCCCAGGGGCTGCCCGAGTTCGCCTCACAGCAGATCTACCTTTCCCTCCAGGAGCGCTCGGCCGAGTACGAGATCGTCCCCTCGGCCATCGACCAGGGCCTCGGGCTCCTGATCTGGAGCCCGCTCGCGGGCGGCCTGCTCTCAGGGAAGTACCGCCGCAATCAGCCCCCGCCCGAAGGCTCCCGGCACGCCAGCGAGTGGAACGAGCCGCCGGTCTACGACGAGGACAAGCTCTACGACACGATCGAGACCCTGATCGAGATCGCGGAGGACCACGGCGTTTCCGCCGCGCAGGTGGCGATCGCCTGGCTTCTTGGCCGGCCCGGGATCACCAGCGTGATCGTCGGGGCGCGAACCGACGAGCAGCTCGCCGACAACCTGAACGCTGCCACGCTCAAGCTCTCATCGGCGGAGCAGTCGCGCCTCGAGGCGGTCAGCCGCCCCCCGCTCATCTATCCCTTCTGGCACCAGCACAACAGCGCGAGCGACCGGCTCAGCGAGGCCGATCTCTCGCTGCTCAGGCAGTACCCCTAGGCCTTGACCACCTCGTACGCCGACGCGCTGCCGGCGCTCGCGGCCGCCCCCGCGCCCACGAGCCGGCTCTCCCGCCTCAGGTACGCGTAGGCCACCGCCCCGGTCAGGAACGTCCCGGCGAGCAGGAGCACCGAGAACCACTGCAGGTACCAGCTCCCGCCGGTGGGGTTGTAGACGCTGGCCCGAGGCCACGCCATGTTGATGGTCATGAGGCCGCCGTAGAGAACGGCGGCGATGTTGACCGGCAGGCCCCACCGGCCGAGGGAGAAGGTCTGGCCGTCGATCTCGCCCCCGAGGCCACCCCGCAGCCTGCGGATGAGCTGGGGCACGGTGACGAACAGGTAAGCCGCGTAGAGGGTGACGATGCACGCGCTCGTCAGGTCGGTGAACAGCGCCGGCTTGCCGACGTTGATCAGGAGCAGGGCGGCCGAGAGGACGCCGACGACGAGGGCGGGCGCGATCGGCGCCCCGGTGACCGGGTTGACCCTGGAGAGGCTGCGCGAGAAAGGCAGGGCGCGGTCGCGGGACATCGAGAAGATCATCCGGCTCGCGGCGGTCTGGATGGCCAGCGTGCACACGGAGATCGCCACCGTCACGTCGATGAGGAAGATCTTGCCCACCGTGGTGCCGAGTCGCGAGGTGAGGACGTAGGGCAGGCCGCCGGTGGCGAGCTGCCCGTCGCTCAGGCTCGGGGCCGCCATGATCGCCGCGAGCAGGAGCAGGCCGCCGCCGATCCCCGAGGCGGTGAGCGCCTTGATGATCGCCCGGGGCGCCGTCCGCCGGGGATTTTTGGTCTCCTCGGAGAGCTCGCCGGCGCTGTCGAAGCCCACCATCACGTAGGCGGCCATGAGCGCCGAGACGATGAACACGCCGAAGTAGCCGGTGTGGGCGGGCGCACCGGTCTGGTGCAGGACGGCGCCGGGACCGCGCTTGGCGTGGACGAAGAGGAGCGCGACGAGGGCGACCACGCCGATGAGCTCGCAGGTCACGCCGATCGAGTTGATGCGCGACATGAGCTTGATCCCGATCGCGTTGACCGTGGTGGTCAGGGCGATGAGGATGGACCCGAGGACGACGGCGTTGCTCGCCCCCGTCGAGGTGGCCAGGGAGGGATTGCCGCCGACGATCTGGAAGCCGTTCCAGATCGTGGGCATCACCACCTGCAGGGCGATGGCCGCCGCCGACACGGTGACGATCTGAGCGATGAGCATCGTCCACCCGGCGAACCACCCCACCGTGACGTTGGAGAGCCGGCGCGACCACTGGTAGATACACCCCGAGATCGGATAGCGCGAGGCCATCTCGGCAAAGCACAGGGCGACGAGCATCTGACCACCGAAGACCAGTGGCCACGTCCAGAAGAAGGCCGCGCCGCCGAACGAGAAGCCGAAGGCGAAGAGCTGGAAGACGGTGGTGAGGATGGAGACGAAAGAGAAGCCGGCCGCGAACGAGGCGTAGGGGCCGAGGCGGCGGCGGAGCTGCTGGGCGTACCCGAAGGTGGCGAGATCGTGCTCGTCGAGTCCCGACGTATCCGAAGCGGTAGTCATAGGTGCGCAACTTATGAGCGCCCCGGGGCCGAGTCATTGGCCAAACGTCCAAGAGCGCTGGCGCCCCTGGTTACCCGATGGCCAAGCGTCCCAGCACCGCCTCCTGCGCACACCGCGGCGCCAGCGCGCGCCGCTAAGCCGTCGCCGTCTCCAGCGAGGGGTTCGCTGGGGCGACGCGTGGGACGACATCTCTGCTCACGAGAACACCTCCCGCCAACGCGGCGATATTCAGATGAGCGGGTAGGGGTCCCAGGCCGGTCCGGGGAGCGGCGCGTCCGCTTGCGCGATCGCCGCTTCGATCAGGCCGTAGGGGCGATCCTCGACACGGAAGATCTCGTTGTCGTTGTCGAGTCCGAACGGCTCGAGGTCGACGACGAAGTGGTGGCGGTTGGGCATCGACATGCGCACCTCGACGATCTCGGGACGATCCTCGATCACGGCCGAGGCCATCGCGTAGAGCGTCTGCTGCAGGGAGAGGCTGTGGGTGTCGGCGAAGCGCTCGAGGAGCAGCGAGCGGGCGGCCGCGAAAGAGTCCCGCCAGTCCACGCCGCTCACGCCGAGATGGCGCCACCGGGCGGTGACCGCGGTGCAGAGGATCCGCTCGCGCGTCTCCTTGAGCGTCGTGTAGCGGTCCTTGAGGTAGCCGGTGAACTCCGACCCCGAGGTCTTGAGCACGAGCAGTCCGTCGATGCCCGAGATCATCCATTCGCCCGCCGAGTCACAGATCGCGGTGGCCGTGCGTAACTCCGCGCCCGCGCTCTTGAACGCGTGCGGGTGCGAGACCCCCGCGACCTCGATGCGCTCCCACGACGAGGACTCGATGTGCACGCGCGCGCGATGGATGGGGGCGAACTCCGAGACGAAGTGACGCCCGAGACGCAGCGCGAAATCCTCGATCTCGCCCACCGGCGCCTGCTTGGCGAAGGCGAAGACGGTGTTCTTCTGCGTGTCGGTGGGTACGACGTTGGCGTTGTCTCCGGTGACGTGGACGTCATCGAGATCGCCGGACAGGGTGATACCGACGTTGAGGTCGCGGAAGTCGTGGCGGCCACCATCGCGGGTCACCGCCACCATGCGGATCTCCGATTTTCCGTACTGGTTGGCGCCGACGACCACCCTCACTGCGCGACAACGTATCACTGCCTGCCGGCAACTCCGTAGGGCGATGGCGATTTGGACATCCGGCCATTGTCCTGCCCACGCCGGCCGACTTAGATTGGCCAACGCGCCCGCAAGCGAATGAGATGAGGTGCACATGAGTGACGCCGCCGTGGTGGATGCACGTGGAGCCACCCCTACTCACGCCGGCCCAGGGAAACATCCGGTCGACGAGGTGCTGCCCGCGCGGCAGACGATAACACTCGGGCTGCAACACCTGTTCATCATGTACGCGGGCGCCGTTGCCGTGCCGCTGATCGTCGGCCCCGCCGTGCACCTCGACAAGCACGACATCGGACTGCTGATCGGCGCCGACCTCCTCGTCTCGGGAATCTGCACCTTCATCCAGGCGGTGGGGATCGGCAAGCTCTTCGGGGTGCGGTTGCCCGTGGTGGCCGGGGCCACCTTCACGGTCGTCAGTCCGATGATCTCGATCACCAACCAGTTCGGCCTGCGGTCGTTCTACGGAGCCCTGCTCATCTCCGGGATCTTCGGTCTCATCATCGCCAAGCCGTTCTCGATGATCCTGCGCTTCTTCCCGCCCCTGGTCGCGGGTACGGTGATCGCCGTCATCGGACTCTCGCTCATCGGCGCCGACGTCGGCCTGATCGCGAGCAACGACCCGACCGCCGCGAGCTACGGAGCGGTATCGCACATCCTCCTGGCCGGCTTCGTGGTGCTCATGATCGTCGTCATCACGCGCCTGTTCTCGGGCTTCGTGAGCCAGGTCGCCGTCCTCCTCGCCATCCTCCTCGGCACCTTGCTGGCGTGGCCGATGGGGCTGCTGCACTTCACGAGCGTGAACACCGTCGACTGGTTCGGCGGCCCCTCGATCTTCCACTTCGGTGGACCGCGTTTCCAGGCCTCGGCGATCATCTCCATGTGCATCGTCATCCTTGTCACCTATACCGAGTCGACGGCCGACATGCTCGCGGTGGGCGAGATGGTGGACAAGGATGTGTCACCCCGCGAGCTCGCGCGAGGACTGCGCACGGACGGGCTCTCCGCCTTCATCGCCAGCTTCACCAACTCATTCCCTGACACCGCCTATGCCGAGAACGTCGGCATCGTCGGCATGACCGGGGTGCGGAGCCGCTGGGTGGTCGCGGTATGTGGAGTCTTCCTGGTAATTCTCGGCCTGATCCCCAAGGTGAGCCAGATAATCGCCGACATTCCCGGCCCCGTGATCGGCGGCGCCACGGTGATGTTCGCGATGGTCACGGCCATCGGGATCCGCACCCTGGCCAAGGTTAACTTCGAGGGGAACAACAGCCTTCTCATCGTCGCGGTGTTACTGTCCATCGGTCTCATCCCCGCCATCGCGCCCACCTTCTACAGCAAGTTCCCCCCCAACTTCCAGGTGATCTTCGGCTCGAGTATCACCTCGACGGTGATCATCGTCTTCGTGCTCAACCTGGTGTTCAACCACTGGGTCAACTGGCCGCCACGCGCCGGTATGCTCCGTACCGCCATGAGCTACGGAGCCGTTACGCCGACGGAGACTACGTCCAACGGGTGAGTGCCCGCGTCGCGATAGAGCGCTGCCACGTCGCCACCTGCGACGAGAACGCCACCGAGCACGCCGGCGGGCACGTGGTCTTCGAAGGCCCGCGCATCGTCGCCGTCGGGCCGGGGCCCGCCCCGGAGCCGCTGCGCGACGGCACGGTGATCGACGGCTCGGGTTGCCTGGCCACGCCTGGGCTCATCAACACCCACCACCACCTCTATCAGTGGATCACCCGGGGAGTGGCCCCGGACGCCACGCTCTTCGAATGGCTCACCACCCTGTACCCCATGTGGGCAAGGCTCGACGAGGAGACCGTTGAGGCAGCCGCGGCCGCCAACCTGGGGTGGCTGGCCCTGACCGGCTGCAGCACCTCCAGCGACCACCACTACGTGTTCCCCGCCGACGGCGGGGACCTCCTCGCCGCCGAGATCGCGGCGGCCCAGCGCATCGGGCTGCGCTTTCACCCCTCGCGCGGGTCGATGGATCTCGGCCAGACATCCGGGGGCCTGCCGCCCGACTCGGTGGTCGAGGACCGCGACCGCATCCTCACCGAGACCGAGGCGGCGATCGATCGCTGGCACGATCCCTCCGAGGAGTCGATGCTCCGGATCGCCGTGGCGCCGTGCTCGCCCTTTTCGGTGACGGGAGAGCTCATGCGCGAGTGCGCCGACCTCGCGCGGCGCCGCGGCGTTCGCCTCCACACCCACCTCGCCGAGACCCTCGAGGAAGAGGAGTTCTGCCGCTCGCGTTTCGGGTGCTCGCCCGCCGAGTACGTCGAGGAACTGGGGTGGCTGGGCGATGATGTGTGGATGGCCCATTGCGTCCATCTCTCAGGCATGGCGATCGGACGCTTCGCCGATACCGGCACCGGCGTGGCTCATTGCCCGACCTCGAACGGCCGCCTGGGGGCGGGGGCGGCGCCGGTCCGGGACCTGCTCGGGGCTGGCGCCACCGTCGGGCTCGGCGTCGACGGCGCCGCCTCCAACGAGTCCGGGCGGATGGTCGACGAGCTCCATCAGGCCCTGCTCGTGGCCCGGGTGCGCGACGGGCCGACGGCGATCACGGCTCGCGAGTCGCTGGCCATGGCCACGAACGGCGGCGCGCGATGCCTGGGCCGCGAGCGGGAGATCGGATCGCTCGAGCTGGGCAAGCTCGCCGACCTCGCGCTCTGGCGCGTCGACACCCTCGCCGGGGCGGGGATCGAGGATCCCGTGTGCACGCTGGTGTTCGGAGCTCCGGCGCTCGAGCGCCTGTTCGTCTCCGGGCAGCCCCTCGTCGCCGATGGACGCCTGAGCACCGCGGACGAGGACGACCTCGCCCGCGGGGCGCAGGGCGCGGCGTGCGCCCTGCGCGACGGGGCAGCGCCATGGACCTGAACACCGTCGAGGAGATCATCCCCGCCGATCGCTCGGCGATCGAGGGCTGGCGCCCGGGCGACGCGTGGCTCGCGGGCGGGACGTGGCTGTTCTCAGAGCCCCAGCCCGAGCTGCGCCGCCTTGTCGATCTGACCGCCTTCGCTTGGCCCGCGCTCGTCGCCGGGGCGGGCGCGGCGGGCCTCGAGATCGCTGCCACCTGCACCCTCGCCGAGCTCGCGAGCTTGGGCGCTTCGCGCCTTGGCAGTTCGCCTGGCGGCGAACATCCCGGCCCTCGCGGCTCGCGGCGTCGCTGGCCCGCGACCAAGCTCTTCCCCGAGTGCTGCCACGCCCTGCTCGGATCCTTCAAGGTATGGAACGCCGCCACCGTCGGAGGCAACCTGTGCCTCGCCCTCCCCGCCGGTCCCATGACCTCGCTCGCGACCGCGCTCGACGGCGTGTGCACGGTGTGGGCGCCCGACGGCGAGACGATCTCGATCCCCGCCCTCGAGTTCGTGACGGGTCCGGGGGAGAACGCCCTCGCCCCCGGTGCCCTGCTGCGCTCGATCCACCTCCCCGACGCGGCGCTCCGGTGCACCACGGCCTTCCGCCAGTTCTCGCTCAGCGACCTGGGCCGCTCCGCGGTGGTGGTCATCGGCCGGCGCTCGCCCCGCCACGGCGAGGTGGTGATCACCCTCACCGCCTCGGTCCCCCGGCCCGCCCAGCTGCGTTTTGATCGCTCGCCCACCGCCGAGGAGCTCCGTGACGCACTCGACGAGGCACGGCTCGAGTACTACGACGACGTCCACGGAGACCCCATCTGGCGCGAGCACCTCACGCGGATGTACGCCGAGGAGGTGCGGCGAGACCTCGAGGAGGGGCGCCCCTGATGCGCATCAACGGCGCCGAGCCCCGTGGAGCGCCCCGGCCGGGCCAATGCCTGCGAACCTACCTGCGCGATCAGGGCTGCCTCGGAGTAAAGAAGGGCTGCGACGCGGGCGACTGCGGCGCGTGCACCGTGCACGTCGACGGGGTCCCCGTGCACAGCTGCATCTTCCCTGCCTTCCGCGCCCACGGCCGGGAGGTCACCACCATCGAGGGGCTGGCGGCCGGGGCGCCCGGCGGACGGCATCCCCTGCAGCAGCGCTTCCTCGACACCCAGGCCTTCCAGTGCGGCTTCTGCACGCCCGGGATGATCATGACCGGCGCCGCCCTCGACGCCAAGCAGCGCGCCGACCTGCCGCGCGCGCTCAAGGGCAACATCTGCCGCTGCACCGGTTACCGCTCGATCGCCGACGCCTTCGCCGACGCCTTCGCCGGCGAGCGCCGGAACGGGAACGGCTCGCACCCCTCCCGCGACCTGCCCGCTCCCGCCGGACCCGAAGTCGTCACCGGGCGCGAGCCCTTCACCCTCGACACCGCACCCGAGGGGCTGCTGCACATGAAGCTCGTGCGCTCACCCCACGCTCACGCCCGCGTCCTCAGCATCGACGCGGGCCAGGCCCTCGCGCTCCCGGGCGTCCACGCCGTCTTCACCTACGAGGACTCCCCCGCGCGCCCCTACTCCACCGCCCGCCACGAGCACGAGACCGACGATCCCGCCGACACCCTGCTCCTCGACCGCGTCGTGCGCTTCGCCGGGCAGCGGGTGGCCGCCGTGGTGGCCGACACCGTGGGCGGCGCCGAAGCGGCGGCGCGCCTCGTGTGCGTCGACTATGAGCCCCTTCCCGCCGTGTTCGAGCCCGAGGCGGCGATGGCACCGGGGGCGCCGCGACTCCACGCCGGCGCGGACGGCAATCTCGCCGGGGAGGTCCACAGCGAGATCGGAGACGCCGAGGAGGGCTTCGCCCGGGCCGCGAGCGTGTACGAGGAGACCTTCGCCATCCACCGGGTGCAACACGTCCACCTGGAGACGCACGCGTCGATTGCGTGGATCGACGCCGACGGGCGGCTCGTGGTGCGCACGAGCAGCCAGGTGCCGTTTCTCACCCGGGACGCCCTGTGCCGGCTCTACGACCTCCCCGCCGACCGCGTCCGCGTCTTCACCGCCCGCGTGGGCGGCGGGTTCGGAGGCAAGCAGGAGATGCTCACCGAGGACATCGTCGCCCTGGCCGCGCTCCGCCTGGGCCGGCCCGTCCAGCTCGAGTTCACCCGCGAGGAGGAGTTCGCCGCCGCCACCACCCGTCATCCGATGCGCGTGCGGGTCAAGGCGGGCGCTGATGGCGCTGGGAAGCTCACTGCTCTGGGCCTGCGCATCGTCGCCAACACCGGCGCCTACGGTAACCACGGCCCGGCCGTGCTCTTCCACTCCTGCGGCGAGTCGATCGCCCTCTACAGCTGCGAGAACAAGCGCGTCGACGGCTACTCCGTCTACACCAACACCGTGCCCGCGGGCGCCCTCCGCGGCTACGGTCTCAGCCAGCTCGTATTCGCCGTCGACTCGGCCCTCGACGAGCTCGCGCGCGCACTCGACCTCGATCCCGTCGAGTTCCGCCGCCGCAACCTCATCGGTCCCGGCGACGCCCTCACCTCGATCGAGGACGCCCGCGGCGACGTGGAGATCGGCAGCTACGGGCTCGACCAGTGCCTCGATGCCGTCCACTACGCGCTCGCCCGCACCCGCGGTCGGGACCGCCCGGAGGGTAACTGGGAGGTGGGCGAGGGGATCGGCATCTCGATGCTCGACACCACCCCGCCCGGCGGCCACGTGGCCCACGCCCGCATCTCCGAGCGTCCCGGCAGCGGCTTCACGCTGGCGGTGGGCACGCCGGAGTTCGGCAACGGCACCACCACCGTCCTCGTCCAGCTCGCGGCCGACGCACTGCGCGTACCCGCCGAGCAGATCGAGATCATCCAGTCCGACACGGACGCGGTGCTCCACGACACCGGGGCGTACGGATCGACGGGGACCGTGGTCGCCGGATCGGCGGTGCTGCGCGCCGCCGAGCACCTGCACGAGCTGCGCCGCGAGCGCGGCCCCCATAGCGAACTGCTGACGGCGGAGGCGAGCTGCGACGGCTCGCGCCGGTCGGTGGCCTTCAACGTGCAGGGCTTCCGAGTGGCGGTCTCACCCCGGACGGGCGAGATCCGCATCCTCTTCAGCGTCCACGGCGCCGACGCCGGGACCGTCCTCAATCCTCTTCAGTGTCGGGGGCAGATCGAAGGCGGGGTGGTCCAGGCGCTCGGCGCGGCCATGTTCGAGCACGTCGACATCGACGCCTCAGGCAAGGTCATCACCCGCACCCTGCGCAACTACCACGTGCCCGTCCTCGCCGATGTCACACCCACCGAGGTGCACTTCGCCAGGACCCGCGACCGGGCGGTAGGTCCGCTGGGCGCCAAGCCGATGAGCGAGAGCCCCTTCAATCCCGTCGCCCCCGCGCTCGCCAACGCCGTCCGCGACGCCACCGGCGTGCGCTTCGCGACGCTGCCCCTGACCCGCTCCGCCGTCTACCGGGCCCTGGCCGACCGCCGCGCCGTCAGCGGGCGAGCCGTGTGAGCGCGCCCGCGAGCACCTGCACCCCGCGATCGATGTCGGGCGCGTGGGTGTACTCGTCGGGGTGGTGACTCAACCCGCCGACGCTGGGCACGAAGATCATTCCCATCGGCACCTTGGCGCCGAGGACCATGGCGTCGTGGTAGGCGCCGCTGATCATCGCCCGGTGCTTGACTGCGAGCTCCCGGCAGGCGTCGCGCACCGCCTCGATCACCGTAGGGCTGCATGCCGCCGGCTCGTCGCGCGTGAGGGTGGAGACGGTGAGCCCGAGCCCGCGCCGGCGCGCGGTCTCCTCGAGCTTGGCCCGCAGCGCGTCGACCACGCGCTCGCGAGCCTCGAGGTCGCTGTCGCGGACGTCGATGTCCATCGTCACCTCGCCGGGGATCACGTTGACCGCGCACGGCGAGACGCGCAGGACGCCGACCGTCCCCACCGTCGAGCCGCTGGGGGACGCGAGGGCCAGGCGCTCGAGCTCGAGGACGATCTCTCCCGCGCCCGCGAGGGCGTCCCGGCGCAGGCGCATCGGCGTTGCCCCCGCGTGCATCGCCGCTCCCCGCAGGGTGACGCGCAGGTCGTGGGGGGCGGCGATCCGCTCGACCACGCCGATATTGTCGCCGCTGACCTCCAGCACCGCGCCCTGCTCGATGTGGAGCTCGACGAAGGCGTGGACGTTCTCGGCGTCGAGGAGCGCGGCTTCGATCCGGTCGGGGTCAAGGCCGCGCTCACGCATCGCCGCGGCCACGCTCACTCCGTCGCGGTCGCGCATCTCGTCGAGCTGCTCGCGGGTGATTGCCCCCGTCATCGCCCGGCTCCCGATGCACCCGGCGCCGAAGCGCGGCTCCTCGCCCGCGAATCCCACCACCTCGATCGACCGGCGGTGGGTCATGCCCGCCCGCCGCAGCTCACGCACCGCCTCGATCGCCCCGAGGACGCCGAGGACTCCGTCGAAGCGCCCGGCGTTGAGGGTGGTGTCGAAGTGCGAGCCGGTGAGCACCCGCGGCTCCTCAGGCGCGGTGCCCGGCCAGCGGCCGAAGAGATTGCCTACGGAGTCCAGGCGCACCTCGAGTCCCACGTCGCGCATGAGCTCGGAGACGTAGTCGACGGCGAGGTCATAGGAGGGCGTGTAGACCTCGCGGGTGATCCCCCCGCCCTCGTGCCGGGAGTTGATCGCGGCGAGCCTGTCGATCCGTTGGTGGACGTCGGTCCGTGCCTGTGGTTGCGTCATGCTAGGACCCGCGGTAGACCGAATAGCCATACGGGCTGAGGAGGAGCGGGATGTGCAGATGCTCGTCGTCCTCCGCGACCCGGAAGGTGACGAGCACCTCGTCGAAGAACGGCGTGGTAACACCGAACTCGAGCCGGTAGCGGCCGGGTCCGACCTCCCCCAGAGTGGGGACGCGCCCATCGGCGTTGGTGACGGCAGCGCCCACCTCGCGCCAGCTGCCGTCCGCCACGCGCGCGTACAGGCAGACCGGGACGTCGGCGGCCGGTCGCCCGGCGGCGGTGTCGAGCACGTGGGTGCTGATCGCGGTCACGGCGTGAGCAGCGCCCGCAGCCGCAGGCGCGTGATCTCGCGCTGCTGCGCCGCGGCGATCGTGAGCTCCTGCTCTGGGGTATGGCCGAGTCGCTCCTCGAGCGCGGCAAGCATCTCCCCCGCGCCCAGGCCGCTGGCGCGGATGAGAAAGACGTGGCCGAACCGCGCCTGATAACGCTCGTTGCCTGCGGCCAGTGCCGCCATCTCCTCGGCGCTCGCCGACGCCGTCCCCGCCTGCTCGGCGGATCCGCGGGCGTCGCCGGCGCGCGGGGCGCCAATGCGGGAGTGGGCGGCGAAGGCCTGCAGCCAGTCCTCGCGGCCAAGCGCGTCGAAGGCGGCTTCGCAGCGGGTGAGCATCGCCTCGGCCGAGGCGAAGGGGCGGCCGCGCTCCATCTCGGTGATCCATCGCTCCGAGGCACAGCAGCCGGCGAGTGCTTCGTGGGTGCCGGCGGCCGCGAGCCCGTCGGCCGTGGTGGCGACTCCGGTGTCGGTCATACGGGCGGCGGAGGATACCTCTGTGGCACAGTCAATAGATGGCGAGACGACAAGCGAGCGCCCGGGCCCTGGCGGTCGCACGAGGCGAGGAGCCCGCGGATGCGCTCATCACCGGCGGCCACGTGTTCAGCGCCGCCACCCGCGAATGGGTTGACACATCGCTCGCTCTCGCCGACGGGGTCATCGCCGGCTGGGGTGAGCGCGAGGCCCTCGAGGTCATCGACGTCGGCGGCGCGGCCCTGACCCCCGGCTTCGTCGACGCCCACATGCACCTGGAGTCGACCAAGCTGTGGATCGACGAGTTCGTGGCCACCGTCCTCCCCCACGGCACCACCGCGGTGGCCGCCGACCCGCACGAGCTCGCCAACGTGCTCGGGGTGCCGGGCATCGTCGCGCTCATCGAGGCCGCAGCCCCGCTGCCCTTCACCTTCGCCGTCTACGCGCCGAGCTGCGTTCCCGCCTCGGGCTTCGAGCGCTCGGGCGCCACCCTCGACTCCGCCGACATCCGGGAGCTCATCGAGCGCCACGGGGCTCACGGCGTGGCCGAGGTCATGAATTTCCCGGGTGTCATCGCGGGCGAGGAGGAGATGCTCGCGCGCATCGCCGCCGCCGGAGGCCATCGCCGCGTCGACGGTCACAGCCCGGGCGTGGCGGGGCGCGCGCTCGACGCCTACCTCGCCGCCGGGGTCGAGTCCGATCACGAATCCACGCGCCTGGAGGAGGCCGAGGAGAAGCGCCGCAAGGGCATGTGGGTGTTCCTCAGGCAGGGCTCGGCGAGCCAGAACCTCGTCGACCTCGCGCCCACCATCCTCGCCCATGGGACCGACCAGGCGGCCTTCTGCACCGACGACCGCGAGCCCGACACCCTGCGCGAGCTCGGCCACGTCAACGACTGCGCGCGGCTGGCCGTGGAAGCGGGGATCTCGGAGATCGACGCGATCATCCTCGCCAGCACCAACCCGGCCCGCTATCACCGCCTCGACCATCTGGGGAGCCTCGGTCCCGGGCACCAGGCCGACATCCTCTGCTTCTCCGACCTCGCCTCGTGGTCGCCGGCACGCGTGTGGCAGGCGGGACGGCTCGTCGCTCAAGACGGGCGGATCCTCCCGGGCGCCGTGCCCCCCTCGCCGCCGCCCCCGCTCCTACGCGGCACGGTCAACATCGGTGAGCTCCCGACGGCCCGGGCGCTGACACTCGAGGCGGCGCCCGGCACGCGCGTTCGGGCCGTCGGGGTCGCGAGCCGCAGCCTGACCACGCGCAGGCGCGTGCTGGAGATCGGCGCCGGCGACGACATCGCCTACGCGGCGGTCGTGGAGCGCCACCATGCCACAGGCCGCGTCGGGTGCGGCTTCGCCACCGGTTTTGCCCTGAAGCGGGGCGCGATCGCCTCGACGGTCGCCCACGACGCACACAATGCGGTGGTCATCGGTGCAAGCGGCGAGGACATGGCTGCCGCCGTGGCGCGCCTGGCCGAGCTCGGCGGCGGTCAGGTGGCGGTCCTCGACGGCCGCGTCATCGCCGAGGTCGCGCTCCCGCTGGCGGGGCTGATGAGCGACCGGAGCGCCGAGGAGGTCTCCGAGCAGCTCCGCGCGCTCGGGACCGCCGCTGCCGATCAGCTCGGCACCACCGTCGAGGAGCCTTTCATGCAGCTGTCGTTCATCGCCCTCTCGGTGATCCCCGAGCTCCGC
Organism: Solirubrobacteraceae bacterium; assembly: GCA_035552215.1. Lineage (GTDB taxonomy): Bacteria > Actinomycetota > Thermoleophilia > Solirubrobacterales > Solirubrobacteraceae > Palsa-465. The sequence continues at coordinate 87,051 of DASZLV010000156.1, read as the reverse complement.
CTCACCGACGGCGGCCTGGTCGACGTTGACCAGGTCGAGTTCGTAGCGGTCGAGATCGCCTGAGCGGGCACGGTACCGGTGGAGAGGCGACCCGGCGGAAATTCGTCCACAGGGCCAAAGACGACGGTGAGAGCCACCGGCGAGGATAGGTCAGTCCTCAGACCACTGGCCTGTTCCGCAGCGCCCTAGGAAAGGAACCGCCTTGACCCCGTCCGAGTTGCCTTACGGCGCGATGACTCGCCGGATGTTCTCCCAGCGCGCGCTCGTGGGCCTCGCCGGGAGCGGTGTGCTGGCCAGCGCCCTGGCCGCCTGCGGCAACCAGGCGGGCTCACCCTCGAGTCCGGCGGCGAAGGCAGGCGGACCGCTTGCCATGCAGTCCTCGTGGGTCCCGGACGCCGAGTTCACTGGCTACTTCGAGGGCATGCAGGGCGGCTACTACAAGAAGATCGGACTCAACTACCAGTTCATTCCCGGCGGTTCATCGATCTCGCCCGAGTCGGTGGTGATCGCAGGCAAGGCGCAGCTGGCGCTCTCCGAACCCGATCTCACAGCGAGCATCGCAGCGAAGCAGGGAGCGCGGTTCAAGATCATCGGCGCCCAGTTCCAGAAGAACCCGATCGGGATCATGTCGCTGCCCAAGTCGAACATCCATGGTCCCCACGACCTGATCGGTAAGAAGGTCGGGGTGCCGTCGGTGAACCAGCTGACCATTGCCGCGCTGTTCAAGGTCAACGGGATCAACCCGAGCGACGTGAAGATCCTCCCGTACTCCTTCGACCCGACCCCCGTGGCCAACGGTGATCTCGACGCAGCGATCGCCTTCGTCACCACTGACCCCTTCCTCCTGCTCTCCAAGGGGATCAAGACGAACACATTTCTCCTCGCCGATTACGGCGTCCCGCTCTACAACGACGCGATCGTGGTCACCGAAGACACGCTGAAGAACCGGCGAGCCGACCTCGTCAAGTTCATCAAAGCCAGCTCGGCAGCCTGGAACCAGGTGATAACCGATGTCGCCAACCGTAAGAAATACGTCGAGCTCGTGACCCAGAACTACGGCAAGTCGCTCGGGGATACCTACAACAGCCAGCTCTTCCAGCTGCAGGCCGAGATCCCCCTGATGACCTCGGCGATGACCAAGGCCAAGGGGCTCTACTGGATGGACCAGGCGGGAATCGCCGGCAACCTCAAGACGATCGAGCTCCTGAAGATCAAGGCCCCGAAGGACCTCTTCGATACCTCGGTGCTCGAGGAGGCCTACGCCAGCGGCCCGCACCCGGTGCTGTGACGGTCCCGGCGACCGATGTGAGCACCGCCGGGGAAGGCCAGGGCACGTCAAGCCCTTCACCGGGCGCCTCAATCTCCGTGGTGGGCGTGACCCAGCGCTTCGGTCTGGGGGCCGACAGCGTGACCGCGCTCGACGACGTCAGCCTGGAGATTCCCAGCGGGGGATTCGTAGCGCTGGTCGGCCCGTCGGGCTGCGGTAAATCGACCCTGCTGCGACTGATCGCCGGCCTTGAGCAGCCGACCGAGGGCGCACTCACGATCGACGGCGGCAAGGCGGAGGGGGCACGGAAGGCCGGCGCCCTGGGGGTCGCCTTCCAGGACCCGGCACTCCTGCCGTGGCGCTCGGTCACCGACAACATCCGGCTGCCGCTGCAGATCGTCGCCCCGCGCCCGGGCGTCGACGTCGACCGCGAGATCAGCGCCCTGATCGAGCTCGTGGGCCTGAAGGGCTTCGAGAAGGCACGCCCCGGCCAGCTCTCGGGCGGCATGCGCCAGCGTGCATCGATCGCCCGAGCACTGGTTGCCCACCCACGAGTGTTGCTCCTCGACGAGCCCTTTGGCGCGCTCGACCAGATGACCCGCTACCGGCTCAACGTCGAGCTCCAGCGGATCTGGACCGAGCGGGCGACCACCACGGTGCTCGTCACCCACAGCGTCGAGGAGGCGGTGTTCCTGGCCGACACGGTTATCGTGATGACGCCGAGGCCGGGCAAGATCCGCGCCGTCATGGACGTCCCCATCGCCCGCCCCCGTACCGAGGAAACCATGCGCAGCGACGAGTTCCGTGGGACGGTCGACGAGGTCGTCGAGCGGCTCTACCACGAGCCGAAGTGAGCTCGTTGACCGCGCTGACCATCACGCACAAGCGCGTGCGACCGGTGCGGTCCGAACACTGGCCAGTGGTGGCGATCCTCCTGGGAGCGCTGGTCGTGTGGGAGCTGGTCGGTGACCTGAACCTGCTGGGCCAGGAGACCGTGCCCTCGCTCCATGCGGTGATCAGCCAGCTGTGGGCCGACCGCTCGCTCTACCCGGCCAACCTCGCGGCCACGGGCAAGGAGGCGGTGCTCGGGTTCCTCATTGGCAACGCGATCGCCATCTCGCTCGCGTACCTGTTCGTGCTCTTCGCGCCGGCCGAGCGAGCGCTCATGGGGCTGATGATCGCGCTCTACTCGATGCCGGCGATCGCCGCACTGCCGGTGCTCGCCGCGGCGTTCAGCGCGAACACGGCGAAGGTCACGCTGGCCGCGATGATGGTCATGTTCCCCACGCTGATCAACACCCTGCTCGGGCTCCGCTCGGTCGATCGGGCGATGATCGACGTGATCGACGTATTCGGCGGCAATCGGCTGACCGTGATGCGCCGAGCCCGCGCCCGCGCGGCGCTCCCCTCGCTGCTCCTCGGACTGCAGATCTCAGCGCCCGCGGCGCTGCTCGGGGCGGTGCTCGCGGAGTTCGTGGGAGGAACCAAGGGCCTCGGGGTGTTCATGCTCAACTCGCTGGCCGAGTTCAACGCGGCGCGGACGTGGGGAGCGGGCCTGGTCGCAACGCTGCTCGCCAGCGCCGCCTTCTTCGTGTTCATGTTCATCGGTCGCCGGATCGCGCGGTCCAATGCCTCGCCGGTGATCGGGCTGGGGCCCGCGATGCGCGCGGTCCGTGGACCACGGTGGCGGCGCGCCGCCACCGTCTGTGCCCAGGCGGTCCTCGGCGTCGCCGTGGTCATCGGCGCCTGGTACCTGTTCGTCGATGGCCTCGGCCTGAACCCCCTGTTCGCCAAGACGCCGTCGGACGTGTGGTCGATCATCACGGGCCCGAGCGCCGGCCGGATCTGGCACGCGTTCGGGCAGACCGTGCCCGTCACCATCGCGGGACTGGCGGGCGGCCTGCTGGCGGCGTCGGCGGGAGCGATCGTCTTCGTGCTCCTGCCGAGCTTCGAGCGGGCGACCCTGCCACTCGCCCTCGTGCTCCAGTCGGTGCCGCTCGCCGCGAGTGCGCCGGTACTCATCATCATCTTCGGCCGGGGCGTCGCGGTGACGATCATCATCGCCACCATCGTCACCTTCTTCCCGAGCCTGGTCACCGTGGTCGAAGGGCTACGCCGGGTTCCCCGGGCCTCGGTCGACGTGCTCGACGTCTACGGGGCGTCGCGATGGGCGACGATGTGGCGCGTCCGCATCCCCTACGCCGTTCCCGCCTTCCTCGCCGCGGCGCGGCTAGTCGCGCCCCTGGCCCTGCTCGGGGTGATGATCGCCGAGTGGCTGGCCACGGGCACCGGCCTTGGCGGGGACATGCAGAACGCCCGCTTCCTCGTTGAATTCGGGATTGTCTGGGCCGAGGCGGCGGTGGCCACCGCGTTCGCCGTGGCCGCCTACCTGCTCATCGGCGTCGCCGAAGCGATCGCCAACCGCCGCTTCGGTACGGGGTCCGCGTGAGCCGAGCGGTGCAGGCGATCGAGGTGACGATGACGGTCAACGGCCGGTCGCGGTCTGCCAGCGTCGAGCCCAGACGGCTGCTCTGCGACGTGCTCCGCGACGAGTTCGGGCTGACCGGCGTGCGCGTCGGGTGCGCCCAAGGCCCGTGCGGAACCTGCACCGTTCAGCTCGACGGCGAGCCGGTCCGCAGCTGTCTCATGTTCGCGGGCCAGGCCGACGGGCGCGAGATCCGAACAATCGAGGGACTCGCCGAACCCGGCGGAGAGCTTCACCCGCTGCAGAGGGCGTTCGCGGCGGAGGGTGCCCTGCAATGCGGGTTCTGCACTCCCGGCTTCCTGATGCTCCTCGAGCCGCTGCTCGACGCGCCGGAACCGCTGGGCGAGGCGGAGGTGCGTCGGGCGGTCTCGGCCAACCTGTGCCGCTGCACGGGCTATGAGGGGATCGTCCGAGCCGTCGCGCGGGCGCAGGCGGAGCGTCGCTGAGATGCGGCGCGAGGACGCGGGCCTGCTCACGGGCCGTACCCGCTTCACCGGCGACCTGAGCCCGAGCGCCGCCCTCGAGCTGGTGTTCGTGCGCAGCCGCCTCGCGCATGGCGAGATCCGGGCGCTCGAGCTCGGCGCCGCCCGGGCACTCCCGCGCGTGGCCGGCGTCTACGGCCCGGACGAGCTCAGGCGGATGGCCGGCCGCCCGATGCCCTGCAGCTGGCTGACCGAAGGGCAGCAGATGACTGCGATTCCACTCCTCGCCGAGACGGCGGTCCACTACACGGGCCAGCCCCTGGCCGCGGTGCTCGCCGAGGATCTTTACGTCGCCGAGGACGGGGCCGCACTCGTCGAGGCGACCATCGCCGCGCTGCCCGCCGTGGTCGACGTCGAATCCGCGCTGGCGCCCGGGGCGCCGGTGCTCCACCCCGACTGGGGGAGCAACCTGGTGGCGGAGGTCGAGGTCGGCGGCGGCGACGTGCAGGGCAAGATGGCCCGTAGCGAGGTGCGCATCAACACGCGCTTGTCCTTCCAGCGTCAGGCGCCCGCGCCCATGGAGGGCCGCGGCGCCGTGGCCGAGCCGGATCCGGAGTCCGGTCGCGTCACCGCCTGGCTCTCGACCCAGGGCGCCCACCACGCCCGGGGAGCGATCGCGGCGGCGTGCGGCTGGTCGGAAGATCGCCTGCGGGTGATCTGCCCGGCGGTCGGTGGAAGCTTCGGGCTCAAGGAGTACGCCTACCCCGAGGAGGCCATTGTGTGCCTCCTGGCGGCGAGCACCGGGCGCCCGGTGCGGTGGCTCGAGGACCGGCGCGAGAACCTCATCGGCGGCTGCCACGCGCGCGAATCGATCATCGACCTGGAGCTCGGCGCCGACGTCGACGGCCATGTCAGCGCCGTCGCCGGGACGTGGCTATGGGACGTTGGCGGCCACCCCTCCTCGCATGGGCTCGGTCCGCCGCGCTTCGGCGCGGCGCTGCTCACCGGGCCCTACCGGATCGACGCCTGCCGGATCCTCGTCCGCGGTGTCGTCACCAATAAGACGCCGATCGGGGGCTACCGCGGCTACGGCTCACCCCAGGCCCACCTGGCCATGGAGCGAGCGATGGACGCGCTCGCGGGCTCCCTGGGGATCTCCACCGACGAGATCCGTCGTCGCAACCTGCTGAGCGCCCACGAGCTCCCGCGCTCGGTGCCTTCGGGAATCACGCTCGACTCGGGCGGTTACCTCGAGGCCTACGAGGAGATGCTCGTCGCCGTCGGCGAGGCGGCCGAGGAGACCGAGCCCGGTGAGGGCGGTAGGGTCGGTGCGGGCGTGACGCCCTACGTGATGATCTCCGCGCTGGGACCGTCGAAAGGGGCGGTGGGGTCGGGGCTCGATCACGGTAGCTACGAGACCGCCCACGTGCGCATGCATCACGACGGCACTGCCGTCGTCCATGTTGGCACGAGCGCCCAGGGTCAGGGCCACGCGACGCTGCTGGCCGGGGTCGCAGCGCAGACGCTGGGGCTGCGCGAGGACCAAGTGCGCGTCGTCTCCGGCGACACCGATCTGACGCCCTTCTCACCGGTCTCGGCGGTGGGCAGCCGCACCGCCGCCGTGGTCGCGACGGCGGTGCGCGCGGCATGCGCGCCGCTCGCTGACAAGCTCAGCCGCCAGGCGGCGCATCGGCTCGCCTGCGAGCCCGAGGAGGTGGTGCTGTCGGGCGGCGAGGCCCGCGCCGTCGCCGGGATGGTCCCGGTCGCCGAGCTTGCCTTCGCGATTCTCGGCGGGCTCGAGGTGGCCGACGGGCTCGAGCCTGGACTTGACAGCGTCGCCACCGTCGACCCGCCGGCGATGGCCCTGACCTACGGGGTTCACGGTGCCGTCGTCGAGGTCGATCCGGTCATCGGCACGATCACGGTCAGGCGCTACCTGGCTCTCGACGACTGCGGACCACGACTGCGCCCGGCGACCGTCGAGGGACAGTTACGCGGCGGGATCCTCCAGGGCATCGGGTCGGCGCTCCTCGAGGAGCTCCGCTACGACGCCGACGGGACACCGCTGAGCACCGGGTTTGGCGACTACCTGCTGCCCATCGCCACGACGGCGCCGCCGATCGAGTTTCGGGTCCGGGAGACCCCCAGCCCCGCGCTGCCGGGCGGCGCCAAAGGAGTCGGGGAGGCGGGCGTGATCTGTCCACCGGCCGCGATCGCGCAGGCCGTCGACCACGCGCTTACGCGGCATGCTGATGTCCTGACGCGGCTGCCCCTAACCCCGAAGCGGGTGATCGCGCTGTGCCGCGAGGTCTCGGCGCGATGAGGCCGGCGCCCTTCGCCTGGGAGCGACCGGGGACCGTGTCCGAGGCCATCGCCGCGCTCGTCTCGGGCGGCCCGGTGGCGCGCCTGCTCGCCGGGGGACAGAGCCTGGTCCCCCAGCTCATCCGGCGCGAGCTCACCGTCGACCGGCTGATCGACCTCGGCGGCGTGGCCGAATTGCGCTCGGTTCGCGTGGAGGAGGATTTGCAAGCGCGCATGTGCGCCCGGTTGGGAGCGATGGTCACCGTGGCGGTTCTCGAGGACGACCCGCGCATCCGCGAGCGTTGGCCCCTCCTCGCCGAGTGCGCGCGCCACGTTGGACATCGCCCGATCCGCGCTCGCTCGACGGTCGGCGGTGCCATCGCCTTCGCCGACCCGCCCGCCGAGGTGCCACTGGCGCTGGCCGTCCTCGGCGCCGAGGTGGAGATCGCCGGACCGAACGGGACTGTTCGGATGGGGGCAGGCTCGCGGCCCATCGCGCCCGGCGAGTTGATCACCGCGGTGACGATTCCGGCCCCGGGGGCCGGGGGCTGGGGATTCCACGAGGTCTCCCGCCGGTTGAACGATCGCGCCCTGGCCGTCGCCGCGGCGGTGATCACCGCCGGATCGACCTTACGCCTCGCCACCGCCACCGCCACCTCGCCACCACGTGTCGTCGAGCTTCCCGGCGGGAAGAGCGCCGATGAGATCGATGTGCTCGGGTTACCCGATGACGAGCCCACCCGGCGGGCGCTGCGTGAATCGGTCCGCCACGCCGTCGCCGATGCCCGTGAGCGGGCGCGCGTCGATGCTTGACCGTCACGCCTTTGACGTCGCGCTCGGCCGGAGCGCGCCCGACCGGTTGATCACCGGCGGGCGCGTGGTCAACGTCTACACCGGAGAGATCCTCTCCGCCGAGGTCGCCATCGCCGGCGACAAGTTCGCCGCCATCGGAAACGTGGCCCACCTCGCGGGGCCCGATACCGAGATCGTCGATGTGAGCGGCGCCCACGTGGTCCCGGGGTTGATCGACACCCACGTGCACATCGAGGTGGGCAAGCTCACCGTCGCCTCCTACGCCGATGCCGTCCTCCCTCACGGCACCACCACGGTTTACACCGCGCTCGACCACATGGCCTGCGTGCTCGGGCTGGACGGCGTGCGGATGCTCCTCGACCAGGCCGCGGCCGTGCCCTTGCGCGTCCTCAACCCCCTGCCCTGCCGGGTCCCCCACACCATCCCGCCTTCGACGATCGGCGGCTCGGTCGGGCTGCAGGAGCAACTCGAGGCGTTCACGTGGCCGGAGGCCCGCGGGATCGCCGAGGTGTCGATGGACTTTCTGCGCCGCGGCGACGAACCGCTGTTCGCGGCGATGCAGGCGTGCGCCGAGCGCCGGCTCCTGGTCCACGGTGATGCGCCGGCATTGCGGGGATCTGATGTCAACGCGTTCATGTGCGCGAACTGCAGGGACGACCACGAGATGACCGGTCCCGAGGAGATGGCCGAGAAGCTCCGCGCCGGGTTCTACTGCATGATCCGAGAGTGCCCGTCGGGGTCCGACCTCGAGGAGTGCATCAAGGTGGTGACCGAGATGGGGCTGCCCACGCGAAGGATCGCCTTCTGCACCGACGATGTCGACGCGCGCACGCTGGTCGAGCAGGGGCACATCGATCACATCGTCCGCCGGGCGATCGGCTACGGGGTCGATCCGGTGGCGGCGATCCAGATGGCGACGCTCAACGCCGCCGAAGGCCTTCGTCTCGATCAGGAGATCGGCGCCGTCGGTCCCGGCCTCTACGCCGACTTCCTGCTCGTGGAGGACCTGACCGAATTCGTGGTCGCCGAGACGTGGCTGAACGGCGTCAAGGTCGCAGCCGGTGGCCGCACCGTGAACCCTGGGCCGCGGCCAGAGATCGTCCCCGCGCTCTACGAGACCTTCCGGCTCCCGCCGCTCAGCCCCGACGCTCTGGCCGTCCGCACCGACCTCCCTGACGGCCCGGTGATCGTCCTGGCCATGGCCTCCGACGACGGCACCGTCCGCCACCGCGTCGACGTGGAACTGGAGGTGAGGGACGGCTGCGTGCTCGCCGACCCCGATCAGGATGTCGCCTACATCGGCGTGCGGGAGCGCTACACCGGGGCGGGCGGCGGTAGCACCGCGTTCATGGCCGGGATGGGGCTGCGCGCCGGGGCGCTCGCCACCTCCAACTGCCCCGATGATCAGAACGTCCTCTGCGTCGCCGCCGACCTCGAGAGCATGGCCACGGCGATCAACCGCCTCGCCGCGCTCGGGGGCGGTCAGGTCGTCACCCACGGGACCGAGGTGCTGGCCGAGCTCGCGCTCCCGGTGGCGGGGATGCTCAGTGACATCAGCGCGGCGGAGATGGTCACCGCCGAGGCGGCCCTCGAAACGGCGGCCCACTCGCTTGGCGAGTTACCCGAGCGGCCCTTCGCGCGCTTCCTCTTCACCCAGATCACCACGCTGCCCGAGTGGTCGCTGACCGACCAGGGGCTCGTGGAATACGCGTCGCTCAGCTATGTCGATCCCGTCCTCGGCCCGGTGGGATCGGCGTGATGGGGGTGATGACCGTGCTCGGCGAGATCGACCCCGGCGAACTCGGAGTGACCTTGCCCCACGAGCATCTGATCGCCGATCTCGGTGGGCAGTGGGAGCTTCCCGCCGACGACGCGGGCCTGCGCGACGCCCTGGCGCCCCTGGACCCGGAGATCTACACCCGGTCACAGGCCCGGCCCGCCCACTACCGCTGCGTCCTCGGGATTCACGATCCGCTCACCGCGGTCGAGGAGCTCGGTCCCTTCGTCGCCGCGGGCGGGCGTACTGTGGTCGACCTCACGCTTGCCGGGCTCGGCCGTGACCCGACGGCGCTCGCGGCCATCTCCCGTCTGGCCGGCGTGCACGTGGTCATGGGCTGTGGCGAGTACGTCGCCCGCTCGCACTCCGGGTACGTCGAAGTGTGCAGCGCCGAACAGATCCGCGAGGTACTCGTAGGCGAGATCGAGGCCGGGGTGGGCGTGACGGGGATTCGTCCCGGGATCATCGGCGAGATCGGCTCCGGCAATCCCCTGACCGACGGCGAGCGCAAGGTGCTGCGCGGCGCGGCGATGGCGCAGCAGCAGACCGGCCTGGCCCTGAACATCCACCGCACCGTGTTCCCAGATCCGTCGGCGGCGCTCGACGCGCTCGACCTGGTGACTGCCGAGGGCGTCGACCCCGAGCGCGTGGTCATGAGCCACTGCGACGAGCGCCCGGAGCCCGAGTTCGCGCTCGCCGTCGGCCAACGGGGGGCGTGGATCGAGCTCGACACGTTCGGCATGGAGCACTGGGCCGCCAACTGGCGTCACCCCAGCGGCCGGGTCAGGCGCTCCTACGATCCCGACCGGATCGAGATCCTCCTGCGCGTCCTCGACGCGGGGTACCTCGATCGGCTGCTCATCAGCCAGGACGTATGCATGCAGACGATGCTCCGCCGCCACGGAGGCGGTGGCTACGCCCACATCGACACCGAGATCGTCGAGCGCCTGATCGACGCCGGGGTCCCGCGGGACGACATCGACCGCATCCGAATCGCCAACCCACGGCGGATGCTCTCCGGCGAGGATATCCCGGTATGACCCTGCTGCGCGAGGACACGCGCCCGCTCTACGTGCGGGCATCCGAGCAGCTGCGCCGGTTGATCGCCGAGGGCCAGTTCGGTGATGGCGACCGGCTGCCTCCCGAGTCCGAGCTCGCGGCCATGCTCGGCGTCTCGCGCAGCACGGTGCGCGAAGGCCTGCGTGAGCTCGAGTTGGGCGGAATGGTCGAGCGCGTCCACGGCCGTGGCACCACCGTGCGCGCGTCGCGCGTGGTGACGGGGCTGAACCGTTTGGAGAGCCTCGAATCGCTTGCCGCCACCCAGGGCTGGCGCTGCGGGACGGTCGGCATCGAGATCGTCGAGCTCCCGATCCCCAGGCTTGTGGCTGGGGCACTCGAGCTGACCGAGGGCGAGCAGGGGATCCGGCTCTCCCGCGTGAAGACGCGCAACGGCACGCCGATCTGCGAGATGGTGAGCTGGCTTCCCGCGCGCGACATGTCCGCCGCCACGCTGCGCCGAGCGTTCGCGAGCTCGATCACCGAGCTCCTGGCCGGTGCCACGCACTCAGCCCGGGCCGCCGTGTCCGCGGCCGCCGCCAGCACCGAGGAGGCGAGGAAACTCGCGGTGGCGTCAGGGTTCCCGCTGCTCGTCCTCTTCGAGACCTTTCTCGACGAGCGCGAGCAACCGATCTGCTGGTCACGGAACGTCTTCGTTCCCGACGCCATCAGCCTCGAAGTCCTCCGCCATCCCGTCGGAGCGTAAGCCCGTGGACGCTGCCACGCTGCTCATCCGCGCCGCCGCCCGCCACGGCGAGCGACCGTTCGTGATCGACGACGCGGGGCCCGTGACCTTCGCCGAGGCCCTCCGTGAAGCCCAGGCAATCGCCGGCGGGTTGATCTCGCGCGGAGTCGCTTTCGGTGACGCGGTCGGGTTGTGCTCGCCGGACTCCTCGTCGCTGGTGCTGCATATCTTGGGGACGTGGCTCGTCGGTGCCACTCCGGCGCCCATCGACCCGCGCACCTCGGACGCCGACCTGCCGTACTTCCTCGGCGACATCGCACCGGCGCTGATCGTCTCCACCGACGAGCACGCCGGGCGCCTCGCCGCCGGGAGCGATGCCCCGGTGATCGGCTTCAACGCGCTCGCCGGCGAGGGGGGCGACGGTGTCCCGAACCGCCACGGTCCCGCCTCGCCGCTCTTCTGGTCCTACACGTCGGGCTCGACGGGGCCGCCGAAGGCGTGCGTACTGCAGTCAGGCCCGGTGACCCTCGGGACCGCCTGCATCGCCGAGCGACTCGGGCTGCGCGCCACCGACGTGATCATCGCCACCACCCCGACTCCCTCGAGCTTCCAGCTCGTGTCCTCGCTGCTCCCCGCCCTCCATCGCGGCGCCTCGGTGCGGCTCGTCTGCGGTCGTGACGCCGACGGCATCTGGAACGCGGCGAGCGAGAGCGGCGGGACGGTGCTCGTCGCCTATCCGCTGACCCTGGGGGACGTGGTCAGCTTGCCGAGAGCGAGCTCCGATCATTCCCTCCGCGTCGCACTCTCGGGCGGATCGCCGCTGGCGCCCCGGCTCAAGCGCGCCTACGGCGATCGGCTGGGCATTGCGCTGGTCGAGAGCTACGGCCAGAGCGAGTTCGGTGGATTCATGGCCATGGGTGAGCTCGCTGGCGGCGACCGCTCCCTGGCCGGCTACGTCGGGCGCCCGCTGCCCGACCGGCTCGCCTACGTGGGCGGCCCCGACGGCTCCGAGCTCCCCGCCGGCACGGTTGGCGAGGTGCTCGTTCCGGAGGGGTTCTTCCCCGGCTACCGCAACAAGCCGGCCGAGACCGAGAGGACGCTCGCCGGTCGAGTGCTCCACTGCGGGGACCTGGCGACCAGCGACGAGGACGGGTATCTGAAAGTGCTCGGCCGCGTGCAGGAACATGATCGCGCTGACGCTCGGGGCGTGTTCCTGCGCGAGCTGGAGGACCGCGCCTATGAGCACCCCGATGTCAAGCACGCGGCTGTGGTCGAGCGCGCTGACGGCGGTGCCATCCGTGCCTATGCGGAGCTCATCGGCGGCCGGCACGCACCTGTCCAAGCGCTGCGCGAGTTCATCCTCGCGGGCCTTTCGTCGGACGCGGTCGACCTCGGCGCACTGGACGTCCGCGTCCTGCCCGCCATGCCCCGTACCTTCAGCGGCAAGGCCGACCGCCACGGCCTGTCGCTGCTCGATGTCTGACCCGCATGCGTGCGTGGTCGGCAGTGGGCCGGGCGGGCTCGCCGTCGCCGCCGACCTGGCGGGCCAGTACGCGGTCACCATCACCGACCTGCCGGCGTTCGTGGACCAGCTCGACCCGGTCCGCGAGGCGGGCGGGGTGACGGTGAACAGCTCGTGGCATGGAGAGACCCTGATCGAACTCGCGGTCGCCGCGTTGGAGGACGCGGTCGCGGGCGCCGAGCTCGTGGTCGTCGCGGTACCCGCCCCCCATCACCGCACCCTGGCGGAGGCGGTGCTGGCTTCGCTCGCGCCGCGGGCGACGCTGCTCTTCGTGGGGGATGGAGGCGGAGGCCTCGTCGCCCGCACGGCTCTCGCTCGCGCCGGGCGCGAGGACGTGCTGGCGGCGGAGACCAACTGCCTGCCGCACATCTCGCGTTCCCTCCGCCCTGGGCGGATCGCCGCCGACCGCAAGACCGGCGGCGTCCTCATTGCCGCCCTCCCCGCCGATCGCACCGAGGATCTCCATGCGCGGCTGTCACCCGTGTGGCCGCAGCTACGACCGGCGTTGAGCGCCTGGGACACGCTGCTGCTCAACTACGACGCGATCGACACCGCTCCCACGGCGCTCCTCAACGCCGCCGCCATCGAGCGCCGACCCGGAGGCTTCCTCCTCTGGGGCGAGGGGGCGTCGCCCGCCGTGGTTCGCGTCATCGTCGCCGTCGACGCCGAACTGCTCGCCGTGCGCCGGGCGATCGGCGGGGGCGGCCCCGGATTCCATGAGATGTTCGTCGCGCAGGGGCTCGCCCCAACCGCCGAGACCTTTGCCTCCTCGCTCGCCCAGAGCAAGGTTCTGGCCAGCGTCAGGCCCGCGGGCTCGCCGGAGGCACTGGAGCGTCTCACCGCTGCCAGCATTGCGTGGACGCTGGGGGTGGGCGCCCGCCTCGGGCGTGCCGCGGGCGTGCGGACGCCGACGCTCGATGGGCTCGTCGCCCTCGGGAGCGCGATGCTCGAACGCGACCTGGGCAGCGAGGCGACCACCCTCCGCAGCCTCGATGTCGAGGCGGCCGACGTCCCGACGCTGGCACGGGTCGGGCGGGGCGCGGGCGCGGTCCCGGGCTGACCGGCGAGTCAGCGGGAAGGCCGGACTCTCCTTGACCTCGAAGGGCTGATACAAGAGAATCGCCAGCGCTCAGGTGGGGAGCGACTGGAGATTGGGGATCCGAATGTCTCGGCAGGAACCGCAGCTTCGAGTGGCGCGGAGAGGGCGCGGAATCGTCGCGGGGGCGGCGGTGGCCGTCGGCGCCGTGGTCGCCGTGTACCTGATCGGACTGATCGTCACCTGGGTGAACTTCGCCGCCGCCCGTCTGCCCGGCGACACCGTCACCGGCGCGCTCGGCGACCGGCAGCTCTTCGACGCGGGGCTGCGCTCGACCGCCCTCACCGGCGCCGCCTTCGCCGCCCTGTGCCTGCTCGCATATCTCACCGCCACCTTCCGCTGGGAGGTCAACGGCCAGGAGTGGCACGACATCGTGCGCAAGCGCGGGGTCGACAACGCTCGCCCCGACCCCCGCACGCTCACCGCCGAACGCGCGGCCCGTAAGCGGGCCTTCGTTGAGCGCAAGCACGCGGCCCGCAGCGCCCGAGTGCATCGGGTCGGTGCTCTCCTCCGCACCCACCCGGCGGCGGCACCCGTGAAGCCACCCCGGGCCAAGAAGCCGGCCGCGCCCGCTCCCCTGGGGGACGCCGGCGTCCGCATCATCGCCGGCTTCAACATGCTCGTGCTCGCCGTGCTCGTCTCCCTCGCGGTGGCCCACTGGATCGACGGGCTCCTGCCCGCCGGGTGGCGAGTGACGGTGGGCAACTTCCCCTTCCTCGCGTTCTGGATAGGCGGGTTCCTCGTCCTTCACCAGGTGCTCATCCGGGTCGGCCCGCTCAAGTTCGGGCCGCGCCTGCACGCCGTGCTCTGGGCGCTCGTGGGCGTGGCGGCGCTCCTCGCCTCGGCCCCGCTGGGCGTGCTCGTCCTCACCGGCGTGGCGATCTCGACCTGGGGCCGGAAGCTCGGTCGCATCGAGCGCCCGAGCTCGGTGGGTGCGCTCGTGCGCTCCCCGCTGCCGTGGATCCTTCTCGGCATCGTCACCGTCCTCGGGCTCGCCTACCACGCGATCCCGCCGGTGTCCTTTCCCGGCGTGAGCGTCGCCACCGTCTCGGGCCCGGTCACGGGCGGCTTCGTGAGCCGCAGCGATGGCGGCGTCTACCTGGTCACGTGCACGGCGCTCGCCGACGCCACCTCGACCGACGAGCGCGTGCGCTTCGTCAAGCCCAAGGCTGTGCGCGCGGTCACCCTCGGCGGCCCCTCGGTGAGCCTCGACTCCGGCGAGCGCCCATCGCTCATCACCCTCGGACTGCACGCGCTCGGCCTCGGCGGGGGAGTGCAGCCGCTGTTCATCGCCGACCTGCGCCCCAAGCAGGGGACGTGCGGCGGGGCCGGACCGCGTGCCCTCACCGGCGCCCGGGAGGACCCGACGCTCGGCGCCGGCGTCATCGTCCCGAGGGCCGGGAGCGTCATGACGCGCGCGCACGACGGGGAGCCACCGATCGAGGAGCAGAAGGACACGCCCGCGCCCATCGCCGCCCTCGCCCGCAAGTACCAGCCGACCCTGCTCGTCACCGTCGCCGACCGCTTCTGGCCCGTTTCCGTGAACGCGCTCCTCGCCGACCGGCGTACCAACGGCGACGCGACCTGCCTGATCCAGCACCGCACCACGATGATTTGCGGACCCCACCTGAGCGCCCACAGCTTCGCCGGGCCGGGAACCACCGAGAACGATTACCTCCAGTTCCCCTATCCGATCCGGAACGACCCGCAGGGGATCGGCCAGTTCAAGGCCTTCGAGAACGGCCAGGGCGTCAATCCCGGCCCGCGCTACGTGTGGCTCGCCAACCCCGGTCTCCTGCGCCCCTGGTACACCGCCCAGATCTACTTCTACCTCGGTCCCACCGTGTCGGTGTCCAATTTCCCCACCCCGCCGGCGAGCCTCCCCCCAGCCAATCCGCACCAGCGCTTCATCCCCCTCGAATACTGGTTCTACTACCCCTACAACTACTTTCCCCTCCTCGCTGACTCCAAGCTCATGGACGCCGCCCCGCTCGCCGGCGACAACCTCAACGTCGACTTCCACCAGGGTGACTGGGAGCATGTCGACGTTCTCCTCGACGCCCAGACGCTCGTGCCGAAGTGGCTCTACATGGCCCGTCACTCCGGGGAGGGCCAGTTCATCGCGTGGGGAAGCCCGGCCCTCGCCCTCGACGGCACCCATGCCATCGTCCAGGCCACGCTCGGGGGTCACCCCACCTATGAGCCCGGGTGCGGCGTCCGCGTCCGCGACCAGCCCACCGCAGTGCTCGTCGACTGGCTCGTGTGCGGCTCGGGCCGCTTCGCTTTCCGCGCCAGCACCACCCCCTTGGTCGACATGGCCCACCTGCCCTGGGTGTGCTGGCCCGGGCACTTCGGAGCCGCCGGCACCCGCGACGAGATCCAGAACTTCGGAAAGAACGAGGGGGTCCTCGACCAGCTCTGGGGCCAGGTCTACGTCGCCGGCCCCCAGGCCCCCGCCCTACAGGCCGAGAACAAGGGCACGTGCTCGAAGGCGGGCGCGCGCGAGCAGCAGGTCCCGGCCTCTAGCGGCGGGAAGTTCTAGAACCCCGCCACAGGAAGAATCGTGCCAGCGGGAACACGAGGAAGAGGAGCAGGAACGGGAATCCGTGGTGATCGTGGTCGGTGAGGAGACTGACGAGGAGAATGGCCACCAGGATCGGAACGACCGGGATCAGGCGCCGGGGGTGGCGGTAACGCGGGGTGCGCTGGGGCTCGGGCGGCAGGTCGCCAACAAGCTCTCGAAGCTGACCCGCCGTCGTGGCCTGATAACAGCTACCGAGCCGCTCCCCGAACTCATCCACGTCGATGCGGCCCTCGGCGTGGTGGTGGCGCAGCCGCTCCGCGGTGGCCTCACGGTCCGCGTCGCCGACACGGAGGTTGGCGTCGAACTTGAGGCCGACTTGGGATGGGTTGTCGTCGTACATGTGCTCCTCCTCGGAGTGATGTCTGCTGTGCGAGCAGCGTGACGCGTCATCCGCCTCTTGTCGTCGCCCACGGGGAGGCTTCTGTACTGCGTCCTGTGCACAGCGCGAAAGCGGCCTGCTACGCCGTGGGTGGTAGCGCCCGATACTCCCGGCGACCGATGACGGCACCGTTCCCCGGGGTTATCGTGCGGCTGTGATCATCGCTCGCGTCAGGGTGCCGCCGGCTGGCTCGAGTGATGTGGGTCTAACCGGTGGGGAGGTCGGTCCCCGCGCCTGCGCAGTAACCGGCCCCGAGGGCCGAGACGTTGCTCCACAGCGACTGCACGGGGAAGGTCTCGCCCTGATTGCCGGTCATCGTGCCCAGGGCGCCGGGGATCGGCAGCGGCGGCCCCGAGGCGCTGAGCATCGACTCGCCCACCCACGCGCACTTATCGCCGTTCTCGTTGGCGTCGAGCGGGTCATACCAGGCCCCCAGGTAGGTCTGGTTGCCCAGCCCGCTGCCGCCCTGGATGTCCTCGGCGCCCGGGTCGGTGACCGTCTCCTCGATCTCGTGACCGAGGACGATCGAGAACCCGTCGAGGGTGCCCGCGGCGCCCGGGTTGACGGCATTCCTGCCGCATACGTTGTTCCCGTTCGAGTTGATGGCCAGCGCGTAGGGCATGTTGGTGAAGGCGATGCCCGGCTGGATCCCGTTATAGATCCCGCCCTCGAGGTTCGGTTGCGTGTAGTCGTGGAAGGCGCAGTAACCGGTTGACACCGCGTTGGGGTCGCTGAACCCCGGCGGCTGGGCGATGACGATATCGGCGTTGGCGAGGTCGGTGATCCCGAAGTGCTGCACGGCGCGGGCCGCTTCCTGGGCGAGATCGGTGTAGGTGTTGCTCGGCCCCGCCGGATTGGTCGACGACGTCTTGGGGAGGCCGCTGGCGTCGTTTGCGTCATCGGCCCAAATGCCGCCGAGCTGATTGCTGGGGTTTCCGATGAACTGCCGGTTGCCTGCGGAGTCGGTCTGGTAGTACTGCGAGCTCGTGCCCGCCCATGCCGTGCCGCCCATCTGGGAGACGAAGTCGGCCATCCGCTTGCCGGCGCCGTCGGGGTCGCAGCCCAGGGTCGAGGTGACCGAACCCTCGGTGAACGTCTCGGGCACGCATGTCTGCGCGGCCGGGAAGGCACCGGGCTGGCCCCAACCCCAGTAGACGACATACACCTTGGGGTTCGTCTGCACGTGGCCGCCCCAATACGACATGTTCCCGGGCCACGGGAGCGTGGTCGCCGGGAGCTCGGGCAGGCCGCAGTTGGAGAACGGCGCCGGGAGCAGCCCGTTCTCCGGACACGGCGGCGCCGGCAGCTGGATCGGCCCCAGCGGAGCGAAGAGGTGGGCCTGCGACACCGCCTTCTGCTTTGCGATCTCCTTGACCAGCGTGGGCATGAGGATGGGCTGGGCCGACGCTGCGCCCGCGCTGACGAGAACGCTTAGGAGAGCGACGGTGAGGGCCAGGCCCGCCGCGCGTGGGAAGCGTGTGTTCCTCGGAGCACCCATCCGTGCGCCCAGGCTTACCCAGACTTCGGTCGGTTCTAACTAGTGGCCGCGGCCGTACGGACCGGTGGGCGCGGACTGAGGTGTGGCGAGCTGCACGGCGGTGAGGGTGCCGCTCGCTCCCTGCGTGTAGCTCACCTGCGCGCCGGCGCCCACCTGGAAGCCCGTGAGGATGCTCGTGACCCCGCCGGTGGCGAAGGTCATGTCCTCCCCGCCGGCGGTCTGGAGGGTGAAGGATGAGAGGTCGGCGGCGATGGCGATGATCGTCCCGGTGGCCTGCGAGGTGACCGGCGTAGCGGTGACGGTGAGCGAGCGCGCGATCACGGCGCCCCCGGCGGCCTTGGTGTAGATCACCTGGATGGTGTCGCCGACCTGGAGGCCGCTGACCAGGCCGGCGTTCGTGCCGGTGGACAAGCTCAGGGAGGTGCCGGCCGCCGTGGTGATCGTGAACGAGGATCCGTCGGAGGCGACCGAGGCGACGGTGCCGCTCGTGGTGACGGCGCCGACGTACCCGATCGAGCTCGCGATTATGCTCCCGAAGCCCGTGCCCTGATAGGCGACCTGGAGGTTGTCGCCCACCATGAGGCCGGCGAGCATGGCCGCATTTGCGCCCACTCCGAAGGTGAGGGCGTGACCGTACGTGGTCCGGTTCTTGAGCACGGCGGGGAGAAAGTGGAAGCGCTTGAAGACCCGGTTGGTGGCATCGGGTGCGCCGTCGTCGAGCCATCCCGCGCCGCCCTTGAGCTGGCTCGGGTTGCCGGCGCCTCCATCCGAGGTGCCAAAGAAGCGCCCGTCGATGTTCATGAAGATGTGCACGCCGGGATAGTCATAAAGGGTCACCTCGTTGGGCGCCGTCCCCGCCCCGCGGGCGATGAGCTTCTGCTGGAGGAGCTGGACGATAACCCCCGCGTCGTTGGGCACGCCGCTCCCGGCCGCCCACAATCCGGCGCCGGCGAGCACGGCCGCCACCGCCCCCGAGCAGTCATAGCCGACCCGGCGGCCGTTGTGGCCCGGACCCTTGATGCCCACGCTGGCGGCCCCCGCGGCGCCGTGGCCCCCGCCCCACACATACGGATAGTCGCCCTTGGTGACGGCATTTGCCGCCGAGCTCAGCGCGTTGATCACGCCGGTTCGCCGCCCGGCGGTCTGGATCGTGAACGACGACGATCCCACCGCGGTCACCGAGCCCGTGACCGTCTTCGCCGGCGCCGCGAAGGCGGCGGCGGGGAGGCCGAGCGCACATACGAGGGCAAGGCAGATGACGATGAGGCGGGGCCGCATGAACACCTGTATCGGCTGACAGGCGGGCGAGGAAGAGGATCAGGCTCTCACTCGACCGCGGGCTCATCGACGCGGCGAGCTGATCCTCAGCCCTCGGTGGCGAGCGAAGCGAAGATTGCCTTCCCTTGGGCGGCGAAGATGGCGCGGGGGCCGAAGGCGACGGCCACCAAGAGCTGACCGGAGCCCGTCGCCGCCCCCGCGCCGGCGAGGGCGGTGCCGCCCGGATAGCTGTAGCTCCGCACCAACCCGTTGGCGAGACCCATGAACGACCCGGCGGTGTCGTGCCCCGCGCTCAGCCGGGCCGGGAGGCGACCGGCGAACCGCTGCAGGGCGGCCGCCATGATCCGACGGCTCAGGGCCCGCGATGGCCCACCGGCGCCCGCGACCTGACGGTTGATCGAGAAGACCACCATGCCCGCCCGGTGGTCAGGGCTGAGGTAACCATCGAGCAGGCCGGGCGCGGCGGCGGTCATCGGCCGCCACGGCTTCGGGCGGCAGAACGCCAGGCCGAGGTCGCGGAGTCGCCCCGCGACCAGAGACGCGAAGGAAACCCGGCGCCCGACCTGCGCGATCAGGCGGCCATTGTCGTAGAGCTCGAGCCGGTACCGGCCGGAGGACAGGCAGCTGCCCGTCGCCGACAGGTACCCGAGCCGGTCGAACAGCCCGCCGGCGCTGTTCGTCCCATGCCCCGGCCTACCGAAGACGGCTCCCGAGAGGTCGGGGAGGACCTCCCACCCCAGTCCGCCCGGCGCCTGGAAGTACCACTGGGAAGACAGGTCCGCGTAGTAGCCGATGTGGACGGGCCGGGCGATGGTGAACTGCGTGAAGGCGGCACCGACGTCGAGGCTCACTCCCTGCGCGGCCGCGTCCTGGCGGCCGCGACCGTTCAGCGACTCTCCGTAGGCGGCGCGGGTGATGGGGGCGACGATCTGGCGCTTGATCAGGGTGATCGCGGCGCGCATCTGGGGCCCGCGTCTGACCGCTACTGAATCGATATCGGTCAGCGCCTCCGCCAGGAACAACTCATAGCTCACCGCGTCGTCACGACGCACACGATGGGCCCGGTCGGCAAACACGGTGCGCTGCACGGCCTGGCCATAGGCCGTGCGCGCCGCGCCGAGCCGACCGAGCGCCAGCAAGGTGACTGCGACGTTGAAGGCGGACACGGGATCGGTGGGGAGCGCGGCCTCGGCCTCCCTGCTGTAGCTGAGGCCGCGCTCCATCAAGCGAGCGTCGTTGCGTCGCAGGCCGAGCGCGAACAGGTCATAGCCGGCGCTGAGGAGCAAGCCCGAGTCCCGGGCACCGAGGTCCAGCGCCCGCTGCTCGTCCGCGGCCGCGCTCGCGAGCGCCGCCGGGGTGGTGAGGCTGAGGGGAATGTCCAGCTGGGGCGAGGCCGCGGAGAACGCGGCGCGAGCCCGAAGTGCGTGAGCGGGCGCGTACTCGGGCCACGCCGCGATGGCGCGGGTGAGCTCGCGTACCGCGAGCGGGTAGTTCTCTGAGTCATAGGCGACACGTCCCTCGGCGAAAGCGGTGGCCGCTCGGTTCGGGGGCAGCTGTGGACCGTTGAGGGCAATGGCGGCGCTCAGGGCCACGCCGCCGGCCACGAAAACGGTGGCCGAACCGGCGAACAGGCCCCGGTAACGGCGGGCGTGCGGGGTGAGCGAGTATCCGAAGAGGAAGACGGCGACCGCGAACACGGTGAGCGAGATCGCGTAGCGCACCACCTGGGAATCGGCCTGGTCGGCCTGCTCGTTGGCGCCGTCGCGCCGCGCGCCGAGCATGTACGCCTCGGTGCGGCTGGCGGCCAGATAGTGGGCGGGGAAGAAACGGTCACCTCCCGGTCCGAGGGGTGAGCCTGAGGAGACAGGGGGCAGCGCGTAGGCCGCCGCGATCGCACGGGTGTTGCGCTCGGTCTGCGCCGCGACCTTGAGCCAGCGCCGGCGCTCGGCCTCCAGAGCCGCGCGGTCCGGCGCGGGACCGAAGAACGCCTGCTGCTCGGCCCCGGCCGCCCGCGCCCGCTGTTGCTGAGCGATGTCGTAGCGGTCGACGAGCATCTGCGCCGCCTGGGTCGACAGGCTGCGTGCGGCCTGCCCGGCGGTGGCGAGCTCGGTGGCCCGTGCGCTGGCACCGTCATGGAGACGCAGCGCCGATGCTTGTAGGTACGCCGTCGTTGCCGCGAACAGGGTGGCGAGGACGATCATCACCGCCACGAGCCGGGTGAAGCGCTGCTCGCGCCCCTCGTCCGCTTCGCCGGCCAGCTCGTGCGCGCGTGGAAGTTCCGGGAAGTCGGGCACGGCGAGGCGCCTAGATGAGGAGGAAGAGGACGGCGGCGGCGACGGCCACGCCGCCACCGCTGAACGCGAATAGGCGCGCCACCGCGGGGCCGCTGAGTTCGGCGAAGGTGAGGAGCACGAGCGCGGCGACGAAGAGCACGGCGAGCCCGGTCAGGCGCACCCCCTTTTCGTGCAGAGTGGAGGCCTGCGCGCGCAACTGCTCCGGCGGCTGCAGGTCGAGGAGCTCGACATCGCGCAGCTGCGCCTGACTGCGGGCATAGGCAGCGTCGTAGCTGACGCTTCCGTCTCGGCGGGTCGTGGGGAGCGGGCCCTCGAATAAGGCCTGCTCGCTGTGGGCGAGCTGGCGCTCCTGCTGGGCGCGCACGCTCAACGCGCGCGCCGTGGCGGCGGGCGTCGCCTGGGCGGCGTCGCGCTCCAGCGCCACGGCAAGGTTCACGTGCTCCTCGTAGCGGCCGAAGAGGCTGAGGTCATGGAACACCGACGCCTCGTCGGTGGCCGTCAGCTCCTGCTGCTGGAGGAGGTTCTGCTCGGCGAGCTGCTCCTTGCTCCCGGCCCCGTCGTCGGCCACCGATGCCCGCCACGCCATCGCCGCTGCGAAGATCGACACGATCACGATTCCCAGGGCGGTGTACCGGCGCAGGCGACCGCTGCCCTCGTCTTCCGCTTCGATCGCCATCGCCACAGCCTCGATCGCCTCGGCGCCGGGGCTTGACTCGGTGTATTCCAGGCGTTCCGCTGCTTCGGCGCGGCGCTCGGCGGCCTGATCGGGCGGCTCGGCGGATGAGTCGGGCGGCTCGGCGGATGAGTCGCCGGACGGGGGGTCCTCGGGCGGGGGTGGCGTCAACTGCGTCCTGGGCGCTGCGGGCGTGCGTGGACGCCTGATCCTGGCTGTCCGCCACCGGCCCCGAAAGTCGGCGGGAGCGTCCACGCCGGCGAATCCTCTGAGAGGCCGGGCGTATTGGTGAGCGCGAGGGGGGCGTGGCCCGGGCCGGACACGGTGGCGATGTCCGTGCTCCCATCGGCCTGGCGCTCCACGTAGGCGATGGCGCCACCGGCCGGCGCCCACACGGGCCGGCCGGTCAGGCCGGCGTCGCAAAGGATCGTCTGCTCCCCGGTGCCATCAGCTTTGATGGTCTGCAGGCACGGGGGAGTGCCCGTGCTACCGGAGGTGAGGAACACGAGCTTGCTCCCCGGGGCCCAGCTGAACGCGGTCGCCGCAGACGGGAGCGGCAGGGCACGCGGCGTCCCCCCCGTCGCGGGCACCACGAGATCCATGCCCCCGATCCCGACGCCGGCGGCGTCGGTGACTTCGCGGTGGAAGGCGATCGACTTGTCGTCACCGGACCAAACCGGCGCGCTGTCACACCCAGGACTCCCGCCGTGATCGGTCACGCGGCGAAGCGCGCCTGACTCAGCCGCGACCCACAGCGAGCAATCCGCCCCCGAACCGACAGAAAAGACGGTCGTGCCCTGACCGAGAGCCACCGAGGAGATCGCGGGCTGGTGCGCCCCGGCGGGAAAGTCGGTGATACGCCCGCCGGGAAACTTCGTCTTTATGGTGCCGTTGTAGAACGGATCGCCGACGTAGATCTGGCTGACCCCGGAAATCGTGCGCTCATAGACCAGCACCGCCGGCCCCCCGGGGGACGGGAGTGAGAGCGCCGGATTCGTGTCCG
The DNA here is from genome assembly GCA_035552215.1 of Solirubrobacteraceae bacterium. GTDB lineage: Bacteria > Actinomycetota > Thermoleophilia > Solirubrobacterales > Solirubrobacteraceae > Palsa-465. Next base: position 63,918 of record DASZLV010000156.1, on the reverse strand, counting down.
ACGCGCCGGCCGGCGGATGGGTGACCTGGACTGGTGCTCCCCCGGTTCGGTTGGCGAGCCAGATCGCCGAGCTCCCCGTCGTCGGCTGGGCCACGCCGTAGGCGAGGTAGCCCAGCTGCTGCGGGCGCTGGAGCGCCGGAAAGGCGCGGCTGCGCTGGCGGCCGCCCGCCACCGTCCTCCACCGGATCGCGTGGGTGGTCTGGCAGGAGGAAACGGCCCCAACGTGGTCGAGGCTGATGAGGGAGTGGATCGACAGCGTCCCGCTCGCGTGCCGGCCCCTGATCCGCCCAACCAGGCGGAGCTGTGACAGATCCGCGCTTTGATGCGGGCCCGGAGAGAAGGCGTACGCGGCGCTCGCCGAGAAGCGCCCGTTGCGCACCGGGAGCGGGTCGACGATCAGCGTGCGCTCGAGCAGGGCGTCGGTGCTCTTCTGCGCCGACGTCATGCACGACGCCACCCAGGGAATGCTGAAGTTCCGCACCGCGCCCTTCGTGAGCGTGAACGAGACCTCGTTGCTCGGCAGGCTCTGCACTCCGTACCGACCCGCGTGCTGCGAAGTCGTGCCGGCGTAGGTCACAGCCCGCACCGAGCGGTTGGGCGCCGCCGCCGCAGCCCGATGTGACAGGGCGACCGCGAGCACCGCCCCGAGTAAGGCCAGTCCCAACCAGGATCCCCGAGGCGGCACCCGTTCGACAAGCTTCCGTATCGTCGACAAGGCGGCCATCGTACTGTCGCGGGGCAGATCGGAAAACCATCGCGGTTCGATTGGGTACGTCGTTGCACAACCGCCCTCGCGGCGGCTGGGCTGAGGTGGGAGAATCGGGCGCATGGGGTGGCACACGGTTGGTTGAGCAGATCGCCTACGCGCGGCTCTCCGAACTGCTGCACGGGCCGGACACCCAGCTCGTGGAGGTGCTGCCCGAGGAGGAGTACGTCGCCGTGCACCTGCCCAAGGCGGTCAACATCCCGCTCAAGCTCCTCGACGCGGACACCACGGCAGGACTAGACCGCGCCCGGCCGGTCGTCGTCTACTGCTGGGACAGCCTCTGAGACATGAGCGCACGAGCCGCGTGCCGGCTCGCAGGGCTCGGCTTCGGAGAGGTCTACGACTACATGCCCGGCAAGATCGACTGGCTCGCCCGCGGCCTCCCGGTCGAAGGGGACCAAGATCCCGTTCTACGCGTCAAGGACGTCGTCCATGATGATGTCGTACGCGCCCGGCTCGACGAGCCCGTCGGCCAGGTCCGCCCCCGAGTGCAGCAATCACCGTACGGATTCGCGCTCGTGGTATCCGACGACGGAACACTGCTCGGACGGCTCCGCAAGCGCGCCCTCGAAGGCGACCCCGACGCCACCAGCGAGCAGGCGATGGAGCCCGGCCCGTCGACGGTCAGGCTCGACAGCGAGGCCAGGAAGCTGGCTGAGCGGCTGCGCCAGGGCGATCTCAAGTCCGCCGTCGTCACCGATCCAGAGGGCCGCCTCGCGGGTGTCGTGCGGCTCGCCGAGCTCGACCCCTGACCCGAGTACGTGGAGCGCCGTCGGTTCGGACGCACTGGATGGGAGGTTCCCGTAGTGGGGCTCGGGACCTGGCAGACCTTTGACCTCGGCCCGGGCCGGGAGGAAGGGGCGCGTGAGGTCGTCGGCGCGGTCTGGGAGGGCGGGACCCGCTTCTTCGACTCCTCGCCCATGTACGGGCGGGCGGAGGGTGTGCTCGGGCGTGCGCTTGGCGAACGTCGTCGCGAGGCACTGGTCGCCACCAAGATCTGGACGAGCTCGATGGCCGAAGCGAGGAGCCAATTCCAGGCGCAGCTCGGGTTCTTCGGCGGCCGCGTGGACCTGGAGCAAGTACACAACCTCGTGCGCTGGCGTGAGCATCTGGACTGGCTGGCGGACGAGCGCGCGGCAGGCCGGGTCGGTTTCCTCGGCGCGACGCACTACGCCGCGAGCGCGTTCGACGAGCTCGAGCGGATCATGCGCACGGGACGGATCGACGCCATCCAGGTGCCGTACAACCCCCTCGAGCGCGATGCCGAACGGCGCATTCTCCCGCTCGCCGCGGAACTCGATCTCGGCGTCATCGCGATGCGGCCACTGGGTGGAGGATCGCTGATCCGGCGAGTGGGCGCCCGTGAGCTCTTGAAGTGGACGTTGGCGGACGAGCGCGTGCATGTCGCGATCCCCGCGACGTCCAGCGCCGAGCACGCGAAGACCAACACCGAAGCCGGCGAGCCACCGTGGCCCTCGCCCGAAGAGCGCCGGGAGCTCGTTGACCGTCTGACGCGCCGTTAGAGCGCAGGGCACCGCTCACGGGATCATCGGGTGCTCGCCACCAGTTCGGCGAGGGCGCGAGCGGCGGCTCGGGTCGGCCGGTTGCTGGGCACCGCCATGACCACTCGCCATGTGAGCCTGGTGGCGAGACGTCTGGTCTGCAGGCGGTCCTCGCCAGGCAGGAGCGAGAGGGGAAGCAGCGCGACGCCCAGTCCCGCCCCGAGGAGCTGAAGGCAGGCGCCGACGTCGGCAACTTCGATGGTCACCCGCCGTTCGACGCCGACGGCGGCGAAGGCCTGGTCGACCGCGGTGCGGACTCCCCATCCGGTGGGGAAGTCAACGAAGGTGGCTTGCGACAGCGCACTCAGCTCGACGCTGTCGCGGTGAGGGTGGAGGAGCTCCGGCGTGCCGACCAGGTGCAAGTCCTCGACGCCCAGCTCCGTCGTGCTCACACCGACCGGGTTCTCCATGGCGGAGACGAACGCGATATCGATGCTTCCACGCCGCAGATCCTCCACCAGGGCCTGCGAACCACCGGCTGAGGGCCGGAGCTGCAGCTCGACGTCGGGGTGCTGGCGGTGAAATCTCCCCAGCAGATCAGCGATGTCGAGGAAAGCGAAGGCCTGCATGATCCCGATCCGCACCGTGCCCCTGAGCACGCCCCGCACCGCCGCGGCGACGTCCCGTGTCTGCTCGACCGAGGCGAGCGTCTGCCGAGCGGACGGAAGCAGTGCCTCGCCGGCGTCGGTGAGCGCCACCCGGTGAGTGGTGCGCTCGAAGAGCCGCACGCCGAGTTCGCGCTCGAGCGACTGGATGGAGACCGACAGCGCGGATTGCACATAACTCAGTCGCCGCGCGGCTTTGGTGAAGCTCTGCTCCTCGGCGACGGCGACGAAATGGCTGAGCTGGCGAAGCTCCACCGTCCCCAGGATACTTATTCGTTGGATGAATAGCAGTATTGCTTGCTATTCGTTGGACACGATAGCCCGTGAGGAGCATGCTGAGGCTCATGAACGACAACGACACCCAGCGCTCGACCGAGTCGTCCCTCGCCCCCCGGCCTCGGTCACGCAGACACCACAGCATCGGCTTTTGGGCGGCGGCGGTGGCCTTTCTCCTCAACATGGCCTTCTCGGCGGTGCCCACGCCGCTCTACGTGCTCTATCAGCAGCGCGACGGCATCTCGAACCTGATGGTCACGGTGGTGTACGCCGTGTACGCCATCGGCGTGATCGGCAGTCTCTTCCTCGGCGGCCATCTCTCCGACTGGATCGGCCGCCGCCGGGTCTTCGTCCCCGCACTCCTCGCCAATGCCCTCGCCGCGGTGGTGTTCATCGTCGATCCGAGCCTCGCCGGTCTCATCGTCGCGCGGATCATTTCGGGAATCTCGGTGGGGCTGACGACGGCCACGGCCACCAGTTACCTTGCCGAGCTTCACGCCTCCGCGCGCCCGTCGGCCTCCCAGAGCCGCGCCGAAGCGGTAGCCACCGCCTCCAACCTCGGCGGGATCGGGTTCGGGCCGCTTGCCGCCGGCCTGCTCGCGCAGTTCGCCCCCTCGCCCCTGCGACTGCCCTACCTGGTCTTCGGAATCGCCCTGGTCGTGCTCGCCGCTGCCGTCGCACTCTCGCCGGAAACGTTGCGACGTCCGGTCCCCCGTCCGCGGTACCGCCCGCAGCGGATCGTCGTGCCCGCGGGTACACGCTCGATCTTCTACGCCGCCACCTTGGCGGGGATGGCCGCCTTCGCCGTGTTCGGCGTCTTCAACTCACTCGTCCCGAGCTTCCTCGCCGGCACGCTGCACGAGAGCTCGCACGCCATCGCCGGCGCCGTCCCTTTCGCCGCCTTCGCCGGCGGCGCCGCCGCCCAGATCCTCGGGGCCCGCACACCCTCCCTCGTCCTGCTCCGGCGCAGCGTCCCGGTCATCGTTCTCGGCCTCGCCCTCACCGCCGGTGCCATGTGGCTTCCCAGCTTGGCGATGTTCGTCCTCGGCGGCGTGATCACCGGCGCAGGTGGCGGGATGGTGTTCAAAGGCTCGCTCCTCGTCGCCGCCTCGACGGCCCCGCCCCAGTCCCGCGCCGAGGTCCTCGCCGGGTTCTTCCTCGGCGCCTACATCGGCCTGTCAGTCCCCGTCGTCGGTCTCGGGATCGCCACCACCTACGCCCCCGCGCGTGACGTCATGCTCGTGTTCTCGGCGCTGGCGGCCGTCGCCATCGCCGGCGCGGTCAGGGCCGTTACCCAGCGATCGGCGTCACCGGCAGCCGAGCCGGGGCATCAGGCGTCCGATCCGCCGCGGGTGGGTGTGTCGGCTGCGGCGCAGGCGTCACGGTAGGGATGCTGCCGCGGGCTCGGAGCTGGCGGCGGGAGCGCTAGCGGTACTCGTCGGGGTCCTCGGCCACCGGGTCGGCGGGCTCGTCGCGGGGCGCCTGGGCCTCGAGCTCTTCCCGGGCCGCGGCCAGGCCCTTGCGTGCCTCGGGGTCGACCTCGGGGATCTGGGGATCGATCCGCATGAGCGCGCCCATGAGCACCGAAGCCGCGGCCAGGCGGGCGAACCACTTGTGGTCGGCGGGGAGGACGTGCCACGGCGCCCACTCCGTGCTCGTGTGGGTGAGCATCTCGGAGAAGGCGTATTGGTACTCGTCCCAGTGCTCGCGCTCCTTGATGTCGCTGGCCGAGAACTTCCAGTGCTTCTCGGGCAGGTCGCAGCGCCGCAGGAAGCGGACGCGCTGCTCCTCGTTGGAGATGTTGAGCAGCAGCTTGACGATGCGCACGCCGCGGTCGACGAGATCGCGCTCCCACTCGTTGATCTCGCGGAACCGTCGCTGCCAGACGTCACCGTCGTCGGGGGCGGGCGATATCTGCTGGGCCTCGAGGTGCTCGGGGTGGACGCGCACGACGAGCACCTCCTCATAGTGCGAACGGTTGAACACCGCGATCTGGCCCGGAGCGGGCAGATGCTGTTCATAGCGCCAGAGGAAGTCGTGCGCCAGCTCCTCCTCGGACGGCTGCTTGAAGCTCTGCACCGCCACGCCCGCGGGATTGACGCCACTGAGGACGTGGCGGATGGTGCCGTCCTTGCCACCGGCGTCGAGGGCCTGGAGGACGAGGAGCACCCCGCGGCGCTCCTCGGCGGCAAGCAGCCGCTGGTAGTCGCTGATGACCTTGACCGCGGTCCCGAGAAGCTTCTTGCCCTGCTTCTTGCCGCTGACCTCGCCGGTGTCTCCCGGATCGAAGTCGTTGGCCAGGCTGACCGTTGCCCCCGGCCGCACGCGCAGCTGCTCTCCCACCCTGAGTATCCGCTCCCGTCGCCTCTCGCCCATCCGCTCACCTCCGGTCAATCGGTGCGTCCGGAAGTGTCTCGATCGGCGGTGGTGCTGCCTAGCGCCATGTGGCCAAAGCAGGCTGCCGCGCGGTCTCGCGGATGTCAATACGCGGCGGTGCCCCTCAGGCGGCGAGGACGCCGCCGTCGAACGATTGCCGCAGCTTGCCGATTGCTGCTCGCTCGATTTGGCGTACCCGCTCGTTGCTCACGCCCAGCGCGGCGGCAAGGTCACTCACCGAGCGTTGCTCGCCACCGATCCCGTAGCGGCCGCGGACGATTGTCAGCTCCCGCGGGGTCAGCGTCTCGAGCACTTTCGGCAGGCCACGAGCGGCGACCCGGAGCGTCGCGTGGTCGAAGGCATCCTCTCCTGCGGGATCAGACAGCGACTCGATGACCGGTCGTGCCCCTATGCGTTCGGTCCCGGTTCCTTCATCGAGTCCTCGCGCCGGTTGGGCAGCCCCGATGAGCATCATCACTTGACTGCTGGGTATACCGGTACTGGCGGCAAGGTCTTGCGTCGTCGGCTCGCGCTGCTGAGACTGCAGGTGGCGCAGGCGGGCGCTGTTGACACGTGCGAGCTGCCGCAGGGCGCGGTCGGAGAGCACAACCACGCCGTTCTGAGAGGAGACGAGCTCCTGCATCGCCTGGCGCACCCACCAGCGCGCGTAGCTCCAGAAGTTGTTCTCGCGTTTCGGGTCCCAGCGCTCCAGGGCCCTCAGCAGGCCGAGCACCCCGGCCTGCATCAGTTCCTCGCGGCTAACGGCTCGGACGGCGCGGTAATCGCGAGCCGTAAACGCGATGCGCGGGGAAAAGTGATCGGTGAGCTCGGCCCGGCTCCGCTCGCAGCCGCTCTGCGCGGCCTCCACGAGGGCGCGCTCGTCGCGAGCGCTAACGGGGCGTGTGGGCTGTGTGGCGTTCATGGTTGAAACCGGTCCCTGCGCAACCCGCCGGAACAACCGAGAGACTTTCACCCACACCCTCGCGCGTACATGCTGGCTCGCCATAGAACTGGACCCGACTTCCGGAGAGCACGGGTAGGGAAACCCCTACCGGGGAACGCCTCGAAGGGCGCTAGGTCAGCCGCACCGCTCGGCGTGCCGGCGCGCGGTGCTGTCAACGATCACCTGCCCGGTCGGATCGCAGATCACCTCGCCGAGCACGACCCACTGGTCCTCAGGCGCGGGCAGCACGTCCTCGAACACGTCGACGACGTACGTCTCCTCGATGGCCTCGAACCTTGTCTCGTCATCGCCGGGGGCGACGCCCATCCCCGGGACCGGATCTACCAGCCGCTCGTCGTACCGGACGGCAACCAGGCATCGGTCCGCCGCGCACGTGACCGGCCGCGATAGCAGCTCACCGACCAATATCTCCTCGCCCCGCGGTGAAAGCGCGTAGCCCGGTGACACGGTCAGCGTGGCAGGGGACGACGAGCCTTGATCGGGGGCGACCTCGAGGTCGAGGCCGTAGACCACGCCCGAGCCGTGCAGGGCGCGATTGTGACGCCGTAGCCGCTCGCGGAAGTACTCCTGGTCGCGCGCGAGGTCTTCGGCGGTGAGGAGCTGACCGTAGAAGTAGTTGTTGCGTTTCGGGGGCTTCGTAGGTTCCATCCTCCGAGCCTAACCGGGATCCGCCCGGCGGCTGAAGCTGCGACAGGTGTGGTCGCGCTTGTCACCCGGTCGTCGACGACCTCAGCGTGCACGTCCGTGATCGTCTCGTCACTGTCATCAGCTCGGCCGGCGCACGCGACGGCCTTCGCACTGTCGGCGCCACGCCAGCTCCCCGGCCCTCCTGAGGTCGGCGAGAGCTCGGCCTCGGGCGGCACTGAGGAGGGCCACGGCGCCGCGCACCGAGTCCTCCCCGGCGGCGTCGGTCACGGGACGCAGGGTCCCGATGAGCATCTCGATCACCACCTCGGTCGTCGACTCCCCGGGACAGGCGTCCTCGGGCAGGTTCTCGATGAGCTCACTCACCATGTCCGTGAACATGAGCCCGGTGCGCAGGATCTCGGTCACGAAGTCGCGGCCGTAATCGCTGGTTTCCGCGTCTCGCATCACTTCTCAGAGCGACGGCGAGCCGGACATTCGCCCCCCTGCCAGAGCAGGCTGCTAAACAAGGCTTCACGGGCTGGGCCAGTGCGTTCGGCACGGGCGCCCCCGTTCGCGCCTTCTTAAGAACATCTCACGATCACCGCCTACCTTTGCCACGCAGAACATGAGCAATCCGCGGCATTTATGGTCCGGCGACTGGGAGCTCGACTCCGCAGCCGCTCGGGAAGAGCTGGCTAAGCGCCGCGCGCAGGTCGAGGAGCCCACCGAGATTCCCGGCGCGGCGGCCCCGCCTCCACGCGCGCAGCCCCCACGCGCGCAGCCCTCGCGCCCGCAGCCCCCGCAGCCCCCGCAGCCCTCCATGGCCGCGCGCGCGCTCGCGTGGCTCGCTGCCCATATCAAGGCCCTCCGGCGCCTCGCCGCCCGCGGACGCCACGCGGTGGCGGGAGCCCCAGGCGTGAACCGGCAGCTTCGGATCGCCCTGCTCGTCGCCCTCGTGGCGCTCGTGAGCGCCGCCGCGGCATTCGCGGTGACCACCATGCTCGTCGGATCGAGCATCACCGCGGCCCGAGGCGACAACGCGCATGCCTTGCTCGGCATCGACGTGACGGGCTCTCCGCTCGGGATCACCGTCACGAAGGTGGCTCCCGGGGGGGCCGGCAACAAGGCGGGCCTCCTCCCCGGCGACCGGCTCACCTCGGTCAACGGTCAGCCTGTGGGGACCGTCGACGCGGTCAACCAGGCCCTCATCGGTCTCAGCACCGGCGACACCATCGAGCTCCAATTCACCCGTGGCGTGGCGAGCTTTACCTCGATGGCCACGCTGGCCGCGCGACCGCCGGGCTACCCATGAGTTTCGCTTCGCCGCTCGTGCTCCTAGCGCTGCTGGCGATCCCGCTGCTCTTCATCTGGTACTACGGAGAGCAGCGGCGGCGCACCGTGACCGCGTCCGCCTTCGTCTCCCCGGCCCTGACCGCGTCGGTGGCGCCCCGGCGTCCGCGCTGGCGCCGCCACGTGCCCCTGCTGATCATGGCGCTCGCGCTCGCAGCGCTGATCGCCGCTGCAGCCCGCCCGCAGCGCACCGTCGCCGTTCCCATCACCAACGGCGCGATCATGCTCGCCAACGATGTCAGTGGCTCGATGAACGCCACCGATGTCGTGCCGTCGCGTCTGGGCGCGGCGGAGAACGCCGCCAAGCGCTTCCTCGCCAAGGTCCCGAGCACGGTCCAGGTCGGACTGATCGAGTTCGCCCGCAAGCCGACCCTGCTCCAGTCGCCGACGACCGACCACTCCCTCACCGTGAACGCGTTCACGCAGCTGCACACCAGCGGCGGCACCGCGGTGGGGGTGACCATCGACACGGCGATCAACGAGCTCAAGAACCTCCCGCTCATCCACGGCAAGCGACCCCCCGGCGCGATCGTCCTCATCTCCGACGGCGCCTCGAACGTCGGCTCCGATCCGCTCGCCGCCGCGCGCCAAGCGCGCGCCGACCACATCCCGATCTACACGGTTGCCATCGGCACCTCACGCGGCACGATCCAATTCAAGCGGGGCACGCGGACCGTCACCGCGTCCGTGCCCGTGAGCCCGCAGCAGCTCGGGCAGATCGCGCAGCTGTCGGGAGGGCGGGCCTTCACCGCTTCGAACGCCGCCGGGCTGAGCGCCGTCTACAGCCACCTCGCGGCGCAGCTCGGCCGCAAGCACGTCAAAGACGAGATCACCGCGACCTTCGCCGGTGGAGGCCTGGTACTGCTGTTGATCGGCAGCGCCCTGTCTCTGCACTGGTTCGGGCGCCTGGTGTAGATGACTGAAAACTATGGAGGACCGATGACCGATTCCCAGCAATCCGACTACATGCGCGGGCAAGCGCGCGATGCTCTGCAGGAGGCGCTTTACGAGATCAAGCGCGTGATCGTCGGGCAGGACGCGATGCTCGAACGCCTGCTCGTCAGCCTCCTGACCGGCGGCCACGTCCTCCTCGAGGGCGTTCCCGGACTGGCCAAGACGCTGACCGTGAAGACCCTGGCGGCCGTGCTCGGCGGCTCTTATGGCCGGATCCAGTTCACCCCCGATCTCGTGCCCGCCGACCTCGTCGGCACGCGCGTGTACCGGCCCGACTCGGGCGGGTTCGAAACCGAGCTCGGCCCCGTGTTCTGCAACTTCCTCCTTGCCGACGAGATCAACCGCGCGCCCGCCAAGGTCCAGTCGGCCCTGCTCGAGGTCATGCAGGAGCAGCAGGTGACGATCGGCGGGACGTCCTACACGGTGCCCGCGCCCTTCATCGTCATGGCGACCCAGAACCCGATCGAGTCAGAGGGCACCTATCCCCTCCCCGAGGCTCAGGTCGACCGCTTCCTGATGAAGATCCTCGTCGACTACCCGACCGTCGGCGAAGAGGCGGCGGTGGTCGGGCGCAGCCTCGGCGTACAGGCGACCGTGCGCGAGCGCCTCTCGCTCGACGACCTGCGGCGCTACGCCGCCGCCGCCGAGACCGTGCTCGTCGACCGCGAGGCGATCGGCTACGCCGTCGCCCTGGCGGACGCCACCCGCCACCCCGCCGAGCACGGGCTCGAGGAGATGGCCTCGCTGATCGAGTTCGGAGCGAGCCCGCGCGGGCCCATCGGGCTCGTCCAGGCCGCGCGGGTGCTCGCCCTCCTGCGGGGCCGTGGCCACGTGGTCACCGATGACATCCGTGACCTCGCCGCTGACGTCCTGCGCCACCGGATCGTTCTCTCCTATGACGCCCTCAGCGAAGGAGTGACCCCCGACCAGCTCATCGACCGCATCCTCGCGGCCGTGACCGACAGCAGCTCAGCGCACCTCATGAACGAGACTCCGACGGCGGTGAGCGCGGGGTGAGCGCGACGCGCCTCGAGCAGCCGGCAGCGCGACAGGGCCCGGGAGCGATCCCGCAGGCGCTGATCGATGCCATCGACGTGGCCATCAGCCGGCTCGTGGCCCGGATGCTCCCCGGCGACCGGCGTGCCGCCGGCGTCGGCACCGGAACCGAGCTCGCGCAGCTCCGCGCGTATGAGGTCGGCGACGACGTGCGCCACATCGACCCGGCGGCGACCGCCCGCACCAACCAGACCCACGTTCGCCTGCACGTACCCGAGCGGGCGCTGACCACGTGGATCGTCCTCGACGTCTCGCCGTCGATGGCCTTCGGCACCGCGCGACGGCTCAAGGCAGACGTGGCCGAGGGGGCGGCGCTCGTGTTCGGACGACTGGGGGTGCGGCGAGCTGGGAGCGTGGGCCTGGTCGCCTTCGGCGCCGACAAGCCGCGGGTGCTGCCCCCCCGAGGTTCGAAGCCCGGGATGCTCGCTCTGCGCCGGATGCTCGAGGAGGGCGTCGCGCCCGACGGCGAGCACGACGCCGAGCGCATGGCGGGCGCGCTGCGGCGCCTGGGGCGACTGGCACGCCAGCCCGGGCTGGTCGTCGTGATCTCCGATTTCCGCGATCAGCAGGCGTGGGAACGCCCGCTCGGATCGCTGCGCGTCCGTCACTCGGTGCTCGCGATCGAGGTCACCGATCCTCGCGAGAGCGAGCTCCCCGCCGTCGGACATCTCACCCTCGTCGATCCCGAAAGCGGCGCCCAGGTCCAGGTCAACACCTCCAGGCGCCGCGTGCGTGAGCGCTTCGCCGAGCTCGAGCGCGAACGCCGGGACACGGTGGCCCGCGAGCTCCGCCGACTTCGGGTCGATCACGTCAGGCTGTCCACCGAAGCCGACTGGCTGCTGGCGCTGGGGCGCCACCTGAGATGACGGGTACTCACCCAGCGGCTCGTACCTGCGTGCGCGCATGACCTTCTCCTCCCCCGCGTGGCTGATCACGCTGTCCCTCGTCCCCCTGGCGGTCGCGGTGGCGATCCTCGCGCACCGGCGCGCCGGGCGCTACGCGGTGCGCTTTCCTGCCGTCGCCACCGTGCGCATCGCCGCCGGCTCGGGCCCGTCCTGGGTGCGCCACCTCCCCGCCGTGCTCGCGGTCGCGGCGATGGCCGCGCTCGCCCTCGCGCTCGCCCGCCCGCGCGTCAGCTACGCCGCCGCCGTGGGCAACGGGGCGGTGATGCTCGTGACCGACCATTCCGGGTCGATGGCGGCGACCGACGTGTCGCCGACGCGGCTCGCCGCCGCCGAGCGCGCCGCCAACACCTTCATCGACGAGCAGCCTTCCGGCGTACGCATCGGGGCGATCGCCTTCTCGAGCTCCCCGGACGCCGTGCAGGCGCCGGTAGCCAACCACAGCGCCGCCCGCCAGATCATCAACGGCCAGGCCGCCGGCGGCGGGACGGCGACGGGCGACGCCCTGGCGCTGGCGCTCCAGCTCCTCCACGGCGCCACCCCCAAGCACCCGCCGGCGGCGATCGTCCTCCTCTCCGACGGCGCCGCCAACGCGGGCGTGAACTCCCTCTCCGTCGCCCAGCAGGCGGCGCAGGTGAAGATCCCCATCTACACCGTGGCCCTCGGAACGCCCAACGGGGTGCTCCAGAACCCCGACCCCTTCTTCCCCCCCGTGCCGGTACCCCCCGACCCTCAGCTCATGCAGCAGATCGCCCAGATCTCCGGCGGGCACGCCTTCAACGCCCGCACCGCCGACCAGCTCAGCTCGATCTATAAGAGGCTCGGCGGCCAGCTCGGCCAGGTGACGCGCACCCGCGAGATCACCGCCGAATTCGCGATCGGCGCCGTCGTCCTCCTCGTGCTCGCCGGGGTGATGTCGACGCGCCTCATGGGGCGCCTGCCTTAGAAGGCGCGCCTCGTCGCATCCTATGAGCCCGCCCCGAAACCTCGTCAACCTCAGCGGCGTCAGCAAGGGCTACTCGACGAGAACCGTCCTCGACGACATCACCCTCGGCGTCGCCGCCGGCGAGCGAATCGGCGTGGTCGGTCGCAACGGCGAGGGCAAGTCGACCCTGCTGCGCCTGATCGCCGGCGTCGAGGTCCCCGACCGCGGAGTGCTGACGCGCGCCGGGGACGTGGGGATCGCCATGCTCGCCCAGGGTGACGATCTCGCCGACCACGCCACCGTGCGCGAGGAGCTCATCGGAGACCGCGCCGAGCACGAATGGGCAGGTGACCGCACCTTCCGGGGCGTGCTCGACGGCCTGCTCGGTGGCATCGAGCTCAGCCGCTTCGAGAACGGTCTCGACACCGTGATCGGCTCGCTCTCTGGAGGCGAGCGCCGCCGCGTTGCCCTGGCGCGGCTCTTGCTCGATGCCCCCGAGCTCCTGCTCCTCGACGAGCCCACGAACCATCTCGACGTCGAGGCGATCTCCTGGCTCGCCGGGCACCTGGCCGCCCGGCGCGGCGCCATGCTCGTGGTCACCCACGACCGCTGGTTCCTCGACGCCGTGTGCACCGCCACGTGGGAGGTGAGCGACGCGGCCATCCACCGCTACGAGGGCGGCTACGCCGCCTATGTGCTCGCCCGGGCCGAGCGCGAGCGCCAGCACGCCGCGCGCGAGGACCGGCGGCGCCAGCTCGTGCGCAAGGAGCTCGCGTGGCTGCGGCGCGGGCCGCCTGCCCGGACATCGAAGCCGAAGTTCCGGATCGCCGCCGCCAACGAGCTCATCGCCGACGAACCGCCCGCCCGCGACCGCACCGAGCTCCTTCGCTTCGCCACCGCCCGCCTCGGCAACAAGGTGCTCGAGGCCGACGGGGTCTCGCTCGCCTTCAACGGGACTCCCGTGCTCCGGGGCGTGACCTGGCGCCTCGGGCCTGGGGATCGGGTGGGGCTCGTCGGCGTCAACGGTTCGGGGAAGACGAGCCTGCTCAAGGTCCTCGACGGGGAGCTCGCCCCGAGCGCCGGTTCGATCGAGCGCGGCCAGACCGTGCGGCTCGCCCACCTCTCACAGGACACCGTCGAGCTCACCGGGGGCCTTCGCGTCCTCGAATCGCTGGAGGAGGTGCGCCGGCGTGCCACGCTCAGCGATGGCCAGGAGATCACCGCGGGCATGCTCTGCGACCGCTTCGGCTTCCGTGGCGACCGCGCGCGCACCCTCGTTCGCGACCTCTCGGGCGGGGAACGGCGGCGCCTGCAGCTCATGCGCTTGCTCATGGGCGAGCCCAACGTCCTCCTGCTCGACGAGCCGACCAACGACCTCGATATCGACACGCTCACGGCCCTCGAGGACCTGCTCGACAGCTGGCCGGGCACGCTCGTGGTGGTGAGCCACGACCGGTATTTCGTCGAGCGCGTGTGCGATGACGTGTTCGCCCTGACCGAGGGCGGCGGGCTCCGGCACCTGCCCGGAGGGATAGAGGAGTACCTGTCGCTGTCGCCCGCGGCCGGGGCGAGCCCCACCGCGCCGGCGCGCGGTGGCGTCCCGTCGGGCGCGGCGCGGCGGGCGGCCGGCAAAGAGGTCCAGCGCGTTGAACGCGCGCTCGAACGCCACACCGCGCGCGAGCACGAGCTCCACGCCGAGATGTCGGCGAGCGCCACCGACCATGCACGGCTGAGCGCGCTGACCACCGAGCTCGAGGGGGTCGTGGCCGAGCGGGCGCAGCTCGAGGCCGCCTGGCTCGAGGCCGCCGAGGTTCTCGAGGAGTAGGCGGGTTCGCTAGCGTTCCCCGGCGTGGCTCCGTGGGATGTCACCTACACCGGCCTTCGAACCCGGCAACCGGAGTGGGGCCACGGCGGACCGCTCGTCGTCGGGGTCACCCGCAACGGCGAGCGAGGCAACCTCGAGCTCGACGACGACCGCGTCGTCGACGGCGAGTTCGAGTGGGGCTACGAGGGCGCGGGCCCGCGCCGCCTGGCCGTCGCGATCCTCAACGACTTTCTCCGCCAAAACGTCGAGCTCGCCGTGAGCAACGCCTTCGTGCGCGACGTGGTGGCCCATCTCCCCAGCGAGTTCGAGCTCACCGGGGCGGAGATCGCCGCGTGGATGAGCGCGCGGAGCGCTGACGCCTTCGCCTAGGCTTAGGCCATGGACGTGATTCTCGCCATCACGAGCCGGCGCGAGGTGCGCGCGTACGCAGATCGCCCCATCCCCGAGGACGAGGCGCTGAGGATCCTCGAAGCCGGCCGGATCTCCGGAAGCTCGAAGAACCGCCAGCAGTGGCGGTTCATCGTCGTCGAGGACCCACAGGCGCGCGAACGCCTGGCCGAGTCGGTCTACGCGCCCGACAACGTCCGCGGCGCCGCCCTCGTGATCGCCATCGCCATGAGCGGCAAGGGCCCGACGAGCTTCGATGCCGGCCGCGCCGCCCAGAACATGATGCTCGCGGCTTGGAACAACGGCATCGGCGCCTGCCCGAACGGAATTGCCGACGCCGAGGCGATCGAAGGCGCGCTCGGCCTGGCCGAGGACGAGCACCCGGTGACGGTGCTCAGCTTCGGGTATCCCGCACGCCCGCGTGATCCCGGGCGCCACTCGCCTGAGGAGTGGCTCGCCCGCGCGGACCGCAAGCCCCTCGACGAGGTCGTCAAGCGCGTCTAGGACCTCGACGAGTCTCGTCCGAGCTCAGCTCGTGAGCACCGCGAGGAGACCGGGAAACCGCTCCTCGAGATCATCACGCCTCAGCGTGACGTGACGCTGCGTGCCTTCGGACCTCGATCGCGTGATCCCGGCCTCGCGCAGCAGCTTCAGGTGATACGAGCCCGTCGAGGTCGGCGTCCCCATGGCCGTCGCGAGCTCACCACACAGACGGGGTCGGCCGTCCGCCAGCAAGCGAACGATCTCGAGGCGAACCGGGTCCCCCACCGCCCGCATGATTGTCGCCAGATCGAGCGCCGAGGTCGGCGGATGAGGGATCTTCTCGGCTCGGTCGGTCACGGGTGCCATGGCGGACATGGTATAACACCTCCTATAGTTCCAAATGTATGGAAATATCGAAGGAGGCCGCTGATGACCGCCGCAACCATCTCCAAGGCCGCCCGCTCTCGAGAGCTGACGCCGCGCGCTGCCTACGTGCTCATGGCCGCCATCATCGCCCTGGCCCTCTTCGCCTCGGGCACCCCCTCGCCGCTCTACGGCACCTATCGGGTCCTCTGGGGCCTGTCTCCCCTCGTGCTCACCCTGGTCTACGCCACCTATGCCTTCGGGGTCCTGGCGACCCTGCTGCTCACCGGCCCCATCTCTGACCAGGTCGGTCGCCGCCCCGTCCTCCTCGTCGCCCTGGCGACGCTGATGGGGTCGACCGTCCTCTTCATGCTCGCCGACTCGGTGGTGTGGCTCTTCGCGGCCCGCGCCATCCAGGGCCTGGCTACCGGTCTCGCCCTCAGCGCCGCCAGCGCTGCCCTCCTCGACCTCCACGCCCGCCGCGATCCGCACGCGGTCGGCCTCGCCAACGGGGTCGCCAGCGCCGGCGGCATGGGTCTCGGGGTCCTGGTGTCAGCGCTGATCGTCGATCTCCTGCCGGCCCCACGGGTCCTCCCCTACGCCGCGCTCTTCGTTCTCTTCGCCCTGGCCTTTGCCAGCGCGATGCGGATGCCCGAACCCGTGGCCTCGCGCTCGCGCCTGCGCCTCACCCCCCAGCGCCCGGCAGTTCCGAGACAGGTCCGGCCGGCCTTCCTTCTCGCCGCCCTCGGGGTGATGTCCTCGTGGTCGATCGGGGGACTCTTCCTCTCGCTCGGTCCCCAGTTCTCGGGAGGCCTGTTCCATACCACCAGTCCCCTGGTGGGCGGGATCAGCGTCTTCGCGCTCGCCGGCCCTGCTGCCGTCGCGCAGATCGTCTTCCGCCGAGCCGCCCCGTGGGCCGGCGCCGCCTACGGCTCTATCGCACTCGCGGTGGGAATGCTCACCGTGGTCACCGCGGCATCGACCGACTCGGGTGTCCTCTACATCGCCGGGAGCATCGTCGGTGGAATCGGCTTCGGGGTGGCCTTCCTGGGAGCGTTGCGGGCCCTGTCGGCCGCGATTCCCGCCGAGCATCGCGGAGCGGTGATGTCGGCCTTCTATGTGGTGGCCTACTCGTCACTGTCGCTGCCCGCGATCCTCGCCGGCCTGCTCGACACGCCGCTCGGCCTGAGGCCCACGTTCGAGATCTTCGGGAGCATGATCGCGGCCCTCGCGCTCATCGTCGCCGGTTTGGCGTGGCGGACGCGGCCCGCCGCCGCCGCCCAACCGCTCCCGCGCAGCGAGGCCGCCATGTGCTACCAGGCGACCACGTGAGCCCTGGGTCGCTCACAAGCCGCTGAGGACAAAGACCCAGGCGGCGCCGTCGGCGGGCTTGTCGAGGGAGCCGTCGCAGCGAGCTTGGCAATTGTCATTGGGCCCGCCGATGAGCGCGGCGCCGCCGGTGCCCGACAGGGCGACGGCGGCGCCGAACTGGCCCCCGAGCCGGCGGTTGAGCTCGCCGGTACCCGCCGCGCCGCCACAGGCGCTGGTGCAGTCACCCACGAGCTT
This sequence comes from Solirubrobacteraceae bacterium, assembly GCA_035552215.1. Classification (GTDB taxonomy): domain Bacteria; phylum Actinomycetota; class Thermoleophilia; order Solirubrobacterales; family Solirubrobacteraceae; genus Palsa-465. Next base: position 46,931 of record DASZLV010000156.1, on the reverse strand, counting down.
CGCGCCCTGCTCGTTCCAGTTGCCTGCCGTGCGCGTGAACACCCACGCGGCACCGGCGCCGAAGGCCAGGCCGCAGTCACAGGCGGCGTCGTCGGGCGCGCCGATGAGCGCGGCGTTGCCCTCGCCGGTAAGGGCCACACTCGACCCGAAGGCGCCGCCGTAGTCGGTCGTATTGCTCTCGCCGGTGCCGTTGGGCCCGGTGCAGCTGCTCGTGCAGTCGGCGACGAGCTTGGCGCCCTGCTCACCCCAAGCGCCGCTCGAGCGTGTGAACACCCAGGCCGCTCCCGCCCCGTTGCCGTCGGCGGGTGAGCCCAGGAGCGCCGTGTTGCCGTCCGATGACAGCGCGACGCTCGAGCCCATGTCACCCAGGCCGCTCGCGCCGGCGCCCACGAGCTTCGGGCCCTGCTCGCTCCAGGTACGGCCCGAGCGTACGAAGACCCACGCGGCGCCGGTGGTGCCGGCATCGCTCACCGCGCCATCTTCGAAGGCGCCGATGAGAGCCGTACCGCCGTCCGCCGACAGCGCCACCGCCGACCCGAACCCGCCGGTATTGGAACCGCCCCAGATCTCGCCCGTGCCCTTGGGGCCCGTGCACGGCGCCGCGGGAGTTGGTCGGCAGTTGCCCACGAGCTTGGCCTGCTGGCTCCAGCGACCGCCCGCGCGCGTGAACACCCACACGCCGCCGGCGCCCCCAGGCGCGCCGATGAGCGCGGTGTTACCGGTCGGCGACAGCGCCACGCTCCCCCCGAACCCGTAGCCGCCGAGGCCGGTGCCGTTGGGGCCGCGGCAGCCGCGCTTCCTGGGATGGCAGAACCCGATGAGCCTCGCGCGCTGCTCTCTCCAGGCTCCGTGCGAGCGGACAAACACCCACGCTCCGCCCCGCTCGCCGTTGCCGGGAGCCCCGATCAGCGCCGTCTTGCCATGCGCCGAGAGCGCGATCGCCTGCCCGAACTCGAAGGTGTTGCCGTCCTCACCCTGGCCGTTGGGCCCGGCGCACAGGTGCTGGCAATCGACGCGCAGCTTCGGGCCCTGCTGCCTCCAGGTGCCGCCGCGGCGGACGAAGACCCAGACCGCTCCGTCGCTCAGGTTGGCTTCGGGAGCACCGATCATCGCCGTCTCGCCATCGGCCGACATCGCCACCGCCCCGCCGAAGGCGCCCGGCTTGAGCTCGCCGGTGCCGCGGGGTCCGGCGCAGTGACGGGTGCAGTCGACGACGACCTTCGCCACCTGCTGGAGCGTCAAGGCATACGCATCGGAGGCGCCCCACAGCCCGAAGGCGAGCGCGCAGATCGCGAGGCGCGCCGGCACGCGCCGATTCTCTGGGCTGGGCGCGGCGGAGTCAAGCGGACTGCGCCGAGATCGGCGCGCCCCGCTTAGCGAGCGCTGACGGTGGTGGCGGCGTCCAGCGCCTCGATGACGTCGGTGGAGTGGAAGCGGGTGCCGGCTGACACGAGATTGCGCATGATCAGCAACGAAGCCTCGTGGTCCTCATCGGTGGTGCCTGCGACACAGTCCTCGAGCACGCGCACGTGGTAATCGCGCTGGAACGCCTCGCCGGCGGTCCAGTGCACGCACACGTCGGAGGAGACGCCGGTGAGCAAGAGCGTGTCCACGCGCAGCGCCTTGAGGAGGAACTCGAGCTCGGTGCCGAGGAAACAGCTGTAGCGGCGCTTTCTCACGATCAGGTCGTCCGGCCCCGGGGCGAGCTCGGGCACGATCTCGATGCCGTGGGTCCCCTCGATGGTGTGAGCAGCGAAGCTGCAGTCGGCGTCGCTCTCCAGTCCCGTGTCAATACCACCGGGACGGTGCGCCTCCATCGTCCAGATCACCGGGAGCGAGGCGGCCCGCATCGCGTCGATGACCGCACGGGTGGGAGCCACCGTTTCCTCGGCGTTCACGTTGTAGCAACCAGCGCCGGGATCGACGAAGTCGTGCTGCATATCGATGACGAGCAGAGCAGGTCGTCCGACGATGACATCGGGCATGAAGGGGTCTCCTCACGAGCGCCGAGAAAACGTTTTGCCAGGAACGGGGCACAGTAGACCACACGGTTCTCGGTGCGTCAATCGCCATGGCTATGCTGGCGGAGCGAATGCCTCAGATCCGCATCACGGACGTCGCTGCTGCGGCCGGCGTTTCGATCACCACCGTTTCCCACGCGCTCAACGGCAAGGGCCGGATTCCCGAGGAGACGCGCCAGCGCGTTCGCGACGCGGCGGAGGCCCTCGGCTACCGGCCGAGCTCGGCGGCGCGGAGCCTCGGGGGACGCCGGACGGGGCTCATCAGCATCTCGCTCGCCCAGGACGAGGGCCATTGCGTCGGGATCTCCGACTTCGCCTACTTCCTGCAGCTCGTCAGTGCCGCCACCGCCACCGCCATCGCCCATGGCTACGCGCTCATCCTCTCCTCCGACCCCACCAATGCTTCCTCGCCGCTCGACCATCTCGCGGTCGACGGCGGGATCGTCATCGACCCGATCTCCGACGATCCTCACGTGGCAAGGCTCGAGGATGCCGGAGCTGCAGTCGTCACCACGGGGCGAGTGCCCGGGCGCAGCGACGGGGCCTGGGTCGACAATGACCATCCGCGAGGGCTCACGCGCCTGCTCGACCATCTCGCCTCGCAGGGAGCGCAGCGGGTCGCGCTCATCGGCATCCCCCTGACCACAACCTATGCCCTCGAGACCGAGGAGGCCTACCGGCACTGGTGCGCCGACCGCGGCGCCCCGCCCGTCGTCCTCACCGTGCGCGGCGGGCTCACCGAGGCCACGGGCCTGGCCGCCGCCGATGCGCTGCTGGGCGGCCCCGATCCGCCCGATGCCATCTGCACCCCCCTTGACCGCCTCGCGCTCGGCGTCGTGCTCGCCGCCAATGCGAGGAACGTGTCGGTACCTGACGAGCTCCTCGTCGCCACGGTGACCAATTCAGAGGCGACCCGCGTCTCGACGCCGCCCCTCACCGCGCTCGAGCTCTATCCCCGCCGGCTCGGCACCGAGGCGGTGGAGATGCTCATCGACCTGATCGAAGGACGCGAGCCCGCGAGCTTGTCGGTGATCGTGCCCACCCGCCTCCTCAAGCGGCGCTCGAGCAACCGCATGCCCCGTCCCGCCCGGCGCCCTCTTCCCGCCTAGGGCCTTCGCGCGTCTTGCGCGATAAAACGCGTTCCCATATTATCGCCCCGGCAAAACGCTTTTCCGAGGCCCCCGAAGACCACGACTCGAGCGAGGAGATCTCATGACCGAGCCCAATGCCGACCAGGTCGGTCACGTCGAAGTTCGCGGCGTTGAAGTGATCCCGGACAGCGACCGCCACGGTCGCCCGCGCGAGCTCTTCTCGGTCTGGCTCACGTCGAACATCACCGTCCTCTACATCATCTTCGGAGGGGCGCTCGTGGCCTCCGGACTCAATCTCCTGCAGGCGGCGGTGATCATCGTCGCCGGCAACCTCGCCTATTCGCTCATCGGCTGGGCGGCCACCGTCGGCCCGGCCGCCGGCACCTCGACGCTGATGGTCTCGCGCGCGCACTACGGGCCGAACGGGAACCGGCTGTCGGCCTTCTTCTCGTGGCTCTCGCTCGTGGGCTTCGAGGCGATCAACATCGCCTTCGGGGCGCTCGCACTGTTCTCGCTCGCGGGCGAGCTCGGTTGGCATGTCGGCGGCTTCGGCAAGGCGCTCCTCCTCGCCGTGACCGTGCTCGTCACCTACACCGTCGCCGTCCTCGGCCACGCCACCATCGTCCGCTTCCAGCAGCTCTTCGCGATCACCCTCGGCGTGCTCTCGGTCCTCCTCATCATCTTCGTCGCGCGCCATGTCCACTGGAACTACGCACCCAAGACGGCGCTCACGGGCACGGCCCTGTGGGTGGCGCTCTCGAGCGGCCTGACGCTCATCCTCTCCGGACCCCTCTCGTGGGCACCAGCGCCCGTCGACTACGCGAGGTACCTCCCGCGCGGCGCCTCGCGCCGGGCGATCGCCTTCTATACGACGCTGGGTTCCCTCATCCCCTCGATCACCCTCGCCCTCGTGGGCGCGGCGGCCGCCACCGTCGTCGATCCGGCCGCGCTTCCCAATTCGATCAAGGCGATCGTCCCGGGATGGTTCTACCCGCTGTTCCTCGCCGTCGTGGTGGTGGGCACGATCGCCAACAACGTGCTCGGCATCTACTCCTCCGGGCTCTCGCTTCAGGCGATGGGCCTACGCGTCCACCGGGCGGCTGCCGTGAGCATCGACGCCGTCATCGGCACGGCGATGGCGATGTACGCGATCTTCATCTCGGACTTCACCACCACGCTCACCGAGTTCCTGCAATGGGCCCTGTTCTGGTGGGCCCCGTACCTGGCCATCTTCATCGTCGATCTGCTTCTCCGGCGCGGTCGTTACCTCGGGCCCGAGCTCGAGCACGCGAAGGGCGGCCGCTACTGGTTCGACGGCGGCTACCGCTGGCGCGGGATGGTCGCCCTAATCCTCGGCATGGTCGTGACCGCGCTCTTTGCCCAGACCACCCACCTGAAGGGACCGCTCTCGACCCACCTGCTCTCCCGAGGTGACATCAGCGCGCTCATCGGCATGGTCGTTGGCGGGGGCCTGTACTGGATCCTCTGCCGCACTCAGCCCGACCCCGGAGCCCAGCCGAGCGACGAGCTGCTTCGCTACGAGCCGGTCCCGCCCGCCCCTGCGCAGGCGCGCGCATGAGCGGCGAGCTCGTCGACGACTGGTTCTACACCCGGCAGCTCGCGCCCGGCGTCTGGCTCATCGCCGAGCCGCAGCACGTCTGCAGCTATCTCGTCGAGGGGAGCGAGCGATCGGTCCTCCTCGACACCGGCCTCGGGGTCCGCCCCATCCGTCCCGTGGCCGAGGCCCTCGCGAGCTCACCCGTCGAGGTGGTGAACACCCACTACCACTTCGACCACATCGGCGGTAACCACGAGTTCGAGCGAATCTCCATCCACGAGATCGGAGCGCCCCTGATCGAGGCGGACGTGCCCGCGGACTGGCTCGTGGAGTATCTGGCGTATGCGCAGCGCCAGCTCGAGGCCTTCGAGGTGCTCCGCCCGCTCGACGGCGAGTTCAGCTGGATCCTCGGCCGGGAGAGCATTCCGGTGCCGTTCCCCGCGGGGTTCGAGGCTTCGCAGTGGAGCATCACTCCCACCAAGGCCTCCGTCACGCTGTCGCACGGGGATTCGATCGACCTCGGCGATCGAGCGCTCACCGTCATTCACGCACCGGGCCACAGTCCCGACGGCATCTGCCTGCTCGACGAGCGTGAGGGCCTGCTCTTCGCCGGCGACAGCAGCAACTCGGGACCGATCTATGCGCACTTCCCGGATTCGGATCTGGACGCGCTGACGACGAGCGCGCATATGCTGGCCGGCCTTGCTGACCAGGTGCGCGTGGCCATGTTCTGCCATTACGGGCGGCCGGTGGCCGAGCCGGACCTGTTCGGGGAGATCGCGGCGGGGCTCGAGCGTGTCCGGGGCGGCGATGTCGAGCTGATGCCGGGGATCGACATTGTTGGGGGGCCGATGCTCGAGGCGAGGTTTGATCACTTCAGTGTCACGGTGCCGGAGGAGGCGCGGGGGGCGGGTTGAGGCTCGCCCGCACGAGCGAGGACAATGCGCTCGTCAGTGGCGATCAAGGAGAGGACCATGCCCGTAGGGAAGGCGAAGGCAGCGACCACCGGCACCGCGAGCGAGGACATGGGGTTCGTCGTGCCGTGCTTGACGAGTATCGACGAAGCACGCATTCGAGACCATCTCGAGCGCAGCCATTTCTTCTGGCTCGACCTCACCTCCCCAACCGATGAGGACCTGAGGAAGCTGCACGAGCTGTTCGCGTTCCACCCGCTCGCGCTCGAGGACACCGAGGACTTCGGTCAGCGCCCGAAGCTCGACAACTACGTCGATTACATCTTCCTGGTCTTCTATGGCGCGGGCCCGCATCGCCCCGAGGATCCGGATCCGCTGCGCGAGGTGCACATGTTCATCTCCGGCCAATACGTCATCACCATCCACCGCGATCCGCTGCCGCCACTTGACGATCAGCGCGAGCAACTCGACGGCCGCGTGCTCCACAGCGAGCAGTTCCTGCTCTACCGGCTGCTCGACGCGCTCACCGACAGCTTCTTCCCGCTCCTCTCAGAAATGGATGACGAGATCGACGAGATCGAAGCGGCCGTGCTCCTCAGCCCCACCGATCAGCAGCTGGAGCACCTGTTCGCGCTCAAGCGCCAGCTCGTCGCGATGCGCAAGGTCGTCACCCCGCAGCGCGATCTCTTCATGCGATCCATCGACCAGATCGCCGAGCTATCGGGCCTCCAGCTCGACGAACGCGATTACTTCCGCGACGTCTACGACCACCTGATCAGGATCAGCGACCTGATCGACGCCTATCGTGACGTGCTCTCCGGAGCGACGGACCTGTACCTGACAACCGTCAGCAACCGCCAGAACGACGTCATGAAGCAGCTCACGGTGATCGCGACGATCTTCCTGCCGCTGTCTTTCATCACCGGCTTCTTCGGACAGAACTTCGGGTTCATGATCAACCACGTCATCAACCACGCGTGGACCTTCTGGGTACTGGGGATCGGCAGCATCCTCGTGACGTGCGCCGCCTTGCTTGCGTTCTTCCGGCGCAAAGGCTGGGTCTAGGCCGTTGCCGGCTAACCAGGAATCAGGTAACCGCGCTCGGCTTTCACCACTTCGCCGGTTTTGGCGAGCCTCGAGAGAGTCGTGCTCACGGTGCTGCGGCTGAGCCCCGTAGCCGTTGCCACCTCGCCGGAAGTGAGAGCTCGCTCACCCGAGAGCGCGGCCAGCACGGCGGCCCGGGTGTGCCCTCGCGCCTTCCGCGCAGCCGTGTTCCCGGCGACCGGCTCATCGGCGGCGCGGGTCGGCGCCCTCAGCTGGCTCGGCTTCGATGGTGCTCTGGCCACCTTCCTAGCCGGCGGAGTCGCCTTCGGTCGGGGCGTGCTCGCCAGTTGGTAGCCGCGCTCGGCCTTGCTGACCTCACCACTCCGGGTGAGCCGCGAGAGCGTCGAGCTGATCGCCGAGCGCGAGAGTCCAGTGGCCACGGCGACCTCGCCCGCGGTCATCGCCCCACCTGTCGCCAGGACCTCGAGGACCGCGGTAGCTGTCGTCCGTCGCGACGCCGCGGGGCGAGGGTCTGCCTCACGTGCCGCTGCGCGCCTGGGTGGCTTCGGCGTCGCCTCCCTCTCGGTGCTGGGGGAGATGGGCTCGGGCGTGGCGTCTATGGGCGCGATCGGCTCGAGCCCGGGAGCGGTGGCCACGCTCTGACTCACCAGCCCGTCCCCCGCGCCGCGGGCGCCTTTGCGCTTGCGCCTCGCCTTGAGACCAGCTCCGAGCACGACCGCCACCACCGGTAATACCTTGGCCAGGCGCTTCTTGGGTTTCGAACGTCTCATCGGCCGATCCTACAGCGGATCTCTGAGTCGCCGGCGCTTGGGAGGACCCGTTACACCGAGGGAAGCTTGCCCAGCAGGCTCCGGGCCCCGTCGTCGCCGCCCAACCCCGGGAACGGGCCGAGCAGCTCGTCGCACAGCGAGATCAGCTGGTCCTTCTTGGGAGCTCCGTCATGGAAGCGGAAGAACTCGAAGGTCGGCGCGGCGTGCGCACGCGAGCCTTTCTTCACCGGCGTGCGCACGAGTTGATCGGCGATCGGGAAGAGCAGTCCGCCCATGGCCGCCACGAAGGTGCGCTCGAGCCCGTAGCGCGGGCTGCGCTTGCCGGCGATGACGGTCCTTCCCGAGGTCGCGTAGAGCGCGTCGATCATGCATAGGACGTAGCAGTAGGCGGCGTTGAACAGGCCCGCGAGTCCGCGCACGGGCCCGTCGAAGTCGGACGCCTTGGGATCGGTGGGGACAGGCCAGAGGTTGTAGATGGGATCGTTGCCTTCGGCGATGCGCTGGAACTTCGCGTAGTGTGAGTACTCCTCGAAGCCGAACTGGGGGTCCGCGGGGGCGAGGGGCACCATGGGGTCCCCGGGACTGGCCCCCTCGCCCTGTTCGACGATCGTCTCGATGGCCTCGAGTGCGCTCTGGAGATCGAGCACGCACACGGGCTTTCCGCCGCCGTCCTGGTTCCAGTAGCTCGTCGAGTACTGCAGGTCGCCGCGTGGCTTGCTCCACAGCTTGGGCCCGGAAAGGCGCTCGAGCCCGGCCGTGATCGCAGCGTAGAACTGACCAAGGGTGTTGTAGTGATGGGGCTGGGGCGGGTCGTTGGTCTTGGCGGGGAGCTCCAAGGGCATGAAGGTCCCCTTCATCAGCTTCTTCGTGCACGGCTCGAGATGGAGCATGAGCTTCGGCTCGCGATGAAGCATCGGGCTCGGGTAGGTGGTGACGAAGTCCTCGTCGTAGAAGGAGAACTTGGGCGCCCCCGTCGCCACCATCAGGTTGCGTACGAGACAGAGGTGGAGCATCTCCTCGATGACCACGCTCCGGATCGTTCGGAAGGCGGAGATCCCGGGGGCCCACTGGTAGTCCCCCGCGGTCTGGATCGAGTACGCCGCGTACAGGTAGAGCGGGATCGTCGACAGCTCCACCTGGGCGGCCTGGTAGAGATGGATGTGCAGCTGCTTCACGGTGGTGATCGGGGTTTGGGCGTCGACAGGCTGCTTGAGCACGGTGCTCATGGCGTCATGGGCTCCTTGACCGCGGTGTGGGCTGGCGTGCTCCCGGGTGCCGGCGACACCAGGGACGAGAAGAAGGCGCGGTCGGCCCACTGCCGGACCAGGCGCCAGGCGGGGGCGGAGTCGAGGCCGGCCGCGAGCGCCGCGGTGCCGATGCGGGCGCCCTGCATGAGGCCCGCGAGCAGGCGGTAGGCGTCGGCGTCAAGCGGCGTGAGCGTGACCACGTAGTCGCGGCGGCTCACGGCCACGAAGCTGGTGGCCGGTGCGGGGAGGAGCGGGTCGGCGCCGCGCCGCACGGCGCTGAGGTAGGCAGCGGCGGGGAACGAGGAGGCAGCCAGGCGCAAGCACGGCACCGGCTCGACGGTGGCTTCGATGGAGCCGAGATCGGGCTCGAGCGGAAGGTCGCCGGCGCCCGGCACTCGGTGGCCCTCGCTCCCGGGAGCGTCGTAGACCTCGGCGAACGTCCGCTCGAGGCGGGCGAGGTCGACCAACATGCTCGTCCACGCCTCCGGCGCGCCGTCGGCGTCGGGACGGGTCTCGGCGAGGTAGCCGGCGAACCCGGCTCCGAGCCGATGGAGGGTGTAGCTGCGCGACGGGCGCGCGCCCAGATACTCGAGCGCGAAGTCATCGAACAACTCGCGGCCCAGCATGTGACGCAAGCCCGGGTAGGTGACGCGCATCACTTCGAGCAGCCGCATGTGGTAGCTGCGGTTATAGACCCCGACCCGCTCGGAGGCACCCAGCCGTGCCGTCGAGCAGATCATCGCCTCGAGCCCGACCGGAGCGCCACCCGGACGGGTGATGGCGCTACCAAGCCACTCCTGTAGCCGTCCCAGCTCGATGGGGTCAGACACCGGCCGCCTCCACGAACCGGCGCGCCTTGAGGATCTCGGCGTGGACCTCCGGGAAGGGCGGGAGGTTGTCGTCCCACTCGACCATCGTCGAGACCGGACCGGTGAGCTCGAGGGCGGCGCCGTAGAGGTCCCACACCGGGTCGGCCACCGCGCGGTCGTGGGTATCGACGATGTGGGTGCCCACATCGTGGTGGCCGGCGAGATGCATCTGCACCACCCGAGCGCTCGGCAGCGAGCGCAGGTAGCCGAGAGGGTCGAACTCGTGATTGACCGAGGAGACGTAGACGTTGTTAATGTCGAGCAGGAGGCCGCAACCGGTCTCCTCGGTCATCCGAGCCAGGAACTCTGCCTCTGACATGGTCGAGTCCACGAAGGTGATGTAGCTGCTGGGATTCTCGAGCACGAGCGAGCGCTCGAGGAAGTCCTGTGCGAGGCGGATCCGCCCGCTCACATGAGCGAGCGATTGTTCGGTGAAGGGGATGGGAACGAGCTCGTGGGTGTTGACGCCACCGATGGCCGTCCAGCAGACGTGATCTGAGACCCATACCGCATCGACCTCCTCGGCGAGCTCCTTCAGCCCTCTCAGGTAATCGAAGTCGAGTGGGTCGGTGCTGCCCACCGAGAGCGAGAGCCCGTGCAGGACAATGGGGTAGCGAGCGGCGATGAGGTCGAGCACGTGGCGCGCGCGGCCGTGGGAGTCCATGAAGTTCTCCGGTATGACCTCGAACCAGTCGACGTCGGGCTCATTCTCCTCGAGGTAGGAGAAGTGGCCGGAGCGAAGGCCGACGCCGAGGCCCAGGTTCGGATAGCCGAGCCGCGGGGCCGTTGCCTCGGTCACTGCGTGGCCTTCTTGCCCTGGCACGGACCCTGCCCTACCGCTTCGTAGGGCGGGACCAGGGCGTCGGGGTAACCCGGGTGCGGCGCGGGACCGAAGGGAACGCCGGCGTCGTACATCCGCGCCTCGAACAGCTTCCGGGCCCGGTGCCACACGCTCTTTCCTTTGAACGGGCCCGCCGAGAACACTCGGCTCTCGTTGATGGGCACGGCGCAGCTTCCGTTCTGCCGGCACGACTGCTCACCGGGCTTGGATTGCTCGTAGTCGCTTCCGGCATAACCGCACCCGCCCTGGCCGCGGCACTCACCGTCACCGTGGCAGACATGGTTAATCGTCGCGCACTCGCCCATGCCCGCCATCGGTGCTTTGCCGGTGACGTCGTGGCTCGCGCAGGCGTTGAGTCCCATGCACACGTGCAACTCCAGTGGGGCCGTGCCCGGAGACCCGCCCGCTCCCGTCGTGTCAATCCCGGCCTCGTGTGCAGCCTGGCGACGCACCTCGGCAGCATCGCTGCTGTACCCGCCTACCTCTCTAGCCATCGTAACCCTTCCCCTGGTCGACCCTAACCATCGCGCGCCGATCCTACACCCGCCGAGCGCACGAGATCAAGCCCTGGGGCTGGCCGGCTCGACCGCCGCCGGCGATTCGGTCGCCTCGTTGAGCTTGCTCGCGATGTCGTCGATGTACGCCAGTGCCTCACCGCGCGTGGTGAAGGAGGCGACGCGCTCGAGGATCTCCGGGTGTTCTTCCTCAGGCGTCATCTGGAGCTGAGTGCGGAGCGCGATCTGGAGAAAGCCGGCGAGGTTGCTGGCACCGATCGGGTCGGTGAGGTCGGCGGTCGCCACCCGCGGGGCCGCGAGCAGGGCATGGCTGCCGCCCGGAGCCGGGTTCGGAAGCCGGGTCGGCGTGTCACGGGGCGTGGGGAGGGTGAGCAGCGGCGTCACGTCGGCCGCTGCCGCGTCTCGTTTGGTCAGCGCGGGAAACCCGAGGAGGCGCTCGACGGTGGCGGGGATCGACGCATGGTCATAGGCCCGGTGATCGATGATGTTCGGGGCGACGAAGGGCGAGACGATGACCGCGGGCACACGCACCCCGTAGCGATCGAAGACGAAGCCGAACTGGTTGACCGGTCCCGGCGTAGTGATCTTGTCCCCCGGCGGAGGGGCGGCAGTGGGTGCCACGTGGTCGTAGAAGCCGCCGTGCTCGTCCCACGTCACGATGAGGACGCTGCTCTGCCACACGGGCGAGTTCCTGATCGCCTCGTAGGTCTGCTTGATCAGCCATTCGCCTGAGGTGACGTCGTCCATCGGATGCTGGGAGGTGCCGCCGCGATAGGTGTCGTCGAGCGCGCTGCCGTAGTTGGGCTCGATCCACGTGAAGTCGATCGGATAGTCGCCCTGGAGATCGCTGGCGAAGCGGCTGTAGTTCCAGACGTCGCGCAGCATCTGGATGCCCTTGAGGCCGGCGGCGATGGGCAGGCTTCCGGCCACCGGCCCTTTGTCACCACGGTAGATGCGCCAGCTGTGGCCATTGGCGCTCAGGGCCTGGAAGAGCGAGCCGTGCTCGAAGCTGAACCCGTCGACGGTCTCCCAGGTCACGATCTGCTCCGAGCTCGGGCTGCGGTCGAGCCCTCCGGCCGAGGCCGCCATCGCGAAGAACCGGTTGGGCCAGGTGGGGCCCGGCATCGACGAGCTCCAGTTGTCGCACACCGCGAAGTCGGTGGCGAGCGCGTTGAGCACGGGAAGCTCGTTCGCGGTGTAGCACTTCATGATCTCGCCCGGGTTCGCCTGCCCGCCCGCGCCCGCATAGTTGATGACGAAGCCGGAGCTGTCGATGGGTGGGTACGGACCACCTGGCTTATAGGTGGCGCCGGCGCCCGCGAGCTGCTCGAGGACGGAGGGAAACTCGTGCAGGGGATCGAGCGGCATGGTGACGTCAGCCCCTCGGGTGACCGGATAGCTGTGGCCGTCGTAGGGGTTGGACTCCGTGCCGCCGAGCCCATTGACCGAGGTCTGCTGGCCCGTCTGCGCATCGGTTCCCTTGATCCCCGAGAAGCCGAGCATGTGGTCAAACGCGCGGTTCTCGAGCATGAGCACGAAGACGTGCTGGACGAGACGGCCGGCGGGGCGCCAGCCGGGCGTGGCGGGATCGACGGCGATGGTCACGGTGAGCGGGTGTCCACCGCTGTTGAACGAAGAGATCCCCGGGCCGTCGGCGTGGTTGCTCGAGCTCCACACCGGGCAGTCCCCGTGCCAGGCGTACTCGCGCAGGCTCCCGCCCACGTCGGCGATGAAGTACGCGGTCCCTTCCGCTCCACGGCCGCTGCACGGATCGTTGAGGTGAACCTGGTGGGGTCGACCGTCGTTGGGGATCGATTGCGGCCCGTCGTAGGTGCAGCACCCACCCTCGGCCGAGTCGAAGCGCGAGAAGTAGAGCGGCGCCCCGAGCGCGTTGGTGATTTCGAAGTAGACACCGAAGTCAGCCATGAGAAGAATGCCTCGCTTTCGTCGTGGTGATCAAGCTGTGGTTGGTGACCATTGGCCGATGGACGGCTCGACACGGCCGTCGCGGCCCGCGACCGCGCGGTAGTCGAGCGTGTAGACGCGCTCGCTGGAATCGACGGCGATGCAGGCCGCGTTGACCCCCGTCGTCCGCGCCAGGAACGAGCCGTCGGCGCCGTACACGTCGAGCCGGTAATCGCTCGGCTGCTGGCCCCCGGCGGCGTTGGAGAGGACGTAGATGAGTCCCGACGGGGAGGCGGCGACGTCCTGGTACTCGATCCCGGTCTCCTTTCTCAGGGCCAGCACCGGCGAGCCGTCAAAGATGGGAACCGGGTTCGCGTGGACGTCGAAGGCCTGCACGCTGGCCAGCCCGCCGTCGAGCACGAGGATTTCCCCGCCCGGCGCGATGGTCACGCCGACCGGCGCGGTGAGGAGCCCGGCGCGGTGGCCCGGTCCCGCGACGATCCGCGACAGGGACGCGTCGGCGTCCGCCACCGCGGTGGGCGCGAGCTCGACGATCTGCATGCTGGCGTTGACGGAGCTGATGGCGATCGCGTAGCCGGCACCATGGACCACGAGCGCGCTCACGTCCGGGTCGGCGAGCCGCCCCCGGCTGAGCTTGCTCGCCAGGTCGAACGGGCCCGGCGCCCCCAGGCTCACCGTGCGCAGCGCCGGCGGCTGCACGCGCGGGTCGAGGAAGAGCGCCGAGCTCGCAGGCGTCGCCGCGTAGGCGAGCTGGGGTCGGGCCGCGAAGCCGCAAGCGATCGTCTTCAGGCCCCGCGCGGGATCGACGGTGCCGACGCTCTGGAACCGGTAGGACACGGTGGTCGGCCCCGACCCTCCACACTCCGGCACGCCGGCGTCGGTGGTGCGCCAGGTGTAGCCGAGGCTTCGCGTCGCCTGCTGCAGGGTGATCCCGACGAGCTGGCACAGCCGTCCCTGGCCGGGCGTGCAATCGAGCGAATGCTTGCCGGCCGCCGACGGTACGCCCGGGCCCCACCCGTAGGTGCCCCGGTCCGCGTCGAAGGCGAGCGTACGCCGCAGCTCGTACCGGGTGTCGGCAGAGACGGCGACGGGGCGATCCACGACCGGGATCGCCGCGCTCAGCGTGCCCCCGGAATCCGGGCGAGCATCCGCGATCACCACCGAGCCACCACTCGCGAGAGCACCGCTCGCGTCGTAGAGCCTCCCCCGAAGCTCGATCGGGGCGTCGGTGCGCACGCTGGGGAAGACCGCCTCGATCGGGGCGGCGGGCGGCACCGGCGCCACCGGGCCGGCGTGCGTCTGGTGGAACCCACCCGCGTACTCGGCCGTGAGCTCGTAGCGCACTCCGTCCTCAGGCCAGTCGCCCGTAACCGCGTCCGGCTCGAGGGTGACGGCGATGGTCACCGCGAAGTCCGGGGCCAGGGTCAGCGAGAACGTCCCCGGGACCGAGGCGAGCGGCGAGAACGGTGGCGGGGTGGCGGCGAAGAGGGCCGCGGCCGTCTGGGCCGCCCACCCCAGCATCGGCGCCGCGTTGGCCACGGAATCCGTGCCCAGCTCCTCGTCGATCCGGTCGCGCAGGTCGGCCAGGCCGTCGTCGAGAAGGCACGCGGCGACGGCGCTCGAGAGGCGGGCGAGCAGCGTCGCGGTGTCCTCGATCGACGGGTCGGTGACCAGGAACGCTGCCGCCGCCAAGACCTCGGCCTGCACCGCCGGATCGGCCACCAGCTTCTGATACCAGCCATCGTCGGGCGAGTCGCCGGCGCTGATGAGGATCGCCGGGAGGGCGTAGTCGAGGACGAAGGTGAGCATGACCGCGCCGGCGTCGGGCACGGCCGCCCACCCGCCGTTGCCGAAGCTGCCGAACCGGACCTCGACCGCGTCCGCCGCGGCGGGCACGGTTAGCGCGACGATGCCTGGACCCAGCGGCAGCGGCAGCCCCGCCACCGGCGTATTGGGCGCGAGCATGGCGAGGTACTTCAGCGTCGCCGTTTCGAGCGCGGGCGGAGCTCCGGCCGGCAGCCGGGACTTCCATCCGCCCGGCTCGAGCGGCCGGCCTCCGGCCGAGAACTCAGCGTAGACCCCGATGTGGCGAGCCATGTCATTCACGCACGTGAGCCGGAGCTGGCGGTCGGTGGCGTCGAACTGCACGCGGGGCAGCTCGACCCCGTACCGCGGTCCCAGTGAGGTGACCGACCACCGGGGCGCCGCCGCGCCGGCGCCCTCGGGTCCGGGCGCCACCCCGAGCTGGAGCGTCCAGCAGAAGTCGCGCAGCGCCTCCTCGGCCATGGCCGCTCCGAGGACGTCGGCCAGGACCGGGACCGCTGCCGCCAGCGTCTCCTCCGAGAGCCGCAGGCGGTAGACGACGTCGCCCTTGGAGTTCCTGGCGGGCTTCCCGTCCGCGAGGGTGATCTCCTCGAGCCGCGCCCAACCCGAGTCCACCCCCGGGCGACCCTGCTCTTGGATCGATCCCACGAGCGCCCCCAGGCCGCCGGCGCCCGCCACCAGGTCGTGGACGATCGCGGCCTGCGGGGCCGTTGCCAGCTGGAGCTCCGGGTGGTGCCGGGCGATCGCGAACGGCACCTCGCGCGGAGACAGCTGAGCGACGCTAGCTCCCTGAGGTGGGGCCATCGCCGGACGGGGTCGAGGGCTCCCACTGGCTGATGCTCGGCTCGGTACGCTGCCCGGGCCCGAGAATCTTCTCGTAGTTCAGGGTGAACATCGAGCGCCACTGGTCGACCCCGAGCTTGGCCGCGTAGATCCCCGACTGGTCGAACAGGGGGGTGCCGTCGGGCATGTACACGTCGAGCATGTACTCCTTGCTCCCGCCGCCCTTGTCCGTCGTGTAGAGGGTATAGATGTACCCGGTTCCCTCGACGGCGACGTCGAGGTGCGTGACCCCGTCCTGTCCCTGAGTGCGCAGCGGCATGGTGGCGAGCAGGCGCTTGGCCTGGAGGTCGGGATCGGGGACACCCGCCGCCGCCTTGTTGGCGACATCGAAGGTCATCGAGTTGGCCGTGTCGGTGAGGAGCCACTCCGATCCGGCCGACTTCACGTCGATCCCGATCGCGAAGGCTCGGAACACGAGCAGGTGCTTCGCCCCCTTGTCGTCCTCCAGGTAGCGGAGATCGAACGTCGCGGTGGATCCCACGTCGGTGACCAGCCACACCGACCCCGCCGTGGTTACCTCGACGGTGAAGCTCGGCGGGTTACCCTCGGCGTCGTTGCGGGCGTAGCCGGCCGCGAGGAAAGCGTCGCTCAGTCCCTTGTCGACCTTGCCGGTGTCGAGCGCGGCGATCGACGCGGGCGCGAGCGCGTCCTGCTCGGCGAACACGGGAGCCAGCGCTGGGAGCACGTGGCGCTGGAAGGCCTGCACGAGCGCCGTCGTCGCCTCACGCTTATCGAGCGCCGCCAGCAGCGACTTGTCGAGCGCGAACGCCTCCTGACCGACCGAGAAGCACGGAACGGGATTGCCGAGCACGTCGAAGGCCTGGATCCGCTGGTTGACCTCCTCGAGCACGAGGATGCGCCCGTCGGCGCTGATGGTCAGGGCCACCGGCTTGTTGAGCAGCCCCTCGCGCAACCCCTCTCCAGACAGTGGCATGGCGATCGGCGCCTTGTCATCGTCCACCGCCTCGGCGCCGAGCTTGAGCGTGAGGAGCTTATGATTGTCATAGTCGACGCCGACCACGTAACCCTGGGGATGCACCGCCAGGTCGTTGATCGTTACCCCCTGGAACTGGCCCCACGATTTCTTCGCGTCGTAGTCGAAGTTCGACTCTCCGGGCGCGAAGGTGATGCCGCGGACGAAGTACTGCTGGTTATCCTCGCTGTAGGGCCGCGAGTCGAGGAAGAAGTTGTCCTGGCTCGGGACCGGCCACGCATATACGTTGATGACGTCCTGGAGCTGCGGTCCCGTGCCCGTGTCGAGTACCTCCTTCATCAGCCTCAGGTCGAGCACCGGGTTGGTGCTCGGCGCTCCGATCGTCCAGCGCTGGTCCTTGCTCACCACCGCCACCTGCGCGTCACCGGGGAGCTTGACGTTGAAGGAGGCGATCTCGGCGCTCAGGTCAGCGGGGACGACGCCGCCGGCGTTGAGCTCGTCTCGGTAGTGGACGACGGTCCCCGCCTTCTTGGCGTCGGTGATCGCGAAGACGGGCGAGAGACCGAACTGGTCAAAGGCGATCAGGCTGGGGTTGGTGAAGCCGCGGGTGGGCTGGATGATGCTGTCCTGCGGCTGTCCGAGGGCCGAGATCGCTTGGAAGGCGTACATCTGGCCGTTGTCGGGGCTCGTGCCGTAGTCGCGGGGCATGTTCTGTCCCGACGCCTGCCACGCATACCCGACCATGTACTCCTTGTCGTTGTAGGTGATGTCCTGGAGTTGACAGATCCGGTGGCCGTCCTGGGCGCAGTCGTGGATGACATCGGGTAGCGTCGGGGCGGCGTTGGTCACGTTCTGCACCTCGACCTCGTAGAGCGTCTTGCCGTCACCGCCGTAGACCTGGCGCCGGGCGAGTTGGTACTCGACCCCGTTGCCGGCGTCGTCGACCTTCCACTGCTCACCCTTGGTGGTGACGGTGACGGTCACGTTGGTCGACAGGTCGCTGCCCTGGGCCGCGAAGGCGGAGCGCAGCGCGTCGTCGACCTTCCCCGCGTCGAGCGTCCCGATGAGGTCCGAGCTGATGGCGAAGCGCGTCACCTGCCAATGGTGCTTGTCAGCGTCCGAGTAGACGACACGCTGCTTCTGCGCGTAGCTGGTGGCGGCGGTCAGAGGCACGAGCCGCTCGGTGATGTTGCCCTCAGCGGTGAGTTCGTCGTTGGCGTCGGGAACGGCGCTGAGCCACCCGCTCTCCCACTGGCCAGCCAGCCAGTCGTTCTCGGAGTAGACCCCGGCGACCACCTCGATCTTCCCGCCCGCCGGGATCTGCGGGAAGGGGATGACCAGCGGTTGGCTGTGGGGCGGCCCCGGCATCGGGCCGGCCTTGGTGTACGAGGTGCCCCCCTGGCCACTGGCGCCCTTGGGGTACTTGACCTGCACGATCCAGTGATCGGCGACCAGCGGCCAGTTGGGGTCGACGCCCTGCTTGCCGTGGGCGGGGTCCGGCTTGACGGTGACCGTCAGGTCCATGGTGCGCTGGATCTGCAGGTCGTAGGTCGCCGGCGAGGCCAGGCACTCGATCGTCGTGGCCGCCAGGCCCGCGACGTCGGCGGCGATGCTGGCGATCTTCAGGACCCAGCCGGCCACCGGGATCTCGCCGAGCGCCTCCTCGGCGGTGATCTCGGCCACCGAGGCGGCGATGATCTCGGCGATCGCCTCCTTGTAGACCGCCTGCACGATCTGGTTGACGATGATCCCGAAGATCACGCCCGAGACCTGACCCGCGAGCTTGGTGAGGATCATCTTGCCGGCGCTCGTTCCGGCCATCGGGCCACCTACGGCCGCCTCGACGGCGCCGGCCAGGCCACAGACGATGTAGAACGCCGTCTTCGCGTCGCCGCTGAGCTTGGCCAGGAACGGGTTGACGATGTAGACGGTGAAGGCGAGGCTCAGGCCGGTGATCCCGTAGCAGAACAATCCGGTGGTCACGATCCCGCCGATGTCGACATCTGCGTCCCAGTCGGTGAACCCCTGGGCGACGCCGAGGCCGCCGAGGAGGACGTCGGCGCTCGAGGCGTCGTCGGGCCACGGGAAGTTGACATCGACCTGCTGGGTCAGGAAGGGGATCGGGACCCCGAACACGGAATTGCCGGCGGAGACCAGATCCAGGTAGTTCTTGGTCTCGCTGGGCTCGAAGGCCGACCGCAGGAAGGACGGCATCGCATCGGTCCAGTCCTTGATGTCCGAGCGCTTGATCGGCTCGCCCGTCGAGGTGCGGAACTGGACGTACATGGTCAGGTAGCGACTCGGCCAGTTCTTGATCGGGAACGAGAGCTTCTTGCTCGCGCTGTCGAACTTCAGCGCTTCGTCGTAGAGCCACAGCCCGTAGCTCGAGGTGACATTCTTGATCCCGAATCCCTTGGCCGATGATTGCGCGCCGGCGCTCACGCCCGGGGGCGCCGCCACGACGACCCTGGCGTGGGCCTTGGGTGCTGCGGGCGCGGGCTCGACGTTGGTCTGGACCCTGGCGGTGGTACCGGCCTGTGCGGTCCACAGCTGGCCGTTGAACTGGTCCTCGTTCTTGGTCGTCACGAGGACGTTCTGGACGACCTTGGTGGCGGCGCCGACCACGCCGCCGTCCTTGCTGCTGTAGGGGTCGGTGAGGTCGTACTGGGGGATCAACGGCTCGCCGTCCACCACCGGCCAGTCGGGGTTCTTCTTGTTCTTGTACTTGTCCTTGAGCTCGAGGTTGGCGGGCACCGGCTCGGTCTTGCCCGTGTCCGGGTTCAGCCACGTGGCGTAGGTCTTCTGGTACCAGGTGTTGTCGCTGCCGGGCCCGTTGTTCTGGAGGTAGGTGACGAGTTCCTGGAAGCCGTCGGCCTGGGTGATGTAGTGGTCGAGCACGTCCTTGGCCACCACCGGGTTGGTGCTGCCGATCTCGTAGTGCTGGAAGACCAGGCTCTTGGCCGTCTCACGCGGAGTCTTGACGCGGTCGACGTCGAGGCGCAGCGCGTCGTGGTCGACGGCGTCGAGCGCGTTGGCGTGCACGCCGTACTCGGCCAGGAGCCCGAGGTGGGGCGTGTGGCCCAGGCTGGCCGGGCGCAGGCTCACGAAGAGCTCCTGGTCGGGAATGGGAACGTGCACGAACACGAGCGCGATCTCCGGGAGCGAGTGGTCGTCGAGCGACGGGTAGACGATGCGGCGGACCGTCGGGTGGTCGGCGACGATCTCCTCTTCCTCGACGAAGTGGGTGATGCGCTTGAGGTGCTCGTCGGGGATGAGCGCGAGCGCGCGGTTGGCGGCGCGATGCTCTTCGAGCTTCTCCGGCGCATCCGCGTACGAGGTCAGCGGGTGTGACATGCCCCCGCCCGCGATCAGGGTGAACTGGGTGTTGGCAGGACAGTGACACAAGTCGAAATGCAGCGTGATCTTCTCCGACGTCTTCACGACGCGCTCTCCGTTTCTCTCGTTTCCCTACCGGGTCCGCTCGGGGGGCACCAGAAGGCGCCGTCGGCGGACGGTATGCACCACGGCGGCTTGGGCAGCTCCTTGGCCCGCATCCACTGCTTGAAGGGGAGCTTGTCCCCGATGTTCACCTTCGTGCGGCTGCTGTTGGGACAGACGGTGCTCGCTTGCAGCTCGGCGGTGCCGAGCTTGGTCAGTCGCATCGCGATGTTCACGAACTCCGACGTCCCGCTGGGTCCCACCCGCTCGACGCGCAGGGCGCTTCCGTATACGTCGAGCGCGCCTGCCGGCGCGGCCCTCGACAGGTTGCACTTGATGTAGTTGGTGACCGGGTTGAAGGGGTTGTTGCTGTCGTTGTCGACGGTCCAGCGATCCTGTCCCGCCGCGGTCACCGTGGCCCTGCGGCTCAACGGCAGTGAGTGGTTGGCGAAGAAGTTGGTGAGCGCAGGGATGCCCAGCCGGCCCGTGATCGACAGCGCACAGTCGAGGTTGAGCCCGAGCCAGAGGTCGTAGCCGGCGGTGCTGTCGACCACCTGCCAGTCGGTGACCATCGTCCCCGCCCTGACCCGCGCGTCGGGACCGAGCTGGATGTCATGCCCCGCGAACGCGTCGCGCACCGGCTTGGTCACCGCTCCCGTCCCGAGGCTGCGTTCGAGGTAGAGCGGGATGGTGAAGTCGATGTCCAGGCCACCTCCCTTGTTGACACCGAGTGCAGGGACGCCCTGGTCCTGGTCGCAAGCCTCGAAGATCCGGTAGCTGTCGGCCCCGTCGGCGATCGTCCACTGCGGGCCGGTGTCCTGGATCGTCACCAGCGCATCGGGGGCCAGGGTCACGCCCTGCTCCTGAAAAGCCTTGCGAACGGGATCGCTGACCGGACCCTGCCCGAGCTGCGAAGCCAGTGACGCGTCGAGGCTGAGCTCCTTGGTCGCCGCGGCGAGCTGGGAGACGAGCGTCGCGGGCGATGGCGAGGAGAAGAGCCAGACGCCGTCGACCTCGGTCGAGCCTTCCGTGCGGGCCACGCACACCGCCGCATCGGTGAAGAGGGCGTCGGCGAGATGCGCATCGGTGAAGGACGCGCCCTGGAGGTTCGCGTTGGCGAAGCTCGCCTGGCCGCCGCGGGCGTCGGGGGTCAGCCACGCGCCGTCGAACTGCGCGCCGGTGAGCGTCGCGTGGCCGAAGTTGACGCCGTCGAGCCGTGCTTGCTTGATGTTGACGCCGGCGAGGTTGGCGCTGTCGAACTGGGCGCCCTCGAGGATGACCTGCCCGTCGAGCTTCGCGTTTCCGTAGATCTGCGCTCCCGAGGCGCGAACATTGAAGAGGTTCGCCGAGGTGAGGATGGCGTCCTTCATGTAGGCGTTGATGAGAATGGCGGCCGGCGAGGGCTGATAGACGGCCAGCGAGCTCGTGCCCCCGGTGTCCTCGAGGCGGACCGTGTAGGCCTGGGCGGCGGCGGTCACCGTCCACACCCGGCCCGGCGCGAAGGTGGAACCGAGAATGGTGATCGGCGCGGTGAGCTTGTAGCCGTTGGCGGTGAACGCGCTTGTAACGCCTTTGACGTCGGCCTGGTTCAGGGCATTCAGGAACGCCTCGTAGGCCTGTTTCGCCGTCGGGTCGTTGGGGTCGTTGACGACCCGGAAGAGGAGGCTGATCGATCCCATCTGCGCCCCGGGGAGGGTCGCTCCGGTCAGGATCGCGTTCGAGAGGTTGGCGCCGAACATGGGGATGCTGCCGGTGAGGGTGACCCCGGTGAGATCGGCGTAGCTCAGCTCGGCGCCGATGAGCTTCGTGTTGTCGAGCTTTGACCCGGTCAGGTCGGCATGGGTCATGACCACGTTCGACAGGTCGTGGTTGCGCAGGTCGACCCGCTGCATGCGCGTGCTCGTGAAGTTCGTGGCCGCGTCGATCTTGGCGTCGGACAGATCGATCGAGGGCTTCTTGTCGGGATTGCTGAGCTGCGCGCCGGTCAGGTCGGCTCCGAGGATGGTGATCGCTCGCACGCTGGCGAGCGTGAAGTCGGCGTCGGTCAAGTCGGCGCCGGTGAAGTCGACCCCGGCGATGGAGGCGGAGAAGCCCGTGAGCTTGGCGCGCGTCAGCTTGGCGCCGACGAGCGAGGCGCCGTCGAGGATGACGTCGGTGAGGACGGCGTCGATGAGGATCGCGTCCTTGGCCTTGACGCGGGGCATGGTCGCCCCGCTCAGGTCGGCGCCGGTCAGGTTCGTGGCGATCATGGTGGCGTCGGTGAGGTCGGCCATCCCGGTGAGCTTGGCCTTCGAGAGATCGGCGCTCGACAGGGTCGCGAGCGAGAACGCGAGGCCGGCGAGGTTGGCGCCGGCGAGGTTAGCCCCGGTGAGGTCGGCCTCTTCGACCGAGAGCAGGCTGGTTAGGTCGACCGCTCCTAGGTAGACCCACGAGAGGTCGGTCTTGGGCCCCGGCAAACCGGTCTGGAGGATCTCGGCCAGGCCGGGGGTGATGACCGTCTCGGTGAACCTCGTCGTGGCAGGCGGAGACCCCGTCTTCGGCGTGCGCCCGAGCGGGCCCGTCGCCCCGACCCAGTAATACTGAGTCGGCGCCGTCCCCTTGCTGCCCAGGTCGACGATGCGCACGCCACCGGCCGCGTCTTCACGGGCGAACCAGGTGGCGTCGCCGTCGCGTTCGAGGGTCGCCGCGTACGCGCTCCCGGACCAGGTGACGTACTTCCCGCCGGTCGCCTGCAGGAGGAATCCGGCCGGCGTCCCGTACGCGTTCAAGCGCTCCTGGGCCGAGCCCGAGGCGGGGCCAACCTGGAGCTGGCCGGTCTTGGCGTCCGCGCTCACGACACCGCCGCTCGCCGCCAGCGTCTCCTTGCCGATGAAGATCATGTCCACGCCCGCTCCCTGCGTGCGTCCTCCACGAAGCGAGCGATCGCGGCCAGGCTCGGCTCGCGGTAGAGCTGGAAGACGGGGACGGTGACGCCGAAGGCGCGCCTAAGCTCCACCGCCATCGCCACCGCGTCGAGCGACCGGCCGCCCAACTCGAAGAAGTCGTCGTGGACACCGAGGTCGCGGCGCTGGAGCGCTCGGGCCCAGATCGCGGCCACGCCCCGCTCGACCTCGGTCCGCGGGGCGACGCGAGTGCCGGCGCCGGCGTCGAGCGCGGGCGCCGGCAGCGCCTTGCGGTCGACCTTCCCGTTGGCGTTCACGGGCAGGGCGTCGAGGACCGTGATCGTCGCGGGGACGAGATAGTGCGGGAGCCGGGTGCGCAGGAAATAGCGCAGCTCGGCGGCCGGCGGGACGTTTCCCGGGCGCAGGACGACGTACCCGGCCAGCACCTTGGCGTCATCGCTCGTGCGCCGGACGGCGACCGCGCACGCGCGCACCGCGGGGTGCTGGCCGAGCACCGACTCGACCTCCCCAGGCTCGACGCGGACGCCCTGGAGCTGTTCCTGATCGTCGATCCGGCCGAGGAAGTCGAGCGTGCCATCGGAGCGCCAGCGCACCAGATCACCGGTCCGGTACAGCGTCTCCCCCTCGGCGAAGGGGTCCGGCACGAAGGCCTGAGCGGTGAGCTCGGGGTCGTTGAGATACCCGAGCCCGACGCAGACACCGCCCACGTGCAGCTCGCCCGGCGCTCCCATGGGCGCGAGCTCGCCGCGAGCGTCGCGCACGTAGACCCGTGCGCCGGGAATGGGTCGGCCGATGGGAACCCGCACGCTGTCGGCCGCCGGCGGCCACTCGATCACGTGGTGGGTAACGTCGTCCGAGCACTCGGCGGGTCCGTAGGCATTGAGGAGCGGGACCGCCGGGTAGTGGCTCATCCAGCGCCGGCACAGCTCGGGTGCCAGCGCCTCACCGGTGGGGACCAACCAGCGCAAAGCCTTGAGCCGGGGCCGCCCGGCGGCGAGCTGAACCTCCTCGTCGAGGAGCGCGCGCAGCATCGAGGGGACGGTCTCGAAGACCGTTACCTGCTCCTCGTCGAGGGCGCGGAGGAGCTTGACCGGGTCGTGGGTCGCCTCGTCGGCGATCACGCGGACGCTCGCGCCGGCAAGGAGCGGCGCCAGGTGCTGCCAGATCGCGATGTCGAACGACTGCGGAGCGGTCTGGGCGACGATGTCCGTGTCGGTCATGGCGAGGGCGGCGACCTTCGCCCGCAGGTGATTTGCGAGCCCGACGTGCGCGACCATCGCGCCCTTGGGGGCACCGCTCGAGCCGGAGGTGAAGATCGCGTAGGCGGGATCGCTTGGTGCCACCGTGACCCTGCGTTCCCGCTCCCGCGCGTGACCGAGAGCGTCGGCGAGTGCCACCAGGGAGGGCCGCCGCGCTTCCCCGGCAGCGTCGAGCAAGCTTGCGGCCAAGGCCTCGAAGCCGGGGCCGGCGATGACGATGTCAGCCTCGCTGTGCGCCAGCGTCGCGCCCAGGCGCCGGTCGGGGTCCCGCGGGTCGAGCGGCAGGAGGACGCAGCCGGCCCGGAGGATGCCGAGCAGGGCCGCGAGGAATTGCGCCCCGCGCGAGGCCAGCAGCGCCGTGACGGTGCCGCGTACCGCTCCGGCCTGCGCCAGGGCGCCGGCCACCGCGTCGGCCTGCTCGCTCAGCTCCGCGTAGGTCAGCGTCCCCTCGTCGTCGAGGACGGCGATCGCGGCCGGGTGCTCCGCGACGCTGGCGGCGATGAGGTCGGTAACCGGTGTTCTTTCGGGCTCGCCGGCCGATCCGACGCCCCACACCTCGAGGAGCAGGCGCTCCTCCTCGGCGGGCAGGATGGGCAGGGCATGGAGCTCGGCCGACGGGTTCGCGGCCATCCCCTCGAGGAGCCGGCAGAAGTACGAGGCGATGCGCGCGACCGCCGCGGGGTCGAGGATCGCCGTGTTA
This sequence comes from Solirubrobacteraceae bacterium, assembly GCA_035552215.1. GTDB lineage: Bacteria > Actinomycetota > Thermoleophilia > Solirubrobacterales > Solirubrobacteraceae > Palsa-465. The sequence goes on along the minus strand of DASZLV010000156.1, from coordinate 22,213 downwards.
TAGGTGAAGTCGAGCCTGATCTCCGAGCCCGTGTCGAAGGCGCTCACCTCGAGGTCGAGCAGGCAGCGCGTGACCGAGGCGGCCTGGAGCTCGAGGTCGACCGCGAACGGGCCATCGGGCGGCGGCAGGACCTGGAGGTTGAAGGCGGTCGTCACCCGCAGCGGGCGCCGGACGTCGACGGGCGCTCGGAGCTCGTCGAGGAGCATGCCGAGCGTGTAATCCTGGTGCTCGAGCGCTCCCAGCACCTTGGCCCGGACTTGCGCGAGGTGCTCGCTCACCGTCGGGTCGCCGGCCGCGCATGAGCGCAGCGGCAGGTCGGTGCTGCAGGTGCCGATGACCGCGTGCGAGCCGGGAACGTGGCGGCCATCGCTGGCGAAGGCGAGCAGGACCTCGTCCTGGCCGCAGAGACGGTGCAGGAGGGCGCTGTAGCCGGCCAGGAGGACCATGAACGGCGTGCATCCATGCTCCTGCGCGAGCCGCTCGACACCTCCGCGCGCGCCCGCGTCCAATGCGATCGTGTGGTTCGCGGCCACGAAGGTCGCCGTCCGCGGACGCGGCAGGTCGGAGGGCAGCTCGAGCACGGGCAGCTCGCCGCCCAGCTCCGCTCGCCAGTGGCGCTCGTGGGCCGCCGTCGCCTCGGGGGTGACGCGCTGCGCCCGCCGCCGCCAGTACTCGCCGTACTGCATGGGAGCGAAAAGCCGGGGCGCTTCTCCCTGGCGCGCCGCCTCGTAACCGGCGCCGAGCTCGGCCACCAGGGTGCGGACCGAGGCGCCGTCGGCGATCAGGTGGTGGGCGCTGAGAACGAGGCGCGCCCCGGTGTCACCGCGGACCAGGGTCGCGCGCCACGGAGACCGGCGCTCCAAGTCGAACCGACGTTCACGCTCCTGGCGCAGCCAGTCGACGAGTGCGTCGTCGGCCACCGTGTCGGTTCGGACTTCGACTTCGGCCGCGGGCAGCACGCGTATGTGCAGGCCATCGCGCGCGAGCACCGAGCGCAACGACTCGTGGCGGCGCACGAGCTGACCCAGCGCCCGCCGCAGAGCGGGCTCGTGCGGCGCCCCGGTCACTTCGAGGACCGCCATCATGTGGAAGGTCGCCGCGGCGTCAGGACCGAAGGCCGCGAGGCGCACCATCTCGTGCTGCCCGGCCGTCAGCGGTCTGAGGTCGGCGTCGGGTTCCGCGTCCGCTTCGTGACACGCAGGCCCGCCATGCGGAAGCGTCGCGAGGTACCGGGCCACCCGTGCCACGGTGCGCTCCTCGAACAGGGCGTGGACGGGGAGCTCGACCCCGAGCCGCTCGGCGACGGCGCCCACGACCCGGCAGGCCGCGAGCGAATCGCCGCCCAGGGCGAAGAAGTCATCGTCTGGCTTCACGCGAGCCACGTCGAGGGCCTCACGCCAGATCCCCGCGAGCTCCCGCGCCACTGAGCTCGGTTCCAGTCCGGGTCCGCGTCCGGGTCCGGGCTGCCCGGCGGGCAATCCGGGTCCGGGCCCGGGTCCGGGCTGCCCGGCGGCTGCGCTCACCAGGTCGCCGGCACGCCACGCCGCGCGCGCTGCGCGGCGGCGGAGCTTCGCGCTCGACGTCCTCGGGATCGACCCCGGCTCGATGAGCTCGACGGCCCACAGGTGCAGCCCGTGCCCCTCGGCGACGGCGGCGCGCGCCCGGGCCACCAGGTCGGCCGTGTCGCCGGCGTACGAGCGCGCGAGCTCCTGGACCACCACGACTCGCTCTGCGCCGTCGACGCTGTCCTGGAACGCCGTGCCGCACCCGCGCCGCAGCGCCGGGTCGGTCGCCTGCACCGTCGCTTCGATGTCGTGCGGGTGGTGGTTCTGGCCGCGGACGACGATCACATCCTTGAGCCGGTCCACCACGAACAGCTCGTTTCCCTCGAGGAAGCCAAGGTCCCCGCTCCTCAGGAAGGGCCCGGCGGCGGTGTCGGCGAGCACCGCCTCGAAGGTGTCCTTGGTCTCCTGCGGCGCTCGCCAGTAGCCGCCGGCCACGCTGCGGCCGCCGATCCAGATCTCGCCGACCTCGCCGGGAGGGCATTCGATCCTCGTCTCGGGATCGACGATAAGCACCTGCTGACCCGGCAACGGCGACCCGGCACTGACACGCGGGCGAAGCCGCGACCCGTTTCGCTCACCCTCACGCCCGCGCGTCACGACGCCCTGGCGGGCCGTCACGCACAGCACCGCCTCGGCCAGGCCATAGGTGGTGAGAAATGCCGACGGGTCGAAGCCGTTGGGCGCGAAGGCGCGGGCGAAACGCGTAAGGGCATCCGCGATGAGCGGCTCGGCGCCGACCGATGCGATCGACCACCTGCTCAGGTCGAGATCCGGCGCGTCCCCGTCTCCGGCGCGGGCGCGGGCGCGGGCGCAAAGCGCATAGGCGAAGGTGGGAGCGCCGCTGTAGGTCCCTCGGAAGCGCGCGATGGCCTCGAGCCAGCACATGGGCCGGCGCAGGAAGCTGGCCGGGGCCATGAAGTAATACGGGACCCCCATGTACACCCCGCTGAGGACGAACCCGACCAGGCCGAAGTCGTGCTGGTGGGGCAGCCAGCCGACCATCACCACCTCGCGCCAGTCCGCACCCGCTCTGAACCGGTAGCGCTCGAGCTGCTCGAGCAGGGCACCGTGACCGATCATTACCCCGCGCGGTCGCGTGGTCGAGCCCGACGTGTACTGCAGGTAGGCGAGCTCCTCCCGCTCCGGGTGGGCGATCGGGTAATCGCCCTGCGCCGCCGCCGCGGCGTCCTCGTGGGCGATGAACGCGGTGTCACCGGTCCCGCGGAGCCCGGCGGCGATCCTCGCCAGCACCGAGCGTGGGGCGAGAACGGCGGCGGGGTCGACGTGTGCCGCGACCGCGCCCACGCGACCGGGATCGCCCTCCCCGGCCGGGAGCTCGACGGCGATCGGTACGGCGCCGGCGTAGAGGCAGCCGAAGAATGCCGAGATGAAATCGAGGCCCGCCGGGTAGGCGACGATCACCGGCCGCCCCACCGCTCCGGCGTGCTCTAGCGCGGCCGCCAGCGCCGACGCCTGAGCGTCGAGCTCGCCGTAGGTGAGCGCTTGCGTGGCCATCTCCCCGCCGGCCAGGAACACGTAGCCGACGCGATCGGGCTCCCGCCCCGCCCTCCAGCGGAGGATTTCGGGAACGGATAGCCAGGCAGGCGGCTCCGGGTCCGTGTGCGGGTCCGGGTCGGCGCGCGGCCGGGGTTCCACGCGCGGCCGCGGGCCGGAGCGTCCGGCGGTCACATCGGCACCACGAAGAGCTGCACCTGGACCTCGGGAGCCTTGACCGAGGTCGACGTCCCGCTTCCGCTCCGACCCTGGTGACCCAGCTTGCCGGGGCCACCGCCGGAGGCCGGATAGCCAGCGTGCGCGCGGGTGACGCCATCCCCGTTCAGGCCGCCCTCACCGGGATCGCCAGGATCGCCGGGATCGCCCGGATTCCCGGGCAGGCCCGCGGTGCAGGTCACGCTGGCGTGAAAGTCGGGCCCCAGCATCGCGGCCCAGAGCAGGGAAGCGATCCCGCCCGAGCCGGCGTTGCCGCCGTCCCCCGCGGTACCGCCGTCGCCGCCGCTGCCGCCCAGCCCTCCGATGCTGTCGGTGTACTTCTTGACGCAGGCGCGCGGTTGCGTTCCCGCGTCCCCTCCGTCACCCCCGGCCCCGCCCTGCCCGCCGCTCACTCCGCGCCCGCCCTTGCCCCCGGAGACCGTCACGGTGAGACCGGCTCCACGGAACTCCACCACCTGCAGCGTCACCGACGGCGCGTTGTCGGCATTGGCGCCGGCTACCGCGGGGGGCGCGGTACCCCCGCCGTTGCCCGGGTGACCATTGGTGGCGGAGGTGAGGCACGTGTCTCCGTCCTCGGACGCCTTACCGGGCTTCCCGTTGCCGTCGACGAGCGGCAGGGCCGGCTTGCCGTCGACGGGTGCGCCCGGCTCCGTCCCGTCCTCGCCGCGAACCTCGATCGTGCTCGCGGCGGTCATCCCTGCACCTTCACCCCGTTGATGAGGATGCTTCCCGGCTTGCCGTTATCGGCGTCGGTCGGGTTGGGGCCGGTGTCCCCGCCGTCACCCAGGCCGCCCTTGGGGTTTCCCTCACCAGGGTCACCGCCCCCTCCTCCGGACCCCTGGACGCTATGGACGCCGGCGATCGCCTTCGCGTCGAAGGTTGGGCTCCCGGTCTGGTACCTGATGATGATCGCGCCGGCGTCACCGCCCTTCCCTGCCATCCCTCCAGTGCCGCCCTTACCTCCCGGACCGCCCCCGCCCTGGGGTCCGCCTCCGCAGTCGCTCGTTCCACTCCCGCCCGGACCGCCGGTCTGTCCCGGGCCGCCCTTACCGCCGATCCCGCCCTTGCCGCCGTTGCCACCCTGCGTGAGCAGGGTGTAGTGGCCGCTCATCTCGGTGATCGTCATGGTGATGCTGCTCGCGTTACCGCCGTTGCCCCCGTTTCCGCCCGTGTAGCCGGTGAGACCCGTCGTCCCCGTCGTGCCCTGGCCCGCCCCCCTGTCGCACTTCTTGTCGCCCTGCTGCCCGTCGCTCCCCTTGGCCGCCACCGGCGGATCGACCGACCCTCGCGTTGCGGGGACGTTCGGGTAGTCGGCCCCGTTCTGGCCGATGTTCTGGATCGTCTGGTCAGGCATGGTGTTGCCTCTCCTCCGTCGGTGACTACTCAAGGACCATGAGCTGACAGGTCATGGTCGCGTCGGCCTCGATGATGATTTGCCCGCCCGGCTTGATGGTCACGGTGCCGAAGTCGTAGGCATGGTTGTTGCCCTTGAGGACCAGCGGGTGCCCGGGGTCGACCGTCACGTCCAACACGGCGAACACCGCCGCCTCCATCGGGAAGAAGTGGCTGTTGAGCACCGCCTTGTAGCTCGCGACCGTCTCGCTGTGACCGTAGACGTGGGCGATCAGCGCCTGACGGATCTGCGCGTTCTCCTCGACCGAGAGGTCCTCGCGGGCGTGAGAGTTCCTCGCCTCCGACCAGGGTGGGGGCGACTCGCGGTGCGTCGGCACCAGACCAGCGTCGTAGTCCGCGTCGGCCACGCCGGCCAGCCGCTTGAGATCATCGACCGTGTCCACGGAGAGCGGACGCGGCGGCACCGCCGACTCGAAGTCGGGGTGGTTGGAGAGATACGTCGGCCCGGGTGTATCGCCGGTACGCAGCTCAGGAACGACGTGCGATGGATCCATGCCGAGCTCTCGCAAGCGCTCCTCGAAGTTCTTCCGATGCTCTGCCGACAGCTCACTTGCCATGCTCGTATGCCTCCTTGGGCCTGTCGTGTGGACGGTGCGGCGTGGGTGCGGTCCGGCGCGCCCAGGGCCGTGTTGATGACGGGACGGATCGGTGATCTCGCGCGGCGGAGCGGGCAGCCACTCGTGTGTTCACGCCCGTGGGCCCGTCGGCGCGCTGCTCGTCGCTGAGCACCATGAGCGCCACGTGGCGCTCCGGCGTCGCGCACGGCGACAGGCACGCACGGTCAGGCTAGCCGACAAGATTGGACGGAACGATTTGACTACTCCTCTCAACCTCATCCTCGGCGGCTGACCGCCGAGGACCCCGCGGCGATGTTACCTCCGTCACAGTGCTGCGGTCAAGATTTACTTTGACTCAGTTTGAGTGCACCTAGCGACGTTTTACCCCCGATGGGTGGATTCACAATCGGCTCAGGCGGGCGGGGTGTTGACGGCGGAGACCGCTAGGAGTATGTTCCGCGCAGCGTCACGTCCTGAAGTATCCGGCGCGTCAGAGGTGAGGTGGGCATCGCGAGGTAGAGGCCGCTTAACAGTCAGAGGAAGGATTGGTCTGTCACACAGACCGTTAACGCCTGCGGTGACGCCGATGGGTGCGCGTTGCCCATTACTCATGCACCGATCGGCCCATGTCACCGGTACGGCTGCGGGGTTGATCTCCGCGCTCAATCCGAGTGACCCGCTCGGAGCGTTGACCCGATTGCCCGGCGATGAACGCCACCCGTCAGGTGCTCGAGTTCACGCCCATCGCGGGCCCGGCGTGACCTCCTCAAGTCGTCGCATCGCGACGGCGCTCGCTGGTATCGAGATGACGCTGACCGACGGCGCAGGGCCGCTTCGGGAAGGTCGCTGGGCGCGGAGGAGGAGGGTTTCGAGCGTGGCGGGGGGCCGTTCTTGCTCGCGACGTTCTAAGGTAGGGGTTGAACGGCGATGGATACCGAGGATCTCACCGAGATTGAGCGCGCCGGCCGCCGGTGCGCCGTATGCCACACAGGGCGCGGATGGCGCCGATTTGACGTCGTCCGAGCCGACGACAGCGAGCCGACGGTCCTGTGCCCGAGCTGCCGGGCCCGGTTCGGGGACCACGCACGGGTCCGAAATGCCCCTGCGCAGGCAGTCGAGCCGGCTCCCGCCGTCCGCGAGACACCCCGGCGAGCGAAGGCGCCCTCCCGCCCACGCGCGACCGAGCAACGCCCGGATCGCCTCCTGGCGGCGCTACCTGAGCTGCCGAGCTCGTTCTCGACGGCCATGGCCGCCCGCTCCGCCGGCCTCAGCAACGCCAAGACACTCACCCGGCTTGAGGATCTCGAGCGCCACGGCAAGGTCAGGCGCGACGGCAACCGCTGGACGACCGAGGCGGCCCCTACCGACCTCACGGCAGCGATCGATCGACTTCAGGCGCGAACGAGCAACCTGCGGATCATCAGAGAGCGCGCGCCGGTCGCCTGATCGCAGTCTGGGTCAGCGCCGCTCACGGCGGTGACGCGCCGTCATCGGGATCGGCAGGGAGCGCTGGCGGCTCAGCCTGTCGAGCCGCGCTGAGCTCGGTCAGCCCACGGGGACCAGCGAGCCGTGAGGGCGGGGCGCGCCGACCGGCGTCGTGACGATCGCCCCGCAGCTCCCGCACGTCCAGGCGACGGCGAGGGGATCGAGCTTCATCAGGACCGGACAGTCCCAAGTGTGGGGCGGGCAGTGACGATCTCGCCGGTGGAGCTCATGTCGCGGTCGTGCCAGCCTGGTGCTGTTCAGTCTCGAGTCGTTGCGGTCGTAGGTGTTCATAGGCCTCGCTTTCAAATCGGTTCGCGTGTAGAAGCCTGGCGTTGAGTGTTCAGCGCGGAGATCAAGAGAACATCACCGTCGCATGAGGATCGGGTAGTTCTGGTCCCGCCCGGGCGGGCGTGCGAGCAGCCGTTCGCGAAGATCAGTCGAGCGTACCGATGCGTGCAACCAGCTGTTCGAAGAAGCGCTCCTGATCGATGGCCACGGCGACCTGACAGCTGACTCTCCAGCCCATGTGCCGTCGGATGTCTACGTGCGTGCGACCGCGCGAGAGCTCGGAGTCCAGGTCGATCCTAACTCCGCAGCACTCGGTCTCGAGGAGCGTTTCGTCGATCAGATAGGCGGCGGCCACCGCATCGTGCACGGGCGCTGCGTCGATGCCGTACTCGCGTTGGTGGAAGCGAACGAAGAAGTCGTATAAGTCAGCAACGAGTTCTCCCGCCGTGCCCGCCGACCGGAGTCGGTGCGCGTGCTCGGGCCCCATCAACGCTTGATGGGTGACATCAAGGCCGATCATCGTGAGGTCGATTCCGCTGGTGAAGACCCGATGCGCCGCCTCCGGATCGACCCAGATGTTGAACTCGGCCGCCGGCGTCGCGTTGCCGCGATCGATCGCCCCTCCCATGATGACGATCCGCTCGAGCTGCGCAGCAAGTTCTGGGTACCGGGCCAGGAACAGCGCGACATTGGTCAATGGTCCCGTGGCGAGCAGGGTGACCGGATCCGCACTCGCACTAACCGTGTCGGCGATCCAGTCGATCGCGTGCTGCGCCATCGGGAGGCGTCCTGGCGGTGGGAGGACCGGGCCGTCGAGGCCAGTCTCGCCGTGGACGTTGGCCGCCACCCGCAGCTCGCGCACGAGCGGGGACCCGGCTCCGGCAGCGACGGCGATGTCGTTCCGGCCAACGTGGTCAAGAATTCGGATCGCGTTGGCCGTGGTTTTCTCGAGCGTCTGATTGCCGGCCACGGTGGTCACGCCAAGCAATCTCAGCTCGGGGCTGCCGAGCAAGAGCAGCAGCGCGATCGCATCGTCGTGTCCGGGATCGCAGTCGAGGATGACCTGGGTCATGCCTCGACCGCCGCGTTGAGAAACGCCCATCGCTCCGATTCTTGCTCGGCGCCATCGCCGAGTCAAACGCCCCCTGTCGTCGCCGGCGTCGCCGGTGCAAACTGGGTTGTTACGATCGAGGCGCGCCCGATGCATGGAGGTCTGAAGCGTGCTTCATATTCACCGAGCAGAACGGGCTGACGGCCTGATCACTGCGCTGAGCGCGCTGCTGCTCGAGCCGCTGACGGACCCGTTTCAGGTCGAGGTGGTTGCGGTCCCGACGCGCGGGATGGAGCGCTGGCTCACCCAGCGGATTTCCGCCCGCGTGGGTGCAACGCCGGGTCGTAAGGATGGAGTGTGCGCCAACATCGACTTCCCGTTTCCCGGCAGGCTGGTTGGGGGCGCGGTCGCGGCGGGAGTCGGTGTCGACCCCGCCGGCGATCCGTGGCTGGCTGAGCGCTCGGTATGGCCACTACTCAGAGTCGTTGACAGATGTCTCGGTGAGCCGTGGCTGGCCTCCCTGACTAACCATCTCGGCGGGGCAGGAGCCGATCCCGACCCCGCGCGCCGCAGCCGTCGATTCAGCAGCGTCCGTCACATCGCCGATCTCTACGACCACTATGGGGTGCGTAGACCCGAGATGGTGCGCGCGTGGGCGAGCGGTGAGGACTCCGACGGGAGAGGCACCCCGTTACCTGGCGACGCGGCGTGGCAGGCGGAGCTTTGGCGCCACTTACGGGCGGAGATCGCGCTGCCAAGTCCGGCTGAGCGGCTGGGAGAGGCCTGTGCCCGCCTGCGCGAGGATCCGGCGCTCGTGGAGCTGCCGTCGCGCCTTTCGCTGTTCGGGCTCACCCGGCTGCCGGCGAGCTACCTGCAGGTGTTGAGCGCGCTTGCCGTTGGTCGCGCGGTCCACCTGTTCCTGCTTCACCCTTCGCCGGAGCTGTGGGACAGCATCGCCGTGATGTTGGACGACCGTCCGTCGATTGTGCGCCGCGGCGATGATGTGACCGCAACGCTGCCGGCGAATCCGCTGCTGGCCTCGTGGGGGCACGATGCACGCGAGCTGCAGCTCGTGGTCGGTGCCGGCGGTGATCACGTCGGGGTGCATCATCCGGTCGAGCATGCGACCGGCTCTCTCCTCGCGCGGATCCAGGCCGATGTGCGGGCCAACCGGCCGCCGCCGGGGTCTCCGCTCCCCGGCAGCGATGACGTGCGCCTCGTCCTCGACTCCGGCGATCGTAGCCTGCAAGTGCACGCGTGCCACGGCCGTGCACGCCAGGTCGAGGTTGTCCGCGACGCAATCCTGCACTTGCTCGAGGACGACCCGACGTTGGAGCCTCGCGACGTCATCGTCATGTGTCCGGACATCGACGCGTTCGCGCCGCTGATCCAGGCCACGTTCGGCGCCGGAGAGGCGCGCGAGGATGACGAGCCGGCGTTGCCCGCTGGCATCCGTCCGCCCGATCTGAGAGTCCGGTTGGCGGATCGGTCGCTACGCCAGACGAACCCTATGCTCGGCGTTCTCGCCCAGCTCATCGACCTTGCCGAGCAGCGCGCGACGGCGTCGGAGCTGCTCGACCTGGCCGACCGCGAGCCCGTCCGCCGACGCTTCCGCTTCGACGACGACGACCTGGCGCGCATGCGAGAGTGGGTCGCGGCGAGCGGGATCCGCTGGGGCCTTGACGCCGCTCACCGCGGCCCGTTCAAGCTCGAGACGCTCGCGGCAGGGACGTGGCGCGCGGGCCTCGACCGGATCCTCCTTGGCGTGACGATGACCGAGGACGAGGAGCGCCTGTTCGAGAAGGTGCTGCCCCTCGACGACGTCGAAAGTGGAGGGATCGATCTCGCTGGGCGCCTCGCCGAGTTCGTCGATCGCGTTCACGCCGCGATCGATGGGCTGAGCACGCCGAAGACGATGGACGCCTGGGCCGACGTCCTCGCAGTTGCCGCCGACGCGCTGACTTCGACGACCGAGCGCGACTCGTGGCAGCGCTCTGAGCTTCAGCGCCTGCTCGCCGATGTGGCCGACGAGGCCACGGCTTCCGACACGGTGAAGATGACCACGATCACCCTGCCCGAGGTGCGTTCCTTGCTCGCTGGGCGCCTGCAGGGGAGGCCGACGCGAGCAAACTTCCGCACTGGTCATCTCACCATCTGCACGCTGGTACCGATGCGTTCAGTGCCCCACCGCGTCATCTGTCTGCTCGGGCTCGACGACGGGGCGTTCCCGCGCAAGGCGCCCCGCGATGGGGATGACCTCATGCTCGCCGACCCTCATGTCGGTGACCGCGACCCACGGACCGAGGATCGCCAGATGCTCCTCGACGCGTTGCTCGCCGCGGGCGAGCGGCTGATCGTCACCTACACCGGCAACGACGAGCGCACCAATGACCCGCGCCCGTCGGCCGTGCCCCTTGGTGAGCTGCTGGATGTCGTTGATGCCACGGTGCGCGTCGCGGAGGGTCGAGCGCGGTCGAGTGTTGTCGTGCGCCACCCGCTGCAGCCGTTTGACCCACGGAACTTCGCGCTCGGCGCGCTCGTTCAGGATCGGACCTGGAGTTTCGAGCAGGTCATGCTCGAGGGAGCGCGGGCGCTGAGCGGACCGCGGGCCGAACGCGGTCCGTTCCTCGCGGGGCCGCTGCCGGCCGCCGAGGTGGGCATCCTCGAGACCGAGGACCTCGTCCGCTTCGCGCAACATCCCGTCAAGGCGTTCCTGCGCCAGCGCCTCGGGATCAGTGTCGGGGACTATTCCGATGAGGTGGAGGACGCCCTCAGCGTCGAGCTGGACGGCCTCGGAAAGTGGGGCGTCGGCCAGCGACTGCTTGACGCCCGGCTCGCAGGCGTGGACGGTCGCGAGGCGATCCTCGCCGAGATTGCGCGGGGCACGCTCCCGCCTGGTGTGCTCGGCGAGCCCGTCATCCTTGACCTCTTCCCGATCGTCGAGGACATCGTGGCGGCGGCGGAGGAGCTGGTCCCGGGAAGCGCGTCCCCCGGCTCGGTCGACATCCGCGTGGTGCTGCCCGACGGGCGTCCGCTCACCGGCACCGTTCCCGGCGTCACCGGGGACGCGCTCCTCACCGTGACGTTTTCGCGGGTCGCCGCCAAGCATCGGCTCGCGGCGTGGGTGCGACTGCTCGTGCTGACAGCGGCGTATCCAGAGCACCCATTCACGGCCGCGACCATCGGCCGCGGCAGTGGCAGTGCCCATGTATCGATCGCGCGGATCCCGCCGCTGGCGCCGGATGCGGCGGGTCGCCGCCGCGAGGCTCTCGCTCATCTCGCGACGCTCGCTGATCTATATGACCGGGGGATGCGCGAGCCGCTGCCGCTCTACTGCCAGACCTCGGCGGCGTACGCGGAGGCGGCCGTTGCCGGCCGCGACCCCGTGGCGGCCGGCCGCGGGGCATGGACGTCGGACTACAGCTTTGACCACGAGGACAAGGACCCCGAGCACCAGTTCGTTCTCGGCGACGTGCTCACGTTCGAGGACCTGCTGTCGGTGCCTCCGCACCTGGACGAGGCGGGCGACGGCTGGGACATAAGGGAGACCACTCGGCTCGGGCGGTACGCCCGTCGGATGTGGGACGGCCTGCTGGCGTGCGAGGAGCTGACGGAGCGGTGATCGAGCAGACGCAGAGCCGGCCATTCGATATCCGTGGGCCACTGCCGACGGGGATGACGGTCCTCGAGGCGAGCGCGGGGACCGGGAAGACGTACACGATCGCCGCGCTGGCCGCGCGCTACGTCGCCGAGGGCACGCCGCTCGACCGACTGCTCCTCGTGACGTTCACCCGGATGGCCACGGGGGAGCTCCGGGAACGCGTGAGAGAGCGCCTGGTCAGCGTCGAGCATGGGCTCGGTCGCGCGCTCGCGGGTGCGGCGCCCGATGGACGCGACGAGGTAGTCCAACTCCTCGCCGACGCGCCCGTCGCCGAGCTTGGGCGGCGGCGCGATCGACTCCGTCGCGCGCTGGCCGATTTCGATGCGGCAACGATCGCCACGACGCACGCGTTCTGCCAAGAGGTGCTCGGGGGGCTCGGGATCGCTGGAGATCTCGAGCGGGACGTCACCTTCCTCGAAGACATCGGTGATCTCGTCGTAGAGGTCGTCGATGACCTCTACGTACGACGTTTCCACCAGCGAGACACGCCTCTGTTCGGGCGGGCGGAGGCGAGGGAGATCGCCCGGGTGGCCGTCCAGAACATGGCCGCACCGATCGTCCCTGCCCTCGGTGAAGTCCCGCAAACGCGACGGCGTCTCGCCCTCGCCGTCCGCGACGAGCTCGAAGCGCGCAAGCGTCGTATGGCGGTCATGACCTATGACGACCTGCTCACCCGCCTCGAGCAAGCGCTCACCGGCGAGAGGGGCGCGGCGGCCGGTGCTCAGATGCGCGCTCGCTACGGCGTCGTGCTCGTCGACGAGTTCCAGGACACCGACCCAGTCCAGTGGGAGATCATGCGCCGCGCCTTCGGTGAGGGAGGTGCGGCGCTCGTGCTCATCGCCGACCCGAAGCAGGCGATCTACACCTTCCGCGGCGCCGATGTCTACGCCTACCTCGACGCGGCCCGCGGCGCGGATACGCGCGCAGACCTGGACATCAATTGGCGCAGCGACCAAGGGCTGATCGACGCCTACGACACGATGTTCGCCGGCGCGAAGCTCGGCCATGAGGGGATTGTCTATCGGCACGTTCGCGCCGCCCAGGTCAACCAGGCAAGCCGCCTTTCCGGCGCCCACATCAGCACGCCGCTACGGATTCGGGTCGTCCACCGTGACGAGCCGTCGGTCGAGCTGACCGACAGGGGCTTTGCCCGGAACGCCAGCGCGCGAGAACACATCGCGGAGGACCTGGCGGCGGACGTCGTCGCGCTCCTGGACTCACGCGCGCAGATCGAGCGGCGCTCGGACACCGGCGAAACGGTGGGTCGCGACACCGTCCGTCCCGGCCACGTCGCCGTGCTCGTCCGCAAGAATTGGCACGCCGCGAGAATCCGCGACGCCCTCTACGAAGCCGGGGTCCCCGCGGTCATCAACGGCGCGGGAAGTGTCTTCGGCACATCGCCTGCCCGTGACTGGCTGCGGCTGCTGGAGGCGATCGAACGGCCCACCTCGCCGGCCCGCGGCCGTTCGGCGGCGCTGACGTGCTTCCTGGGCTGGAGCACCGAGCAGGTCGCCGGCGCGGATGCGGATGCCTGGGAGGAAGTCCACCGGCGCCTGCACGACTGGGCGCGCGTGCTGCGCGTGAAGGGCGTCGCCTCGCTGACCGAGACGATTACCCTGATCGAGCGCTTGCCGGAGCGCATCCTCCGAACCGAGGACGGCGAGCGCAGGCTCACCGACCTGCGCCACGTCGGCCAGCTCCTGCACGTCGCCGCCGCGACCGAGCAGATGGGCACCACGGCGCTGACCGCCTGGATCCGGCGGCGGATCGCCGAGGCCAAGCAGGACACAGGCGATGAAGACCGCAGTCGCCGCCTCGAATCCGACGAGGAGGCCGTGCAGGTGCTGACGATCCATCGCAGCAAGGGCCTTGAGTTCCCGATCGTCTATTACCCCTACCTGTGGGAGGGCGGTTACCCCCCACGCAAGCCCGCGCCCGTCGTCTTCCACGATCCCGCCGACGACGATGAACGCAAGATCGACGTCTCTCTCGCCGGGCCCGATTTCGGGCGCAACAAGCAACAGCAGGTCGAAGAGGAGCGCGGCGAGGACCTCCGGCTCGCCTACGTCGCACTGACCCGCGCCAAGCATCAGGCAGTGCTGTGGTGGGCCGGGTCGGCTGACAGCCGGCACTCGGCGCTCGGGCGGCTCCTGTTCGCGCGCGACGCCAACGGCAATGTCGCCTGGGAGGGCCGGCAGACGCCGAGCGACGTCGCCGCGGTCGCCCGCTTCGAGGGGCTTGCGGCCGACGCGCCCAGCTGCATCGCCGTCGAGCGCTCGACGCTCGGGATGCCCGCCTATTGGGCCCGGCCGCCGCGCGAGCCCGCGGAGCTGACGGCCGCGGTGTTCGATCGCACCTTCGACTGGCGCTGGCGGCGCACCTCTTACAGCGATATCACCGCTGGGACCTATGACGCTCGGGTTGCCAGTGAGCCAGAGGAGGCCGACCTCACCGACGAGCCGAGCACGGCCGCGCCGCGGCCGGCCACGGCGACGACCGCCGACCGCGGGTCGATGGCGACCCCGTCGCTGCTGGCGGAAATGCCCGTCGGCGTCCACGTCGGAACGCTCATTCACCGCGTCCTCGACACGACAGACTTCGCGGCAGCGGACCTGGAGGGAGAGCTCGCCGAGCAGATAGCCGTCGCTCAGGCCCGGCGCCACATTGAGCTCGGTAACCCTGACCTCGTCGTCGCCGGCCTGCGCGCAGCGATCGAAACGCCCCTCGGGCCAATCCTCAGCGCGACCCGCCTTCGCGACGTGCGACGCCCGGACCGACTCGACGAGCTGCAGTTCGAGCTGCCCCTCGCCGGCGGCGACGAACCAACCGGCCGCATCACGCTGGGAGCAATCGGTGCCGTCTTGCGAGAGCACCTTCCGGCGGACGATCCGCTGCAGGGATACGCCGACCGGCTCGAGGATCCCGCGCTCCGGCACAACGTCCGCGGCTACCTCACGGGCAGCCTCGACCTCGTGGTCCGGGTCCCAGGTCCCGAAGACAGTCCGCGCTTCGCGATCATCGACTACAAGACCAACTGGCTCGCCCCGCCGGGCGAGGAGCTGACCGCCTGGCATCACCGCCCCCACGCGCTCGCCATGGAGATGCAGCGCTCGCATTACGGGCTGCAAGCCTTGCTCTACACCGTCGCTCTACACCGCTACCTGCGCTGGCGCCTGCCCGGTTATGACGCGCAACAAAACCTCGCCGGCGTCCTGTACCTGTTCCTGCGCGGGATGACCGGTCCCGACACCCCAACAGTCGACGGGATCCCATGCGGCGTGTTCTCCTGGGCGCCGTCGAAAGCGCTCGTCGAGGCGCTGAGCGACGTCCTCGACAGGGAGCCGGGGGCGTGAGTGTGATTGTGACCAAGCCGGATCCGTTCGACGTCCGCCGCGCGCGCCGCGCGACCGGGGTGCTGCGCTCGTTCAACGAGATCGGTGTGCTCTCCGCCGCCGATGTGCACGTCGCGGTCCGGCTGGCAGACCTCGGGGACGAGTTTTACGAATCGGTGTCACTCGCCATGGCGTTCGCCGTTCGCGGCCCGCGGCTCGGCAACGTGTTCGTGGATCTCGCGACGATCCGCGACACCGCCACCGTCGACTCCGACGAGCCGGTCGAGCTCTCGGGGCTGCCATGGCCCTCGGGCGATGAGTGGACGCACGCCCTCACCGCCAGCACGCTCGTCGCCGTCGGGGAGGACGCGCTTGAGGCGCACCGGCCGTTGCGCCTCATCGGCACGAGGCTCTATCTCGACCGCTACTGGCGCGAGGAGCGCCAGCTCGCCGCGGACCTGCGGGCGCTGAGCGACCAGCCGGTGGGGCACGTGCGGGTCGACGTGCTCGCGGGCGGCCTGGCGCGACTGTTCGCCGGCCAGACCGACAGCCGGCAGTGCCTGGCCGCTGCCTCAGCGGTGCTGCGCCGGCTCGCGGTCGTTGCAGGTGGGCCCGGCACCGGCAAGACGACGACTGTCGCACGAATCGTCGCTCTCCTCGCCGAGCAGTCGGCGGCCGCCGGGGATGCACCGCCGCTCGTCGCGCTCGCCGCGCCGACGGGTAAGGCCGCCGCCCGCCTCGAGGAAGCGGTGCACGAGGAGGCGACCGAGCTTCCCGTAGGCGATCCGATCCGCGATCAGCTGCTGGGGCTCCAAGCATCGACACTCCACCGCCTCCTCGGCTGGCGCCCGGGCAGTCACAGCCGCTTCCGCCACAACCGCAGCCAACGACTGCCGCACGACGTCGTGATCGTCGATGAGACGTCGATGGTCTCGCTCCCTCTTATGGCTCGGCTCGTGGAGGCGATCCGCCCGAGCGCACGCCTGATCCTCATCGGAGACCCAGGCCAGCTCGCGTCGATCGAGGCCGGCGCCGTCCTCGGCGACATTGTTGGACCCGCTGGCGAAGGGCTCCATATGCAATCGTCGGCGCGGGCCCTCCTCGCCGAGGCTACCGGCCAGACGATCTCGGCCGAGGAACCGCCCGCCGGGGTGACGATCGGGGACGGCATCGTCGTGCTCGACCGCGTGCACCGTTTCGGTGGAGGCATCGCGCGGGTGGCCGAAGCGATACGGCGGGGCGACGCCGACGGCGTGATCTCGGCACTCGCCGACACGCCAGGAGAGGTGACATGGATCCCCGTGGATGTTTCAGAGGCGGCTTCGTCGGATGCGCTGGCACCCGTCCGCGACGGCGCCGTCGCCGCCGCCCGCGACGTGATCGGCGCCGCGCGGGCCGGTGCCGCGAAGGAGGCGCTCGACGCCCTTGGGACGTTTCGGGTGCTCTGCGCCCACCGGCGAGGGCCGCACGGCGTGGCCACCTGGACGGCGCGGATCGAAGGCTGGCTCGCGGGCGCGATCGAGGGGTTTGACCCTCAGGAGGGGTCCTATGTTGGGCGCCCGCTGCTGGTTACTGAGAACGATTATGAGCTGCGGCTTTACAACGGTGACACCGGGGTGGTGGTTGCTGCGGGCGACGACCGCGACCGCGTGAGCGCCGTGTTCGAGCGCCGGGGAGAGATCCTCGAGTTCAGCCCGACGAGACTGGATGCCGTCGACACGGTTTATGCGATGACAGTCCACAAGAGCCAGGGGTCGCAGTTCGACACGGCGGCGGTGCTGCTGCCTGCTGTTAGCTCTCGAATCCTCACGAGGGAGCTTCTCTATACGGCGGTCACTCGGGCGCGCAGGGGGTTGATACTGGTTGGGACGGAGTCGGCTGTTCGTGGAGCGGTTGGGCGGCCGATTGCGCGGGCGAGTGGGCTGGGGTGGAGGCTGTGGGGCGGGTGACAGCTGACGGTAGTTGGGTCGAGCGTGGTATCCGAACGCTTGATCGCTAGGCGCCCGCCCTCCTGGGCGGTCGATGAGTAGCGGCAGACTTGCTACCACTCCGATGCGCTCAGGATGCTGGCGATCGCAACAGGACCCCAACCCGTCGTCCCAAGAGGGCGGAGGCGTCGGTCCCGACGCAGATGCGTGACAGGAACTCTATTCCCTGCGTGACAGGTGTACTATTTGTCGCGTGATAAGGGCACTATCTTCTGCGTGACGGGTCTTTAGCACCGAATGACAAGTCAACCCGAGTATCGGCGGCGTTTGGTCGACCCGCTGCTGGATGAGCTCCTCACGCAGGTCTCGGCCGTGATGATCACGGGACCCCGAGCCTCCGGCAAGACAACCTTGGCTAGCCGACGCGCGGCAACAATCGTCCACTTGAACGCGAAGGCACAGGCGGCGGCCTTTGAAGCTGATCCGGACGCGGCTTTGAGAGACCTCGAAGAGCCCGTACTCCTCGACGAGTGGCAGGAGGTACCGGGTGTGTTTGGGGCAGCACGTCGGGCCGTGGACGCCGATCCTCGTCCCAACCGTTTCTATCTCACTGGCTCGGTGCGGGCCGAGCACGACAATGAGATCTGGCCGGGTACGGGCCGCTTCGTCCGGCTCCCGATGTACCCCATGACTGTGCGTGAGCGTCACGGTGGTACGGCCGCGAAGGCATTTCTCGACAAGCTGGCGGAAGGCGAGGCGCTAACCGTGCCCGCAGACAGTCCGGACCTCCGCGGATACGTCGAATTGAGCATGGAGAGCGGCTTCCCGAACGCAGCCCTGCTGCTGTCTGACCGGCCGCGCCGGATGTGGTTGCGAAGCTATGTGGAGGACCTGCTGACCCATGACGTCGAAGAGCTCGAGGAGCCGGCAACCAAGCACCGCGACAGCGAGCGGCTGCGCCGCTATTTCGAGGCGTACGCGCTCAACTCGGCAGGGGCGGCTGATCACAAGACGATCTACGAGGCTGCAGGCGTGAACAAACGCACCGCAGCCGAATATGAGCGGCTGCTGACGCGTCTGCTCGTCCTCGATCAGGTTCCGGCGTGGGCGTCAAACCGGCTGAAGCGACTGGTCCACACTCCCAAGCGATACGTCGTCGACTCCGCCTTGATCACCACCGCGCTGCGGCTGACGTCCCAAGGCGTCCTCGGTGACGGCGACCTGCTCGGGCGGGTACTCGACACGTTCGTGGTTGGGCAGCTCCGGGCCGAGACGATTGGCGCAGAGTCCGAACCGCGCCTATTTCACCTCCGCACCGAGGCCGGGCGCCACGAGGTTGATGTGTTGGTCGAGCTCGGCGGACAACGGGTCATCGGTATCGAGGTCAAGGCGGCGGCCGCGCCAACGTCTGGAGACGCCAAGCACCTGCGATGGCTTCAGGGGGAACTCGGCGATCGGTTCGTTGTCGGCGTCGTTCTACACACGGGTCCGCGCGTGTACGAACTGGCCGATGGGATCATCGCGGCGCCAATCTCGACCCTCTGGGGCTAACGCGGCCGAGCGGTGCTACTTGGCCGCTTCGCCGAAACCGCGACTCCGTCTACGAGGCAGGCTCCCGCCTGACGAGGATCGACTCCTCACCAAACACGGCTTGGACCTCTAGCCGGCCGCCGAGTGCCTCAACGTACCGCTCCAAAGCCGAGAGGTAGAGATCCTCGCGGCGCTGGTCCTCCGGCAGCCTCTCGTCGACCGCATCCAGTGCCGCAAGCACGGCCTCATGACTGACGCCTCGCTTGTACAACGCGTGGGCTATTCGTTCCTGTGCCTCCATCACGCGCTCATAGATCTCGGCGCGCATCTGGTTCACCTGGTCCTCTGCTGCGAGGCCCTTCGAGCTTCTCGTCGGCTCAGACAATGAGGCTCCTTTCCGATGCTCCGCTCGTGCTCGGCGTATTGCTTTTCCGCCTGCTCGATCATCGGCTTGTACCAGCGATTCCACTTGCCGGTCTTGTCGCCGCCCAGCAGCATGACAGCGTTCCGATTGGAGTCGAACGCGAAAAGCACTCTCGTGCCGCGGTCGATCCGTGGTTCCTTCAGTTTGTGGAGGTTGGACCCGTGGATGACGTCGACGTGAGGCCGCTTGAGCGTCGGACCAACGGCGACAATCCGGCGGATCGCGCCCTCCAGTTTCGCCCTGCGCTCTGGGTCCAGGGTTCGTGACCAGCGCTCGAACTCATCCGTGGTGACGGCTCTCCGAGCTAGCCGCGTTGGAGCGACCGATCGCGGAGACTCAGCCATAGGTTCGGCCGATGTTCTCGATATCGTCGTGGATGCGCACGAACTGTTCGATGTGCTCGTCGCCGCCCGGGGTATGCACGTCTGACAAGAGGCGGCAGCGGTGCGGAGTTCTCCCCCTCCCCCGCCCAGGATCTCAAGCCGGGCGCGGACTGCGCCTCAGCCGCACGGACTCTCGGATCGGGTCGCTAGCGGACGACCTCAGGACATCGACATCCGAACCCGCGTGCTCCTCTCGCCGAGCTCGGGGGCCAAAGAGCACGATCCTGGAGCGTTCCGGCGCCCCCTTGGCCAGACAGCTACCGATCTCTTCGATCAACGCGTCATTTGCCACGCGCTGACGGTGGGTCCCGATCGGCGCGGCAACGGCGGCGGCGAGAGCGGCGACCAGGCGAGTGGGGATGCTCGACGCCATGCGTCGAGGGACCGGACCTGCGGCCGGCGCCGGCGCGAAAGCCCGGGTATTCGGTCGTCCTATCCTCAGAGTCGGCACTCAATGCGACACCACAGGAACTCACACATGACCACGAGAACGAGACTCGAGCCTGGCGCAGACCATCCGATCACGATCGCACCGACCGGCGGGCACGTCGTGGTCCGTGCGGGCGACCAGGTGATCGCCGAGACCGACCACGCGCTCACGCTTGCTGAGGCGAATTATGGCCCGGTGCAGTACGTGCCGCTCGCGGACGTCGACGCGGCGGTCCTGCGCCCGACCGATCACGAGACCTACTGTCCCTACAAGGGCGAGGCTTCTTACTACACCGTCACCACCCCGGCGGGCGAGCTCGAGAACGTCATCTGGACCTACGTGGAGCCATACGACGCCGTATCTGAGATCGCCGGCCATGTGGCCTTCTACGCCGATCGGGTGGAACTGAGCGTCGAGTAAGGCAGGCGTGCCTCGCGCCCCGGTCGGATCCGCCGCCCCAGGACGGATGCACCGCCCAGCACGCCGGAGAACTGGACCTCACTCAGGTGGGGTCTGCACGGTGCAGGAGACGCCGGGCGCCCGCGCGATCCGGCGATCAAGCGTGATGAGCTCGACGTCGAGGGCCTCTGCGAGCGCGACGTATCCGGCGTCGTATATCGAGAGGTTGTCGCGTAACTGCCATGCCCTCACCCCCAGGAGTTCGTAGGGCCACAGCTCAATCCTGAGCTCGATGAGATCGGCGTGAGCCTGGGCCGCTTGATCTGAGCTGGTCCGCCCAGCGAGCTCCTGGCGGCGGATGACGTTCGCCGTCTCCCAGAGCACCAGAGCCGGAGCCGCCAAATCGGCGGCCGAGATCGCAGCCGAAGCCCAAGTGCCGTCAGCGCCCGAGTCGAGCAGCACCGCGGCCAGAGCCGAGGCATCGCAGACGCATCGGCGCGTCACCGGCGCTCGGCGTCAAGCGCGCCCAGGATCGCCTGTGCGTCGACCCGGGATCCCGTCGTCTCGACGCGGCGACGAGCACGCGCAATAACGTCCGCGAGCGGCGGCCGAGCGGCAGACTCGACGAGCATTGAGCGCAGGTATTCCTGAAGCGACTGTCCGGCCCGCGCGGCACGGGCGGCCAGCTCGTCGCGCACGTCGTCGGGGACATCGCGGATCGTGACCGACACCCCCATCGCATGCATTTTAGCTGCAGCGCTGCTGGACCACAAGCAGCGAGGTGGGACCGGACGCTAGCGGGTGACGCCGGAGCTGGATCACCCGCTCAGTTCAGGTCCGGATCGACGCAGTAGATCTCGTCACAGATCGAGGCGGTCACCTGCTTGACGATCGAGGCGGCGACCTTAATGTCCCGCTTGGAATGTCGCTTGCCGACGCCGCCGAGGACGCCGCGAATCACCGAATGGGCAACCTCGGGGATCGGCGCAGCATCGGGGGCAGACCGGCCTGCAGCTTGGTACTGGACCATGTGGCTGATGATCTGACTGAGTACGCTGCCGCACTCGAGCAGCTGCGTGACGAGGTCGTCGAGGGCGTCCGGTGGCGGGGATGAATCAATGTGTTCGGTCATGCGACTCAGAGCCACGAGATGCGGCAACTCACCCCCCCGCGGAACGTTGTCAAACGCCCGCCGACCCCTTGACGACGAACCCCCGATCTCTCGGAGCCCTCGATTCCAGCGCTTTCCTTATAGCCCGCGGCAAGACCACCGTGGACGCCCCGCGTCGCGCCACCACCACACGCCAGCCCCACCTCCAGCTCGATCCGCCAGGTGTGCCTCAGCCCAGGAGCGCCTGCGCCCGCGCGAGCTCTCGCTGCTGTCCGAGTTCCGCGAGCACAGCCAGGGGCTCGGCCAGGAGCTCGGCCCGCCGCCCCTGATCGAGATACATCTCAGCCTCGATCAATCCGGCGCGCGCGCGATCAAGGCGCTGATCGACACCGGCGGCACGGCGCCGGGTGAGCTCGACGAACCGCTGCGCGGCCTGTCGATCTCCCGCCTGGAGCGCCGCCCGGGCACGGAGCAGGGGCACTCGCGTGGCCAGCCCGCCGAAGGTCATCGCCGAGCGCCGCAGGGCCCACAGCCCGCGTCTGATCCCTCGGTCGAGCGAGCGAACGGGGACGGTGCGGGAGCGGCCGGCGCGCAGCTCGAGCAGCACCTCGACGGACAGGGCGCCGAACTCGGCCCAGTGGAATCCGACGGGCATGGTGCGAGCGAGCATGTCGATCGCCGCCCGGGCGTGGCTCGCGGCCTCGGCATGGCTTCCCTGGAGCAGCCGGGCCAGCGCCTCGGTCGTCCGCCGTTCCAGCGTCGTGCCGCCGTCGGAGTCGAAGATGGGAATCTCCAGGGCGGACTCGACCGCCCTCGCGCACGCGTCCACCTCCCCGCGCTGGAACGCCGTCTGGGCTTCATCGAGGAGCGACCAGCAGAGATTGATGCTGCTGCCGGTCTGTTCCGCCAGAGCGTGGTGTCGCTC
>DASZLV010000155.1:0-2057 GCA_035552215.1 Solirubrobacteraceae bacterium | reverse complement strand
GTGGCCCCGGCGGACGGGTCAAAGCCGCGTTCCGAGCGGCGGTTGAGCTCGGCGACGTATTCGGCCAGGCAGTACCGCGCATCCCGATGCTCGGGATCGACGGCGACGATCTCCACGCTCGCCGCGGTCAGCAGGCGCTCAACCTCGCGCATCGCCGCCACGAGCTTCTCCCGCTGCGCCACCGCGAGCGGCGCGAGCAGGGACTCCACGCGTGCATCGGAGCGCTGCTCGAGGGCCGCCCACTCCGAGCGCCCCTCGGCGGTGAGACGGGCGACGCGGATCCGGCGGTCCCTGACACTCGCGGCCACGGTGATGAGCCCGTCCGCCTCGAGGGAGCGCAACAGCCGGCTCAGGTAGCCGGAGTCGAGCCCGAGGGTCGAACGCAGGCGGCGGACCTCGCAGCCGCCCGGGCCGATCTCCCACAGCAGGCGTGCCTCGCCGAGCGGTCGACCGCTGCCGCCGAGGAAATGATCGTCGACAGCGCTGACGCGCTCGGTAACCGCGCGGCTGAAGCGACGGACGTGTGGACCATCCCCTTTCCCATTCTCTGACCCTAGTCAGAAAATCCCTCGCCGTCAATGGCCAGGCCCGGCGCGGAGAGACCGGTGCCCCCCGGCAGTCTCTCCGCACCCCCTGTCAGCGCGGGCCTGGTCTCGCCGCGAGCGAGACCCGATGCAGGGATGTCTAGCCACAACCCCAACCGGTCCCGTCAGAACGCTGCCTTGCCCCCTTCTCGATGAGTCCGGCGCTGCCTTAATGAGCGGTCAGGCGGCCTCGTGATACATAGGCGTGGCGGCCGCCCTAGACCATCTCCAGCGGCCCGGGCTCCAACGGCGGCGGGAAGGCCTCGTCGAGCTTGATCAGGTCCATGTCGTCGAGCTGCACGTCGAGGGCGGCGCGGTTCTGACGCACGTGCTTGGCCGTCCCTGCCTCGGGGATGGCGCACACGCCGGGGTGCTGGAGCACCCACGCGAGGGCGATCTGGGCAGGCGTCACGCGGTGCTGGAGGGCGATGCCGCGAAGCACGGGATCCTGGACCAGGCGTCCTTGGCCGAGCGGTGAGTAGGCCATGATGGGAAGGCCGCGGTGTTGACACCAGGGCAGGAGGGTGAGCTCGATGCCGCGCCGGCCCAGGTTGTAGAGGACCTGGTCGGCCTCGACGGAGCGGCCCGCGTCGACGCCGAGCAGCTCGACGATGTCGGGGACGTCGAAGTTGCTCACGCCCCAGTGGCGAATGAGCCCGGCCGAGCGGAGCTCCTCGAAGGCCGTGACCGTCTCGGTGAGCGGGACCGGGCCGCGCCAGTGGAGCAGGTAGAGGTCGAGGTGATCGGTCCCGAGACGGCGCAGGCTGGCCCGGCACGCCGAGATCGTCCCCTCGTGCGTGGCATGGTGGGGAAGCACCTTGCTGACCAGGAATACCTGCTCGCGGCGTCCCGCCACCGCGTCACCCACCAGTTCCTCCGCGGCGCCCTCGCCGTACATCTCGGCCGTGTCGATCAGGCTCATCCCGAGGTCGATGCCCGTGCGCAGAGCCTCGAGCTCCTCAGAGCGCGCGTGCCTGCCCTGGCCAAGATGCCACGTCCCCTGACCGAGGATGGGGATCGCCTCGCCCGAGGGAAGCTCGACGCCGCGCACTGCTTCTACGGCCATGTGAGGGACCATAGGCCAGCGCGCGCCCGACACGAGTCCCGGGCGCGGTGGCGTACCGTGCCGGCCATGGACGGAACTCACCGTGTCCGGGTCGAGGGCTTGCTGGCCGACGCCGCCGCCGAGCACGCCAGTCTCCTCTCACGCCTCCCCGCCAGGCTCCGGGCGAGCCTCCCCGTCGATGCCCAGGGCCTCACCCAGGCCATCGACCACCTCGCCACTGCGGCGGGCCTGTCGGACAGCGAACGGCGCGAGCTCATCCGCCCCCATGCGGTCAACCCGGCGGTGCTCCACGCCCGCGTGTTCGGATATGCGCCGTTGGCGCGAGCGACGGTCATCGCCTCGTTCGTGGAGGGCGGGCGGGTGCGCGCCGATGCGCTCGGCGCGCTGGCCGACGCGGTGGGCGGCGA
>DASZLV010000154.1:0-19561 GCA_035552215.1 Solirubrobacteraceae bacterium | reverse complement strand
ACCGCGGTCGCGAGAGCAGGCGAGACCGTGAACGTACCCGCGAACGCCCCGCATGTGTTTCGCAACGCCGCGGAGCATCCCGCACGCTTGCTCTGTCTCTGCTCGCCCGCCGGTCAAGACGAATTCTTCCGCGCGGTCGGTATCCCCCTCACCAGCCGAACCGAGCCCCCGCCCCCGCTCGACGACGCAGCACGATCGGCGTTCATCGCCAAGGCGATTGCGCTCGCACCGCAATATCGCACCGAGCTGCTGCTCAGCGAACCAAGATCCTGACTCAACGCGCGGTGCGCGGCGGCTGGCGATCGCTCGGGCGTGCGTGTACCCGTGGCGCGCCACCCCGACCGACATCCCCGACTGCTACCTGTGGGAGCTGAGGCGCGCGACGGCTGATGCACTGGAATCGTATGGGTCGCTTGAGGGCTTGGACCAAAGGATCGACACGCTGTTGGCCGTCGATCCCCCTCCGATCAGCGAGGGCGTGCTCTCGCAGATGACCGGGCTAGGAGAGCGACAGAAGGCCGGGCGAAAGGGCGACGCACCTGTTTCGATCGAGCGCGTACGCGAGGGGGACATGTAGCTGAGGTCCCGATGTCGGCGGAGGCGCGGATGCAGGAGTGTCGTGACCCAAAGTTCGAAGTGCTCCTGGTTCTCACGAGCGAGAAACCACGGCCGCCCCTTCGCCATTCGTCCGACGAACGAGCATTCGCTCGGTTAGGTGCGGTGTCGCCAGAGCCTTCGCCGCGCGCTCAGGGACGCGAGATCCTGAGCCAGCTCTAACGTGGCTGGGTGGTCCTCTCCGAGGACGCGGCGGTGCTGAGCGAGTGCGTGCTCGAGCTCTGCCCGAGCACCTTCGATGTCTCCAGCGTTCTGAAGCGACCGCCAGTGGAGTGGTTCTCCCTCGATGGTCAGTAGAGCGTTTAGTCGCGTTGCGTCGCGCTGCTCGTAGACCACGCGCGCGAGGCTCCGCAGCGCCCCGTCGGTTTCGGGGGTGTCAACTCCAAAGACGCGGATGTGGGCTGTGAGGGACTGTTCCAGCAGGTCCCTCGCCTGTTTCAGATCGCCCTGATCCGCGAGGATGGTCCCGAGCACCCCCAGCGATTGGAGGCTGTCGGGATGGTCATCTCCCAGCGTCCGGCGGCGCGCCCCGAGAACCCTGCGCTCGAGCGCGGCGACGGCGGCAAAGTCATCTTGCGCGAAAAGCGTTCCCGCGAGGTTTCGCATCGACCCGACCGTCAGGGGGTCATCCTCGCCTAGTAATTTGACGCGTGCATCCAGAACGCACTGCATCAGCTCACGTGACCGGTCGAGCTGCCCCTGGGAGCGGAGGATCGCCGCGAGAAACGTGAGCTCCTCCAGTGGCTGCAGCAGCGTGTCGGCGCTTTCGCCAGCCTCCATCTGCCGGCCGACGATCCGCTCCATCATGTCTGCGGCGCCCATAGTGTCGCCCTTGGCGTAGAGCGCCTTGGCCTCCTCGACGTCGATCACGGCCGCGGTCGATTCAGGCATTTGTTTCTCATGCCCTTGGGATGGGGCGCTCGCCGACAGATACGTCGAGCCCGAAGGTCATGGCTGGCGGCCGCTTGTCCCGGGCATCCGTCTCGTGCTCGCCATGAACTCGACTGGCCCGCCCCACCCGTCTCGATCCCCGTGCCTCACATCAATGTGCTCTCGGCTGGCGATCGGATTATTCATCCCTTGAAGGGTAAGTCACGCCTGAAGAATGGCATCACCGGGGGCCGGCGATTGTGACGCTTACTCTGGTCGTTGCTGCAACCGTCAAATCCGAGCTCGGCGGTGTCGCCTGAGTTGCTTAGCTAACGCGCGGCAGCGACGCTCGGCCGGCCATCTACCGTCGCTCGGGCTCTAAGACGGGCTTGGCGCTGAGGTCGCCGAGGAGGGTGTGCGAGTCCGATAGCGCCGACGTGAGGATCTGCTTCGCGACCGCCAGCAGCTGGGTTACGCGTGGATCCCGGATACCGTAGTAGGCGTTGGTGCCGTCCCGACGACTCTCCAAAATGCCTTGCTGGCGAAGCGCGCCGAGGTGCTGAGAGGTCCCGCTCGAGTCCAGATTGAGCTCGGCCTGCAGGTCCCCGACCGTCCGCTCACCGTCGCGGAGAAGCTCCAGGATTCGGATCCGGACTGGATGGCCGAGCGCGCGGAAAAGCTGGGCTTTCACTACGTAGACGGGATCGGCGCGCACGTGCGTCGCTCTGCCGCCAACGATCGGCAGGTCAGAGTCGGTCCTCTTGTCATGCGAGATCATCAGCGATGAGGTTAGACCGAAACCCTGATCCGGGGGCGTCACACGTAATCCTACTTACCGATAGAATCTTATAAGAGGCTAAGTTTCTGGAATTCCGCCGCCATCCTGCCGTTGGGAAGTGCACGTTGCTAGATCCTTCGCAGCGGTGCCGGTGCCGGTGCCGGTGCCGGTGCCGGTGTCGAATGACGAATCCGGGACGCCCCGCTCTTCACTTTCGCGCCATCACTGCGAGCGCACGTGCTCGAGGGCACTGGACACCGGGGTCGGTCGAGGACGCAACCAAACGTGCCGCCATGGCCAGTCACGACTCAGCGGAGGATTCCAGCCGGTGCGTCGAGGAACGGACCGGAAATGTCCCCGGATAAACCGCCGAGGTCGGCCCTCCCGACAGGGTTCGTCCGCGCGACGCTCCTGCTGCTGCTTCTCGAGGAGCCCGCCCACGGCTATGAGCTCCTGGAACGCCTCGAACCGTTCGGTGTCCAACGGGCCGACACCGGAGGTCTTTACCGCAACCTTCGCGCTCTCGAGAACGCTGGGCTCGTACGCTCAGACTGGCGACAATCCGCCGCCGGTCCCGACCGACACGTCTACCAGATCACTCTCGCCGGCAGAGAGGAACTCCACACTCACGCCAAAGGGCTAGCCGCGACGCTGCAGCTCTTCCTCAGCCGCTACCTTGAATTCGTCGACCTCACGGACGCTACGACCGCCCGCTGCGCCCCCGAAACCCAGAGCCGTGATGGGTGAGTCAACAGCCATCCTGCCGGCTACGCGCCGAGCATCAACGTGGTCAGGAACTACGTCCTGAAACCTGAACGCACGAAGGCCACGGTCTCTGGCCTCGACTTGGCCAGCGACCCGCCGTCGAACGGAGGTTGTGGGTCGTACTCGAGCAGCAGCTGAATGGCTTCGGCGATATCGTCGCCAGCGATGTGTGAAGCGAGGGTGAGGGCCATATCGATGCCGGCGGACACGCCGGCAGAGGTCATGATTTTGCCTCGGGTGACGACCCGTTGCGCGGTGTAACGGGCACCGAGCGCCTCGAGCGTATCGATCGCTTGCCAGTGGGTCGTGGCTTCTACCCCGTCGAGTAATCCGGCGGCCGCGAGCACGACCGATCCGGTGCAGACCGACGTCGTCCACCGTGTCGTCGCGTGGATCCGGCGCACCCACGCGACGAGCGACCCATCGGTGATCGCCTGGTTTGTGCCGGGACCGCCGGGGACAACGAGGACATCGCAGCTATCGATCTCGTTCAGTGAAGCATCAGCCATGATCGCGAGCGCGCCGTCGCCGCTCCGAACTGGACCGGTGCCCGTGGCGGCGAACACAAGCTGGGCGCCGGGAATGTGGCCCAGTACCTCGTACGGCCCCACCGCGTCGAGGGCGGTGAACCTGTCGAACAGCGGGACAACGACGCGCATGGGCTCCATCAGCGGATCATGACATCGCAGATCAGGCAGAAGGGGTCCTCACCAGGTTGGCGACCGTGCCCCCAACGGCCATCTGAGCGGCGCCTGGGTCAGCGATCACCTCGTGGCCACAGACCCCGGGCTCCTCACGCGCTGAACCTGAGAAGCCTCGGCCGCCGAGGATCCGCGCAAACTCTTCGCCTCGAGATTAATCGCAGCTAGGCCGCCTTCCACAGGATCGCATGGAGGTCATTGGGACCGACAAAGCGTTCCTTGTCCGCCGAGCTCACTGCTTGCAGCACATCGTCCGGCGCGCCGTTCTGCCTCAGCGCACCGAGGACGTCGTCCTTGCTGGCCGGCCACGCAATTCCGTCAATGTGCCTCTGGGTAACCTCTACGGGTGCCTCTTCCATGTCTTCCTCCTTCATCGGGACCTGTCGCAGGGCTACCCGCCGTACTCTCTCGCAAACGGGCAGGCTGATCGTCCCGCGAGCCCGACGCGCTAGCGCACCTTGAGCGCTCGCCGGTCGGTTCCGCCGTCGGCTCCTGAGAGCCCGAAGGCTTCCGCGAGCAGCTCGTAGGAGCGCACCCGCGCTTGGTGGTCGTGGGTGATTGTGACCACGATGACCTCCTCCGCGCCGTAGAGCTCGGCCACGTGCTCAAGCTCCGAGCGAACCGTTCCGGGGTCGCCGATGACGCGGCGGCGGGGAGGGGCTGGCGCCGCAGGTTCGCTGTCGCCCCGCGCGTCGAGGAAGCGCTGGGCCGTCTCGACAGAAGGCACGGGGATCACTCGACCCTCGCGCTCGGCGATGTTGGCCATGCGGCTGGAAGTCGCAAGCCGCTGCGCCTCTTGGTCGGTTTCGGCGCACAGCACCCAAACCGCGATCGCCACCCGTGGCTCCGATGTATCCCCCGAGGGCGTGAACCGCTCGCGATAGAGCCGCGCCAGCTCCGCTCCCATTGGGTTGATGAAGTCGCCGAACACGTAAGGCAGACCAACCTGGGCGGCCCAGATGGCACTGTCCTGCGAGGAGCCGAGGAGCCATGGCTGCGGTCGCTCGGGCCGCCCTGGGAGGACGGCGGCCAAGGGGGCGAACGGGTGATCGGGCGCGATCGAGCCATCGAGGTAGGAGAGCAGCTCGGCGAGCTGCTGCGGGAAGTCGTCCGCCCCGGGGTGGCGACGTTCGCGCTGAAGCGCGAACGTCGCCATCGCGTCCGCACCGGAGGAGCGGCCTATGCCGAGGTCGATGCGCCCAGGAAACAGGCCGCTGAGCGCGCTGAAGGCCTCGGCCACCTTGAACGGGCTGTAATGCGGAAGCAGGACTCCTCCGCTGCCGACGCGCAGACGGGCAGTGGCCAATGCGACCGGGCCGATCAATATCTCGGGGCTGGTGCCCGCGAGCATCGGTCCTCCGTGATGCTCCGCCAGCCAATACCGGTGGTACCCGAGCTCATCGCTCCGCACCGCGAGATCCAGCGTGTTGCGCAGCGCTCGCGCTCCCGTGGATCCCTCAGATACGGGCGACTGATCGAGGACGCTTAGGCGCACCTGAGCCATGCTAGTCAGACGCCCCGGACGCCCGGCCCATCCCTCCGGCCTGCGGGACGGTTGACGGTAGATGTAAAATACATGTAATGGCAGTTACCGATCTTGGTGGCCACGAGGAGAA
This sequence comes from Solirubrobacteraceae bacterium, assembly GCA_035552215.1. GTDB lineage: Bacteria > Actinomycetota > Thermoleophilia > Solirubrobacterales > Solirubrobacteraceae > Palsa-465. The sequence continues at coordinate 14,216 of DASZLV010000154.1, read as the reverse complement.
CATCGCAGCGTCTCGTTCCGGCCCTGGGAGGCCGCGCTGGGTGTTCACGACCCCTGCAGTTCTGCTCCTTCTCTCGGAGGGACCGTCGCACGGCTATCGGCTCCTGAGCCGCCTGCCGTCGATGCTTCCGGCGGAAGCAGCGCCGCCCGATGCCAGCGGGCTCTACCGCCTGCTGCGTGGATTGGAGAGCGCGGGATCGGTTCGCTCGAGCTGGACGAGTTCCGGCCGCGGACCGGCGCGGCGGGTCTACGAGCTGACCGATTCAGGCCGGGACGCGCTTGAGCGCTGGGGGGCATCGATCGCGAGCGAGATCCAGGCCTTGAGCGGACTACTGATCGCCTACTACGACGCACCTTCCTCGCGCAGACCGAGGAGGGGATGAGGCACGGCGCCACCGCCGGGCGTCCATGACCTGGGCCTTGAAGTAATAATCGCTCGCGGAATCGCTCGCGGCATCCCCATGGGAGCGGCAGGGGCCGGTGCCCCGACTGGCCTTCAAAGCCAGGGAGCCGTGGCAGCCCCACGGTGGGAAGGTTCGACTCCTTCGTCGCTCCGCTCAAGCCGGTTCATCTCCGCCCCCGTGCCGGGAACTCAGGTCACAGTTCGTCGGCGGCGTCACACGCGGCGCCGACGAAGGTGGGAGGTAGGTCGACGACGACCGAGTCGTCCTCCCAGCGGCCTCCCTGCGCGATACAGAGGCCGATGAGACTCAGTGTCGCCGCCCGGCCACGCTGTACGTACTGCTCGTAGCTCTCCGGGTCGAGCGGTCCCTCGTCCTCCTCTCGGTCCCAGGCCGCAACCGCCTGTTCGGCCAGTGGCCTCGGGAGCCGAACCTCGATCGGCGCCAGGGACGCTCGGGCCAGAACCGCTCCGAGCTCTGCCAGGATCCGGGCCTCGCGCCTATATACCTGTTGCGACGCGGTGTCTTCGGCGCGCCCAGTCATGGGCGAGTAGTGTATTCACGAGGTCTCCGTCGGCAAAGAGTGCCGCGTGCTAGCAGACCTTTGCCGATACCAACGGGGTATGGAATGCCGCTCCGCGCCGCTCCTTCTGGACACGTCGCGTAGTCTGGAAGACCAGCTAGCAGCGGCAAACACCTATGAGCAGCGCCCGTAGGCATATAATGTCGCCGTGTCCAACGAACAAGAGGGAACGCCGTGAGAAATTTGCGCAGGAAATTCGGGACCATGCTCATTCTCGCGGGGGTCGCGGTGCCGCTTTCGTTCGCGTCACTCGCGTACGCCTGCGGGGTTCTCGCCACCGTGCACTTCAACCACGCCTCGACGTCCCCGGGGGCGAGCATCTCGGCGATCGGCGGCAACTACAGCACTGCCAAGACGGCGTCATTGGTGGTCCTGCGCTTCAACGGTCGCGCCGGCACCGTGCTCTGGAGCGGGCATCCGGATGCGAACGGCTCGATCCATTCAACCTTCACCGTCCCCTCGGTCGGCCCCGGCTACTACCTGATCTTCGCCTCGCAGACCACGGCGACCGGCGCGCCCGTCGCCGGTACGCCCGGGCGGGCAGTGTTGCGGATCGGTAGCCCCTCCAGCGCACGGCGCGCGGCAGCGGCGCTTTGGCCGTCGAACGGATCGGGGCCCGGTGCCAGCTCTCATTCGACAGTCGCAAATCCTGGCGTGCCTGGCCGCGGCAGTGGCGCGGGCACACTGATTGCCCTCGCTTCGGCCGTGCTGCTCGCCGGAGGCGTTCTCGTTCTGCTCGACGACCGTCGACGCGGACGCCACACCACGGCAGCTGTCTAGGCGCCCAACCGTAGGCGCCCAACCCGTACGCAGCTGCTTGGCGTCAGGTCTCGGTAGTCGGCCGCCATTCGGGGCGGCCTGATTGTCCCTTCCGTGTCGAAAGAAATGAGAGAGGTGCCCCGGTCGATGAATGAGCGAGCGTCCGCATTCCGTGTCCACAGCGCCTATGTCGCGCTGCTGTCGGCGCTTGGTATCTGCCTGCTCGTCGGCGTGCAGGGCGCCCAGGCTCGCATCGCCGTGGGGCCCAACTACCAGCTGGGCACTGACCAGCTGCCTGGTCGTGGCAAGGACGCGGTCGGACTGAGCGTCGACCCGCGCAACCCGAAGCACGTGGTCGAGATCAACGCGGATTGGGAAACCAGCCAGTGCGAGTACAACACCAGCTTCAACGGCGGCAAGACCTGGCACGGCGGCCATTTTCAGGTCCCGGCAGGATTCAATGTCGGACTTCCCTGCACCGTCGGCCATCACCTCGCCGCTGCCATACAGGCAGGGATCGTCTTCGGCAGCGCGCAGAACGTCTACGCGACGTTCGTCTCGGCAGCGCCCCTACCCGGCGGCGCCGAGACGGCCAAGTCATTGTTCGTCGTCGTATCGCATGATGGTGGGCGGACTTTCGGCACCGCCCAGCTCCTTTCCCAGGGCGGTCCGACTCAGGCCGTAGGACCGGATTACGTGCTCCCCACGGTAGGAGTCGACCCGGCGCGGGCAGGTGGTCCCCAAAGCGACATCGTCTACGTCGCCGCCGCCTCGACGAGCACGACCGGGGTCGCACCCAATGTCACCTCCGAGGCCGACGTCGTCGTTTCCACCTCCACAAACGGGGGAGCGACATTTGCTCCGATCGTCGACGTCAATGCCGCGGGGGATCCGGCAAGCGAACAATCACAGCCCGTCGTCGGCAAGGACGGCACCGTCTACGTCACGTGGCGCGAGCAGCTCGCGGGCAGCGTGCCTGGCTCGGTCTCGACCACTGGCTTCCTCGTGATGTCCAAGTCCCGCGACCACGGCCAGACGTGGACGCGCCAACGGATCGCGCAAGTGCAGGGATATACCTATCAGGGGCCGTTCCCCTCGCCCCCGTTCACCTCGCCGGCGGGCAGTTCCTTTGCCTGCTGCAGCTACCCGCGCATGGCCATCGATCCCGCCCACAACGATCTCTACGTCGTCTACGGCCAGGGACCGCCGCCCGTGCCGCAGACCGGCATCGGCCAGATCGCCGACCACTTCATCAACCCGGCCTTGGCCGTCTACCTCGTGCGCTCGGTCAACGGAGGCGCCACGTGGTCGGCACCGGTCAAGATCAACCACCCTGCGCCCCTGACCTACCAGCTCGATCAGACGCGCCACCCATCGGTGGCCGTCGCACCGGACGGTCGCGTCGACATCGTGTGGCAGGACAGGCGTAACTGGTACCACGCGTGCACGAACACGCACGTCATCTGCCAGGAGGCCCGGCTCGGGGACACGTACTACTCGTACTCGACCGACCACGGCGCCACCTTCTCGCGCAATTACCGCATCAGCGAGCGCTCGACGAACAACGACGTGGGCTACGACTACCGGTTCGGCACCTACTGGGCCTACGGGCCCCAGTCTGTCTCTCTCGGTGCCAACAAGCTGCTCATCGCCTGGATGGATTCGCGGAAGGGCAACTTCCAGACCGACAGCCAGGACATCTATCTGAGTCAGGTCAGCGTGGGCGCCACGGGGCCGATTCCGGTCAGTTCGATTTCGGTTCCGTCGAACCCGACGGACATGTCGGTCGCGTTCTCACGGCTCGCCTATCCGGCCGGCACCGAGGCGGTGCTCGCCAGCACCTTCGCCACACGCGACGTCACCCGTGTCGTCATCGTCAACGAGAACGACCTCGCGGGTGTACTCGCCGCCGGCGTGCTCGCTCGCGCCAATCTCGGGACCGTGCTCCTCACCGACGGCTCCGGGCTCACCCCGGCCGTCAGTGCCGAAGTGGCCCGGCTCCAGCCGGCGGGCGCTTACGTGGTGGGGAGCCCGACCACGGTCTCCGACAACGTGATCAGCGGCCTGGTCACTGCGGGTGTCCCCCAGGCGCAGATCACGCGCTTGCCGGGTAGCAACCCCCAGGACACCGCTCGTCTCATCGCCGAGGCCGCGGACCGCCGGACGGCCGCCCAGGTCGCCATCAACTATCCGGCTTTCAACGGAGCGATCATCGCCAACCCGTACAGCCGCACCGCAGTCGCCGCCGCGGTCCTGGCAGCGGCTCGCCGGATACCGATCCTCTACGCCACCCGGGACACGCTGCCCGCCGAGACGGCGGCAGCACTCAAGGAGCTCGGCATCACGCGCACGTTCGTGATCGGCGACGCGAGTGTGGTGGGCGACGCGGTGGTGAGCCAGTTGCCCTCGGCGCAGCGCATCGGAAGCAAGGATCTGTACGCGACGTCGAGCGCTCTCGTCAAACCGTCCCTGCAGCGCGGCGTTCCCGACAACGTCGTTTACGCCACCAACGGCAAGAACCCGTTGGAGACGGCACTGCTGGGCGCCCCCGTCGGGCGCATCGGTGGCATGGAGCTCGTGGCCAGTGGGACGCGAAAGGTCGTCGATCGGACCGTCCTCGGACTGGTCGGAGGCGACGCGACCCATCTCTTCATGGTCGGGGTCCACTAGCTGAACTACATCCGGAGCGGTGGGCCGGCGGGCGTCGCGGGCCTCGTGCTCGCGCTCGTGGGGGCGGGCGCGCTGATCGCGTCGTTCGCCGTCCACGGTCATCCGATCGTGGGCGGCGTCAGCGTCAACGTGCCCGTCAACCCCGGCGCGCGCGACCCCGGCGACATCGCCGCCAACAATTCCCCATCGTTGGCTCGAGATCCCGTCGAGCCGGCCGTTCTCGCCGTCGCCAACCGGGTCGATACACCGCTCTACTCGTGCGCGCTCGATGTCTCGCGCGACGGCGGCCGGACGTGGTCTGCGGTCCGTGTCCCGATCGCGCCGGGCGAACAACGCAAGTGCTACGCGCCCGACGTGACCTTCGCGCGCGACGGGACCCTGTACATGTCCTACCTCACGCTCAGGGGCGCGGGCAATGTGCCCCACGCGGCGTGGCTTGTGCACTCGACCCACGGCGGTCGGACGCTGTCGGCGCCCCGGCGCGTGCTGGGGCCGCTGGCCTTTCAGACCCGCCTGACCGCTGATCCGGCGCGGCCGCGGCGCCTGTATCTGACGTGGCTGCAGGCGTCCGGCACCGGGCTCTACCGCTACACGACCCCCGGCAATCCCATCGAGGTCATGCGCTCGGATGACGGCGGGGCTCATTGGAGCGCCCCCGTGCGGGTAAGCAGCCCAGCGCGCCTGCGAGTGGTCTCGCCCGTGCCCGTCGTCGGCCCCCACGGCGTCCTCTATGTCCTCTATCTCGATCTCGGCGGCGACGTGCTCGACTACGAGGGCGCCAGCGGGGGGTTCGGAGGACCGCCCTACGGTGGCCACTTCTCGCTCCTCCTGGGACGCTCGAGCGACGGAGGGGCCACCTGGAGTGAGTCGGTGGTCGATCGCTCGATCGTCCCGACACGGAGATTCATCATCTTTCTCGCCCCCTTCCCCTCTCTTGCCGTCGACCGCCACAGCGGACGAATCTACGCGGGCTTCGAGGACGGACGGCTCGGGGACCCGGACGTATACGTATCGTCGCTCGCCTCCGGCGCCGCATCATGGTCGCGCCCCGTCCGCGTCAACGACACCCCCCGGCACGACGGCACCGCGCAGTATCTGCCGGCGCTCGCGGTCGCGCCCAACGGACGCCTCGACGTCATCTACTACGACCGCCGCGCCGATGCCCGTAACAGGCTCTCCACGGTCTCCCTGCAATCATCCTTCGACGAGGGCCGGACCTTTTCACCACGCGTGACCCTCAGCGACCGCGCCTTCAACTCGCGGATCGGAGCGGGGAGCGAACTCGGGTTGCCCGATCTCGGCAGCAACGTCGCCGTCGACTCCACCGCTGCGCAGGCGCTGGCCGTGTGGACCGACACGCGCGCCGGCACCGTGCTCTCCAATAAGCAGGACATCACCTTCGCGCGCGCCCGTTTCTCGAGCGCCGGCGGCCTTGGCGAAGCGGTGCGAGATCTCCTGCGCTACGGGGGGGCCGTCGCGGTGCTACTCGGCGTAGCCGCGGCGTTGTCGGCCGCGGCGCGGCTCAGGCGGTAGCAGCGATGCCGGTGATCCGGTCGGCGAGATCGACGAGAGCGCGGACGCCCGGAGCGTCCGGGTCGACGTCGATGGCCGCCACCCCGTCGCGATCGGCCTCGCCGATCACCGGTTCGTCGGGGACGACGACGAGTTCGTGCTCCTCGCCCACGACGGCGGTTATGGCCGCCAGATCAGCATCATCGCGGACCCGATTGGCCACGACGATGATGCGGAGCTCGAGGTTGGCGGCCAGCTCCACGGCCCGGCGCGCCACCTCGATGGACTTGGCGGTGGGCTGGGCGACAACGAGCACGATGTCGGCCTGGTCCGCTTCCAGGCGCATGAGGGTACCGAGACCGGCCTCGAGGTCGCCGATGACGATGCGGTCATCCTGCTCGAGTTCCGCCAGGAGGCTATGCGGAGAGACGCCGCAGCACCGGCAGCCCGGATTCGGCGTGTCGACCCGTGAGGCGACGACGAGGCGCACGCCGTCGGGGGCATCGAGACCGAACCGCTCGACGAAGCCTTCGGTCGAGCGCGCGTGCTCGGTCTCGCCGGTCGCCAGACCCGCGTAGACGTCGAGAATGACGTCGCTCTCCTCGGGGCCCACGCCGAGCGACACCCCGAGCATCGGATTGCTGTCGGCGTCAAGGGCGATGACACTGGCACCTGCGCGAGCGAACGCGCGCGCCACCGTTGCGCTCACCGTGGTCTTGCCGACGCCGCCCTTACCGGCTACGAGGATCTTCATCTCAGCCGAGCCTATCCCCGTGAAGTCGATCGGTCAACTCCTCGACGGCGTGTACCGCGGGCCCGTCGGGCGCGAAGTCGATAAGGGCGACCCCCGCCAGCTCCGCGGCGCGCACGCCCTCGTCAACCGGCACCGCGCCGAGGACGGGGAGCGCGAGATAGCTCCCCACGCGAGCGGCATCGTCGTGCCCCGCGACCTTGTTGACCACGAGCGACACGGCCACGCCAGGCCTCGCCGTCGTCGCGATCCGCTTGATGCGCCGTGCTGTAAGCATCGACTGCCAAGTCGGCTCGACCACGAGCACGAAGCGGTCCGCGTACGGAGCCCAGTTATAGGCCAGCTGGTATGGGCCGGCGGGCAGGTCGCCGACGAACGCCCAATCACGGAACGCGGCGGCCGAGCTCAGCCCCTGGATGACCATATAGAAGCCGAAGACGGTGGCCGCCATCGGGGCTCGCCCTCCGGGTCCCGTCTTGCCGGCCTGGAGAAGTCGTACCCCGTCGGGGGCGTCGGTCGCGTAACGCTGCACGGCGCGGACCGGGCCGACGCCATGCACGAAGCGCCAGCGCCGGTCGGAACCGAACTCGACCGCGGCCCCGAGCGCCACGTCTTCGGGCGCCTCAGCGCCGAGGCTGAAGGTCAGCCCGGGCAGCGGATCGGAGTCGAGCGCCAGGACGCGATGCCCGCGTCGGGCGATCACGCGCGCGAGGGTCCCGGCGACGAGCGACTTGCCTGCTCCACCCTTTCCGACGACGGCGAGTCTCATGGGCGCACGGTAGCTGCGCCTGCGCCCGTGAGGAACGACGTGTCACATAGGGCGTTCACGTCGACGTCTCCGGGGTCGCCGTACGCGCCCGCGAAGTAGTCGAGCGTTCGCTGCCATGTGCCGGCGTTCATGGAGCCGAGCTCGTGTGCTTCGTCGCTGAAGATCAGAGGCTCGCCCGCCCGCCAGTCCGCGAGGGCCAGACCGGGGTCCACCGTCGGCACCCGCTCGGTCAGCGCCTCGAGTCCGAGCTCGGGCTCGTCGCGCGTCGCCATCAGCGCCTCACGCATGGCGTCCACCGCGCCTTGCAGGACCAACGGCCGCTCCCTGCGCAGCTCGCGGCCCGCCACGAGCCCGCTCCCATAGACGTCGATGCCCGCCTGGTAGAAGGGCAGGGCGACAATGCGCGTGGCTGTGCCGGCCGACGCCGCCTCGAACTTCGGCATCAGGTTGAGGAAATCCGGCGCGACGTCGCCGTCGCCCCGAACGAGCGCAGGCATGACCTCCTCGTAGGTCGTCTCGACGATCTCTCCGGGCGAGCAGCCGATCTGGTCGAGCAAGGTCACATACTCGCGCACGAAGGCCGAGTCACCGACGCCGAGGACCGTGGCGCCGTCGAGGTCGGCGTGCTCGATGATCGCCCGCCCGTGGGCGGCGATGCGATCGGCGACGGAGAAAGCGGCCATGTGAGTACGGCGCGCGACCATGAACACGAACCGCGGCTCGATCGCCGGCTCGAGACGCTTGGCATTGAGGAAATGCGCCACGCTCGTCAGGCATAGGTCATAGCGCCCGGCATCTACGGCAAGAATGTTGTCCGGTCCCGGCTCGGGATCGACGATCTCGACGTCAAGTCCGTGGCGGCGGAAGATCCCTTGGGTGATCCCCACGAAGCACGGCAGGTGGTACCCCGGCATGCAGCCGGTGCAGTACATCGCGAGGCGGACCGGTTCCAGGGGCTTAGGCATGGTGCGCTCCTTCACATTGGGGCGAGGGTTTGCGGAAAGAAGCAGGCCGCCTCGTGATCTGGCGGTCCGAGCGCTCGGAGCGGCGGCTCCTTCTCGGCGCATGCCGGTCTCGCCAGGGGACAGCGGGTCCGGAACCGGCACGCTTCCAGGAGGGCGCCGTCCGCCGTTGCTTCGCCGGGCAGGTGGATCCGCCGTCGCCGCCGCTCGCGCTCGGGATCGGGGACCGGCACGGCGGACAGCAATGCTTGCGTGTAGGGATGGCGCGGGTGGCCGAAAAGGTCGTCGCGGGGAGCGAGCTCGACGATCTTCCCCAGGTACATCACCGCTACACGCTGAGAGATGTAGCGCACGACCGACAGGTCGTGGGAGACGAACAGGTAGGCGAGACCGAGTCGCGCCTGAAGATCCTCGAGCAGGGCGAGGATCTGCGCCCTGCTCGAGACGTCGAGCGCCGAGACAGGCTCGTCGAGGATCAGGAGCTTCGGCTCGCTGGCGAGCGCGCGCGCGATCCCGATGCGCTGGCGCTGGCCGCCGCTGAACGAGTGTGGGTATCGATCCGCGTGCTCAGGCGAGAGGCCGACGAGCGAGAGGAGCTCGGCGACGCGGGCCCGTGTCTCGTGGCGACCGCCGGTCATGGCATGAACGCGCAGCGGCTCGGCCACCAGCTGGGCGACACGCATACGCGGGTTCAGAGATCCATAAGGATCCTGGAAGATGATCTGCATCTCGCGTCGCAGGTTCCGCAGCTCGCGCTGGGAGCTGGCGAGGACATCGCGTCCCCCGAATCTGACCGCGCCCGCCGTGGGTTCGAGTAAGCGCAGGATGCAGCGCGCGAGCGTCGACTTGCCGCATCCGGACTCACCCACGAGTCCGAGCGTTTCCCCAGCGGCGAGCGTGAGCGAGACCCCGTCGACCGCCCGGATCTCCCCGATCGACCTCCTGAGCGACCGCCCGCGCACGATCGGAAACGCTTTACGCACATCACGAACCTCGAGCAGCGGCGTGCTCACGTTCTCGCCCCGGCCGCGGGTCGTGGCCTCGGGAGGCGGTCCGCGAGATGGCAGGCCCGGCGGTGCCCGGGGTCCGTGGCTGCGAGCAGGTCGGGGACCTCGGTCCGGCACACCTCGATCGCGTGCGGACAGCGGTCGCGAAACACGCATGCGCTGGGAGGGTCGAGTCCCGATGGAGGATCGCCGGGGATCGCGTGCAGCCGCTCGAGGGCGCCGTCGATCCGGCTGATCGCGCCGAGCAGGGCGAGCGTGTAGGGGTGCTGCGCGCGGTAGTAGATGCTGTCGACGGGTCCGTGCTCGAGGATCCGGCCGGCGTACATCACGAGGATCCGGTCGGCGAGCCCGGCGAGGACACCGAGGTCGTGGGTAATCACCAACAGCGCCGTATCGTGCTCGCGGCAGCGGGTCGCCAAGAGCTCGAGAATCTGCGCCTGGATCGTCACGTCCAGGGCGGTCGTGGGCTCGTCGGCAATGACCAGCGCGGGCTCGCAGCTCAGCGCCATCGCGATCATGACGCGTTGACGCATCCCTCCGGAGAAGCGGTGGGGATATTCGTCGAAGCTGCGTGTGGGTGCCGGCAGCCCGACCTCGCCGAGCAGGTCGAGCACCCGGCCGCGCGCCCGGGCCCGCGACAAGCCGAGGTGCAGGCGGAGCGGCTCGGCGATCTGTCGGCCGATCGTCATGGCCGGATTGAGCGAGCTCTGCGGGTTCTGAAAGATCATCCCGATGCGTGATCCGCACACCCTTCGGCGATCGCGTCTGCCGAGCACGGTGAGCTCCTGCCCGGCGAGACGAATCGATCCTGAGGACTTCGCCGAGGGAGCCAGCAGACCAGTGATCGCGAGGGCGGTTGCAGTCTTGCCAGAGCCGGACTCCCCGACCAGGCCGATGCGCTCCCCTCGCTCGACGGACAGCGTGACGCCCGAGACGGCGTGGACGTCGCCTGCGGCCGTGGAGTAGGTCACCTCGAGATCCGTTACCTCGAGTGGAGGCGGTGCGTGGCTCATCTCAAGTTCGGATCCAGTACGTCCCGCAGGCCTTCGCCGAGGAGGTTGAAGCCCAACGCGGTGATGGTGATCGCCAGACCCGGATAGAGCATGAGCTGCGGCGCGGTGTCGAGGAAGTTCTTGCCGTCGTTGAGCATCGCCCCCCACTCCGAGGTCGGGGGCCCGACGCCGAGACCGAGGAAGGAGAGAGCGGCCAGCGCGAGGAGCAGGCGCGCCGTCTGCAGGGTCGCGAGCACGACGACCGGTGGCGCGATGGTCGGCAGCACGTGGCGGAGGACGAGGCGAGCGCGAGTTACCCCGATCGCCCGAGCCGATTCGATGTGTGGTTGCTCCTTGGCGCCGAGGACCAGGCCGCGGACGATCCGGGCATAGTCGACCCACCAGACCGCCGTCATCGCGAGCGCGAGGTGCAGCAGGCCGGGTCCGAGCGTCCCGGCCACGGCGAGGGCGAGGAGCAGGCTCGGGAATGCGAGCAGGACATCGACCGCGCGCATGATCGCGCCGTCGATGAGGCCGCCCGCGAGCCCAGAGACAATGCCGACGAGGACCCCGATGCCGAGAATCGCGGTGCCCACCGCCACCGACGTCAGCACCGACACGCGCGCCCCGAAGATGATCCGAGACAGCTCGTCGCGACCGAATTGGTCGGTCCCGAGGAGATGATGGGCGCTCGGCGACTGGAACTGGTGCAGGACGTCCTGGGCGTTCGGGTCCGAGGGCGCGATGAGCGGCGCGGCGATCGCGACTACGAGGACGACGGCGATGATGATGAGTCCGACGAGGGCAGTCCGGGTGGAGATGACCGTGCGCGTCAGTCCGGGCTTCCCGACAAGCTGCGCGGCGGTCGGCAGCAGTTCGGCCTCGGCCGTCAATACGGAGCCGGCGGCCATCTCAGGACGCCACCGGAGCTACCGCGGACCCGAGTGAGATGCGCGGGTCGAGCGCCATGTAGATCAGGTCCACGGCGAGGTTGACGAGCAGGAAGACCGTGCCCGCGAAGACGACGTACCCTTCGATCATCGGGTAGTCGCGCTGGCCGATGGCAGTGACCGCGAGCCGGCCGATGCCCGGCCATACGAAGATGACCTCGACGATCGCCGAGGACGCGAGGAGGAAGCCAAAGACGAGCCCGACCTGCGTGACTACGGCGACGAGCGCATTCCTGAGGGCGTGTTGCCACACCACCCGCCATTCGGGTATTCCCTTGGCGCGCGCGGTCGTGATGTAGTCCTCGCGCAGGACCTCGAGCATGCTCGCTCGGGCGAGCCGGGCGATGAGGCCGGATTCGCCGAGGCCGAGGGCGATCGCCGGGAGGATCAGGTGCTCGACCCCCCCGGTTCCAAACGACGGCAGCACATGGAGCTTGACCGAGAAGAGGATGATGAGCAGGTAGGCGACCCAGAAGCCGGGCGCTGACGCCACGAGGAGCGAAGCGCCGCGGGCGATCTGATCCACGCTGCTGTTACGCCGGACCGCCGCGAGGATCCCGAGTGGGATGCCGAGCACCACGGCGAGCAGCGTCGCGACGCTGGAGAGCAGGAGCGTCGCCGGGAATCGGCTCACGAGCTCCTGAGTGACCGGAAGTCCGCTCGAATACGAGGTGCCGAGGTTGCCCTCGACCGCGTGCCCGAGCCAGTGCAGGTAGCGGTCGGCGGCCGGTTGGTCGAGGCCGAGCTGATGGCGCGTGCGCGCCAGCTCGACGTGGCCCGGTGGCCTGCCCGTGAGTCGCTCGAAGTATCCGGCCGCCGGATCTCCGGGTGCGAGTTGCGCGACGAGGAAGGCGAGCAGGGTGATGGCCAGCCAGGTCGGGATCAGATAGGCGACGCGCCGGGCGACGTAGGGCATGCGGTTGCTATGAGCTCATGCCAGCGACACGCCGTCGTAGCGGACCTGCAATTGCGACGGCTCGTTGTCGAAGCCCCGCACCTTGCTCGTGGTGGCGACGATCCTGGGAATCCCGGCGAGCGGAACTACGATCGCGTCCTCATCGATGAGCACGTGCATCGCCTGCGCCACGGCCGATTTGACCGTCGCCTCACTCGGGGTGGCGAGAGCCTCGTTGATGAGGGTGTCGACGCTGCCTCCAGGGGCGAACATCGTCTGGTAAGCGCTTCCTCCGAACAGGCCCTTCTTGGAGAACAGGAGTGCCGGCAGGAAGGATGGGTTGGCGTCGTTCTGGTTGCCCTGCTCGAGCCACAGATCGCCCTGCAGGGCGTTCATCCGCGCGGTATAGCTCGCATTGTCAGGGGTAACGATGATCTTGACGTCGATTCCGACCTGCTTGAGCTGGGCCTGGACGAACTCGGGCACGCCGGTATGCGAGTCCGGACTCGGGAAGCCGTCGATGAGCTGCAGGCTGAGTGGCTTGCCGCCCTTGCTCCGGGTCCCTCCCGCTCCTACGGTCCATCCGGCCGAGTCGAGCAGCTGCTTGGCCTTGGCGGGATCGTAGGTGTAACCGGTGATGGTCGCGGCGTTGGCGCCGAGCAGGCGCGTCGGGATCATCGTCTGCTCGGCGGCAGCCTCACCCGCATAGATGGCCTTGATCAGGGCAGCGCGATCGATCGCCATCTCGATCGCCTTGCGCACGCCTGAGTCCTGGCAGATCGTGTAGCCCTTCTTGCCGCCGATGTTGCAGTAGAAGGCTTCGTAGGCCCCGACGGGCGAGACGCCCACGGTGAAGCCCTTGCTCTTGAGGTCGGCGGCGTCCTGGCTCGGGACGATCAGCATCACGTCGATGCTTCCCGATTCCAGCGCGAGCAGCCGCGCGTTGCTGTCGGGAATGAAGCTGAAGGTGATCCCGTCGAGGAGCGCCGGCTTGCCCCAGTAGCCGGCGAAGCGCTTGACCACGAGGGACTGCTGGTGCTGGTAGCTCGCGAACGAGAAGGGACCCGTGCCGGTTGGATGCTTCACCGGGTCAGAGCCCGGAGCGATGATGTAGTTCTCGGGGTGGACGATCTGCTCGACGAGGCGGGCGTTGGGAAAGGACGGAGTCACGTCGACCGTGTAGTCGTCGACCACGACGGTTCCGTGCTTGGCGAAACCGGGCGTCCCCCCTCCGCCTTTGGTCGCGATCACGTCGAAGCTGTACTTGACCGCCTTGGCGGTGAACGGCTGGCCATCGTGGAACTTGACCCCCCGGCGCAGCGTGAAGCGCCATGTGTTCCCCGGCCGCAGCGTCCATGAGGTGGCGAGCACCGGGACGATGCCGTACTGCGCATCCATGCGGACGAGCCCCTCGAAGATGTTCGCGTTCAACGGGTACTGCCCGACGTTGGCGCCTGAGCCGCTGAGCACGTAGGCGTCGGCGTCGGCGCCGACCTTGAGCATGCCTCCGGGCTTCCCCGCGGCCGTCGTCGCGGGCTTCGAGCTACTGCTCCCGCACGCGGCGAGCAGGCCGGCGGCGCCGAAGGCTCCGGCGCCCGCCCCCGCTCGCCGGAGCAGCTGCCTGCGCGTGATCGGATCGAGCGGAGGGCCCTCCAGCAGGCTCTCCAGCGCGCGGAAAACGTTCATTGCACCTCTCCCTTGCTCGCCACCATCAGAGGACACGGTCCGGCCCGCGGCGATCATATGCGCGCTAGATGTCCTCGGATAAGTGCTTCCCACATCTACCCGCCCGGGGACGGCCCCGCCGTGCGGTATGGTTCGAGTCATGAAGTTGTGTATTGCGGGTAAGGGTGGTTCTGGGAAGACTTCGATTTCGGGGACGATGTGTCGTGTTTTGGCGCGGGGTGGGCATCGGGTTTTGGCGATTGATGGGGATTCGAATCCGAATTTGGCGTTGACTTTGGGG
>DASZLV010000153.1:0-25311 GCA_035552215.1 Solirubrobacteraceae bacterium | reverse complement strand
CTCCATCCGAGCAGCATCCGCCAGAACCACCGCCGGCAAACCACCCGACGGCGACAACAACAACGGACCAAAATTCGCACGCGCCAACACCGCACCCGCCAACGCACCCGCCACATCAGAGTCGTTGACGACCACGACCTTTGAGACCGGGTTTCCGTTGAGCTCCTCCGGTCCTCCGGGGTAGGCCATTCGGGAGAGCATCACCGAGAGACCCGGTGTCGTCGCCGTGGCGATCGAGCTCTTCACGATCCCGGCGGTGGCGCCGAGGCGCGAGAGATAGATGTCCTGGAACCCGTTGTCGAAATTCCCCCCGCGAGAATCCGTCCACGCCGCGAGCACGCTGCCATCGGCGAGGGGCAGGAGCACGGGCCCGTACCAGTCGAAGCCCGTCGAGAAGTCGTTACCGAGGTAGCTGTAGAGGCCGACGCCCTCGTTGATGGACCGGTCGGTGATGCGCCGGTTGGGCGCGAACGACGCGCCGCCATTTGTGGACTGCGCAAAGTAGACGTTGCCCATCACCGTGCTGGTTCCGGGATAGGTATTGCGCTGGTCCCACCACGCGACGTCGACCACTCCTCCGGGGCCTACCGACACCCAGGGGTTGGTCTGGACCGCCCCGGCCGGATCGTCGTTGACGCGGACGCCGCTCGACCACGTCGCCCCTCCGTCGGTCGAGCTGTTGATGAAGATGTCGGATGGGTCGGTCGGCAGTGCCGGCGGGGTCACGACCTGCTTGGCATAGACGACGTAGAGCTTCCCGGTGGATCCGACGGATGGGTCGATGGCCAGACGCGGATTGATGAGCGTGGCGCTCGGGACCGGTCCGCTGGCATTGACCTGGGTCCAGGTCGCGCCCTGGTCGGTCGACTTCGCGACGACGACGCAGTACGCCTTCGTGCTCGGAAAACCCGCCGTCGTGGCGGGACGAGTCGGATTGGCCGGGCACGTCGTGCCGTCGGTGATGTCGCGGTTCTTGTAGGCCACGTAGACGGCGCCGTCAGGGCCGACGACCGGCTGCGAGGGCTCGACCGCCTGCTCGTCGGTACTGCCGGCCTCGCCGGCGGCACCGGTACCGGGGAACGGCGTCGCGGTCCCGGTGCGGACGTTTGCCGCGCTCGCGAGGACCGGCGTGTTCCATGTCTGCCCGCCGTCGTTGGAGCGCGCTACGAAGATGCGCCGGTCGCCACCGCCACCGGAGCACCCACCGCGCGTGGTCTGGCTCGCGCGGATCCGGATGTAGCAGTTCCACGAGGCAACGTAGAGGCGGTCCTGGCCGCTCGTTCCAGCTCCCGGTTGCACGGCGATCTGCGGGCGCATGCCGTATCCGGCGAGGCCCGGATTCGCCGAGGTCGGCCCTCCGCCGGGGACGGCGATGACCGCGGGCGAGAACGTCTGGCCGCCGTCAGAGGAGTGGGCGACGACGGCGTCGTCCCCATTCCCGCCGTCCGCGGACGGTCCCGATTCCGGACGGTTGAACGGTCCTTGGTGGATCGAGAACGTGACGTAGACGTTCTGGCCCGAGCCGAAGACGACGCCGGTGTTGAAGTGGGCGTAGCCGCCCGAGTCGAAGTTCTGGTTGCACGCAGGCGAGGGGTAGGCGATGGACGCGGTGGGAGCGGGGAGGGTGAGAGTTCCTCCCGTCCAGGTCTTGCCCGCGTCGAAGCTGACGTGGTACTCGCACTGAAGGTTGACCGGGTCGATGTTGGCCTCGACGATGTGGTTCTGATTGCCAGGATCGACGGCCAGCCCGGGAACGTCGACGCCCCGGCCCGCGGTATTCGAGCTCAGCTTGTAGTTCGCGCCGAAGCGGAGACCGGAGGCCGCATCGGCCCCGGACGCGATGACGAACGACCCGACGACCATCATCAGGGCGGTGAACGTCAGAAGTACGACTTTGGATCTCAGATCGCGCATGTGCTGCCTCTCCCTCTCGTCCAACGGTCCCCGCGCTGCCCCGGGGGGGGGAAGCTGCTCAGGCCAAATCTGCCGTCCGGCCCAACGGCGAAGGGCAGCCTATACCCCCACTAGCGGCGTTGTCGATAGATGCCGATTGCATATACCGGCGGTTAGGCGCCGACGCCGCGTTGAGCTACTGTGGCGCCCAGCACGGAGTCGGTGCGCCGAGATACCTCCCCGTTCGCGCATGAGGCGAGCCATTTTCACCCTGCTGGCCGTCGCCTTCGGCGCGGCAGCCATAACCGCCGTGGCGCTCCGCGTCACCGGCGATGACAACACGAGCGTCAGCGCCAACGTGCTCGTGAACACACCGGGCGTCGTCGATGCCCACAACTCCCCGTCGCTCGCCCGCGATCCGCGCGATCCCAACGTGGTGGTGGCAACCAATCGCATCGATCGCCCGGGATTCTCGGCGGAAGTGGACCGCAGCGACGACGGCGGCCGGACCTGGAGCAGCACGGTGCTGCCCCTCCCGCGCGGTCTCGATCGACCCTACGCGCCGGACCTCGCGTTCGCGCCCGACGGAACCCTTTACGTCACCTACGTGGACCTCCAGGGGAACGGCAACGTCCCTGCCGACCTGTGGATTTCGAAGTCCACGGACGGCGGACGCACGCTGTCGGCGCCGGTACGCATCGCAGGACGGCTGACCTTTCAGGCCCGGATCGCGGTCGACCACGCGGGGACGGTGTACGTGACCTGGCTTCAGGGCGGCGCCGCCGGGCTCCTCAGCCTGATCGGTCCCCCGAGCCCGATCGTCCTTGCGCGCTCGAGCGACGGAGGCCGCACTTTCTCCCGTCCCGTGCAAGTCAGCGACCCCAGTCGCCCCCTCGTTGGTGCGGCCACCCCGGTGATCGACTCGAGCGGCCGCCTGGTGGTGCTCTACGAGGATTTCAAGGGCGATCAACGGGACTTTCAGAATCTGCCAGGGCCTCCATGGGATCACCCCTTTGCGCTCGTGGTGACGCGTCCAGTGGGCACGACGACCTTTGCCCGAGGCGTTCAGCTGGAGGGCGACTTGGTACCCGATCAGCGCTTCCTCGTCTACACCCCGGAGTTCCCGTCGATCGCGGCGGGCCCGCGCGCCAGGCTGTACGTGGCCTGGGCGGATGCTCGCGACGGCGACAGCGACGTGTTTCTGCGCCGATCCGATGATGGCGGTGCGACGTGGACGCCGGCCACCCGAGTCAACGGCAACCCAAAGGGCGACGGAACCTCGCAATATCTGCCGCAGGTCGACGTGGCGCCGGATGGGCGAGTGGACGTGCTCTTCCTCGACCGCAGCCGCGACCGCAAGCACAACGAGATGGTCGACGCCACCCTGGCCTCCTCACGCGACCAAGGAAGATCGTTCCAATACGCGAGGCTCTCCTCCCGCTCGTTCGATTCGCGGGTGGGATCGAGCGCCGGACCGCAGCTGCCGATCGATTTCGGTTCACGGCTCGCCCTGGCGAGCACCGACGGGCGATCGCTCGCGGCCTGGACCGACACCCGTCTCGGATCCGTGGCCACCGGCCGGCAGGACGTGTTCGCCGCGAGCTATCGCGTTCCCGACCCGCCAAGCGGCGTCGCCGGGATCCCCGCCATCGCTGCCTTCGCCGTCTTGACGCTGGCCTTCGCGGCGTTGGCGCGACCGCCAAGGCGCCAACCCACCTGATTGTGGGTCCTGAAACGCGACCGCCGCACGCTCCATGCCGATGGTATAGTCCTTTGCACTATAGTCGGCTCAAATCCGCCCGGCACGCAGTCCGGGGTGTGGACTAATTACGTTGGGGAGGGTGTTGTATGCGCAAGCTTTCGAAGCGTGCAGTCTTACTCATGAGCCTGGGACTCATAGCGGTTCCCATGGCTGCCGCGGCAGTGACCGCGTATGCGTGCACCGCGGTCGCCACGCTGACCGACAGCCCGGGCGCCGCGGTCGCGGGAAGCACGGTTACGGTCAACGGTGCGTTCTTCGGTACTCACAGTGCCACGGACTCGACCTCGGCCGGACCGGTGCTGATCCGGCTCGGTAGTCTGACCGGTCCGGTGCTGGCCACCGCCAGTCCTTCGGGCACGGATAGGTCGTTCTCGGTGCAGGTCACGATCCCCGCGGACGCGGTCGCCGGAGACACGTTCCTGGCGGCCACCCAGCAGACCGCCTCCGGTACGCCGGTATTCGGTACGCCGGCCCGCCAGGCCTTCACGGTCACCGCAGCGCCGGCGCCCACGCCGCCGCTGTTCGCACCCGTGACGCTCACGCCGCCCCCCGTCTCGTGCGTCGTGCCCAACGTGGCGGGCAAGAGCGCTTCGGTCGCGGAGGGCATGCTCGTCGCCTCGCATTGCGGCGTCGGCACCATCGCGCACCCGAAGTCCAAGCCGCACACCAAGAAGAAGTCCAAGCACCATTACAAGCTCGTCGTCGCCAGCACCGGACTCGGCGCTGGGACCACGGCAGCTAACGGGACGAAGGTAAATCTCAAGCTGCACTGGATCTAGCCGCCTGTTGTGAGCGCTCCCCGAGGCCAGCCGTGAGGCTGGCCTCGGGTGCGCCGATCCACTCGCGAGCTAGCCACACGGGGCTTCGGCCGGCCATCGCCACGCGCCGGCCTCGAAGTGAGCATTGCCGCTCGCACCGCTCGCAGTTATGGTTGCGCCCGAACCGCCGGCGCCACAGACGGGGTCGCGGCCGCGCGATCAGCGGAAATCAACTGAGAAGAGGGCCGCATTGATGTCGAGGCTTCGTTCGCACATGACATTCGGCAACGTCGTGGCGCTCACCGCGTTGTTCGTCGCCCTTGGTGGGGGCGCCTACGCTGCCGTCGGCAATCCCTTCGTGAGCGCGCGAGGCACGATCGAGGGCTGCGTCAAGCACGGCGCGCTCGACGTCGTCAAGGCAGGCAAGCGGTGCCCGAAGGGCACGACCTCGCTCCCCTTCAGCCGGACCGGACCGCAGGGCAAGACGGGGGCGACGGGAGCTCGGGGAGCCGCCGGTACCTCCACCGCGTACTTCGCCTACGGCGGGAACTCGACCGTCGCCATCTCTCCGCTGGCGACGATGGTGTCGGTCCTCTCGAAGTCGGGAGTACCGGCAGGTACCTACGCGATCACCGCCAAGGTCAACCTGACCGCGGTCGATGCCCACCCGGGGGCGACCTCGCAGGTCAATTGCCAGCTTGTCGACGTTCCTGCTTCAGGAGCGATCGTGGGCGACTCGGACTTCTGGACCCCGGTCACCGGCGCCCTCATCGGCGGCTCCTTCGAAGACCAGACCACACTTCCCCTGGCCTTCGACCTGACGACGACGAAGACGAGCACGATGACCTTGCAATGCAACGACCTCTCGAACAACAACGCCACCGCCAGCTTCACCCTGACCGCGAGCAATGCGGAGATCTCAGCGGTGCAGGTTGGCGGCCTGAGCTGAGTTGCCGCGCGCAACTCGGGGGGAGCTAAGTGTTTTCTACATCTATTGCATTCGCCTGTAGCGACGGCATAGACTCGCCGCTATGAGGGCATGGAGAGGGCGCGGGGCGATCGGCGCCCTGCTCGTCAGCGGCACGGTTGCGCTGGTCGCGGCCGCTTCGGCCTCGGCGGCAGGCCCGATCGGGCTACCCCGTACCTACGACTCGATTCCCGTCGACACGCCCAACCCGATCGGGGGCGGCTCCTTCGGCTGGGGGCTGGCCAGCGGTGACCTCCTCGGCAACGGCTACGCCGACCTCCTCGTGGCCCAGGCCCAGACCGGCCCGGGACAGGTCTTCGCCTATGACGGCAAGACCGGGGCGCAGCTGAAGACCATTTACGGCTACCCGTATGTGATCAACCCGCCGGAGAGCAACCCCGCCAGCACCGTCGCCAAACCCGACTTTCCGACCCTGGCCTTCGTCTACGTGGAAACGATGCCCAGCGTGGGCAGCTGCTTTCAGCAGGCGGGCCTTCCGACGCCACAGCCGGGCGTCATGTGTCCCAATCCGACGGTCGGACCGCCTGACGGGGTTCCATCGATCGTCGTTGCTTCCCGCAACCAGCAGGTCCCCGCCGCGGACGACGTGTCGGGCAACGACACCCTTCCCATCTCGGCCACCGATCCCCACATCGGGCGCACTTACATCCTCGACGGCTTGACGGGCGCGGTCCTCCAGCGGATCGACATGCCCGCGGCGGACCGCACGCTCGAGGCCAACCTCGCCGCGGCCGCTCCCAATGGCGCGGCGTCGAAGGCCGCCCCCCAGTTCGGCCGGGTGTCGAGTTCGCTCCAGGGGATGCCTCCATGCGCGGGGTCGAACGCCGACAACAACGCCGTGGGGGTGGGTCCGTGCCCCACGGTGTCGCGCGCCGTCGAAATCGGAGCCGTCACCACACCCCTCCCCGGCGCCGCCTACAGCCCGGCCATCATCACCACCGCACGCACCTTCATCGAGCAGACAGGCCCTGCTTCCGGGCCTACCGTCGGTGCGCCTCCGTTGAACGCGCCCGGCACGGCGAACCCGCTGTCGCAATGCGCGAACGCCGCCGGTGGCGCCTTCGGCGCGAAGACCTGCTCCGGCGGACGCGCCTATGTCTACGACACCGCCGGCATCGTCGGCAGCAGCCCGCAGCACATCATCGATACCCCGCTGTACACGATCAAGAATCCCGATGCGCAGACCGCGGGCTCGACCGAGTTCGGGGGGAACGTCTACCGCATCGGCGACGCCGTCGGCGGCACGCCAGTCACAACTCCCCCCACTTCTCCCACGGGCACGATCCCCGACGGCTTCCCCGACTTCGTCATCACCAACCGCA
The DNA here is from genome assembly GCA_035552215.1 of Solirubrobacteraceae bacterium. GTDB lineage: Bacteria > Actinomycetota > Thermoleophilia > Solirubrobacterales > Solirubrobacteraceae > Palsa-465. The sequence goes on along the minus strand of DASZLV010000153.1, from coordinate 18,588 downwards.
ACGCCGACTACCCGCTGAAGAATCCGGATACCAGCATGGTGGACGTCGGCGTCGGCTATCTGTACAGCGGGGCATGCACGCTTCCCACCTGCACCGCCGGCCCGGGCGCCACCGAGACGCCCACCCTCACCCTTCCCGACCCCTCCCCTCAGCCCAAGGCCCAGTTCTCCAGTTCTTTCAACGGCGGCCGTCCGGTCGGGTATCTGAACGGGAGTTCGATCCCCGACATCCTCCTGCCCTCGGCGCTGCAGACCACTTCTGCGACCGCCGACGGCGCCGCCTTCCTGTTCAACGGCGACCTCAACGCCGGCGGCGGAGGCGAGGGGAGCTGGCACTTCGGCACGCTGCTCGATCCGTCTCCTCACATCGGCGGCAACTTCGGGGGCTCGTTCACCGGTGTGGGCAACCTCACCGATACCCCTGGTGCTCTCAACGACGATGTCGCCATCGGCAGCGACTCGCCCTTCGATCCGAATACCCCGCTGACCAACGGGAACATCAACAACTTCTACATCATGAACCCGGCGAGCAACACGCTGTTGCAGACCATCCCCGACCCCGATCAGAGCCCGGGGAGCGGGTTCGGCGTCGGGCTCGTGCCCATGGGCGACCTCACCGGCAACGGCTTCATGAGCTATGCCGCCTCTTCGTACCTGTGGAACGGGACCGTGGCCGGCCAGGGCCGCGCCTACATCCTCAAGGCCGACAACTCGGCCGCCTCCCTCCTCGGCCCGACCCCGCCGTCCAATCCTGTGGCCCTTGTTCACCTCCCCCCGGCGCCCGTCGCCTACAAGCACGGGAAGTGCTCGAACACGATCATCGCCAGGGCCGCCGGCGCCAAGGTCATCGCCCCCTCGGCGCCGAAGTCGGTCGGTTTCAAGATCTTCGGCCTCGGCCGGGGCGAGGTTATCGTCGGCGGTGCCGGCGACGACTGCATCAAGGCCTCACTCGGCAATGACCGGGTGTACGCGGGAACCGGGAACGACACGATCCTCGGCGGCCGGGGGAACCAGCTCATCTTCGGCGGCCCGGGCCGGGACCGCCTGTACGGCGGACGGGGCAACAACGAGATCTACGCGGGCAGCGGCAACACCCTGCTCGCCGGAGGCCCGGTCAGCAACCTCCTCGTGGGTGGCTCGGGCAAGGACCAGCTTTTCGCTGGTCCTGGTCACGACGTAATCCTCGCCGGGCGGGGCGGCGCCTACATAGACGGCGGCAAGGGCTTCACCGTGATCGACGCCATCAACGGCGGCAAGCGCGACACCATCAACTGCGGGACGACCCGCACGGTGGCGCTCGTCGAACACGTGGATCACCTGATCAACTGCGCGCACGTCGTCTACTCGATCGAGCCTACTCGTCGAGTCTCCAAATTTGTCCGTCAGGCCCTGGAGCGACTCGGCGACGGATTGCACATAGCTCGCGGGCCCCATCCTCCGCGGCCCAAGTAGCCCACCGTGGCGACGACGTCTCCAGACCGCGACGGTGCCAATCCCAAGGCCGCGCGGCGCCCCGCGCACGAACCGCCCGAGCACTCGCTCCGCGTTCCCTGGGTTCTCGCCGGCGTCGCCCTCATTCTCCTCGCCCTCGGCGCCTTCCTGGTCAGCACAGCATTCAATGGCCACAACGAGGTACGACGCGTGGGCGGCAACCTGGCGGTCAACACGGGTGCGCTCAACCCACTCGACCTGAGCTCGAACAACACCCCCAACGTCGCCAGCAACCCGGCGAACCCCGCCAACCTGGTGATCGCCAACAAGATCGATTCGCCCACCTACTCATGCGCGCTCAACGTGTCCTTCGACGGCGGCGGACACTGGACGCAGACCCCGATCCCGGTGCCGGGAACGACCGGCCACGTGCCCGAGTGCTACGCCCCGGACGCGTCGTTCGGATCCGACGGGACCCTCTACGTCTCCTTTGCCACCCTCGCGGGGCGGGCCAACGCGCCGCACGCGGCCTGGCTCGTGACCTCGCGCGACGGCGGTCAGAGCCTCTCGCCGCCGATCCCCACTCCGCTCGGGCGTGACGCCTTCCAGATCCGCGTCGCTGCCGATCCCCGAGTGCCGGGACGCGTCTACCTGATCTGGCTCAAGGCCGCGGAGCCACTCGTCCTCTACGGCTTCGGTTCGACGGATAACCCGATCGAGGCAGTGCGTTCCGACAACGGCGGGCGTACCTGGCTGACACCGACCCAGGTCAGCGCCGCAGGCCAGGCCCGGGTCATCTCTCCCGCGCCCGCCTTCGGACCGCACGGTCAGCTCTACGTGCTCTATCTCAACCTCGAAGGTGACTCGCTGGACTACTCGGGGGCCAGCGGAGGGCATGTCGGCCCGGCCTACGCCGGGCCATGGCAACTCGAGCTCGCGCGATCACTTGACCGGGGCACGAGCTGGACGGCGTCGACAGTGGGCAACGTGGCGCCGGCGCGACGGTTCATCGTCTACACGCCCCCGTTCCCCTCGCTGGCCGTGGATCCCGCCAGCGGCGAGCTCTACGTCGCCTTCGAGAACGCGCACGGCGGGCACTCTGACGTCAACCTGTGGACACTGGCTTCCGGCGCAAGACGCTGGTCGGCCCCCACCCGCGTCAACGACACCCCGGTGAACGACGCGACGGCGCAGTACCTGCCCAAGGTGGCGGTTGCGCCCAACGGCCGCGTCGACATCGTCTACTACGACCGACGCGCTGACCCCGCCAACGTCCTCAACCAGGTCTCGCTGCAGTCCTCGTATGACCACGGCAAGGCGTTCACCCGATATCTCGTCCTGAGCAACCGCCCGTTCAGCTCGCGCATCGGGTTCGGAGCGGACCGCGGACTCGCCGACCTCGGGGGGACGCTCGGATTGGTGTCAACCGCGAATCACGCCATGGCGGTGTGGGCCGACACCCGCGCCGGCACCCGAGTGACCCTGAAGCAGGACATCGCCCGTCAGATCGTGGCCTTCAACAGCCCCGAGCGCATCTCCGGCGGCCTGAAAGCCGTCCTGCGCATCGCCGCCATCGCGCTCGCCTTGCTGGGAATCGCGGTGATGGTGATGCTCGGCCGCGGCACGTCGCCGCCCCCCCGCCGGGCAGCGCCCGAAGCCTAGGATCAGGCGGCGACGGCGGCGAGGCGCTCGCCGAGCGCGATGATCGCCTGCACGCCCGGAGCGGCGTCATCGAGATCGAGCGGCGCCACGCCCTCGGCGTCGGCACGGGCGATCATCGGATCCTCAGGGATCACCGCCATCTCATAGTCGCCGATCCCATCGCGAATGAGCGCGATGTCATCCTCGTCACGGACGCGATTGGCAACCACGAGGATCCGGCTCTCGCGCGCGGCAGGAGTTTGGATGGCGCGACGGGCGACCTCGATCGACTTCGCCGTCGGATTCGCGACCACGAGCACGACATCGATGCTGCCGGGCGCCATGCGCGAGAGCACGCCGACTCCCGCCTCGAGGTCGCCGAGCACGGTGCGCTCGAGGGAGTCGAGCTCGCGCAGCATCTGGTCGGGGGTGACGCCGCAGCACCCGCACCCGGAGTCGGGACCGTCCATCCGTGAGGCGACGACGACGCGCACACCGTCTGGCGCGTCGCTACCAAACTCGTCGAGCATTGCCTGCGCCGTGGGGGCATGCTCGATCTCGCCATCGCGTAGGGCCTGGCGAACGGCGGCCAGGTCCTCGGTCCCCTGCATGCCCAGGCCCAGGGAGAGGCCGAGCATGGGGTTCACGTCGGCGTCGAGCGCGAGCACAGTGGCGCCGCTGCGCGCGAGGGTCCGGGCCAGCGTCCCCGAGATTGTCGTCTTGCCCACTCCGCCCTTGCCGGCCACCGCGATCTTCATGTGCGTGCCAGCGTACGCGATTCGAGCTCATCCGCCAAACGCTCGACCGCTCGCACCGCCGGCGAGCGCGGAGCGGCGTCGAGCGGGGCAACGCCGGAGCGCTCGGCGGCGGCTACCGCAGGGTCAGAAGGCACGGCGAGGGCGACGCGCTCGCCGAGCAGCCGCTCGACCTGCCGGCGCTCGGCCGCGCCGTCGATCTTGCTCGCCACGAAGAGCACCTCGGCGCCGCGGTGGGCACGGGCGATGTGGGCGATGCGCCTAGCGGTGAGCACGGACTGACTGCTCGGCTCGACGATGACCACGTAGAGACGAGCGTAGGGGCTGAAGCCGGCCGCGGGATGACGCGGTCCCGCGGGGAGATCGCCGACGATCGTCCATGCCTGGAGTGAGGTCGGTTCATGCAAACGGTGCACGACCTTGAGGAAGGCATTGACGGATCCATCTACGCTCAGCAGCCCCTCGCCGTCGGCCTTGCCGAGCTGGAGCAGACGGACACCGTCGGGGGCCTGCGTCGTATAGCGCGCGACGGCACGCGCGGGGCCGATCCCCCGCTTCAGTTGCCAGCGCTTGCCGACCTTCTCGGCGGCGTCGAGGAGCGGCGGAAGAGCCGGCTCGGGAACGCCGAGTGACTGCGCGAGTCCGGGCATCGGGTCGCTGTCGATGGCAAGTACTCGATGCCCGCGCCGAGCGAGGATGCGCGCCAGCGTCCCCGCGATCACCGACTTGCCGACGCCGCCCTTGCCCGCGACCGCGAGCCACAACGGGCCCTCGGTGGCCGCGGGCATCAGTCGAGCACGCGGGCGGTCCCGATGATGGCCTCGACCTCGGTGAGCGACAGGTTCTCGCGCTCGAGGAGCGCCTCGGCGACGCGGTCGAGCTCGGGGCGCTGGCGCGCGAGGACCTCGTTGGCCAGGCGTTCGGCCTCGTCGACGAGGCGGCGGGCTTCGGAGTCGATGAGCCTGGCCGTCTCCGGCGAGTACGGCGTGGCACCCTCCTCCGAGGGATAGGCCAGGGCACCCAGGGTCTTGCTCATGCCCACCGCCGTGACCATCCGGCGGGCGATCACAGCAACATGCTGGAGGTCATTCCCGGAGCCGTCGGAAGGCTCGCCGAACACCAGCTCCTCGGCGACGCGGCCACCGAGGAGCGTGGCCATCCGTTCGATCAAGAGCGACCGGCGGTGCAGGAGCTGGTCATCGGATTCGGGCAGCCAGGTGACACCGAGCGTCTGCCCGCGCGGGACGATGCTGATCTTGTGGAGGACGCGACCGCCGGGCAGGGCAAGAGCGACAAGTCCGTGGCCGGCCTCGTGGTAGGCGACCGTCTTGCGGTCGTCCTCGGACAGGGCGCGGGTCCCGGCGATGCCCACGCCAGTGCGGTCGAGCGCGTCTTCGAGGATCTCCTGGTCGACCTCGACCCGATCCCTGCGGGCGGCGATCAAGGCCGCCTCGTTGAGCAGGTTGGCGAGGTCCGCGCCCGACAGGCCGCGGGTCACCCGCGCGAGAGCATCGAGATCGGCATCCGCCGCCAGCGGCTTGCCCTTGGCGTGGAGCTCGAGGATGGCGCGGCGCCCGGCCTGGTCGGGAAGCTCGAGGGTTATGGTCCGGTCGAAGCGTCCCGGCCGCGTCAGCGCCGGGTCGAGGATATCGGGACGGTTCGTGGCCGCCATGACCACGACGCCGGCGCGCCCCGAGAATCCGTCGAGCTCGATGAGGAGCTGGTTGAGCGTGTTGGCGCGTTCGCCGCTATCGAGGTTGTTCCCGCTCCGCTTACCCCCGATCGCGTCGATCTCGTCGATGAAGACGATCGCGGGGGCGACCGAACGTGCCTGGGCGAACAAGTCGCGTACCCGTGCCGCCCCCTCGCCGACGAACACCTCCACGAACTCGCTGGCCGCCGCGGAGACGAAGGTCGCGTTCGTCTCGCCGGCGAGGGCCCGGGCGAGCAGCGTCTTGCCCGAGCCCGGTAGCCCGGTGAGCAGATAGCCGGTGGGGATGCGTGCCCCCAGGCGCTCGAAGCGAGCGGGATCGGCGAGGTGCTCGCGGACCTCGCCGAGCTCGGCCACCGCCTCCGACAGACCGGCGACTTCCGCGAAGGTAACGCGCTCGCCATCGAGTGCGCTCTGGCCGATGCGGCGGTCGCGCACCGCCAGGCGGCGCTGGCGCTCGGGCGCCTCGCGGATGCGGCGCATGGCCTGCTCGAGGTCCTCGGTGGAGATCGAGGAGCTGCGCTGGCGGGCGGCCAGCAGCGCCGCCTCATTCATCAGACCGGCGAGGTCGGCGCCCGTCATCCCGATGGCATCGTGCGCGACCCGGTCGAGGTCGACGCCGGGGCTCATCGGCTTGCTTCGCGCGTGGACCTCGAGGATCTGCTTGCGCCCCTTCTCGTCGGGCAGCTCGAGGCCGACCGAGCGGTCGAAGCGTCCCGGACGCAGCAAGGCGGGGTCGATGACATCGGGCCGGTTCGTCGCCCCCACGAGCAGGACCCCCTCTTGGGGCGTGAAGCCGTCAATCTCGGCGAGGAGCTGGTTGAGGGCCTGGCCCTGCTCCTCCGAGGACCCGGTGCCCGCCCGGCCGCTGGCGGCGCGGCGGCGACCGATGGCGTCGAGCTCGTCGATGAAGATGATCGCCGGGGTGTTGGCGCGCGCCTCCTCGAAGAGCTTGCGCACCCGCGCCGCTCCGACGCCGACGTAGAGCTCGACGAAGTCAGACCCCGAGATCGAATAGAAGGCGGCGCCCGCCTGACCGGCGAGGGCGCGCGCGAGCAGGGTCTTGCCGCAGCCGGGAGGCCCGTAGAGGAGGATCCCCCGGGGGATGAGAGCGCCGAGGGCGGAGAAGCGCTCGGTGTCAGCGAGGAAGTCGGCGACTTCGCGCAACTCGGCGACGGCCGCGTCCTGCCCGGCGACGTCCTCGAAGTTGACGCGGGTGTCGTCCTCGCGCATCCGCCGCGCGCCGCTGCCCACCCCGAAGAGTCCGGTCCCCTGCCGGTAGGACAGGATGAAGTACACGAAGACGACGATGAGGATGAGCGTCGGGAGGAGGATCGTCGCGGGGGCGGCAAAGCTCTTGAGCGTCTGGTGGTTGACCTGGGTGGGGACGTTGTCGCCCAGGAGCAGGCCGACGAGGCGGTCACTGGTCCCGTTGTTGTTCGGGTAGGCGACGTTGTACGGCGCGATGGTGCTGTCCGGGCGCCGGTACTGCCCGACGATGTAACCATCTTGATCGAGGAATACCGCGCTGCGCACCTTGCCGTTCTGGGCGAAGTCGACGAAGCTGTTGAGGCCCAGGCGGTCGCCGCTGACGTGCGGCGCGGAGGCGACGAGCACGCCCACGTAGGCGACGAGGAGCACGACGATGGCGATCTTCGCCCAGAACGAGGCACCACCAGTACCCCGGCGAGGGCGGCGCGACCGCCTTGTCTCTCCGTCGCTCACTTGCCTAAGGCTAACGCTACGACGGAAAGATCGTTAATCTCTAGCTGCGTCTGACGTATAGGCGCCATCCACCCGCGGCCGCGAGCAGACAGGCAATGCCGATGCCGAAGAGGACGAAAGTGCTCAGTCCGCTGTCCTGTCCGGCCACCGCGCCGGGGGGATTGGTCGGCACCGGGGCGGGCTTCGTCCTCGTGGCAGCGGAGAGGAAGGACTGCTTGTCGAGGATCCCCGTGCCCTTGACGTAGACCCAGCCGTTGTAGACCTCGGGGCGATAGGCGAACGCCCCGCGGGTGAAGAACAGGGGCACCACCGGCGCGTCGCGGGCGATGAGCGCAAGCTCGCGGCCCACGGCTCGGCGTCGGAGCGCCGGGGTGGGGGCGGCCGCGACGGCGGCGGCTAGGGAGTCGAAGGCGAGGCTCGAGTACCCGGAGTAGTTGAGCGGCGTGCGCAGCGGCGGCCCGAACAGGGCGTCGAGGAAGGACGGGTCGTCCGAGGCCAGGTACGGGGTTGTCCAGATCGCTGCCTGGAAGCTCGGCTGATAGCCGTTGACGCCGACGTCGCGCGACAGAGCCGCAGGCGTTACCGGGTGGAGGGTGGCTCGCGCCCCAACCGTCATCAGAGCCCGGACCACCTGCTGCCCGGCCTCCAGACGAAGGGGATCGTTGTTGGGCGCGAGCACGACGATCGGCGGCTCGCCCTGCTCGGCGAGCTTGATGCGGGCAGCGTCGGGAGCAAAGGTCCGCAACGACTGCGGCGGCGCCCACGGCGAATGTGGGTCGAGCATCCCCCGGTCCGCCGCAAGCACGAGCGTCCCTCCCGTTGCCCCGTTCAGCGACGCGGCGATCGACTGCTGGTCGAGCGCCTCTGCCACGGCACGGCGGATGCCCACGGAGGCAAACGGTGGGCCGGCGGTGTTGAGCATGAGCACCGTGCCCGTGTAGGTGTCGCCGGTCGCGATTCGCACCCCGAGGTCACGACTTACCTGGCCGACCTCGTCGGGCGTGAGTTCGGCCGGCACGGCGTCGACACTGCCGTTGGCGAGCGCGTCGAAGGTGGCCTGCGCGTCGCGGATGATGGGCACGTCGATCTCGCGCACGGTGGGAGCGCCGCGGAAGTACTTGTCGTTGGCGATGAACCGGTAACCGGTGCGGGGGCTATATGACACGATCCGGTAGGGGCCGCTGCCCACGGGCAAGCCCGGGGGTGCGACACGGTCCGCGGGCATGCCCTGCCAGAGATGCTGGGGGAGGATGGGCACGTCTGAGAGCGGCTCGTCCTCGAAACCCAGCGATGGCGAGCGCAGCCGGAAGACGACGGTGTCGGGACCGGTCTGCTCGACGTCAGCGAGATCGTTGAGCTCGGGCGTGAAGCGCGGATGGGGGTGGGTCGCGATGTATCGGTACGTGAACACCACATCCGCGGCCGTGAGCGGTACCGCGTCCTGCCACTTGACGCCGTGACGCAGGCGCACGACGACGGTGTCCCCGTGGCGCGTGACGCTTCGCGCCAGCCACGGTCGCGGGTTGCCGTGCGCGTCCCGCCACATCAGCGAGTCGTAGGCGAGCATGACGAGCGGGTAGCCGAGCTCGAAGGTGTAGGGGGTGAGCGTTCCGTCGGCCTGGGGGAAGGGGATCCGCACCCTGCTCACGGTGGCGCCTCCTGATGACGGGCACGCGGCGAACACGGCGAGCGCTGCGAGGACCGCGAGCGTCGCCCGGTGGCGTCGGACGAGCGACGGTAGGCGCATCGGCAGCAGCATAGGCCGGTAGAGTCGGGCGATGCCGCAGCAGCCAGCCACCGGGGCCGGAAAGGTGTTCCTCATCGGCGGCGGGCCGGGGGCGGCGGACCTGGTGACGCTGCGCGGCGCCCGCGCCATGGCCAGGAGCGACATCGTCATCTGGGGGCGGCCGCTCGTCACCGAGGAGCTCGTGCGCGAGCACAGCCGTCCCGACGCGGAGATCCTCGCGTGGCCGCCGGCGACGATGGCCGAGCTCGAGGCCGCGTACGACCGCGCCGCGGCGGCGGGTCTGACTGTCGCGCGCCTCCACGGCGGTGACCCCGCCGTCTACGCCCGCCTGGCCGAGGAGCTCGACCGGGTGCGCAGCAGAGGCCTCGAGGTCGAGATCATCCCCGGCGTGACGGCGGCATGTGCAGCGGCCTCCGCGCTGGGCTGGGAGCTCACGAGCGAGGCCGAGCGGCTCCCGGTGGTTCTCGCCAGCGGGCCGGGCAAGGACGGCGAGGTCGCCCCGGCGATCGCCAACGCCGCCTCAGGAGGGCATGCCCTCGCCCTCTACATGATCCGCGACTGCGGCCCTGAGCTCCAGCGGGCCTTGCTCGACGGCGGATACCCGCCGGACACCCCCTGTGCCATCGGACAGCGCGTGTCGTGGCCGGGCGAGCGACTCGATCGGTGCTCGCTCAAAGAGCTCGGCGATGTGCTCGAGGAGCTGGGCGGCGAAGGCCAGACGGTCGTCCTCGTGGCGGCGGCCGGGGAACCAGCCCACTAGATGCGTTTCGCACTTGCTAATGCACACATAGTCGGTAGACTCGTGCGCAAATTCCAACGCGACGGGAAGAGGGCTGCGCATGCGCAATAAGCAAGTAGGGCACGTTGCACGAAGGCGGTGGCTCGTGGGCCTCGCCGCCGCAGGATTGATGCTGGTCCCGCCGGCGATCGCGTGGGCCTGTAATCCCCAGGCGCACATCAACTTGAACTCCACGAGCTTCTCGCCGGGGTCCTCGATCACCGTCTACGGCTCGTATTTCGCGACCGGCAAGTCCATCACCGTGTCAGGCCCGACAGGCTCGGCGACGGTGACGAGCAGTGGAGGCGGAGCGTTCGCCACGACCATGGTGGCTCCGACCGCCGTCGGCAACTACGTGATCAGCGCCACCAAGCCCACGGGCGGCAGCGCCTCGGCCGCTTTCGCGGTCGTAGTGCCAAAGCCAGCGGCCTCAGGACCCACGGTGGCCAGCGCGCCGTCGACGCCAACCAGTTCGTCGACCTCGAGCGGCTCGTCGCCTTCGTTCTCGGTCCCCACGGTGCACCGTAGTGCCGCCGTGACGACGCACCACGCGTCGCCCACGACCAAGGCCACGCCCACACCGACCTCGGTGGTACCGGCGACTCCGGTCGCCTCCGCTCCGGTCGCGACGGCGGCTCCTGTGACCTCGACCGCGGGCACGTCGACCTCGACGTCGACCTCGTCCGCCACGACGACACACAGCAAGGCCACGACGCATCACGCTCAGACGGCGACGCAGAAGAGCACGGCCCCGGCAACCTCCCAGCTGTCGGCCACGAGCGATCTCTGGAGCGGGTTCGCTCCGGGCCAGACCGCTTCGCTCTCGAGCGGTACCGCAGCGGGCATGGGCGGCGGCACCAGCTCGGCGCTGACCATCGGCATCGCGATCCTGGCGATTGGCCTCATCGGCCTCGTCGCTGGGCTCACGGGAGCCGAGCTTCGGCGCCGGCGGGCCACGATCGGCCGCTAACAACGAATCCGGTTGCAAAACCGCAGTGCGGGCCGCTCGAGAGGGCGGCCCGCATTGGTTAAGCGGCCGGTGCCCGATCGGTAGGCGGCGTGCCCCGCGCCGGCTACCCGGTCTTGGCGTGCACGGCCTGCGTGCGCGGGCCCGGTCGAGCGGTAACGTTGTCGCGGGCGGAGATCGCGTAGTAGTAGGTGGTCTTCGGCCGCAGCGCGGTGACCATGAGGCTGATCTTCGTCCCGACCGCCTTCACCGCGAAGCGGCAGTCGCCCTTACACAGCGCCTGGGCAGCCGCGAAGTTCCGCTGATTGCGGATCGGGTGCTGCGACTGCTTGATCAGGTAGCTGTGAGCGCCGGGACCCTTGGTACCGTCGGTGCCGGGCGCGGTGAAGTCGAGCTCGAGCTTGGTGGCGCCGCGAACGACGGCTCGCAGGTCGGTGACCGGGCCCGGGGTCCGGCCGTAGACGCGCAGACACCGTCGTCGGCCGCGGGCGAGCTCACGGGCGAGCCGGCGCCGGGCCCGCGTGCGTGCGCGCGCGGAGCCGCGATGGGTCAGCGCCCTGGCGCGCCGGGCATGAGCGCTGACCCCCGCGAGGCAATGACGGTACCCACGCGCCCTGGCCGCATCCGACGGGGCCACGGTGGCCGGGGCGGTGACCACCGCGGTGTGGGCCGAGGTCGCCGAGATGCCCGAGCCACGGGCGTCGCGCGCGGTCTCGAGCACCCTGATGGTCGCGCCGACGTCGTCGGCAGCGAGCGTGTAGCTGGAGCTGGTGGCGCCGGTGATCGTTCCACACCCGGCGCCGGTGCGGTCGCAACGTTCCCACTGGTAGGCGTAGGTGGTCGGGGTCGGCGACCACGTACCGTGGGCCTCGGTCAGCGTCTGGCGGAGCGCCGCGTGGCCAGCGATCGTCGGCGGCGTGAGGTTTGCCGGGACCGGGGACAGGCACAGCTCACCGCCATCGCCGGAAACGAGGTTGACCGGGCCCGCGCTACCGGGAGTGTCTGCAGGGGTGTCCCCGACGTTGCTGATGTTGCAGTAGCCGAGCTGCCCAAAGGCGCCTTGGCCCCAGCAGCGCACGCTGCCGTCGTCGAGCATGGCGCAGGTGTGCGTGGCACCGGCGCTGATCGCCACCGCGGTGTGGCCGCCGAGATCGACGGGGCCGGCCGAGGCCACGCTGGGGTCGGGACTGCCGTCCGAACCGATGCCATCGCCGACGTTGCTGGTGTTGCCGTAGCCGAGCTGGCCGTTGGCGCCGTAGCCCCAGCAGCGGACCGTCCCGTCCTCGAGAATGGCGCAGGTATGGGTGTCGCCGGCGCTGATCGCCACCGCGGTGTGCCCGCCGAGGTCGACCGGCCCGGCCGAAGCCACGCTGGGGTCCGAGCCGCCGTCGCCGACGCTGACGGAATTGCCGTAGCCGAGCCGGCCGTCGCCCCCGTATCCCCAGCACACGACGTTGCCGTCATTGCGGATTACGCACGTGTGCAGTCGGCCGGCGCTGACCGCCACCGCGGTGTGCCCGCCGAGGTCGACCGGCCCGACCGAAGCCACCCCGGGATCGGGAGTCTTCGGGGGCTCTCCGGGTGCTACGGGGCAGGGGGGTCCCGCCGACGGCGTGTTGGACGGGGGCTGACCGCATCCGTCGCCGACGTTCCCGGTGCGGCCGTAGCCGAGCTGCCCGTTGAGCCCGTTTCCCCAGCAGCGGACGGTGCCGTCGTTCAGGATCGCGCACGTGTGCTCGTAGCCGGCGCTGATGGCCGCGGCGGTGTGTCCCGCGCCGAGATTGACGGGGCCGACTGATGCGGCGCTCTGATTCGCGGGGTCACCGCTAAAGGTGGTCCCGCCGTCGCCGACGCTGCTCGCGTTGTCGTAGCCGAGCTGCCCGTAGAAGCCGTAGCCCCAGCACACGACGCGCCCGTCATTGCGGATCACGCACGTGTGGGCGCCGCCGGCGGTGATGGCCTGCGCGGCGTACCCGGCGCCGAGGTCGACCGGGCCGGCCGACGCTACGCTGGGATCGGGCGAATTGGGATTGGGAGAAGAGCCATCGCCGACGTTGTTGGTGTTGCCGTAGCCGAGCCGGCCGTTGGCGCCGAGGCCCCAGCACATCACCGAGCCGCCGCTCACTAGCGCACAGGCGTGAAAGTCGCCGGCGCTGATCGCCTGGACCGTGCCACCGTTGCCCATGTCGACGGGGCCCGCCGCCGCCGGCGTCTGGTCGGCGCCCACGCTGCCCTTGTTGCCGTAGCCCAGCTGGCCTTGCGCGCCATAGCCCCAGCACCGAGCTCCGCCATCGGCCGGCACGGCACAGCTGTAACTCCTGCCCAGGTCGAGCATTCCGGCCGCGACCGAGGCGGGATCTGAGGCTCGCTCGGCAGACGCCCGGCTCGCCAGAGCCACCGCCATCGTCATGCTCACCACGAGCATGACCGACAGTACCGAGCGCGTCCCAGGCGGCGTGGCCCGCTCACCGCCCCGGCTCTGCGCGACGCACATGGCTCTCATTCGCTCACCCCGACTTCTAAAGGGCGAGGACCACCTTCCTGATCACGGCATGCTGGCCGGTCCGAGGATTCGCGGTCAGCTTGGCGTCGATGCTGTGGTGACGGGCATTACCCAGCAGGGTCAGGCACGCACTGTGCACGCTTACCCTGACCGTCCCGTGCTTGTGGGCGCGGATCTTGAAGAAGCCCGTGGTCGTCGCGCAGACGACAGTCGCGAGCTTCTTGCCCTTGCTGAGGCGCGCGCGTGTGGTGATCGAGAGCTTGCTCGAGCAAGACACGGAGCTCGCGCAGGTGAATGACGGCGACACGCCCCGATGTCTCACGATGAGCTTCGCGTGATCGAGGAGCAACCGTCCCGTGGCGTTCGTCGTGAACCTCAGGTCCTGGCCGTAGACGTTCTTGAGGCTGGCACCGGTGCCCGTGGTGCCGAGGAGCCGGAAGTGGTACGTGGTCAGCGGCTTCAGGTGGGTCACGGTCCACGACACCGAGACCGATGCCTTGCCGGCGGGTATCGACTGGAGCGCGGTTCCCGTGCCGTAGCTCGTCGTCCGGCCGTACTGGAACTGCCACTTCGTGGCCACGCCAGCGGTGCCGATCAGCCCGTTGAGGGCGGCCGCGGACACCGTCACCTTGGAGGCAGGCTTCGTCGTGACGGTGATCACGGGCGACGTCGGCGGTGGGGCGCTCCCCGCCTGGTAGGCGAAGGTGCCGGCAGAGCTCGCTTGGCCGCCGTCGTTGACCACCGAGATCTTCACCGAGCCGCTCCCCGCGGGAGTCACCGCCGTGAGCTGCCCGTAGGCGTTGACCTTGAAGTTCGCCGCCGGCGTTGAGCCGAAGAACACCGACCGCACGCCATGGGTGAACCCGAGCCCGGTGATGATCACCGAGGTTCCACCAGTGCCCGGTCCCGCGGCAGGGGTGAACGAGTCGACTCGAGGCGCCGGCGTGTAGAGCTCGGCGGTGGCCGTGTCGGTATTCCCCGCCACCAGGACCTTGCCGCAGTTGTTCCCGCACACGGCCGGGTCGCTCGCGAACGAGTTGGGGTCGCTGGAGAGCACGATGGCGTAGTAGGAACCTGACTGGGGGTTACCCGAGCCCCGGGAGATGTTGAGCAGGCCCGCGGAGTTGAACGTGTTGGCGCCCGGGTTGAACAACTCGGAGGTCAGGCCGCCGCGGCCCCCGTCGGCCAGCAGCACCTGGCCGCTGGGGAGCACGGCGCTGTCGTGGTTGTCGCGGGTGGCGCCGAACAGGCGGTTGGGCAGGAGGGTCCAGATCCCGGTGCTCGGGTCGTAGATCTCCGCGGAATCGCCTGCCTGCTGCGGCGTGCCCAGCTGTGGCGGGTCGCCGGGCGGCGTGCCCGAAGCGGCCAAGACCCTCCCATCCTGGAGAAGGATCAAGGTGTTGCGCTGGCGGCCGATGTTCATCGAACCGGTGGTGCTCCACGCGCCGTTCGCCGGGTTGTAGATCGCCGTGGCCGTGGGGTCGCTCCCGGTCCCGCCCGCGATCAGCACCTTCCCGCTGGGCAGGAGCACGGACTGGAACAGGTGCGCCGTGTACGAGAAGGAGCCCGTATTGGCGAACGTGCCGGTTGCCGGGTTATAGAGCTCGGCCGTGTTGTAGGTGGTCGAGGTGGCAGGGTTGAAGCCGCCTGAGATCAGGACCTCGCCGCAGTAGGCGGGCGGCGAGGCGGCATGGCACTCGGGACCGTCGAGCAGCGTCGCGGCGGACTGCTCCCGCGCCGTGTTGAGATTGCCGGTGAACGACCATGTGCCCGTGCCCGGGTTGTAGAGCTCGGCCGTGTTCAGCGCTGTCGACCCGCTCCCCGCATTATTGGGTGAGCCGCCCGCCGCCAGGACCTCGCCGCAGTACGACGCCGGCGAGGTGGAGCGGCACGCCGGCCCGTCGAGGCGCGTAAGGGTATAGGCGCTCCGGGAGGTGTTGAGGGGGCCGGTCTGCGTCCAGGCGCCGGTGAGCGGGCTGTAGATCTCGGTGCTGGCGATGGTGTTGCCGAACATCGAGTTCTGGCCGCCGACGAGGAGGACGCGGCCGTCGTTGAGGAGCGTCATCTGCTGGTCGTAGTGGACGGTGTTGAGCGATCCCGTGAGCGACCACACCCCCTCCGCGTACTCGAACAGGGTCACCGGATTGGCCGGCGAGGTCCCACCCGGAGCGGTCACGGTGATGTTGACCTGCCCCGCCGCATGCGGAGGGCT
This sequence comes from Solirubrobacteraceae bacterium, assembly GCA_035552215.1. Lineage (GTDB taxonomy): Bacteria > Actinomycetota > Thermoleophilia > Solirubrobacterales > Solirubrobacteraceae > Palsa-465. The sequence continues at coordinate 3,119 of DASZLV010000153.1, read as the reverse complement.
GACCGCGGTGATCTGGGTGTCGGAGTTGACGGTGAAGGCCGCGGCCGGCGTGCCCCCGAAGGAGACGCCCGTGGCCCCCGTGAAACCGATGCCGGTGAGCACCACGGTGTTCCCCCCGACGACGGGGCCGCCCCGCGAGCGCAGAGAGTTGACGAGCACCGCCGTCGGCGAGGCGCTGATCTTCGCTGCGAAGGCATTTGCGAAGCCGCCGTTGAGCGGCTGGAAGGCATTCTTGATCGGGAAGGAGTTCGGCGAGAAGAAGTCCGTGCGTCCGGCGATGTAGGCGTTGCCTGCGCTGTCGACGGCGACGCCGTTGATGAAGTCGCGCGCGCCGCCGCCATAGATCGTGGAATAGACGACGTTGCCGCTCGGATCGAACTTGGTCAGGTGCGTGTCGTAGTCGCCTGTGCGCACCTGCACGGGATTCTTCAGGGGGAACGAGCCCAGGGTGTAGCCGACGGCATAGGCGTTGCCGGCGGGATCCACGGCAATGTCCGTCCCCGTGTCGTAGGTGATGCTCCCGTAGTAGGTCGAGTAGCCCAGCGACTTGAGATCGGGCGCTAGCTTGGTCACGAACGAGTCGTCGGCGTTGGACCCCGGGGCGGAGGCGTTCTGCGGCTGTACGGCGCCCGGTGTCACGGGGAAGTCTGTCGATGCGGCCGTTCCGGTGACATAGGCGTTACTACTGGAGTCGAGCCCGATTCCCGCCCCCGAGTCGCCCCCGGCGGCGGCGTTGCCGCTCCCGCCCAGGAACGTCGCGGCGAGCAGGGCGGTTCCCCCGGCGTTGAGCTTCGCCACGTACGCGTTCCCATTGGTTCCCCCGTTCAGGGCCGGTTGGAAGGCGCCGTAGGTGGTGGTGTTGAAGGTGCTGAACTCGTTCGCTGAGGCCGTGCCGCCGGTCACGTACGCCTCGCCGGCGGCATCGACGGCGATGGCCGCTCCGGAGTCGCTGGCGCTACCGCCGAGGAAGGTGGAGTAGGTCAGGTCGCTGGCCCCGCCGGCGGCGGGGGAGATCTTGGCGACGAAGGCGTCCGACGAAGTCCCGCCGCCGAAGGCGGTTTGGAAGGCGCCGGCCGAGGTCGGGAAGTTGTCGGTCGTGGCCGGTGACGTGGGCGTGGTGCTGCCCACCAGATAGGCGTTGCCTGAACTGTCGACGGCGATCCGGGTCGCCGTGTCGCTGCCCGAGCCGCCGATGAGGGTGGAGTAGACGAGCGCGGTACCGGTCGCGTTGAGCTCGGTGAAGAACGCGTCTCGCGCTCCGCCGCCATAGGTCGTCTGGTAGGCCCCCGTGGTGGTCGGGAAGGTGCCGTTGACGGTGAAGCCGGAAACGTAGGCATTGCCGTTGGGACCCACGGTCACACCGGTGGCGCGGTCCTCGGCGGTTCCGCCCAGATAGGTCGAGTAGAGGACCCCGTCGCCCGCGGGATTCAGCTTCGTGACGAATGCGTCGCGGGGGAGGCCACCCAAGGTCGGCTGATAGGCGCCCGCGCTCGTCGGGAACGGAGTGGGGGAAACCGAGTCGGTGTAGCCGACGACGAAGGCGTCTCCGCTCGAATCGACCGCGATGCCGTTGGCCAGGGTCGTGCTCGTGCCGTTGCCCAGGGCCTGGTTATAGCCGCCGAGGAAGGTGGAGTAGGAGATCGAAGGATCGATGACCAGCGGCTGGGAGTGATCGTAGGCGCCGATCCGGAAGCCGACGCGCGTGCCGCCGTGCATGAGCACGTAGTGGCCGGCTACCAGGTGCCGTCCCGCGCCGGTGCCCTGGTAGATCACCGGGTGGCGCTGGAGGATCGTCCCGCCGGGGGCATGGACGAGAAGCGCCCCGTGGGCGAGCGACAGGGACTTGGCGCCGTGATACGCGAGCGCGATGCGCGCAGGATTCGCGCCCGGCGCGACCACGAGGTCGTATTCGAGCTCGCTCTGGTTGCCGTGATACACCATGTCGATGCCCGGATAGACGCCCTGATAGCGGACCTGGGCGAAGGTGGGAATTCCCAGATGCCAACGGCTGCGATCGGCACCGAGCATGTAGTTGGTAGTGCCGGCGAGCCGACTCACGCCGGTAACGGCGGGACGGGCGCTCGCACCAACGAGGTGCATGCCCACGACGGCCGACGGCGATCCGACGCCGGGAATACCGCCAGGGGTTCTACCGCTGACCAGCGCCAGCACCGCGCCGGCGTGGCCCAAAGCCACCGTGTAACCCGGGCCGTGGGCCAAGAAGTCAACACCTCGCGAGACCTGGCCGCGGTTCGCCTCGAAGCGCAGCGGCAAGCGCCCGAACTGCCGGCTGATGTCCGCTCGCGAACGAGCGCCGGCCGACACCGAGGTACCGGCGCCTCCGCTCGCCAGCGTGAGCACGCCGACGAGTAGTGCTGCTGCACATGCGATAGCTGCGATCATTCCGCCGTAAAGGCGGGTCGCGCCAGCACCTATAGCCATGGAGAACCCCCTCGGTGATAATGTAACCAGTGCCCGCGCTGCAATGCCCCGTGGCAGACGCTACATGCTTTAGTACGTCTGCGTAAGTGATTGACACATATAGTTAGGGCTGGCTGCGGGGCCGACCGGCAGGGGCCGAGTGGAGCCAGCGCCTCCGTTACGGATGTCGATCGAGTCGGTGGCGCTGGCGGTCGACGGCCGGCAAGGTTGCATTCGCAACGTGCGGATGGTAGCTTGCCCTAGGTGTTCTTTGCACGTACGAGAGTCCGTTAAGATCGGCGATGCGCGCGTAGCCGCGAGTGGGAGAGGAAGTCTCATGAGTAGTCAAGTCCGTCGTTTGTGGTTTTCCACGCTGATGATTTCAGCGATTGGGCTGGCGGCTGCCAGCGTTGCCTGGGCATGCACGGACGGCGGGTTTGGTGTGCCGGTCACGCCGCCCACTCCGCCGACCCCCTCCGCGGGTGCGCCTTCGCCTGCGCCCACCACTCCGCCCGCAGCGAGTGCGGTCTCCGGTTCGACGACTGGCCGCGCTGTCACGGTGTCCGGGACGACGAGCGGGGCCGCCGGCACTTCTCACGCTTCTTCGCCCGCGACGGTGCCTGCGGGCACGGGTCAGCGGAGCTCGAGCCCAGCGACCGCGCCTTCGGGAACCGGTGTGGCGAATACCACGACGGGAT